>JBBAQX010000225.1:0-1003 GCA_040400085.1 Lysinibacter sp. | reverse complement strand
TAGAGCATTTTAAATAAAACTGTAGCCGCAATGGGTAAACCAATTGGTGGCGTCTTTTTGGGTTACCTGTGAAAGCGCGTCTCCAATCGCCAAGAGAAGGGCTTCGTTGGTGCGGGCTTCGGCCTTGCGCAGAAGAGCCTTCACCTTGCTCCACATCAGTTCGATGGGATTGAGATCCGGCGAATAGGCTGGCAGGAATCTCACCGTAACTCCCGCACTCTTCAACAGATCAAGCGCTTGGCTGTCCTTGTGGGCGCTGAGATTGTCCATCACGAGGATGTCTCCCTCCTTGAGCGTTGGCAGCAGGATCTCCCGCACGTAACAGCGGAACACCTCCGCGTTGACCGCTCCCTCCACCGTCATGCAGGCGGTAGAGCCATCTTGCCTTACCGAGCCGATCATCGTCGTGGTGCGCCAGCGGCCGCAAGGTGTGCTGGCATGAAGTCGTTTCCCACGAGGGCTGCGGCCGCGCAATCGCGTCATGTTCGTTTTGGCCGCCGACTCGTCGAGAAAGACGAGTCGGGAGGGAACGAACCCTTTTTGAATTTTGCGCCAGGTCCGGCGGGCGCGGGCGACGTCCGGTCGGGATTGTTCGGCGGCGCGGAGCGTCTTTTTTTATATGTCAGGCCCATGTCGGCCAGCACGTAGTGGATGGCTTGGATGGTGCATCCCAGATCAAGTCGAGTCCGGATTTCCTCAAGAGTGAGATCGGGTTGTTTGATCAGAAGAAGGCGCAGCTCGCGGCGATGGGAGTCGACAATGAGGGGCTTGCGACCGCTGCGATGGTGACGGGGAGCGATGTCACCGGCGTGGCGGCGCTGTTGGATGAGCTTTTTGACCATCCCGACAGAAACCTCGAAACGGCGGGCCACATGTTCACGGGTGGTGTCGCCACGATCATAGGCCTTGAGGATACGCTGCCGGAGATCCATTGAGATCGTTGCCATGGACGGACCGTAGCATGGAACCTATAAACGGCTACAGTTTTATTTAAAATGCTCTA
>JBBAQX010000224.1:0-1009 GCA_040400085.1 Lysinibacter sp. | reverse complement strand
GTTGTGTCGGTGCAGCTCGTGTTCCCGAAGATGTTCCAAAAGTGTTCTCTGCTAGCAGGCAGTGTGACGCTCGCCCCGAGTTTGGAAGCCAGCAGCCAAGAGTCGAAGTCCAGCATGTCCAAGATGAGCGACGGCGACGCCACCCCCCCCAGCGGGACCGGGATCAACGGGATGCCCACTGTCCCCGGGCCCGCCCTGTAGCTGATTGATTCCAGCGCCGAAGTCAGCTCCTCCGCGTAATTTGCCAGCCCTCTTGCCGCCAAGTGGCTTAGAGATCCCAGAAGAATAACGCTTCCCGCCGGTAGCGACCCGCATGGGTGAGTGTGTGCGGCGAACCTGTCCGCAAAGACGCGAACAATTTCGTGCAAGAGCCCGTCCTCAACCCGAAGAATTGCTGCGCAGCGACTGACCCCATCCGCCGGTATTGCCGCAGGGAAGTTTTGGTCGGTAAGAATAACGCAGATTGGAGTGTTGCCGGCCGCCATACTTTCTTTAAAGCTGTGCTTTTCCGGGCAGGAGAGGCAAGCTAGCTCCGGCCCGTCAACGGAGATGGAGGCGTTGTATTTGGCGCGCGGCTGCTGCACATGATAGTTCCGGACCTCTACCTGGCGCTTGTCTACCGGTTGCTGAAAGTTGCCGCAGGGGGACATAAGGTGAGCCGGTACCTGTAGCCGCGCGAATGCTGTAACCCCGCCTAGCGTTACGTAGTGACTGTTATTCCTGCGCGCAGCCCTCACTATCCCGTATTCACCTGGGAGCGCGTTTTTCGCATTGACAGTGCTCAGGGGAGCGCCGGGCGCCCTTGTGCCCGCGGGTTTTTCTTTGTTAACTGGCTCCTTACCAAAAACATCATCCGGATTGTGTTCAGTGCGCAAGTTTTTCATTCTGTCAGTAATTTCAGCGGCGGTATTGGCTCTTTTTTTAATAATTAAATTCCCATGCCTATTCTTAGGTCCGCTGCCTTCTCCTCCGTCGGACTCCTCCCCGGAGGTGTTGTCAAGCAGCTTCG
>JBBAQX010000223.1:0-1013 GCA_040400085.1 Lysinibacter sp. | reverse complement strand
ATGTATTTGGACCCTCACCGAGCGCGCCCTTTCGCCCGTCGCCTCCCACGCCCCACGAAAACAGCTACCCGTGTGGTAGATGTACGTCGGAACCTGGGCTCGAAGGGATGGCTCGAGGAGCCAGACCCGGACGGCCAAATTCCCAAGGAGACCTACCAAGCTGAACTCGCAGCAAAACTGGACGCTCTGGTCTCTGAGGAGAATTTGGCCGCAACAAACTTGACTGAACTCGCAGCGACAATCAAGACCACCATCACAACCTCTGCGCAATTACACCTGTGCCCTAAGCAAAGGGCACCCGCGCGAAACCGAGCCATAACAGCACCGACATTGGACGAGATTCAGAAACGCAACCGCCTCCTTCACCTTGCACGGAAAGCCGACAAGCGCGAATTATGGGACAACACCCCTCGCAGCCAACGACCGCATCACATTGCACTAGCGAGACAGCAGGAGAAAGTGGCTCGTCTAGTGGAAGCTGATAAGGTTGCAGCCATGACGCGCGAGATCAACGGAATGAACGACGCGAGGAAAGCGGGCGCCATCGGAGAAATGTGGCATTGCATAAACAGGCTATCTAAGAGGCACAAGGCAGCAATTAGGCATGCTGTGCGCCTCAGGGGACCAGACGGACATTTTATCGAGGGCGGGCCCGAAGCACACGCTGAGTGCATGGGCAAGCACTTCCAGGCTAAGTTCAATAGTATCACCAAGATCACCACCCCGATGCCCGACACACCTAACGAACCTCTCACCGATTCTCTCGACGCCCTACCCCCAACGAAACCATATTTCGTAGAACAACAGGTGAAGAAAGCTGCCATGGCCGTCGAGGAACTCAGGCGATATGAAGCAGCCGAGGCTTTGGCGTTACTCCAACACGGCCGACCACCGCAAGCGCCTAATAGCAACATACCCAAAGGCAAGGAACCCATCACCACACAGGAATACAAACGCGCTCTCAACAAGTGCAAGAACAACAAGAGCGCGGACAAGGACGGCCTATCAGCAGA
>JBBAQX010000222.1:0-1015 GCA_040400085.1 Lysinibacter sp. | reverse complement strand
GGTCTTTGAGATGTGCTGCTGCAAAGGCAAAGTCTCTCTCCCCAAACTCCCGCGCTGTCCAGAGGAACAGGAGGAGTATTGGCTTGGACAAACAGGTGCAGCCAAGGACTTCCGACGGAATGCACGAGCCTACAACTCTTCCCTCGCGTTCACCTCTCAAGGGGCAAACATCGATCTACCTTTTCAGGGTGGCGTGCAGGTCCTCCGCATCAACGGAGCCCCTTCCCATAAGCTGGGCCCCCTCATCGCCACAGACGGGTTCCAGCCGAGCTTTGCCCAGCTTCACATCATGGACAGTGATTACGCGCTCCAGCGACGCCAAGATATCTTCTCAGGTCGCGCCAACAACCGTTCCGTCCTCCGCCCGGGCATTCTCAAGGTGTTCCAGAATTCTATGTTGCAGCATAACCCCTACGTTTAGCAGTTCCATCAAGCGGGCCGTCCCCGGGCCGACCAGTACGCTGCTCAGATCGAAGCCGCGGCCGCGCAAGGCGTGCCCTTGCCAGACGACGTGCCTGACGTTGTCCTCGAGCTCATGGCTCCCGTTGGTCCCGACAAAAACGATCCCCGTCGTTACAACCTCCCCACCGACCAAAACGAGATAGCAGCGTTCATCCCCGAGTCTGTTCGTGCGGGGCCTGACATCGGGGTCGCTACTAAGAGAGACATCAAAGTCAAGCTCATCAACGGCACCCTCATAAGCCTTCCCAACACCTCCCCGCACCTTGATCCTCTCCGATACCCTCTCCTCTTCCCCACCGGCGCGCCTGGCTGGGGGCTCCAAATGCCCCTTCGCCCCCCAACTGATATTCCACTGGATCAGCACGAAGCGTATTGGCGGGGTAAGAAGAGAGAACACATCACTTTGCAGCAACATACGGCGTACCGCCTCATGCCCCACGATGGAGACCCCGTTCAATTTTTTCGTGGAGGCCGGCTTTTCCAGGAGTACTTGGTGGACGCTTACGGCAGAATTGAGAGCTCCCGCCTGCACTACCTCCTCAAGGAGCAGAAA
>JBBAQX010000221.1:0-1021 GCA_040400085.1 Lysinibacter sp. | reverse complement strand
ATGGCTTAATTCAGGAGCTCTGGGGCGGCGACTATTCGCCAGCGTTCGCGGCGACCATGGCGTGCGGGCGGTTCAAGTTTTTGTTGAGCCATATGTGTCTGGATAACATCGCCGTTCGCGCCGCTGCCCAGAAGCGCGACAAGTTTGCCCCGGCAAGGTGAACTTTAATTACCTGATATGATCTGTTCCTTTCTACTGTACTATTATTTCCTGAGCAATTTCCTTGTGAACGGACGTGCTCCTGCTTTGTACTCCATATACAGGTAACACTGTACGGTCGTATTTAGTGGCAGCCCGGGTACGAGTTCTGTCTCCACGTGTGTCTAGTGATTTGACAAAATTTTATAGTTAGCATTTAAGAATAGATATTTTATAGTATATATTTATCATATTTTACATATTACATTCATATTTAGTTACCCTCTTTTGCAACCAATCATGGTACTTAAACCCATTCCCCTGTCTGCCTTCGCCCCATCCTTTACCCCCCCGGTAACCGGGGTGTTGGGCAGGTCGGCTCCGGTGGCCAACCTGTACGATTCGAGCGGGGTCTTTCGCTCTCGCATCGGCTCCGCCGCTAAGCGGCCGCGCGAGGGCGAGGAGATCGACGCCGTGTTTGACAGGGCGGCCGCCTACCCGCCTGTCTCCG
Organism: Lysinibacter sp.; assembly: GCA_040400085.1. Lineage (GTDB taxonomy): Bacteria > Actinomycetota > Actinomycetes > Actinomycetales > Microbacteriaceae > HNR. Next base: position 372 of record JBBAQX010000221.1, on the reverse strand, counting down.
CTCCGCCCCGACCGACTCTTGACCTTTCAGTTGTGAAGGAGCTTGTCGTCGCCGCCTCCGTCATGGGCGGCGAGGTCAAGATCCTGCTGGACGACCCCGACCTTGACCCCAAAATGCGGGCCTTCGGGGGCATGTCCCTGGCGCTGCTGTCCGCCCTCGAGTCCATTTTTGAGTGTGGAATTGTCCCTCTCTCGGACGCGAGGGCGGGCGGCGGCGGCCGGGGGCCGGCCACCGTTAGGTCTAACATCCCCGTAATTAATCCGCAAAGGACTCCCCCAATTGGCACCCGTGAGCTCCGGGCCGGCCTGGAAAAGGCTGACAAAGAGTCGGTCCTCTTCGAGGCGGACCTGGGCGCAGCCCCGGTGGCCAACC
>JBBAQX010000220.1:0-1048 GCA_040400085.1 Lysinibacter sp. | reverse complement strand
CATCCGGCAAACTTCCCAAGCGGTACCAGCTCGACCGGCACCATAGCCCCCGGCTCGAACCGCATTCTCGCGGGTCAGGTCGGTCGCCGCATTGCGGATCGAGTGGTTCGTGATGAGGCCCTTGAGCTTGCCGGCTTGCAACTGCTTCTGGATGTGGTCGGTGATGTCCGCCGCATCTTCCACGGGATGGCTGGAAACCGTCGAGACGAAGGCGTGGTCCTCGTCCAGGATCAGGTCGAAAACCAGGTCCCCAACCGAGTACCCACCTTGACGATAGAACAAGGAGGAGACCGAAGCCCCCGCCTTGGCCCGGTTGATCCCCTTGTTGAGTTCTTGGAGCGCGAGGGGCTGAGAGACCTTGATCGGAGGAGCACCAAAGTGCTTCTTGCGAATCTCCTGAACCTCGCGGTCATTCGGGATGTGGAACTGGGAGAGTCCCAACCCCTGCAGAATCTGCTGGGGGTCGATGAATCCAAGAAGTCCAGCCATTTATGCCCCCGCCACCAGTACACGCTGGAGTTGAATGGAAAATTGGCTCCGAAAGACCTGTTCTGCAAGCTTTCCAAGCTCACCAGCACCAAGTCCGGTCTTTCCATCCGCTCCAGCCGGGGCATTGATGGTGACGTCAGTCTTGTTGTTGATGTTCTGCACCTTCTGGTCACCGTTGACCATCTTGGTCATCTCGACGGTGGCCTTCGAGTCCCCGGCCTTAATCATGGCCTCGAAGGAAGGGGCGGCTCCCTCGCCTTGGTCCTGGTTCTTGTTGTGCTGGCCCATCAGTTCAGCGTACTGGGCGCGCTTGCGCTTCATCCGCTCGGCCATGAGGTTCATGGTTTCCGTGTCCCCACGATCCCGGGCTTCGCGCCAGGCCTTGGCATCTTCCGGGAGACCCTTCAAGGCACTGGAAGCGGCTTCCAGTTCCTCGACGCTCTTCTCCTCCTTCTGCAGGTCCTTGATCGCCCCGTACAGCCGGTACAACTGCCAGGCGGTGAAGGCCGCGGCGGCAAGGAGTGCGGTGAGTGGGTTGGAGAGGGCGAAGAGCCTGGCG
>JBBAQX010000219.1:0-1050 GCA_040400085.1 Lysinibacter sp. | reverse complement strand
CTGGCTTGCTCTTGGTACATTGAGGCTTGACCGATCGAAGTGAGGCGCCAGATGATCTGGTCCCAAAATTCGATCCCCTCGCTGGTTCGGCTGAAGTCGATGGAATTGGACAGGCGGTCTACCGCCTCCTGGATGGAAGATGAACGAAGGGTGATGAAAGCGGCATCGCCCAGTTGCTGGGGAACAACGTTTACCGCCGATGCGACGGTGGCCGGATCGCGATGCTCATTGGTGGAAAGTAGGCCAAGCGAGATGCAAGGGACGACGCCAAAGCGATTGCGATCCCAGAATACCTTCGCTTGGATGCCTTGGTCTGGGAAGTCCGCAATCAGCCCGATGCGCGGGTACACTGCGTTCGCGCTGGGCACTAGCTCGGTCACCAAGCAGCCAACGCTCAATTCAGCTCCGTTGACATCACGACACCGACGAGAGGGAGACGTCTGGCGTTGGAACTTTCTCGCGCTGCCTCCGTCCGCCAGGTTCCTGGGCAGGAAGCTGATTGGAAACAAATGGCCGAAGGCCTGATCAGCGGGAATCCCGCGATCCACTACCCACGCGATCCTGGCAGTCCTATTTTCTTCATTGACGTTTTGGACCGTGCCGAAGCAAATCAGGTCTGCATAGCAGACGAAAATGCGCTCCTCTAGGTCGGGCACGTAGCTCTCTCGGCTGAATTTGACAGACATGGTCTTTGTCCTATTTTCGGGTTTGGTGGTACTGGGTCTTATAGACTATATAATCGGATTCGTAAAGGGTTTTATTTTCAGTTTTGGCGCATTCGTAAGATACAGTTAGGGCAGGAGCTGACGCGCTTTGGGGGGAGGGCGGGCTAGACTCGACGGGCCTCTGGCGCGGGCTTGGAAGCGATGTTTTGGGCTGGCGGGCTAGATTCGACAGGCGACGGGCCTCTGGCGCGGGCTTCGCGCTCAAGGAATTCAATTATTTATGCTGTTTTCGGCAAAGGCTGGGTTGGGAAATACTGAAAAAGTTTGGCCGTAAGTTTCACCGCACGTGACCCCGATTTCGACCGTTAGGGCCCAAATCACATTA
>JBBAQX010000218.1:0-1057 GCA_040400085.1 Lysinibacter sp. | reverse complement strand
CGCTTTGCCCGAGTAAGAAGAGGCGCACTATGACCGATCCCTTCCTGGTTCTTGACGGGGTTGCAAGCGGGCTGAACCTCCACCCCCGGCTTGCTGCCTTGTCTGTCCTGGTCAACGTCGTCATGCGAGGGTACCCGAAAGCCACCCCTCTCAGGCTACAGGTCTGCCCCGCATACCGGGAGGCCATACCGAAGCACCTCTGGGAGCCTACCCTCCGCGTTGCCCAGGAAACGATCACCACGGATATCCCCCTGGTGTTCCCAACCAAGCTATCCACAGATCGCCTTGTCCTCGAAATTCAGGATGGCCGGTCTCGGAAGAACCTTGCGCTTGCCCCGGTGTCAGCTTTTACCCAGGGTCATTTTACACCCTGGTTCCAAGGCAACCGGCCCCGGGGCGGAGGCCATGAATTTGGCCTGTGGTTCCCGGCGCCCTGGCCCAAGGAAGCTTCCATGCTGAGGGCCGCTTTCTCGGACCCATCAAGCCCAGCGGTGGACGAGATCCTGACGACCCTGGGCCATGTCTGTCGGCTTACCTCCGGAGAGGTCATCACCTACAACGATTACCAGGAAAGGTACTACGTCTCATCGGACCCCCCGGCAGGGTGGACGTTGCCTCCGGGGTCCCTGTTCGCCTATACCCCCGATGCTGGTATCGACATGCCCAACAACGACAACGTCTACACCCTCGATCACTTCGAGGATGCTTACGTTGTCCTGACCAGCAAAGAGGGGCCTCCCCGGAGAGTGACCTTCGATTTCTTCAAGGACCACTACTTCCACCATGTCCCGAAATCTCGGTTCAACCGGGGTGGCCTGTTAGGCCCTAAGTAAGGCTATTAGGAAATGGATAAGAAGACAGCACGGCTTTACAAGCCCTACCTTTTCTTCAAGCCTGAGAACATCACGAAGAACGACACCATCTACTGCCAGACCCCATTTCTGACAGAGGCGGCGCTGTGGGTTCTGTTGAAAGGCATCTCCCTTCAAAACCCGGAGGTTCATATCCGTTCCGTTACCCTGTCCGACCCGTTTTACAACGAGTTCCACCCTGGCGG
>JBBAQX010000217.1:0-1064 GCA_040400085.1 Lysinibacter sp. | reverse complement strand
CATGGCGCGCAAGGCCAGGTGCAAGGCATCCAGGCCGTTGGCCAGGCCTATGCAGTGGCTTGCTTCGCAATACTTTGCGTAGTCGGATTCAAAGCTGTCTACCTCTGGCCCAAGGATGTAGTAGCCAGAGTCCAACACCCGTGCGACTGCGACATCAATTTCCGTCTTGAGCTCAAGGTAGCCCGGACGCAGTTCGAGGAATGGGACTCTCATGCACCCCACCTCGCGCGCATGAATTCAGAGTAATCACGGTAATAGTCAGACTCGTCGTATCGATTCGACGCCAACACCATGCAGACTGAGCCAGACGAAAAATTATCAAGCTCGCGCCAGATCATGGGGCAGACATAAAGTCCGCTGTAGGAGCGGTTTAGATGAATCCGCTTCTTGTCTTTGCCGTCGTCGATGATCACGTCAAAACTGCCTGACATCGCAATGATTAGCTGATGCAGGCCCTTGTGAGCGTGACCACCACGCTCCGCACCACCCGGCACGTCATAGAGGTAATAAACGCGCTCAATATTGAAGGGGACATGGCTCTCCCCTTCAATAAAGGTCAAGTTGCCGCGAGGGTCATTGATCTTTGGCAGCGAAACAAGTTTGCAGCTATCGATGCTGAAGGCTTTTGTTTCTTCGATCATTTCTAGTCCTTCTTCAACAGTCGGGCTGGGTTGCCGACGACCGTCACCCCCGGGGGAACGTCCTTTGTGACCACAGACCCTTGCCCAACGACCGCGCTGGCGCCGATCCGGACGCCCGGCAAGATTGAGGCGCCTCCGCCAATCGCAGCGCCGGCCTCAATCACGGTTTGTAGGCGTTCAAAGTTCCTGTTGCCACTTTTCGGGTGCTTGTCGTTGGCGAATGAGGCATTGGGGCCAATGAAAACGTCATCGCCCACGCGCAGACCGTCCCACAACTGAACGCCACTTTTGACGGTGACGCGGTCACCGATCACGACGTCGTTCTCTATCAAGGTGTGTGAGCAGATGTTGCAGTCTTGGCCTATTTGCGCGCCGGGCAAGATGACGACGTATTGCCAGACGCGCGTGCCGGCGCCAATCTTT
>JBBAQX010000216.1:0-1065 GCA_040400085.1 Lysinibacter sp. | reverse complement strand
GTCGGGGCCGGTGGTGCTGGGCGCCGAAGGGGAGGTCGTTGGCGTGACGCTCCGCTCCCTTCCCGGTTGCGGCCTGGTTGTGGGCTTCCATCAGTACTGCCAACAGATTCTCGTACCCAGGAGCCGGAAAGACCGCCCCCTCGAGGGACTTGAGCGCCGAGTCCCTCTGTTGGAGGAGCTTGCGGTTCTCATCTCCCAGACGGAAGACTTCAGCGCTGAGCTGTGCATTGCTGGGAGCCCCGGACTTCCGGGATCTCGGGGCCATCAGTTCTTCACCACGACAGGGCACTTGGCCTTGGCGAAGACCTTGGCGATCCCCAGGGTTTCCCAGAGCTTCGCTTCAGCCCGAGCCTCGGCCAACTCCTTGCCCTTGGCTTCATCGAAGTCGTCCATGCTCACGCAGGCGCTTTCCCCGGTGAAAATCACCCCGCTCTTGGTCTTGAGTACCGCGATGGTGGTGGTGCTTCCTTCGACCCGATGGGAGACCAGGCTCTCGATCTCGGAGCGCATCTCTTCCTTGCTGATCTTCTCGCTCATGTCACAACCCTTTCCGTTTGGAGTACTCTGCAATGAAGATGGCGTCTGCATCCTTTTGCTTTTTGATGGCGGCTTCAAGATGAGGGTACATCCTGATGCCGATGTCCTTGCTGGCTTTCTTCAAAGCCTCGCGACCCTTGACTTCCGGGAGCAACTCCTTCTGCCAGGTCTTCGCGTCGATGTACTGGCGGGAGATCCCGAGTTCCTCCAGCGCAATCAGGGAGGCTTCGAGGCAGCGCAAGCTAGTGCTCGTCGCCACGAAGTTCCCGGGGTTGGTGAAGGGCTTCTCCAGCACGCACCGGAGATTCTCCCCGTAGCGATCCTTCAAGCCGGACAGGATCGACAGAAAGGCCGGATAGTCCAGCCTCGTGATGTTCTTCCCGGCCTTCTGGTAGTTGAGTTCGGAGCGGGTGGGCAATGCCAACAGCTGGGGAAGTTCCCCATCCTTGCACAGCCCGAGCGCCCCTGAGACCCCGTTGTCCAGCCCGATGTACATTATGTCCGACATGCCACCCCTTTGGTGATGAG
>JBBAQX010000215.1:0-1069 GCA_040400085.1 Lysinibacter sp. | reverse complement strand
ACGGCGATTGCGTTTCCGAATTGCCCCGGATTGACGGCCTAACCACCACAACAACCGAACCGATAGGAGAAAGACAATGGATCGCAATTTTCTACTTCTGCTCACCCAAGACGGGCAAAACTCTGTCATCACATTTGAAGAGTTAGAGCGCGCATTCCCGGGGGATCCTTACATCGTCGGTGATGCTGAATGCCTCACAAGAGGGTTCGGGTTCGACATCACCCCTACATGCCACCTAGCCCGCTGGAATTGACGTCCTAACCACAACCACCACAACCGATAGGAGCAGCAAATCATGGAACGCAAAGAATACAGCGGATGGACCAATTACGAAACGTGGCTCGCGAACCTCTGGATGGACAATGACGAGGGCCTGGAAGAGTACTGGCGCGAGCGCGCGCTGCGATGCGCGGTCGACTCGACCGACGCCGAGGAAGCGGCCGACATGTTCGCGGGTGAACTGGAAGCCGACGCGGACGAGCGCGCCGAGCAGATCGAGGGACCCGGCTTTATGGCTGACTTGATCCGCGCGGGACTGCGCGAAGTGAACTGGCAAGAGATTGCTGAACACTGGATCGCGGGCACCAATCACGAGTGGCCCACCGACGAATCCGAAGAATCCTAGAATTCCGGGGACTGGCGGTAGCCAGTCTCAAACGCTTTACCTGATCGGGAGATTGAAATGAAAACGATTCTTATCGGCACCAAATCACAGGCAGACAAAATCATTGTCGAAAGCCTTTTCAAGCCGGTCAACGGGCATACTCTTCGCGCCATTCGGTACGACATGGGCAAGTACAAGGCAAAGCCGGATGTTCCCTATGTAGGCCGCATGCTGACCGTGACCGATAATGTCTATGCGATGTACGTGGCGCGCGGCAAGGATGCGGACGGCCCGTATTGCAGGATGATGTGCGTTACCGTCTAACCTACTGCCTGGAGGAAGAAACGCAAACACCCCCGAGAGGGGGTGTTTGTCTTTGCTGGCGCCAAACGCGTCAGGAACGCGTAGGTTCAACGCGAACCGTGTCAAGCTAGGGTGGGTGCTACTCGATGGCTGCAACGGCAT
>JBBAQX010000214.1:0-1096 GCA_040400085.1 Lysinibacter sp. | reverse complement strand
AAGATGCCCGCGTCAACGCCGATCTGCTCATTGCGAAGGTTGGCGTCGGAAAGTAGATTGCCTAACTGGTCTCGGGTGTTCAGACCAACCATTGCGTCACCAGCAATGGGCTTGTTTATTGTGAAGAATATCGGCCCAGAAATAGCAGCCGTCTGCTGGGACACGCTCCAACCGGATTTCCAAATAGCTTCGTTTATAGTGCTGTAGCCGACCATCACGTCTCGGACACGAACCTGCGGGTACTGGAACACGCCAGTTGGTTCACCAATGTAAACCAAGAACCTGCCACCGTCGGTAACGAAGCGCACAGGTCGCATGGCTTTGTATTCGCCGACACCGTTGGCGGTGCAGTTAATCCAACTGAAGGTGCCCGCTGCGTTGTACGCGTAGCCGCCGATTTCGTAGGTCTGCGTGTAACCGCTGGCGTACTCGTAAACGTCTACGTAGAACCGCACCATGCTATCGGTTATGCCTGCGGGGAGCATTATCTTGATGGCCCCCGCAGCGTTGGACGTGTTGAACGAATACGCACCCCCAACAGGTGCAGGCACGCGTAAAACGCTTCCGTCTATGTTGTTGTTCAAGACGTCAGTGTTGAGGATCGCCGTGCCGCCCTCGGTGAGAATTTCTCCGCTGGACCCTAGGCGGGGAGGCTGCAACGCGCTGAAATCTTTGACCCACGTGGTCCATGACGAGCCGGTTCCGGTACGCAGAAACTTCTGCCCAGAAGCGTACGACCCGTAAGACGTTCCGAAAGTGAAAGCCTGTTTGACAGGGCCACCAGACGCATCGGCGTAATCAACCATAGTCACCAACGCGCCGTAGGTTCCTGCTGACGGTATGCCCGAAAATCCTAGATAATACGCGTCCTTAAATTCGTTCGCAGTGCGGTAGGCCCAGTTCGTATAGTACCAGCTTGGCGGCTGGTTCGTGTTCCGCGTATCCAGAAACCTGTCGTTGGTGGCATTATCTTGCGGTCTGCCCGACCCACTGACTTCATTCCAAAGCTGCAAACTGTTCTTGATCGCTGAATCTGTGAGTGTTGCGCCGCCAGCATCGAGAAGATTAGTGCCTGCCCGTGCTCCAACCGTAGCGT
>JBBAQX010000213.1:0-1141 GCA_040400085.1 Lysinibacter sp. | reverse complement strand
TTGGTGCCAGACGTGGCCACTGACGTCGTTACAGACATTGTTAATTGTTCAAGAATCACGTCGGGGTCACCAATATGGGAACTTTATACTTGGTAAAAAGGATAAATAAAAGTAACGACACGACAGTCAGAGTAGAAGTGTTTATATTTCTCTCTGTACAGTAATACAGTACGCAGCTAAGTTTACAAGATAAAACGACATCACGTCACGCAACCTCCACAATACTCCCCCCAGCCTAACGACCGGCGGCCGGAAACCCAAGGCGGTCGGGAGGCTTGACAAGACGGGAAGGACGAGCAAGTACAGCAGGCCCGTCATCAGAGAGAGGCGGCAGATCGAACCGTACTCGGCGGCCAGCCGGAACGGGAGGCAGAAACGAAGCGGTAGGCTGGGCAGCAGGTCGAGCAGCAGGGGGACGGCCACGACGAGGAGGAAGAGCAGGAAGAGCATCCAGAGGCAGGTGGGCCGGCTTCAGGCGATGAACCGAGACGGTATCAGTGCGGTCGCCTAACTGAAGCTCAAAAACGTGGGGTGAACGGCGGAGGACCAGGTAGGGGCCGTCATAGGCGGCCGCCAGAGGCGGACGATGGCCGTCACGGCGGACAAAAACAAATTTCGAGGACAGCAGCTCATCAGGGACGGCAGGGGGAAGAGGGGCAGAGGAAGAAACGTTGTGGCGGGCAGGGGCAGGAACAAAACGTGACGCAGCAGCCTCCAACTCCACCAGGAACGTGTCTAAAGCTGGTTCAGGGGCCCCAAGGAACTGGCCAGGAACGACGAGTTGAGCACCAAGGACGGACTCGGCAGGGGAAACGCCGGTGTCCTCACGGGGAGCGGAACGGAGTGCCAACAGGACCCAGGGAAGATGGTGGAACCAGTCAGTAGAAGCAGCACGGGCACGCAAAGCATCCTTCAGCCGGCGGTGAAAACGTTCCACAAGGCCGTTACCCTCGGGATGAAAGGCGGTGGTAGGAATGTGTTGGATGGAAAGTAGGGAACAAAGGGAACGCCACAGGGAGGACGTAAACTGTGCTCCTCTGTCTGAAGTGATGAAACCAGGAACACCAAAACGGGAGATCCAGCCACGGAACAGGGCAGCGGCGCAATCGGCGGCGGTGGTACCAGACAGCGGAATCGCCTC
>JBBAQX010000212.1:0-1191 GCA_040400085.1 Lysinibacter sp. | reverse complement strand
AAGGACTGGTTTACTATTCCTGATGTATATATAGCTCTCGAGAGCTTTTTGTCGCTCGAGAGCTGTTTCGAACGCGCGCAGCTCTCGAGCTATATATAAATCGAAACGCACCCAATAGCTTCACTCTGCCTCTGCTGGACAAATGAACAAGCGAACACACGAACACACGAACACACCATAACGTTTTAGCTGACTGGCGCAAGGATTAAGATTTGGGGGATCATTAATTAGATACGGTCAAATGATCCGCCAATCAGAGCACCAGGGCCAACACTAAAGTGCTGCCTGTAGAGACACTAAATTGCTGCCGCTCTCTGATCGGGAACCCAAAAAAAAACTATCAAGCCCCCGATCCGTGTTATTTTATCCAAGTCGCCTATACCTTTCAACTTCCGTTTTAAGGCTTTCTCTTCCGAAGAGGAGCATGGGTTCGACTCGGCCGCAGGGCACGAGTGCGTGCCAGCAACAGCAGCGGCACGTACAGCGAGGCCGGCAGGAGCCGCATCAAAAGCGGCACTGTCAGCAACGACAGAAGAAGACCCTCCGGAAGCCGCAGCAACATCAGGAAGCTCGGCAGGGAGGAGAGGAGAAGAGCCAGCAACAGCGGCGGCACGTACAGCGAGGCCAGCAGGAGCCGCATCAGAAGCGGCACCGTCGGCAACGACAGAAGAAGACCCCCCGGAAGCCGCAGCAACATCAGGAAGCTCGGCGGGGAGGAGAGGAGAAGAGCCAGCAACAGCGGCGGCGCGTGCAGCGAGGCCAGCAGGAGCCGCATCAGAAGCGGCGCCGTCAGCAACGACGGACAGAAGAAGACCCTCCGGAAGACGCAGCTTACAGTTAACTAGACAACTAGACAACGTGACTGAGCCCTAGACGCTCGAGACAACAACTAATTCAACTGCTTCCAGAACCTGTTGGATGTTGGCGATGGAGCTCTACCTGCACGCAAGTGCCCGCTACACTCCCGTAGGGTGATTCTTCCCGGTGACGTCTCCTCGGTCACCGAGTGATGCCGCCGCCGCTGTTTCTAAGCACCTCAATTGGCCTAGCTAGCCATGGAGCAATCCAACATCAACTTGACCCCCGGCCACTCTGGGCGTTGTCCGAAGACGACTCGCAACTAGGATAGCTCGTCCAACCAGTAGACCCCAGACAGATGAGTATCATAAAAGAGACTCTACCCAGACAATA
>JBBAQX010000211.1:0-1198 GCA_040400085.1 Lysinibacter sp. | reverse complement strand
CTGTCCACGACACGGGCTGGAAGCAGGATCTGGCGAAGACATCGGCAGAGACGTTCAGCGCTGGGTCGTGCGGGTTGGTCTCGTCAACCAGCACCCACACGCCCAGCCGTCGCACGTTCACTTCGATGGTGACACCAGTGAGAGGCTTCGGAAGGCGGAACGACTCCTCCGTCAAGATGAAGGACGAGCAAGCCGGCACAGGCGCGTTGCTGCAGGGCTGTCGCTTCTGCGTTGCGCTGGACAGAGACATGGAGAGCGGTATGGAGGATGGATGGGCGTGAGCAGCCTCTTTCAGCGCCTTCGTCGTCAGTTCGTCCTGGGCTAGCTTCTTCTTCAGCTTTATCGTCGATTGAGTCTTCTGCCAGCTAGGCCCGACGAAGTCTGCATCTGCGGCGTAGGCGTTGGCGAAGGATCGCGTGTACAGCGCAGCCTGAGCAGCCAAAGCAAGGATCGCATCGCAGACAACAAACATCTGTATCTTGTCCAGGTCGAGGTTGACGCAGAGGCAGCCGTCCGTGCTGATCAGAGCAGTGAAGACGAGGCAGCTGGCGGCCCCTGTACCTCCGTCCCCTGCCTCATCGACAGTGCATATGATTCGCTTGATGGCTGCAGCAGAGGTCTTCATCCTGGCGAGGTCTATCGAACACAGCGACAGGTCGAGCTCATACTGCGGTGTGGTGTGTGCGAAGTCCTCCTCCACCGCCACAGCGTGTGCCACTGTATACCGGACGAGCAGAATCGTTAGATGCTATGCTTGCATGGAGTGAAAGCAACCTACCAGCAGACAGTCTGAGGCCCCGGCATGAGAGGGTGTACATGGTAGCCGCAGCTCGCGACGCTACCCTGATAGGCTCGTACTGAGCAGGTGAGGGTTTCTGAGCTGCGGGTTGTTTCTTGAGAGGCTCCGCGGGCCCCAGCTCGCTGTCGATACACAAGGACACCTCGTACGCCAGCACGTCCAGGAAGATATCGCCGTCAAGAGCCGCCGCAGGGAGTGACCGCGAGGAGGAGGAGGGGGCAGGGCGAGGCACAGGATAGGAATGCGCCACAAGCATCTTTCCGGCGCATCCCTCCATGACCCTCATCCACCCGCCGAGGTCGTGCAGGGATCGTTCGTTCACGTGAACCGCCACGGCAGAGAAACCAAGGCGTTGGTGTTGGCTGTGCTGTGGAAGGGCGGGGGAGGAGAGGCGGAAGG
>JBBAQX010000210.1:0-1204 GCA_040400085.1 Lysinibacter sp. | reverse complement strand
TAAGCTATGAGGATGGCTGATCAAAACTAGACTTCGTTTTATCTAGGTGTAAAACCAGACTACCCACGCTTAGCTTTCTGAACATTCAATACCTTGGCTAGGTTTTTGACGAACAGGCCATACTCTTCGTGGCTGGTGGTCGTATTTCTATTGGCGACCTTATACCTGGCAAGTAAAACCTTATCAAAAGGATCGATTTTGCCAGTGCCGCGACGGTACGGGTTGATAGACACCCCTAAGAAAGTGGACCTTGGCGACCTCGCAAAGCTTCTGGAGTGCGATGCTGGAGCGGAGGAAGGGCGCTGAGGAGGCTGTGAAGGGACGTCGAAGCGGATAGGCCGCTGGTTCCCCACAGACCTCGACCTGTTGCAGGAGAAAGGGCGGGTGAGGATGGGGTTCGCAAGACAGCTGCTATGATATGACTCGTCTCAATAACGAGGCAGGGGACGCACCGTACTGGGGCCACAGCGGTCTGCGGCCGATTGGTTATGACATTATACTCTCGAGAACGGCCTTCGCTGCTATCCATGGAAAAGACAAAGCGATCCGTCGGTCTGGGCGAAAAGCCCTTGTGTGGAGGCGTGGGACTAGGGGCAGCCCCGGGAGGACGGGCAGTGAACCTCTCTACAAGGAAAGAACAAGGAGCAAGTGAGGGTTTAGCCTGATCGCAGAGGAGCGGCTAGCGGCTAAGCGTCCATTGAATATGCTACACACCTTTGTATTGGGAGATGGCGAGTTCTATTTCATGCGGTGTTAAATCCGAGTCAGCCGGAGCGAGCGGCCTGGGTGCAGCGGGAGCGGTGCTCGGGCGAGAGCTGTCTCGTCGTGTATAGGAGGCGGCGCCACGACCCTCGGCCTGCGGGCGAGGCCGGCCTGCAGACCCCATGGTGCCCATGCCCGCGATACCCGCCTCCGAGGCGTCCTGCAGGCCAGGAGTGCAGTGCCGATGGAGGTACTGGTCCTTCTGATCCGCCTCCGGCCTCAGCGTTTCGAAGAAGTTGTTGGCCGTGACTTTAGTCGGGACATGAGCCTTGAAATCCGCCATCTTGATCCCGCTGATATCATAGGCCGAGGCAGGGCGATCCGCTTCATCGTCTGCCCGACACATCGACGCGGAATCAGCCCCAGATACTTTCTGGAACCGATTTTGCTCGACGCCATTGATGGAGGAGACGTCTCTTCTCCTCCCCGTGAGCATTCCCAG
>JBBAQX010000209.1:0-1210 GCA_040400085.1 Lysinibacter sp. | reverse complement strand
ATTGATTAACTTCTCCGAGTCAGCTGAAAATCAGGCGGGTGTGATCGGGGTAATTAAGAATGGCATTGATCTCCTAAACTGAATTCAGGAGTCTGATGTGCATGCCAACGGCTCGACGTCTGTTGTGTCTGGAGACATGAACTAGTAAAAACCGTGCACGTGATCGCGGCTGTGATGGAAAATCAATTTTGATAATTATGTATAGGGCTGATGCGTCATACCGATATATGAGGCGGGGTTGACATAAATGGCGAACTTAAACGTAAGGCTTTCCTTCCTCGGCAGTTGGATCAACAGCACCTCTGTCGTGCCCTTCTACTCCCAGATCCCGCTGGGGAGCTCCAAGCTAAACGGGATCGTGCTGGGAGGCTGGTCCTACAGCGGTTGGTCGAACACGGCACTGCACAAAGTCAACATCGGGGTGCTAGAGCAGGGCACTGACGGCACGCTCAGGCTAAACACGGCGAAGTATATTAGTAACCCCACGACCAACGGCCAGGGCTCGGTCATCACGACGGACCTCAATGGTGACGACGTGGCGGACATTTTCCTCGCCGCGCACAACGAGTCGCCCCTTGTTCCCACCGCCTCGACTGTGTACTTCTCACAATTGGATGGCAGCTTTAAGAAGGTGACGCTCCCTGACTCGACCGAGGCGCACTCGGCGGTTCTGGGCAGCTTCAACGGCGTTCCGACGATCACCACCTCGGGCTACGGACCCACGGACCCCTACTACCAGTTCAACCCGTCCACTCAAAGTCTTGACGTCAAGTATTGGGGCGGAACCTACTCGGGGAGCCTTTACGGTTCAAGCTCGGTGGTGGGAGACTTCTTAGGGGACGGCAAGTCGCAATTGGTCATTGGTGACTTCAAGACCGGACCCGGCTACCCATACGATCCAAATGCCGCGCCGAAAGTAGTTATCTACGCCTTAGGCGGGAACACGCTGGCTAACGCACCGTCTTTCACCTCGCCGCTTTACTTTGATCAGGTGCAGTACGCCAACACGGGGCTGATCTCAGAGTGGCCTACCTTGAGTCACAATTATCGGACCTGGACGGACGACTTTAACCACGACGGGAGGCTCGACATCTTGCTTGGGGTCGGCATATGGTCGTCTAAGTTCGGCTGGCAGAAAAACAAGCTGCAGATGTTTGAATCGCCCCGTATTTTGAGGAGGCTCAAATCTCTGAGAGGATTGAGCCATGAA
>JBBAQX010000208.1:0-1217 GCA_040400085.1 Lysinibacter sp. | reverse complement strand
ATGGGGCATTTGCTGTTCTTCTTCACGAGTCTTACTCTTTGTCGAACGTTAGATATGATGACAACCCAGTGTAGGAGATGCCTCTGAAATGAGATTGAGGAGGTTATTAGGGGTTGTCATCCACGAATTGTTCGGTTGATTTGGTGGATTTGGTTGAAGCTTGGCCGATTGGAGTTGCCCGTGAATCCCTCAGGCTCCTAGCTGAGGTGACAAGCAACATGCCAATCAAGCATTGAAAGCTGCCTGAAATGACGAGGCCAATACTGGACCTCGTGTGTGTATTAAATATCGTATTGATATGTTGCTGTGCCTTGCTTGTCTCATCGCGCAGCTTGTTTTAAAGGCTCTTCAGCAGAATCTGTGGGTGAACCTTGGCTCGGGTAGATCTCCAAGTGTGTGATAGAGAGAGGTTTGGAGCAGATCGAAGCTGCGGTAGCCGTAGGCTTTTCTCATGCACAGGTTGATCCGCAGGTTGAGGCCCTCGACGATGCCGCTGGAGTAGAGTTTTCCGGCCTTGAAGTAGTTCATCAGCAGGTCCTCGTGGTTGCGCAGCGTGCCGACGAACTTCTTCATGGGGGCGAGTTTGCTGCGCATGGCGCGGGTGCACCATTTTTTGAGAAACCAACCCGCCCAGCGCGGACTGTCGTATTGCCAGAAGGCGTCGAAGGATTCCTTGAGCGCGAGAGCACGGATGGATTTGAGGTCGTATTTGAGCAGGTCACGCAGTTTGGTGGCCTGCCGGATGGTGAGGTTGGACCGGCGCTTGAGGAAACAATACCGGGAGTTTTTGAGGACGGGTTCGTAGCCGTCGGCGGCGAGTTGTTTGGCTTCCTGGCGTCTGACTTCATCGACGGCCTCGCCGAGCTTCTTGGCGAGGTGGAAGCGGTCGAGCACGTTGAGGGCGGCGGGCAGCAGAGCGGCGATGACGTTGAGGTAGGGTTTCCACATGTCGGAGCAGACGACTTTGATTTTCGCGCAGCGCTCGGCACCGAAGGACTCGAAGAAGCTGGCGAGCGATTGGGTGTCGCGATCACGGATGACACCGAGGAGGCGTTTGCGCCCGCTGTCGATCTGATAGACCAGGGTCATGTATTTGTGCCCTTTGCTGTAGGTGACCTCATCGACTCCGATGGCGGTGATGTCGTCCAGATCGCGGTGTTTGAGGCCGAAATCGACGACCCATTTCACCGAACGGCAGACGGTGTCCCAGTTGGTGT
>JBBAQX010000207.1:0-1221 GCA_040400085.1 Lysinibacter sp. | reverse complement strand
GCGGCTCGCCTGCTTCCACCACCTACACCGACATCGACGTAATTCTCCCCGAGCCTACGGGCTCAAGGGCGGTCATCCAATTCTCGGATGCTCGCGCTACATGGGGCAGCAATGGCCCGTATTTTTACACCGAGGCGGATGCACCGATTAATGGCATCGCTGGCACCAAGCGCATCACCACGCCCGCCCTGCTTGCGACGTTCGTGGACGTCGGACTGCCCGACGGCTGGCGCATCTACACCGGCGTATCGGTGCCGGAATGCACTGTGCTCCCAGTTGTCACAGGCGCGCCGACGGAATACTCGACCCTCGCCTGCTCGCAGGGCACGTGGAGCAACGCACCAACTGAATGGCGCTATCAATGGCAGCTCTCCGCTGAAGGCTCGACTGGTTGGGCGGACATCGAAAGCGCCACCAACGCGAGTTACACCGCACTCACCGCGCAGATCGCTAGCTACCTGCGCTGCGGCGTCGTTGCAATATCGGCCGCTGGCAACAGTGAGCCCGCCTATTCGCTCGCCGCAGGGCCAGTCACCGAAATCACGCTGCTGACGGGGTTAATTGCGCACTGGAAGCTCAACGAGACAACCGGCACACGCTACGATTCTCACGGCAGTTATGACCTGACGGCCAACAATACTATCGGCGCTGCAGCGGGCATTCTAGGCAACTGCGCTGACTTCACGCTTGGGAGCTATTTGTCTGGTGCTGTCCTTCCGCTCACTGGCCGCGACGTATCTTTAAGCTACTGGGTCAAGTCACCAACCATGACGGGTGGATACGAAGGCTACTCATTGCCGCCGATAACAGGAGACTCTGCATTTGGAATTGGTGGCTATATCGCGGCTGAATCAGGTGGGCATCCGGCCGGATGTGTTGCCGTCGATGTCTATTACGATACAAACTTTACGCGCGTCCAAGGATCGACCCGAGTCGATAACGACCAGTGGAACCATGTCTGCATGACGTGTGACGGCACGACCGTTAAACTCTTCATTAACGGTGTGCTTGACGCATCCGAACCCGCCGTGGAGGACGGCTCGTTTGGTGTGCCCAGCGGCGGCACCTACATCAACGGTGCAGGATCTCTTGGTGCAGCGGTCATCAAATACGATTCCGTCTCTATATGGGGCCGCGCCCTCCTCCCTGCCGAGGTCACCGTTCTCTACAACGGAGGCGACGGCCTCGATTACGAATCCTTCGGAGGATAATTATCATGAA
>JBBAQX010000206.1:0-1235 GCA_040400085.1 Lysinibacter sp. | reverse complement strand
CTCTTTTGTTAAGGCTAACAGATGGTAACGGGCAAAGAAAGAGGGGCCTAAGCCCCTCTCCCTATCCTGCCTTGCTTGTCAGGCCGCGTTCTTTGATCTCGGCAATGATTTCAGATACGAGGAAAGGCTCAAAGCCCACGGCATTTTCCGGCAAGCCTTCCATGCAAGGGTCTGGTTGGCGGAACGTCGAGTCTTCCCATTGGAAGTCTGACAGGAATGTCTCCGCGTCATGGGTTAGAGGTTCGAGCGCGACCCCGCCGAACGAGAGACGATAGGCGTTAAAATCCGTCACCGGGCCATCTCCCCGATGACTCGGGCGTGTGCGTCGTCCGCTGTCATACCCGCCGCGATATAGGGTGCAGCGCGGGTTTCGATTTCATCGACGATTGCGTAAGCCTTGGCGGCGGCGTCGCGGTCTGGGATTGTTCGTGTCATATCAGTTTCTCCTCATTGACGATTCGACACTAGACGATTCGTGGCAAGAGTCAACCTATCTGCTAACCTTTTTGGTTACCTTGGTAACGGCCTGTTAACCTTAACAAGATGTTACCGGTAAAGGAAAGAGGGGCCAAGCCCCTCTCCCTCAATATCCCGGATGTTGCCACATTACCATGACGGCGGCGGACTTCGCATTGCCTGCGAGCGCGTCAGCGTGAACCAATTGTGCGGCTTCGATTAGCCACCATTCCCAGCCGCCGCGTTTCGGCTGATCTGCGACCGCCGAAACGAAACGGGCGACATCGTCCCCATAGTAGGGGCGGCGGGCGACTGTTGCCTTGATCCAACGGGCCACGACATCCGCCGCTTGCGCCCGCATTGCCTTGAGGGCATCAGGGCCGGGATTGTCGCAGAGATAGCCGAGGGCAAACCCGTAACCAGCAGGGTAGTTGCGGCGGGTTGCCGAGATGCAAACGTCAATCAGATCATTGTTCATATGTCGTTCCTCTTGTTGACGACTCGACCTTAGACGATTCGCACCATGAGTCAACCTATTAGCGAACCGTTTTGTTCGTTTATTTACGGTCTGTTAACCTTAACTAGATGTTATCGGGAAAGCGGAAGGGCTAGAAGCCCCGCCGCCTTTGGTCTCGCGCGATCTTGAACAAGAGCCGCTTTAGGTCTGGCGTCCGCGTCGCGATTGCAAGGCCGAACGTGGCCGCGCTACAGGACCGCGACTGTCCCTGCCGCTTGAGCGTTTCACGGGCGCTGATTCCGCTGTAGTGTGGTTGGCGCTC
>JBBAQX010000205.1:0-1272 GCA_040400085.1 Lysinibacter sp. | reverse complement strand
AGCGGCCAGGTTGTTCGCGGTGGCAGCGTTCGACGGACCACCAGCGGCAGCGGTGCCGATGTAGGAGCAGCCGACAGGGTGCATTGCCCATTCAACGCGGTTGTAAAGGATGTCCTGACCCGAACCGTTACCGGCCGACGGAGCACGGAAAACTTCGGTCGGGGTCTTGGGGGAACCGGCGCCCAGGCGAACCGCGCCTGCACCGAACAGCCAGGTGTTGAACACACCGCCTGTCCGGGGAACACCATCGTCGACAATCACTTCCCGGCCCAGGAAGGTCGGAATGTTGACCGCCATACCGTTGGCGCTGTCAACAATGAAGTCGATCAGGTTGTTCTTCTGCATCCGCGCATAGACCAGCGAGTGGACCATGATCATGGACAGTTCGCCCATCGAGTCACCCATTGTCGCAGTCGCGTCAATGAACGCTTCCGCGCTGAAGTTGGTGACGCCATCAATGAAGCCGGCACCGGAGATGTCCCGCGTCATGTCGTTGATGGTGTGGGTATCACTGCCACTCGGCGCAGCGGCGTTGTCCGCAAAAACCCCGTTCAGGGTCGCAACGAACACAAGCTGCATCCGGCGGATCCAATAGTCCGCAACGCGGGTCGAAATCGCCTGCAGCGGGTCAGCCCCAGCCAGGTCGCCGGTCAGGTCCATGCTCGACCAGGCGTTGTTCCGCGAAAGGCGAACCTGGATCTCGGTGGACGTGCCGATCTTGTTCGGAGTGGACAGAACGGTCGGGTCGTCCGAGCTGATGTTCTCAGCGTCGTTGTCCAGGTCGCGGAACGAGGGTTCGTTGAAGGTCAGACCACCGCCAGCCAGAGCTGCGGTCAGTGCGCCGTCAACAACGATCGCGCCCGAACGGATCAGGCGTGCCTTTTCTTGGGTCAGCTGTTGCGTGTAGCTGGTGAAGATCTGCGGGACAACAATGTCCGAGATGCGAGTGACGCCCGATGCCATGGGTCGTGTCTCCTTTTGAGTTTCAGGGGGATAACAGGCACAAACGCGAACCCATGCTCGCCTTACAGCCCATCAGAGAAAGTTGGCCCATGCCACCTTGTGGAGCAAGAGTAGCATGGGCTGCCGTAATCGCGCAAGCCCCTTTTTAGGGCATTGCGTTAGGTCTTTTTCGGGGGACGCTGTCCGCCCACCGTCGTCCCAGCGGCCTTCGCCATCTGTTCCGCCTTGGCAGGGCTTTCGTTGTAGATCTGGCCCTGCTTTGTCATGTTCCAGTTTTGAGTTGACATACTCCATATACATATGCAAATA
>JBBAQX010000204.1:0-1324 GCA_040400085.1 Lysinibacter sp. | reverse complement strand
CCATGGTGCCGCCACTGGTCCGAGGCCCATGGCGAGGGGCGCGAGATGGAGGAGGTGAATAGCCCCTAGATTTGTAGACGCCTTGCTTGGTAATTTTGGAAGCAAGGAGAGACACGAGATGGGTAAGCAGGATCGGTTTACGGACGAGTTCAAGCGCGATGCGGTCGCGCAAGTTGTTGATCGGGGTTATCCGGTTGGTGAGGTTGCCGAGCGATTGGGGATCAGCACGAAGTCGATCTACACATGGCAGCGGCTGTTTTCGCGCCCCGCGAAGGTGATCCAAGAGGTGGATGCACAGGCCGATGAGATCCGCCGCCTTAAGCGCGATCTCGCCAGGGTGACGGAGGAGCGGGACATTTTAAAAAAGGCGACCGCATACTTCGCCAGGGAGTCCCGGTGAGGTATGCCTTCATAGCTGAGAACCGGCTGATCTTTGCAGTCAGGGCCATGTGCCGGATGCTGCTGGTTCATCCGAGCGGCTTCTATGCGTGGCTGCGGGAGCCCTTTTCCCAACGGGCGCTAGAGGATCAGCGTCAAACGGTGCTGCTGAAGCAGGCTTGGGATGACAGTGGCGAGGTCTATGGCTACCGCAAGCTGCACGATGATCTGTGTGATCTCGGCGAAGACATCAGCCCAAACCGGGCTTGGCGGCTGGCACGACTGGCGGGCATAAGGGCCCAAATTGGTTACAAAAAGAAGCCTGGCTCCTACGGTGGCAGCCCGGCCGTCGTGGCCGACAATACCCTGAACAGGGAGTTCGATGTCGATGCTCCGGACCAGTTCTGGGTCACCGACATCACCTACATCCGCACCCACGAGGGGTTCTTGTATCTGGCCGTCGTGATTGACCTGTTTTCGCGGCGCGTCATCGGGTGGTCTATGCAAGGGCGAACCTATACCGACCTGCCGCTGCAAGCCCTGCTGATGGCCGTCTGGCGTCGCAAACCAAAGGCAAAGGTCTATGTGCATTCCGATCAGGGTTCCCAGTTCACCAGCTATGAGTGGCAGGAGTTCCTCGAACAGCACAATCTTGCTCAAAGCATGAGCCGTCGCGGGAACTGTTGGGATAATGCGGTGGCGGAAAGCTTCTTCAACCTGCTCAAACGCGAACGCATCCGCCGCAGAAAGTATAAAACCCGCGAAGAAGCCCGCCAGGACGTGTTCGACTACATCGAGTTCTTCTACAACCCGCAGCGCAAACACGTTAGGAACGGGATGCTGTCACCGATTGCCTTCGAACAGCAGCAGAAACTGAAACTGCAAGGCGTCTAGCAAACTAGGGGCTATTCAGACTGCCGAACGAAGCCCTGCGTCTTGCGACGCA
>JBBAQX010000203.1:0-1452 GCA_040400085.1 Lysinibacter sp. | reverse complement strand
TTGTTTCTGTTAAAGTGCAAGGGGTTGCAGAGTTTGGAACTTGGAACTCTCCTTCTACACGATCAGGAGCAATCAGGCTCCACACGACTGGCATGGTCGCTCAAACAGTGCAAAACCGTTCTACAGAATATGGTGATACCACAGCCGCCGCAGGCTCTGAGCCTGATAATACCCTAGCCCGAGGTATGTTTGCCATTCGTCGCAATGGTTTGCAGTTTATCCTCGATTATAATGATGCCGGAACCATCAAGAACATCGTTCTTGGAACCGCCGCCTAAGATGAAAACGCTTTTCTTCAACGCCAGTATGCCGCGCAGCGGGAGTGAACTCTTGCAGGTCATCCTGCATCAGAATCCTGACATTTATGCCAGCGCAACCAGCCCATTGCTCGAATATCAATTCGCCGCTCGCGGCAACCTCGGTTTGCCCGAAGTCAAGAGCCAGCCGCCGTCGCTCATGGAGAGAGCTTTCCTCGCCATGTGCGGTAGCATGGCCCAAGGCTACTACGATTCCATCACCGAGCGTCCCGTCATTGTGGACAAGAATCGCGGATGGTCGCACTACTATGAGTGGGTCGCTCAATGGAATCCGAATCCCAAGATGATTTGCATGGTGCGTGACCTTCGCAGCGTCATCGCCAGCATGGAGAAAGTCTATCGTGCCACGCGCCACCTTCCGGTCGGCCCCGACAATCCGGCGCAGCTTCAAGGCATGACCGTGGACCAACGTGCTGCTCGTTGGCTTAACACACAACCTGTCGGCTTGGCCTTGTCCCGCACCCTCGACCTTTTCCAACGCGGGGTTGCCAAAGACATCCTTTTTGTCCGCTACGAAGACCTGACTACTGCGCCCGAGGCCACGATGCAAAAGGTCTATGGCTACCTTGGCCTCCCTTTGTTCGCCCACGATTTCACCAAGCTGGAAAAAACCATCATCGAGGACAGCAGCGTGTTCGGCCCCTACGGCGATCACAGCATCAAGCCTGTCCTTGTCCCAGCCAAACCCTCTGACTGGTCGGTTACTTTGCCGCCAGCGATCAGCAACAATGTGAGAGCTTCGCAGAATTGGTTCTTCGACAGCTTCAACTACTAACCCCAACCAACAATATGAGCATACTCGCAATAAACAACGAACTCGCCAACGAGCAGAAGCTCGCCCACCGCGTCGAACAAATCAAAGCAGCTCCAAGGTTGCTTGCTGAACTAATGGTCAACCAATGGTTGTCTGGCTTTGACGCCCTCTGGTCGAAGGGCCAATTCTCGCCTGACGAGAAGCTCGCCGCCCTGGGCACCGACGCTGCCGAGTTGTTCACCATCAACACGCAGTTCGTCACGTTCATGGTCACACAGCTAACGGGCAAGCGCGACGACCTCGTTGCCAAAATCCAAGCCAAGGTCGCCTCAATCCCTGCCTGCACCGTGCATCCCGATGGGACGGTGACGATCAACCCTA
>JBBAQX010000202.1:0-1492 GCA_040400085.1 Lysinibacter sp. | reverse complement strand
AAAGGTGTTGAATACACTACATAATAATCCTTATGAGTGTGGTCATGTAAAAATTGAATCGCCGTCTTTTGCACCTATAGTACTAGTCCCACGGGAGGTGGCTCAAAGTCATAGGGCTATTCAACACCGCGGCCGGCAAGGCTCCCTTCTGGCGCAGCGTCAGCGTATACGCCAGGCGCTCGTCCTACCCACCGCTGCTTCCAGACGCCATCCGTTTTCCGCGGCCTCTGCGGTGTTGGCTTGCATCTGCTCAGTGAGAAGATGCCAGAAACATAAACACTGGCGATGGACGGCGCTACCAGCTGCACTGCGAGTAGGTTCGGTACACTATCCATGGTCTGCGTCACCACCGTGTGCCGCCGTGGCACCAGGGGCTGCGGGGAGCGGCCGCTGGCGGCGCAGGCGCAGTTAGGCGGGGGTGCTGCGTGAAACGCCGGCGGTCGCTCCCTCACACGTTCAGCGGTGAGCTGCCATCAGTCAAGCAAAAGCCGAAGATGGACACGCGCCCCTTCGTCTGTGCAGAACCGGGCCCGGCCAGCCACGTGGCCAGGTGAAGAAAACGGGGCAGACTGCTCGGAGTGGCACCATCCGCAGCGCCTATGTTGATGCCGCATATCTGCATGAGCACTGATACAGTGTTAACTCAACACCGGTCCCCCGGCTGGATCAGCTGATGAGTAAACGGCCAGCCTTGGGAGCCAACCACAGCGGTATACTGTGCGTAGTATCCGGCGCGCTGGTGCGTCCAATCCACTTGTGCTCAGCACATGTTGTTTCCTAATAGACGTTGCGCATGAAAAATCCACCGATGACACGTGCACAAGCGTTGACGCCCCCACACAGTGGTGAGTTTCCATGTTCCCCGTCGACGTCGGTTCCATGGGCAAAGCCAGTCGAGACTCGCCCACGTCTCGCCACTGCAGCGCCGTCCCCAATGAACAGGCCGAGTAGGAGAGACGGCGCCCCCTCGCGCCACCACTCCTCCACAGGGTGAAATAGCGCGAGAACTCTTTGCTCCCACGGACTAGTGGGGCCCTGTGCAGCGGATTCGCCCATCTAGCCGGCGCCATTATTCCCGTGCGTCGTGCGACAATACAAGGCTCTCGCGGAGTTGAGTTGGAGCTCAGCTGGCGACACCGGCGGAAGGGGGATCACGCGCGTGTGATCACCAGTCAAACACCGTCGAGCGAAATGCCCGGGTGCTGTCAACATACACGTCATCAGACGGCGGGCGGCCAGGAAACAGCTCCTTCTCGGTCTCGCGCTCCGCCGCAATGGCCTCCCTCTCCAACGCTATCTGCTCCTTCTCCAACGCACTAGTACGCCCCGCGTCCACCCCGACCATCTTCTCAATGATCTCCTGAGGCACGGGTCGCCGAAGTTGGAGGCGAACGAAGTCACGCAGACCCCGCTCTGGTAGAGTGTGTTGGTCGGGCATGTAGTTACCGAACCGAATATACAAGATAAGCAATGCAAATGGGGCACTGAGGGA
>JBBAQX010000201.1:0-1496 GCA_040400085.1 Lysinibacter sp. | reverse complement strand
GACCATTCGTCGTTCTGCACTTCGGCCCGCGCCCAGTCATTGGAAAGGGCGGAGAGGAACTCGCTGACCAGGTCAAGCTCGTCCTCGTCTTGGACTTCCCGCTTGCGCTTGTGGTAGATCTCCGTGATGAGCTTCCCGGGGGCATCCCGCTTCCCGGTGTCATTGAAGAACTCCCAGACCCACCCACCCACGGTCTGGGCGAAGCGGGACTCGAATAGCCGGGGATCCCCGACCTCACACATCACCCGCAGGAAGTTGGGATCTGCGATGCAGTGCGCTAGGATGATTCTCTCGTCTGAGAGGTCGACCTTAGTTCTCCTCGTCATCCTTCGGCTTCCTCACTGGTATGGGTCGGAGCGCTACTCGTGGCTTTGCGTAGGGACCCCCGGGGCGACTCCAGAAGGAGGTTGCTTTGCGTCCCCTCATGGATCGGACGGACCCGCAGGCCGGGCACCACTGGAGGGAGGCGGAGAGTTTGACTGGACCGGTGCAATCGCATCGTGACTTCGACCATTCTTGTGGGACTAGTGGTTGGGAACCTTCGCCCCTGCGGACGATGCCGCAGGAGTAGCACCATTGGATGCCGCCGTGGAACTCGAGGGTGTGTGATGGGCAACAGCCCATCATTCCGGGCAGTCTCTGTAGAACTCGCTCCCTCGAGGAAGCCTCCCCTGCCCCTGGTACTTGCCTTTGTATTGCGTGCCCCCTTCCACTTCAGCGATGACGATCTGGCAGATCCTCGTATGCGCTGGAATAATAAGAGGGTGAGCGCCGGCGTTGAAGAGTTCGAGGGTAATCGTCCCGTCAAACCCGGGGTCGACCCAGCCCGCATTCTGGATGAAAAGGCCACCCCGACCGACAGAGGATCGACCTTCGACGAAAGCCACGAGGCTCACATCCAAGGTGACCCGCTCCATCGTGACCCCGAGCCGAAACCCGAGCGAAGGGACGCAGAGAGTCTTCCCAGTCTGGGTCTCGTAGTCGACCGGCTTGGAGAGGTCCGTCATCGGGACATCACCACTCCACAGGTTGGGAAGCGGGCGGAGCAAGGTGTCCCCGAGCCGCAGGTCGATGGAGGCGGGCTCGATCCCGTCCCCGTCATTGATGTGCAGGTGCTCCGACCCGGTGATGGTGATGCGTCCGTCAGCAATGGCTTTACGGATTGAGTGTTCGCCCAGAATCATCGAATACCCTTTCTCTGCTTCAGTTTCTCAAGCACGAGGAACGCGTCCTCAGTGGGCTCCGGGATCTTCCCGTCCAAGATGGTACCCAGCATACCCCGCCGTTCCTCAACGACAGCCAACGTGTCCTCGTCGATGGTTCCAGCGGCAAGGAGATACCAGACGCCGGTCGAGTCCTTTTGCCCCATCCGGTGGAGACGATCTTCCGCTTGCATCACGTGAGCGGGAACTGTGGTGAGTTCCACGAAAGCCACGTTCGAGCAAACATCTTGGAGCCCGTCGATGCCGGTACCGCCAGCCACGATGTTGGCCACG
>JBBAQX010000200.1:0-1514 GCA_040400085.1 Lysinibacter sp. | reverse complement strand
GGGAAGTTTGCCGGATGATCTGGGAACTCCAGCAGACCATGACCATCGTGACCTCGCTGGACATCTACAAGGATGTGGCGATCAAGGAGTTCTCGACCACTCGGGACACTTCCAGCGGTGACGCCTTGGAGATCACGGTCACGTTCCAGCAGATCCGCAAGGTCAAGCTCAAGACCCTCAAGGCTTCTGCGGTCGTCGGACCAAAGGACATGAAAACCCAGATCAACCGCCAGACAGCGGTCACCACCGATCAGGGCAAGGCCGTGGGGGAGACCGTCACCATGGATCTCGGAGAAGGTCACATCTCGGGAGTTGTCAAGTGATCCTGATTCCATTCGACCCGATGGCTTCCGCCGACCAGATCGTACGGATCCAGCCCGGAAACCAACTCATCCAGATGCGGCTCATGTGGAATGTCCGCTCCAACTTCTGGACCATGGACATCAGCGGGGACTTCGGCAAGGTCCTCGGATTGAAGCTCGTACCGGACTGGCCCATCCTCCGGGGTCGGGAAGCAACCTCCTTGCTCGAGGGAGACTTCATCGTCCGCCCGCTGACCAAAGAGGTCGTCGGTCGGGACTCCGTCGCCTACGAGGATCTGGGAGTCAAGTGGGGGCTCCTTTGGATGACCCCGGACGAGAAAGATGCCTGGGAGGCTTTCTATGGCTTGGAGTAGAATCGTCGAAGTCCTGCTGGGCACCGACCCCTCCGATCCGAGCACCGTCGTGGACATCGCTGGTCTGGAGATCGAGGGGAAGGTGACCCGGTCCTCCAAGATGGTAGAGAATGCCGCGGAGATCACGATCTACAACGCCTCCAAGTCGACCCGCAACAAGATCAGCCAGCAGGGCCGCTCGGTGATCGTGAAGCTCGGCTACGAGGACTCCGGTTGCGGCATCGTCTTCCTCGGCCAAGTGGACCACGCCACTTCCCAGCACGTGGGCGGGGACTGGATCACCAAGATCTCGGCGGTTTGCACTCGTGGGGTGGACTTCGGGTTCAGCACGACCCCGGTGGCCCTCTCCTTTGCCCCGGACACCCGGCTCTCGGTGGTGCTCCGCTCCATCGCTGAGATCCTCGGCATCGGCCTACTCGGGGAATCCAATGCCGCAAGCATCCCCTGTGGCAACGGCTTCACCTTCGTGGGCTCGGTCCGGCAAGCACTCAACCAACTCGACGCCATCTTGAAGAGCAACTCCTGTGGCCTGCACATCGACCTTGGTGAGCTTGTGGTCTACAAGACCGGGCAGGCGATCACCGAGTTCGAGGGCATCTACTTGGACAAGGACAGCGGGCTCTTGTCCGCTCAACCCGTGGAAGACCGCGCCAAGGAAGCCCGGCTGATGGGGAAGACCAAGGCCGCACAGGAGAAGGCTCGCAAGCGTCACTACGATGCGAAGACCACCAAGCAACATGCCGCGGCCTTGCAGACCTTGCAGAAGAACCAAGCCAAAGAGGACGAACTGAACCGGACCCAGGCCAAGTGCCGGGCGCTCATCAACCACAACGCTCGC
>JBBAQX010000199.1:0-1527 GCA_040400085.1 Lysinibacter sp. | reverse complement strand
GAGAATACTATATTTCACACGTTTTCTCTATCTACAATTCCCGGATTATATTACATATCTCTCCCGGATTTTCCAACCGCTACACAGGCCCCCCTGGATTCGACAACTCAGAGGAAGAATCCACCGGCCCGGAGGCCGTCCTCGGCCTCCCACGTGTTGGTGGCTGAGCCGCTTGCGGCTCCACGCTGCCTTGATGAGGCTTCAATCGGTCCCGGCTGACCACTTCCACCCTGGCGCCCATCTGGAGCTTCCAGGCCTTGGTTCCACGTTCCAACACTCGGAAAGGGCCGCTATACTTGTCACTGAGCGGCCTGCCCTGAGGTCCACGCCGCACGTAAACCCAATCCGCCTGATCCAACGGCGACGCACGGGTCATTTCCGCATATGACCTCCTAGTAGGCGGGATAACCGCCGGAGGCAGGACCCTCTCTTCCTCCGGAAACGGCGACGCCATCGGCGGCAGCTGCCCCGGCAGCACCAACTGCTGTTGTAGAGCCGCCTCTCCCGCCGAGATCCCCGTCTCGTCCCGTGGAGCGGCCCTCATACCCAGCAGAACCCAAGGCAAGTGATCTGTCCAAGTCAGCGAACCTCCCCTGGCACACAAGGCGGCCTTCAGCTGCCTGTGTATTCTCTCCACCATACCGTTTGATTGCGGATGAAAAGCCGTAGTGGTGATGTGTCGCATGCCCTGCTCCTCACACCAGCTGCTCCACGTGCCAGAGGTGAACTGCGTGCCACGGTCTGTAGTGACCCGCGCAGGCACGCCGAAACGGGCTACCCACGTGGCCACAAAAACCTCCAACACGGTGTTTGCATCTATCCTTTGCAGCGGAACTGCCTCTGGCCAGCGAGTTGAACGGTCAATCATGGTGAGGAGGTATGCTGAACCATCCCGGCTGGTAGGAAGGGGGCCCACCAGATCCACATGCACGTGCGAGAAACGTGCCGCCGGAATAGATATCTTCTCCACGGCGGAGTGCTCCACGTGCGTGACCTTTGCCTTATTACAGGCCACACATTCACGACACCACTCCTTAACGTTGGCCGCCAAAGCCGGCCACACGAAACGGTTGCTGATGAGGCGGGTTGTTGCACGCACGCCAGGATGCACGAGGCTGTGAACCAAGTCAAACACTTGCCGTCTGAAGCTACCGGGTACCACCGGCCTCCACGTGCCGGTTGACACGTCACACCACACAGAATGGCCCTCCACCTGCACTACCACAAGATGATGAGGTCGCCTGGTACGTAGCGCGGCCAGGTCCCCGCATCCAGTCTGCTCCGTGGCCAAATCCGCCCAATTGAGCGGCCCCGTCGAAGCGGGCGGCACCACTGCAGCCACCGTCGGCGGCCGACTCAAAGCGTCTGCTACAACATTGTCTTTCCCTGCCACGTGGCGAATATCCGAAGTATACTCTGCCACGTATGCCAGATGCCGCTGCTGCCGAGCTGAAAACGCATCAGCTTGCTTGCCCAACAGGTAGGTCAACGGCTTGTGGTCCGTGAAAAGTGTGAAAACCCGGCCCT
>JBBAQX010000198.1:0-1547 GCA_040400085.1 Lysinibacter sp. | reverse complement strand
CTGCAGTGAAGGTCCAGGCACCGGAGATGGTCTGGGTGGCGGAGCGGGAGGCGGGACCGTTGGTGTAGTCGAGGGTGATGGTGGAGAGGGAGCCGACCTTGGAGATGTTGAAGCCGTTGGTGTCGAAGGTGATGGAGCCCATGTGGGAGAAGGTGCCGCCGTCACCGGAGACGGAGAGACCCTTCCAGACAAATGCGGATGCGTTGGATTGCGGTGTGCAGGAGAAGAGACCGGTGGAGGCGGAGTACTGGAGGAAGGAGGTGCCGGAGCAGGTGGCCAGAGCGGCGCCGAAGTACTTGGAGGCGGAGGCGAAGCCGGCGGGGAGCTCAAGGTTGCCGGAGAAGGATGCGTTGGTACCAAAGAGGTTGCCGGTCAGGGTGCCGCCGGTCAGGAGGAGGTATGAGGACGGCGTGAAGGCGGAGCCGCCGATGGAGAGTGATGAGATGGAGGCGGTCTTAATCTCCAGGGTGTTGGAGAACTGGTTGGAGGCTGCAGTGAAGGTCCAGGCACCGGAGATGGTCTGGGTGGCGGAGCGGGAGGCGGGGCCACCAAGCCCCCAATTCAGGGAGATGTCGACGTGCGGCGGCAGGAACGTCATGGCGAAGTGCGCGTTATTGAAACTCAGTGAAGAAACAAGCTGTTCCGGACCGCCGCCAGTCGTATTCACATCGATAAGCGCACCACCAGTGGAACCGATATCCGTACCGCACGAGAAGCGCCCTGTCGCACTGTCCCAGAGCAACTTTGCATTCGTCCCGCTGCAGGAGGAGAGACCGGAGCCAAAGGTGGAGGATGCGGAAGCATAACCGGAAATCTTTGCATTACCCGAAGTCCTTACCGTGGGCGCGGTGAGCGTTATTTCGGAAACGGCAGAGACGAAGATATTCGAACCGGCACCGGAGGAATTCAGACTAATATCCCCGCCCAGTGATTCATTTGTGATATTGATATTGCCCGCACCAACGCTCACGGGAACATTTAAGGTAATGCCGCCTGACGATGAGGCTAAGATTGGCTGTGTGGACAACAACTGGAGGTTCCCCGTCCCTTGCGAGTGTAGAACAAGATTACCGCTACCAAATGTTCCAAGCGCGAGTGTCTGGCCGGAATCTGCGGTAAATCGCATAAGCTGCCCATCTTGATAGAGGACTTTCGTTCCATTCAAATACAGAGAATTTGCACCAAGGTGCAGCGATTCAGTGTAGACATCGTGATACCAGTTCGCGCTGTCACCGATAGTCTGGAATGACAGCGTACCTACCGCGCTCGTCATGTCGGGAAGAATGATGCCAGCGGTAACCTTTGTGCTGCCGAGATTAAATGTGAATCCATGTGATGCGACCGTCGTGTTCGCGTCCAAGTTCATCGCATTCACAAACTCGTCGAAGTCGAGTGAATTGGATGTGATTGACTTGCCCGTAAACGGCACAAACGCTGAGCCGTTTACATAGAGCTGACTCACCGACGCCATCCCTGCCACCTCAAAATTCTGCGAGATAGATGCGAATGAGAACAGCGGTGTGGAAGATACATTGAGCGTGTTAGTA
>JBBAQX010000197.1:0-1570 GCA_040400085.1 Lysinibacter sp. | reverse complement strand
TGTCCGTCGTCAGAACATTTGGCACTGATGGCTGCGTAAATTAGCGGAGCATTGGCCTCATCAGTTGGGTTGATATTAGGCGGCGAGTTTGCGGTGTTGCAAGCGCCGATATTCGATGGTTTGTCGTTTGATCCTTTCTCGCTGTTTGATGATGGTTTCAGCCCTGCCGAAGTAGGCGTCGGCGGGTGTCACGTTGCGCAGGCTTTCATGGTAACGTCGGTGATTGTAATGCTCGACGAACGCTTCGATCTGGCGTTCAAGGTCGCCCGGCAGGAAGTAGTTTTCCAGCAGGATGCGGTTCTTCAAGGTCTGGTGCCAGCGCTCGATCTTGCCCTGCGTTTGCGGATGCATCGGAGCGCCGCGGACATGGCTCATCTTCTGGGCTTCGATATATTCGGCTAGTTCGCCTGCGATATAGCTGGGACCATTGTCACTGAGCAGACGGGGCTTGTGCTGGACCGTTGCATGGTCGCAACCGGATGCTGCCAGTGCCATGTCCAACGTGTCTGTCACATCCTCGGCACGCATATTGCTGCACAGCCTCCAGGCGATGATATAGCGCGAGAAGTCGTCGAGCACGGTCGACAGATACATCCAGCCCCAGCCAATGATCTTGAAGTAGGTGAAGTCGGTCTGCCACATCTCGTTGGGGCGGGTGGTTTTGGTGTGGAACTCGTTCGCTGCCTTCACCACGACATAGGCCGGGCTGGTGATCAGGTCATGGGCCTTCAACAGCCGGTAAACCGTCGCTTCTGACACAAAGTAACGCCGCTCATCGGTGAACCGCACGGCCAGTTCACGCGGTGACAGCTCCGACTGCTCCAAGGCCAGTTCGATGATCTGGTCATGGATGGTATCGGGGATGCGGTTCCACACCCGGCTTGGCGCAGAGGGCCGATCAGCCAGTGCTTCGGGGCCACCTTCAAGGTAGCGATCATACCAGCGGTAGAAGGTCCGCCGCGTAACACCCAGCTTGTCGAGGGTGAGCTTTGTCGGAAGATGCGACTGCTCGACAATGCCGATGATCTCGAGCTTTTCTGATGCGGGATATCTCATGCGTCGTCGTCCCCATCCGCGATCATGCTTTTTTTGAGCAGACGGTTCTCGAGGGTCAGATCAGCGACACATTCCTTCAAGGCGCGCGCTTCGCGGCGCAGGTCCTGTACCTCGCCACTGGTGGCCGCGCGGGCGGTGTCACCAGCAAGGCGGCGCTTGCCTGCCTCCATGAACTCCTTTGACCAGGTGTAATACAGGCTCTGCGCGATACCTTCCTTGCGGCACAGCTCTGCAATGCTGTCTTCGCCGCGCAGACCTTCCAGCACGATCCTGATCTTGTCTTCGGCTGAAAAGTGCCGCCGGGTTGCCCTGCGGATGTCCTTCACCACGCGCTCGGCAGAGGTCTTCGGTTGGCCAGAGTGTTTTGGTCTCATCTTCGTTCCTTCGTCACTACGACGAGACCAAAACACTCCTTAAAGCACAACCTCAAATCTGTGCCATTGGTGCTGACGGGGAACAGCTGCTAGCTGCAGCATTGCTTGACCAGTCAACCTCCACTTATGATCGCATACAG
>JBBAQX010000196.1:0-1611 GCA_040400085.1 Lysinibacter sp. | reverse complement strand
GGAACAGGGCAGCGGCGCAATCGGCGGCGGTGGTACCAGACAGCGGAATCGCCTCCGGCCAGCGTGTAGAACGATCCACCACAGTAAAAAGGTAGGAAAAACCGCAGGAGATGGGCAATGGGCCAACTAGGTCTACGTGGATGTGGGAAAAACGGCGGGCAGGAACAGGGATGGGTTGAGCCTGTAGGTGGACGTGGCGGTGAGTCTTGGCACGTTGACAAGGAACACATTCCCTGGCCCAAAGGGCGACATCTCTGGCAAGGCCGGGCCAAACGAAGCGGGAGGAAACAAGGCGGCGGGAAGCACGCACGCCGGGGTGGCCAGCGGCGTGAATAGCATCAAACAGTCGGCGACGAAAGGCGGTGGGGACCAGAGGGCGGGGGGAACCAGTTGAAAGGTCACACAAAACGCTACAGCCTTCAAGAGGGAAAGGGGAGACGGTGAGGGAGGGCAAATGGCGAAACGAGGCGACGGAAGGGCAATCAGACTGGGCGGCGGCGATATCCTGGAAGGAGACACCAGGGGGGAAAACGGCGGCGGCGAGGATAGGCGGCGAGGGTCCAGGTGAGGGAGTAGAGGAACCAGGACCAGAACACACGTACGTCGACTGAACGCCGGGGACCTCCAGGTTTACAGCGCCGAAGCGGCTTACCACTGGGGCGGGACTTACAGCAGGAAACGGCAAAGGGTCAGGCCGAGAAAGGGCATCAGCCGCAACATTCTCCACGCCAGGCACGTGGACCACATCCGCAGTAAACTCGGCAATATAGGCTAGCTGCCTCTGCTGTCTAGCTGACCAAGGCGGCGACACACGGGTCAACGCCGTCACTAGCGGCTTGTGGTCGGTAAACAAGCGGAAGTCACGGCCTTCAAGCAGAAACCGAAAGTGTCTGATGGCGGAAAAAGCCGCCAATAGCTCCCTGTCGAATGCGGAATACTTCTGTTGTGTAGAGGAAAGTTTCACGGAGAAGAAAGCCAGGGGTCTCACGCCGCCGTGGAGGGACTGCTGTAGGACAGCGCCGACGTGGGAAGCAGAAGCATCCACGGCCAGAGAAAGCACGGCATCGGCAGCCGGATGAGACAGTGGCACAGCCGCAGCTAACGCCAATTTCGCCGCGTCAAAAGCCGCCTGGAGCGGCGGTGTCCACTCTAAACTTTTCTTGCCGCCAACCAAAGCATCAGTGAGAGGCTTGAGGATGCCAGCCGCACCGGGAACGAAACGGCGGTAGAAGTTCACCAGCCCCAGGAAACGTTGGAGTTGTTTCACGTCTGTTGGCTGAGGGAAGGCGGCCACCGCCTCTACATGTTTGGGAAGAGGTTGCACGCCAGCAGGGGTAACCACGTGTCCCAAAAAATCAACAGACCGCTGTGCAAAAACACACTTCAACGGGTTAATGACCAACCCGTTGGCAGCTAGGACGGCGAAAACAAGGCGCAGATGCTCCAGGTGAACATCAAGGGACGGGCTGGCAACCAGAATATCGTCCAGGTAGACAAAAACGAACTGCAGGGGACTAAAAATCTTGTCCATGAGGCGCTGAAAAGACTGGGCCGCATTCTTCAAACCAAACGGCATGGAGACATACTCAAACAGGCCGAAGGGAGTAACGA
>JBBAQX010000195.1:0-1632 GCA_040400085.1 Lysinibacter sp. | reverse complement strand
TAGGGTGAAAACAAGTGTTGACATGGGTACCTAGATGCGCTAAGATGGGAGCATCCCCGGTAGGAGAGCGGGGCAACGGAATACAGAGGCTGGTGGAGTCGAGCAACGCTCCCCAACGACCCCTCATAGACCGAAACGGTGCAACACCGGTCCGCAAGGGCAAGCAGGTGCGGTCGCTAAGCGGTAGGGGCGCCAGCAAATTACCTGAAAATAGGTACTTGACAAACCTACCAGAGTCAGGTACCATTGTAAATGTCAGAGGCGAGGCCGCTAGAGTAGGCCAATCAATAAGACCGAAGCGACCTCTCCTCTGGACACACAACATCAGGCGGACGCCCGACGGACGGCCCTAGGCTCATCCCGATAAGTGTCCTCAATGACTCCCCGGAAGGCACGGGGGGAAGCCTGTAGCAACCGCAGCACCCGAAGCTACCGGCGGAGGGCGCCATCCCGGTGAGAATTGCCCTACGGGGCTAGTCCGGGGCAACGTGGCCTTAGTCAATAGGGCTGAGGGCGCTGCGGGAGACAAAAATGCAGCGCCGCGAGCCGGATAAACGTAACCGGCAACCTACCCAACGACGAACCAGCCGGGCGGAGCCTCGTCGTTCGGATCGCTGGAACACGCGTCGTGTACAGGAAGCGAGATGTTCCCCCACGACTCGTCCTGTTCCTCGTGCGAACCATGCCACTCCCGTATGGGTTCCCCGCACCATCCGCACAGCGGGTCACGTTCGCGAACACGGTATGTCGATGCGCGCTGAACCTTCGATCGTTCGGTCATTGCGTTCCTGTTCCAGCGAACGGTGTTCGCGTTGATTTCGAAGACCCCACGGTGCCTATCCCGTGGGGCCTCCTCCAGAGGTTATCGCCGTCGCGCTCCCGGTCGTCTCGTTCCTGCCAAGGGGGCTGTGTACCCTTGCCGCCGGGGCCTCGCCATCCGTCGATGGCTATGCCAGCATAGCACAGTCAGATGCACGGTGTCAAGCACTATTTTCAGGTGCCTCTGGCTCGGGTTCAGGGTCGAACACCTCTGCCTCCCACGCCTTGCCCACGATGCGGTGCGCCTCAGCCACCTGTTCAGCCTCGTCGGGGTCGGGTGTGCCCAAGGTCAGGATCGAGAACAACAGCGCGCTACGGGCTTTGTAGCGCTCCACAGCGGCATCCTGAGCCTTGTTCTCCACCTACGAACCCTGCGCTCGCAGCGCGTCCCGCTCCCGGCGCAGCTGGTTCAGGTAGAGCCGCACGCCATCGGCGCCGCTGGTGTCGTCACCGTTCCGGCCTTGGATGAGCCAATTGGCCCACCGTTCGATGAGAGCGTCAAGGCGCGCTAGCTCTCGCTCGCGCGCCTCGTTCGTCTGCGTGGTCACCGGGGGCACCGGTTGGTGGTCGGGGCCTTGGTCACGTCGTGGACCCAAGCGCCGGACTTGACCTGACGGACCCGGAAGCCGTCCACGAAGCACCGGGTGGTCCCGTCCTCGCAGGGGACCGGGTGGGTCCGATGCTTCGAGCGGAAAGCCTCGATGCTCTCCGGGGTGAAGGTGATGCTTGCCATTTGGGTTTGCCTCCCTGCTGCCTTGTTGACTACAGTCTACACCCTGCCGGTACTGCTGTCAACCCCCTATTTTCAGCCTA
>JBBAQX010000194.1:0-1643 GCA_040400085.1 Lysinibacter sp. | reverse complement strand
CCAGGGTAAACGCATCTAATTTGGTATAAATTGTACTTGACAAAATGCCAGAATATAGATGGGTGAATATTAGTTGTCCATGAGACAGCGGGAGAGCCGTGCAGCGGGGTTATATAGGACATCCTTCCCCTCATCACCGTGGAGAGACCCCATGGCTCAAGGCTTTGGTCAACGGGTGCTGAGCCCTCAGCAGACCCGAGAGACTAAGATTTTAAGACGGAGTGTCCTCCAGCATTTCCAGCACCTCCCGGATCCACGCGTGGAACGAACCCAACACCATAGTCTGGTCGCGATTGTGACGATAGCCATCTTAGCGGTGCTGGCTGGGGCGGATGGGTTTGTCGCCATTGAGCGCTATGGTCGGGCAAAGCAATCGTGGCTAGAGACCTTTTTAGACCTACCCCATGGGATTCCGTCCCACGATACCTTTGGGCGGGTGATGGGGGCGCTCGACCCGCAGGCGTTGGAGGCCGGATTTCTCGCCTGGGTGGGACGGATCACGGAGTCCCTGGGCGTGGAGTTGATTCATATCGACGGGAAAACCGCCCGCGGGTCCTATGACCGGGAGGGGAACTTAAAAGCGCTGCACAGTGTGAGTGCCTGGAGTAGTGAGCATGGTCTGGTGTTGGCTCAACAGCGGGTGGACTCCAAGTCCAATGAGATCACCGCTGTTCCCTTGCTGCTTAAACTCCTGAACCTGAAAGGGACGGTGGTGACCCTCGATGCCATGGGCACTCAGACCGCGATTGCGACTCAGATCAAGCAGGCGGAGGGGGACTATGTATTGGCCCTCAAAGGGAATCAAGGCACCCTGAGTCGAGCGGTCGAAACCTGGTTTGAGCAGGCAGAAGCCCTGGGCTGGGCCGGCATCGCCTATGACTATCATGAGACGATGGGGCCGAGTCACCACCGGATTGAAACCCGTCAGGTCTGGACGGTGCCGGTCAGTCAATTACCGCCGTTGCCCCGTCAGGCGAAGTGGACTGGCTTAACCACGGTTGTTATGGTGCGCAGTACCCGCCAACTCTGGAACAAAACCACCACCGATGTCCGGTTCTACATCAGTAGTTTACCGTCCAATGCTGTCCGCCATGCCCAAGTGATTCGTTCTCACTGGAGTGTGGAAAATAGTCTTCACTGGGTGCTTGATGTCACTTTCAATGAAGATGCTAGCCGCATTCGCCAAGGCTATGCCGCCCAAAACCTCGGGCTCATCCGTCGACTCAGTGTCAGTTTACTGAAGCGCGAACCGTCGAAGCTTAGTCTGAAGATGAAGCGCTACACCGCCGCGATGGACAATGGCTTTCTGCTCAAGATCTTGGCCGCCAGCGGGGCGGATGAGGCGTGACAGCCAGCAGGATGGCTACCCTGGGATAAACGAACGACAACCGGTTTCGTGAGGAAGCAATTAACCCTACTATCCGACCATGGCTGGGCCTGAGGCCTGAGTCGACCCGCTATAACCCGCTGATTTTACCCTTCAGCCCATCAATACGAGCACTCGGTTAAGATGCGATTACCCTGCCATCGCCACCTCAAAAGCCAGCTTGTAAACCTCCAAATCTTCATGCCCTTGTTCTCGCTCAACAGGTTGTGTAATTGGCACCTTGAGATGTCGATGCCCCACTCTTGTAGTTGCTCAT
>JBBAQX010000193.1:0-1645 GCA_040400085.1 Lysinibacter sp. | reverse complement strand
TCCCGGCCGGATCCGTTACCGGTTCCTGTTGTAAGTCCCGCCCCAGTGGTAAGCCGCTCCGGCGCAGTAAATCTGGAGGTCCCCGGCGTTCAGTCGACGTACGTGTGTTCTGGTCCTGGTACCTCTCCACCTTCTGCTGGCTGCGCCGCTGTCCTGGATCCCACCCGCCTCTCTTTGCCGCAGATGGCGGTTGATCAACTTTCCTGCCCAGCCGTTGCTGCTATGCGTGTTTTACCCTCTTTACAGATTTCTGTGTCACTCGTGGACGGTGTGGACCTGCTGTGCGACCTCTCCACCGGCGTGCCGCGCCCCCTTGTGCCGACCTCACACCGCCGGGTCGTCTTTGATGCTCTCCACTCGGCAGGACATCCTGGTATGCGTGCAACCCGCCGCCTGGTCTCTAGTCGCTACGTCTGGCCGGGCCTGGCTAAAGAGGTGTCGCTCTGGGCACGTCAGTGCGTGCCGTGCCAACGTGCAAAAACCCACCGTCATACACGCCTGTCAGCAGCTCCTATTCCGGTGCCTACCCGTCGTTTTGCCCACCTTCACGTTGATCTGGTTGGTCCCTTGCCCTCGTCACACGGTTTCACTCACCTTTTCACCATCGTGGACCGCTCCACCCGCTGGCCGGAGGCGATTCCCCTTTCCTCCACCTCAGCTGCGGATTGCGCTTCTGCACTCTTTTCTGGTTGGGTGGCACGTTTTGGCGTACCCGGTACCATAACTTCCGACCGGGGAGCGCAATTCACCTCTGCCGTGTGGCGGGCACTCTGCCAACTACTCGGTATCGACCACCTGCCAACTACTGCTTTCCATCCTCAAGCGAACGGTCTCGTGGAGCGATTCCATCGGCGCCTTAAAGATGCTCTACGTGCCCGTGCTGCGGCTGCTGACTGGTTTGTTCACCTGCCGTGGGTTCTTCTGGCTATTCGTGCCACCCCACGCGAAGATGTGGCCTTCTCGCCCGGTGAGGCGGTTTTTGGCTCCCAGCTGGTGGTTCCTGGCCAGTTCCTCTCCGGTCCTGAACCTCCGGCTCCTGCATTTTTTATTCAACTCGCTTCCGCTATGTCCGGTTTTTGCCCCGCCCCAGCTAGTCACAACGTTTCCGCCTCCGCCCCTTTGCCCCCTGCCATTCCAGATTCCCTCCTCTCTGCCCAGTTTGTTTTTGTCCGTCGTGACAGTTCCGGCCCTCCTTTGTCGGCCGCCTATGACGGCCCTTATCGCGTACTTCGACGTTCCCCTCACGTGTTCCAGCTCCAGCTTGGTGACCGCAGCGACACCTTCTCGGTTCACCGCCTGAAACCTGCCTTCCTTCCCGCTGACGCCGTCCCTGCTCTTCCGCCTCGTCGTGGCCGGCCGCCTTTGTCGGCCAGACCTTCTGACGCCGTTCCCGGTCCGACGCCCCGTGTCGTGTCCTTTCGACTGCCACCTGTTTTTATTTCGGCTCCTACTTTGCCCGCCGCTTCCGGCCGCCCTGTCCGCCGGACTCAGCCTCCTGTCCGCCTCGGTGTTTCCCCGGCCGCCCTTTCGGCTGGGGGGAGTATTGTGGAGGTTGCGTGACGGGATGTCGCTTTTTTATCACTACTCAGCTCTGTACCGTATAGTTTGCAGGAGAAATATATAATCACTTCGTCTGCTAATCTTG
>JBBAQX010000192.1:0-1708 GCA_040400085.1 Lysinibacter sp. | reverse complement strand
GAATGGCACGTAATTAAGCGGCTTTGGATTGCTTTCCACGATGAGGAATCTCCACGTATTCTCCACGGGGTGAGGTGAGTAGTGGAAAGTTCTTCGGTCTTCGCTTGATGGCTCGGGGTTCAGTCCGGTGGGGACGGATCACCAGCAGCTTTGTCGCACATGTTTCTATCAGGCCGTTGCGGTGGCTCACCTGGCAACGAGGCTTTCCCCGATGGATGATGAACGATTCGTGGCTGGCGGTGACGTGGTCGAGGATGCCCTTGAAACTCATGTGTGCGAGCGGCTTGCCCGCCTCGATGGCGGACTCCTGCATGAGCCCGCGCATCAGGTTGTAGGAGATCATCATCATCCAGAGGGTTTTGTGGGCCATGTCAGGGGTTTTGACCGCGAAGCGCTCCATGCCCAGAGTGGTTTTGATGTCGCGGAGCTTGAGTTCGATTTCCCAGCGTTGGGCATAAAGTGACGTGAGTTCTTCGGCCGGATATTTCGCGGTGTCCGGCAATGTGGTCACGATGACGAGCGTGCGTTTTTGTCCAGTCCGGTCTTCGTAGTGGGTCTTGATGTAGCGAAGGGAAAGCTGGTCGGGCAGCGCTTTCCATTCGTCGGAACCCAGGTCGCTTCCGGGGGGCTGCTGCGAGGGTTTGTTCCAAGTGATGAGCCGTTCGTTGGGGCTGATCTTCTTGCCGCGACGCCAGTCGAGTTTCGCGTGGCGGGCCTGATGCAGTCGCATGACACCGTGCGCGTCTTTCCCGACCAACCTCGCGAAAAGTTCATAGGAGCAGAAGGCCCGGTCTGCCAGAAGGACGTCCCCCGCATGGATGTGCTTGAGAAGACGTGGTGCCACGCGTGAGTCATGATCCCGCTGGTTGCAGGTTTCAAATCCTTCCCAGCCGCCGTGGCTGAGGTTGAGCACGCCGACGATGCCCATGATTGGAAATCCGCAACCCGGCTTCTGGTTGGGGGATTGTGGATAAACCACCTGGTTTTTTGCCGTGTCCATCAGTTGCACGCTGCTACCGTCGATGGCTTTGAGAATGTGCCCGTTCCAGAGATCCATCGTCCGGATCGAACGTTCGAGATTGCCGGTGACCTTTTCAAAGATGGACTTGAGGAAGTTCTCGTCGAGGCGGGAACGGGCGCTGCAATAGCCGCTGGTATCGCCGCGTGGAACGGGAAGATCCGAGCTGCGATACCACGACTGAATCATTCCGAGAGCCTTCGAGCAGGAGGCGTTGGCTTCGAGGATTTGGGCCATCCAGGCCCAGAAGACCGGGATGTGACCAAAATGGCGTTGGCGCAGCGTGGGGTCATGAGCCTCAAGAAAGCTGCTAGGAACGGATCGGGCGAAGAGCAGCGAATATCCGCAAAGCGACTGCTTGATTGCCTGCTCCCGGGTCAGTCGCACGGTGGCTTGCAATCGACGTTTTGCGGTGGCAAAGATGGTTCGCGGAAAGCCGGTCAGAGTGGGTTGTTTGGTCACACTTTCTAACCGTACTCGGATCGGCTTTTCGTCTTTTAAAATCAACGAAATCGGCCTTAATTACGTGCCATTCCACACTGACCCCATTTCCCCTGAAATCTCAACGGTCTCGCCATGACGCCTTCTCTATCATAACCGTGCCCAGGTCAATCTTTTATTGTCGCAATGAGAGGACTGACCCGAATGGCACTAACTTAAGGTGGATTTGGGACGATTTCTGTGGCCTGA
>JBBAQX010000191.1:0-1713 GCA_040400085.1 Lysinibacter sp. | reverse complement strand
AAGTCCAACACCCGGCCCACCATGTCGAGCCCGCCCGGGGCGCCGATCTCGAAGTGCACCCGGTAGTTGTGGCCGTGCAGGTGAGCACACTTGGACTCATGCCCGGTGACCGTATGACCCACGCTGATGTCGTGAAAACGCATTGCTGTAATCATTGGAGGAGAAACCCTTTCATGCGGGGATTGTAGGTCGTGGGACCCTTTTTTGCGATGGACTCGAGATGCTGAATGGAGATCCAGATGC
Organism: Lysinibacter sp.; assembly: GCA_040400085.1. Classification (GTDB taxonomy): domain Bacteria; phylum Actinomycetota; class Actinomycetes; order Actinomycetales; family Microbacteriaceae; genus HNR. Next base: position 1,470 of record JBBAQX010000191.1, on the reverse strand, counting down.
GCTCGTGCTTTCCGGCTGGGGTGGCCTTCTCAGCCAACTCCCAGTCTCCGCCGAGCCCTTCCACCCAAGCGCGAAGAGCATCCACCCCCATGGTCGTGCGCCAGGACGTTCTGTCGGCGTCCAGGTTGGGGTTGATGGAATATGGCCCCCAAGGGGTCATCACCGACCCAAACCGTCCCAAGAGGGAAGCAGTCCGGGAATCGCAGGACTTCCAAGGGAACTCCAATAGGGTACCCTCATCGAGTACCCCGTAGCCGTGAAAGCCTACGACAGAGGGATCCGGGAAGCGCTGGAACACTTCCCGGAAGAATCGGCGCCGTTGATCCCCGGAGGTCTCAGCCACCCCGCCGATCCCGATATACTTCTCTCCAGCCTCGACGTATTTGTAGAGCCACTCGAAGGACTCCCCCGAGTGAAAGGCCGGGAGTGGGTTCAGCCCGGCATCCTTCATGGTACGCCAAGCATCCCAGGACTTCTCCGCATCGCCGATCACGTCCAAGGCCGCATACACGTCGAAGAGCGGCATGTACTGCTTGAGGTGCGCCATATAGGCGTTGATGTCGACCACCCCTCCCCGACGCCAGACCGAGAACGCCCCGGAGTCGAAGAAGTAGGACGAGCACCACTCGGAGCGGGGCGGTTTCTTCGGGAAGTCCGCAAACGAGTCAATGGCCCCGCATGCCGGGGAAACCCGGAACTTGGAGCCGCTGATGTTTCCGTGGTAAAGCTGGATGCCCATTACTTGATGAGCCGCAGGAACTCGGAACGAGCCGCAGGATCATCCCGGAACACTCCGCCCATGTAGGAAGTGGTCATGGTGGTCTCGCTTTCCTCGACTCCCCGCCAGGTCATGCACATGTGCTGAGCCTCGCAGATCACCGCCAAGCCCTTCGGGTTGATGTGCTTGGTGAGGAGTTCAGCGATCTGGACCGTCGACTCCTCCTGGATCTGGGGACGGCGGAAGATCCAGTTGGCGAGCCGGGCGAACTTGGAGATGCCGATCACGCGCTCGCTCGGGATGATCCCGACCCACAGCTTCCCCATGATCGGGACCAGGTGATGCGAGCACGCCGAGCGTACCGTGATGGGGCCGATGACATAGATCTCATCCAACTGCTTGGCGTTGGGAAAGTCCTTGAGTTCCGGCATGGCCTCGTAGCGACCCTTGAAGACTTCGCGCACGTACATCTTGGCCATGCGCTTGGCGGTCTCACGAGTGTTGTGATCGTTCTCGGTGTCGATCACCAGCGCCTTGAGCAAGGCCTGACAAGCGAGCTGGACCTCCCACTGGATCCGCTCACGATCCACAGAGTCGAGATACTTGGCGATGTTGTCGTTGGCCGCAAAGGGCGCCCCATTATTACGCAGGCGCTCCATGAGCATGTCGGAGTTGTCCATTCAGGGTGTCTCGCTTTCGTACTTGATGACTTCCGGCAGACCGTTGATTGCGAACGCAGTCTTCCGCATGTA
>JBBAQX010000190.1:0-1739 GCA_040400085.1 Lysinibacter sp. | reverse complement strand
GTGCGAAGATGAGGGTCACCCCCTCCGAAGAGCAGCTGTCTGGTCTCGGGTTCGCTGACACCAAGCCGGGGGCGCTCATCATCAAGGTCACCGGCAAGACCCAGCGCATTCTCAAGGTCATTTTCTAACCAACCCACCACAGGAGTAACACCATGAGCATTTTCGAGCTTGCCAGCCGCAACAAGATCCGCTTCGCCTTCAAGGGCACCCTCACCGTCGAGGACCTCTGGGACCTGTCCCTTGAGGAACTCGATGCCCTCTACAAGATCCTCAACAAGGAACTCAGCGTCGCCAAGGAGGAGTCGCTCCTCGCGGTCAAGAGCAAGGCCGACGAGTTGCTGACCACCAAGGTCGAACTCGTGAAGCACGTGTTCTCCACCAAGAGCGAAGAGGCCGAGGCTCGCAAGACCATCGCCGCTCGTCGCCGGCGCAAGTCCGAGTTGCTGGGTCTCCTGGCCGACAAGGAGAACGAGGAACTCAAGGGCAAGAGCACCGAAGAACTCCGCAAGCTCATCGAAGACCTGGACTAGTTCACCGGGCGCCGCCTATTCTACCCCGGGGGCTGTTTTGCTCCCGGGGTTTTCCCATATTTTCAGACCACGCTCACAGGGGGAATACATGCAACAGGTAGAACACAAAGTCTCGCTCGAATGGATCACCCCAGCCCCGGCGCTGATGGTGGAGAGGGCCGGGCGCACTTGCTACAAGACCGAGGACCTTTCCGGGAAGGATGCCGCGGAGTTCATCGCAAAAATCATCCGCAAGGGCCACGAGTCGGTCCTCGAACATGCGGTGATGTCGGTGCGGATCATCACCGACCGGGGAGTCACCCACGAACTGGTCCGGCATCGGATCGCTTCCTTCTCGCAGGAGTCGACCCGGTACTGCAACTACTGCGGCGATCGCTTCGGCGGACAGCTCCAGTTCATCCGCCCGGTCAACCTGCCGGAAGTTGCCTGGGCGGAGTGGCTGGAGGCAATGGAGTTCCTCGAGCGGCTCTACCTCAAGATGGTCAACGTCTATAAGGTCAAGCCTCAGGAAGCCCGGTCCATCCTGCCCAACTCGCTCAAGACGGAAATCGTGATGACCGCGAACCTGCGGGAATGGCGCCACTTCCTCATGCTCCGCAAGGCCAAGGCCGCTCACCCGGATATGCAAGTCGTGGCCGGGCTGGTCTACGACCTGGTGATGGCCCATGCGCCCGAGTTCCTCCCGGAAGCCATCGGGGTGGCAGTATGAGCAATCCGTTCCAAGGCGACGAGACCAACCTCGAGGACATCCTCGGGAATATGCCCAACCAGCAGGCCAAGGTGATCCGCAAGGAACTCGATACCCTGCGGGAGGCTTTGTCAGCGGCCCACAATTTGCTCAACAAGTATCGGGAACAGGACAGCCAGCACATCGAGTTGGCATGAAAAGAGGCCCGGGAGCAACGGTGGCTTCCCGGGCCTTCCTTCGGAGCGGGTGGGATCAGAAAGCCGCGCTAAGGAGCAGGGCTACCGCCCCAGCGGCCGTAATGGCCCACCCCCACAAAGGCATCTCGGTTTCCCGGGGGGTGGCCTTCACCGAATCGACAGCGACTGCAAGGATCTTCACCTCCACCGAGCAAGCCTTCGCTGCAACCCTCCCGGATTCCCTCACGGAGTCAAGGGTGGCCCGCTGGATCGAGTCACCAATCTGACGGAAACGCTCCGACTCACAGGAGACCGTGACCTTGCAAGACGAGTCCGTGGGGAGGG
>JBBAQX010000189.1:0-1764 GCA_040400085.1 Lysinibacter sp. | reverse complement strand
CGCGCGACCCGACGACAGTAGGCTGTGTCAGACGTGGTGCAAGTGTAGCCTGCATCTGGTTCATGTAGATGCGCAAATCGCCATTCAGCCGGTCGTGATACGCCTGACTGTATTGGGCCGGCGCATTGGGTAGCCCCGGCGTCGGGGGGAACGAGAACTTGTAGATCGTGGCCATTCAACGTCTGCCATCAGGACGCACATCAATTCGTGGCGAACCCATTTGCCAAGTAGTACCTACCTTGTTTGATGCTATCTTGATAGCCATCTGGCGCCCGCGCACACGGATGTTGACTTGCCCGGTGAAAGTTTCGATGGGTACTTCCACCACCTGCGTTACTGCACCTGACGCGTTACCCGCCACGGACAGCGGGTTGTTGTATCCAGAGCCTGAGTTTTGCAACGGCAGCAGATACATCGTGGCAGTGGGCGCAGCCACGTTGGACCCTACAAACGTGACATCCGGCAGCAGGCGCCACACAAATCCGAAGTTATGCCCGTCGCCAATATCGAACTCGGACGATGTGATGTACGCCTCGATAGGGCTTGTGATGTTCCACACTTCGCCATCATCCACGCCGCTCTCTTGGTCTACCAGATTCTGTGAGTAGGTCGCCGCAATAGGGCTGGTGTACAGCCCCGAGTCCATCCAAGCAGTGCGCGTCATGGTTCCGTAGGTCCATGCGTCTTCCGTGTAGTTGTACACCGCATAGCGCCCCAGCGTGGTGGAGGATGTCTCGCAGTAGAAGAACCATACCTCGGTGTAGCGCTCGACGGTGCTGGCGAAACACTGGTCGGCTTGATTGATGTTGAGTCCGTCGAAGATGAACTTCTGCAGATCGCAACGCAACGTCTGGGAGCGCCCGTTGTAGACGTAAAACTTGTCCCGGCCCATCCAGTAGACGGCATCCCCAGCAGCGGCAGCTGCGCCCGAGCTGATGATCGTGGTGTTGTCGGCAACCAGCCGCACGGACCACACGTAAGGAGGTCCGACGTACTGCATGGCGTACAGCGCCGAATCTGTCCAGACCAGAATCTCCTGCTTGGTCTGTACCGCAGCGACGATCTGCGAGCCGTGCGACAGGCGGATACTCCCCGCTTGGTTAGTGATGGCCGGGGTCCACAGAATCAGCGACTCTTGGTCTGCCCAACGAATGAGCATCTTGTCCTGCACCGCGCTGCCATAGTCATTGGCGCCGAACGTGATGAGAAAGCGGTCCACCGCCGAGATCAGGAACAGGGCCTGCACAGTCGGCGTATCTGCTGCGCCTGCGAGTGCTGTCAACGGCATCATGCGCGGGGAGATGCCGTGTACGCCCGACTGCGTGCCCGAGGTGTTGATGTCCGTCCCCCCCGCCGTCAAAGCCAGCTTGAACGTAGTGGGGGTGAGGATTTTTGCGTAGTACGTCGTGCCCACCACGATACCCGTGGGCAGTGCTCCTGTCGTGGTGAACGTGAAAACCTGTCCGTCGATGATGTTCACTAATGACGTAACTACGCATGGAGACGCGATGGTCATCGTGACTGTCGAAGGGACGTACCCAACAGTAGCGTTCCAATAGTACATCGAGCCGTCTTCAGGACCATACACCGCGTCCTGACCAAAATTCTGGATGGTCCATATACGCAGCGCTTCCGTATTGGTGCCGCCCGTACCCCACACGCCTGCGCCCCACGTACCTGCACCCCAGCCTACGAGCGCAGCATCCGTAGCGGGGCCGGTGTTGATCTCGTAGGATGCGATGACCGCCGACCCGCCGCCGGTTG
>JBBAQX010000188.1:0-1764 GCA_040400085.1 Lysinibacter sp. | reverse complement strand
GGAAAGATGAGCGATGGGTCGAAAGGCCCTCTGCCGACTGAAGCGTCGAAAGCTAATGAGATGACATCGAAACCAGGGTTTGGTCTTTGCTCTGGGATGAGCCTGGGGGTTACCCGTCTACTGCCCAGGTGGTGTCCGGCGTACAGGCAGCATGAGTCCGGTCCGGGCTCTCGTACGGAACATGTGAAGGCGCGTCTCGACACGGTCACCGAGCAGTTGGTGGCGAGAGGGAGAACTCCAAGCGGCGGAATCCGCAAGGAGCCGAGTACCGTCGCGGGACGCGCCGGCGGACTCACCCGTAGTAGCTGTGAAGTCCCTGCGTATCGCAGTGGGGGCGGAGCCAAGGGGTGGGGTCGTCCTGGCTGATGAGTGTGATCAACCGTGAGGAAGGAATCGCATGAGTGAGCCGAAGTTGCAGGGCAAGTCGCACGACATCCCGAAAAAGCTGGTGTGGAGTGCGTGGTTGAAGGTCAAAGAGAACGGAGGAGCGGCCGGGGTCGATGGCGTGACGATCGGGCAGTTCGAGGAGAGGCTGAAGGATAACCTCTACAGGCTGTGGAATCGCATGTCGTCGGGGTCGTACTTCCCCGGGCCGGTCCGCGCGGTGGAGATACCGAAGAAAGGAGGAACGAGGGTCCTGGGCATCCCGAACGTGGTCGATCGGGTGGCGCAGACGGTGGCGGTCCTGGCATTGGAGCCGGAAGTGGAGAAGGTCTTTCACGACGACTCCTACGGATATCGTCCCGGACGGTCACCCTTGGACGCGATAGCGGCATGCCGCAAGCGGTGCTGGGAGAAGGACTGGGTCGTCGACCTCGACGTGAAGGCCTTCTTCGACACGGTCTCATGGGATCTGACAATGAAGGCGGTCACGCGCCATACGGACCGGAAATGGGTCCTGCTCTATGTAGAGCGCTGGCTTAAAGCCCCGATGCAGATGCCGGACGGCACCGCCATCGAAAGGACTCGGGGTACGCCACAAGGCGGACCGATTTCACCGTTGCTCGCTAATCTGTTCCTGCATTACGGCTTCGATCTGTGGATCTCTCGGGAATATCCGGGAGTCCGGTTCGAGCGTTTCGCGGACGATGCGGTGATCCACTGTGTGACCGAACGTCAAGCCTGGGAGGTGCGGGAGTCAATCGGGCGTCGGTTCGCCGATATCGGATTGAGTCTGCACCCCGAGAAGACGAAAATAGTGTACTGCAAGGACAGTCGGCGGCACCGGGATCACCCGGTGATGTCGTTTACGTTCTGCGGCTATGCGTTTCGTCCCCGGAAGGCCTTCAACAAGGCAGAGGGAAGGGCATTCACGAGGTTTCTACCTGCGGTCGATCCTGGCAAGTTGACGGATATGAGCCGAAAGGTGGCCTCGTGGAAGATACATCGGCGCACAACTCTAACCCTTAACGACCTCGCGCGTGGCGTGAACCCGGCTCTCCGGGGCTGGCTCAACTACTTCACGGTGTTCTATCCAAGCATGGTGATTCCGTTGTGCTGGCGTGTTGATCGCCACCTGATGCACTGGGCGAGAAGGAAGTACAAACGGCTGGAACGCGGTGACAGACGTGCGCGAGCATGGCTGTGTGGTGTCCGGGAACGGGTGCCCCGCCTGTTTGCGCACTGGGAGCTGCGCTACACGACCTGGTAACTGGATGGCACGAGCCGGATGAATCGAGAGGTTCACGTCCGGATCTGTGAGGGCCGGAGGGTGAGACTCCCTCCGGCTACTCGGCGTCGTGGTGAGCGATGTGGAAAAGGCGC
>JBBAQX010000187.1:0-1815 GCA_040400085.1 Lysinibacter sp. | reverse complement strand
AAAAACGCAAAATCATAAAGTCGACTGAGTAACAGGAACCTTCGCTGATCTCAGTGCCTCTGCGTTAAGGTCTGAAACATGCTGGCGATTGGTAAGAATTCGCGAGCAACATCATGCTCTTGCGGAACTTAAAAACCTCGTCGCAGGTAAAAACGTGACCACCTCACCAGAAACTCGGGGAGCTCATCGCTAAACTTATCGGGTTGCTCCACCGACCTAGGCGATCTAGTGCTCGATCCCTTGCTCGTTGCCGGCTGAGGTGGACCCCGAAAACTGGACAGGAGGGATCGTTAAACCTAAACCCGAAAAACGATCCAAGATATGTCCAAGAAAAACCGACGGAAATTCAGTCCAGAATTCAAAGCCCAGGTTGGGCTGGAAGCACTTAAAGGCGTAGAGCCGGTGCATACGATAGCCGCACGTCACGAGGTTCATCCCGTGCAGGTGAGCCAATGGAAGAAAGAGGTGCTCGAACGACTCCCCGAAGTCTTCGCGACCAAAGCGCCGCCCGGGGGGGCGGAAGCGGCGCAAAAGGAAGCCCAACTCTACCAGAAAATCGGCCAGCTCGAGATGGAACTCGAGTGGTTGAAAAAAAAATCTGCGCAGCTCCACGGCTGAGAAACGCACGATGATCGAGCCAAGTCACCCTCGCTTGAGCGTGAGCCGGCAGTGCCAACTGTTGGCCCTGCCGCGTGCCACGCACTACCACCGGGCCCGGCCGGTTTCGCCCCAAAGCCTCCAGTTCATGAAGCTCATAGACGAGCTGTATCTGTTGTATCCATTTTATGGATCGCGCCAGATGATGCGGGCCCTGCGTCGGCAGGGCTATCAGATCAATCGCAAGCGCACCCAACGCCTCATGCGAGTGATGGGACTGGAGGCGATTTACCGAAAGCCCAACCTTTCGCGCGCCAACGCGGCGCACCGGGTCTATCCGTATTTACTGCGGGGACTTCAGGTGCTGCGCTCCAACCAAGTGTGGGCCACCGATATCACCTATATCCCCGTGCAAGGCGGGTTCACCTATCTATGCGCGGTGATAGACTGGCGCAGTCGTTGCGTGCTGGCCTGGGAGTTGTCCAACACTTTGGACGCGGCGTTTTGCGTGCGGGTCCTGAAAAAAGCGATTCAACTTCATGGCGTGCCGGAGATCTTCAATACCGACCAGGGCAGTCAGTTTACCTCCTCGGAATTTACCGGGGTGCTGCTGGCCCACGGCATCAAGATCTCGATGGACGGGAAAGGACGCTGTCTGGACAACGTCTTCGTCGAGCGACTCTGGCGTTCGGTGAAATACGAGGAGGTTTACCTCAAGGCCTACTCCAACGTCCTCGAGGCCGAACGCAGCCTCGGTGTCTACTTCCACTTCTACAACGGGCACCGCCCGCACAGCAGCCACGACGGACAAACGCCCTCGGAGGTCTATCGCAACCAGCCCCATCCCCTAGACAACCAATCCCAGCAGGCCGCCTAGCGGCGGCCCGGGCGGGCGGGGAGGGAGCAAGCTCCCTCCCCTGCACCCCTCCCTATATTTATCTTCTCCCCAATCAGAGAATACCCAGCATAACTAACTTTCCCGATCCCACTGTCCAACCGACGGGGTCCACCTCAATCACCCACGTGATGCCCTCGGTGCGGTCGGAGGCGTGGGAGGTGTGGTAGGTTGCGTTGGCCGAACGGCGGCCGATGGTCGCGAGGTCGTAGCGTTTCCCTCCGCTGATCTGGGAGTCGAAAACCTTGAGCAACTCCAGCGCGAGTTCGGGGCGGCGGCCGGAATCGAGCGCGACTTTGTCCGCATCAACCATCCAATCGAGA
>JBBAQX010000186.1:0-1850 GCA_040400085.1 Lysinibacter sp. | reverse complement strand
GGAAGATATCACGCTTCCTCTTGGACCAGCACCTGATGATGGGAAGATGACCGTTGAACGGATCAGGTTTAGCGATGAGATGCCGGGTCACCGCCTGAGCCTTGACAAGATCAGCTACACCGCAAGCGATCTTGTCACGATCAAGCGGATTGATGTGCGCGATATTGATATGTCTGCGGTGAACAACGCGTGGCGAACTGTCATGAGAGGTGGCTCGGGGAATCTGGACAGCCGGGATAAGTGGAGTTTCTGCCTGAGAGCGGCGTAGGATGCGCTGCGAACAGGAGCCGACATGGCAAGACGACAGCGCCGGAATCACACACCGGCATTCAAGGCGAAAGCTGCACTGGCTGCGATCAAGGGCGAGAAGACAATGTCGGAGCTGGCACAGCAGTTCGACGTCCACGCCAATCAGATCAAGCAATGGCGCGATCAGTTGCTGGAAGGGGCTACCGGGGTTTTCAGCGCCGAAAGCAAAGCCGAACCACTGGTGCCTGCGGTCGACGTGAAGACCCTCCATGCGAAGATTGGAGAGCTGACGTTGGTCAACGATTTTTTGGAAGGCGCGCTCGGCAAGGCGGGCCTTCTGAGCGCAAAGCGATGATTGACCGCAAGCACGAGTTGTCGGTCAGCAGGCAAGCGAGAGAACTCGGCATCAGCCGGGGCAGCATCTATTATCTGCCGCGCGCCACCAGCGTTGCCGACCTGGCCCTGATGCGCCGGATCGATGAGTTGCATCTCGAATATCCGTTCGCAGGCAGCCGTATGCTGCAAGGACTGCTGATCGCCGAAGGGCATGAGGTGGGTCGCTTGCATGTTGCCACGCTGATGAAGCGCATGAGCATCCAGGCGCTGTACCGCAAGCCGAACACGTCAAAGCCGGAACCTGGCCACAAGATCTATCCGTATCTCCTGCGCAAGCTGCCGGTGACGAGGTCGAACCAAGTCTGGGCGATGGACATCACCTATATCCCTATGGCACGGGGCTTCGTCTATCTCACTGCTGTGGTGGATTGGTTCAGCCGCAAAGTGCTGTCGTGGCGTTTGTCGATAACCATGGATGTGGGCTTCTGCATCGAGGCGGTCGAAGAGGCCTTGGCCCGCTATGGCAAGCCAGAGATATTCAATACGGATCAGGGCTCGCAGTTCACCAGCCACGAATTTACCGGCCTGCTGATCAAGAACAGCATCCAGATCAGCATGGATGGAAAAGGGGCTTGGCGGGACAACGTCTTCGTCGAGCGTGTCTGGAAAAGCGTCAAATACGAGGAGGTCTACCTGAAGGCCTACGCCAACGTGCCCGAGGCCCGAGCCTCCATCGGAAAGTATCTGGACTTCTACAACGGCAAGAGACCACATCAGAGCCTGGGTCGGCAAACGCCGGACCAAGCCTACTTCACATCGCTGCAGCCAATCCCGGTTGCGGCATAACCAAGGGCAGAAACCACTTATAAATCTGCCCCGGACTGTTCAGATAAAACGAGCCACCTCTGGGTGCGAGTTTTTCCTTCGGAAAGCAGGCGGTCGCAAGCATCAACCTCTGGGGAGTTTCCCCATGCCAAAACGACCGGATCCTCGACGAGGTGAATTTCAAGGGCAGATGCAGGGATTACATTACACATGGCCTCGAACGTATCCTGCGAAGTGGTCCAGTTGTTCTCTGCCGGTCGTTTTCGGATCAGCGTGGTCAAGAGGCAAAGAATGCGAGCTGCTTTGTCCTGACGACATATTCGTCGATTTATGGAGTTCAGAAAATCGAAGAATTCCTGATTTTGGGGGGCTACGCGTTACTCGCTACAGATGGATCAGGCAAGCCGCTGCGTCCCGATCTTGCGGACGACGAACGTATT
>JBBAQX010000185.1:0-1876 GCA_040400085.1 Lysinibacter sp. | reverse complement strand
TTACCGGCGCGAAGACTCACACTACCGCCAGTTGTTCCGACAGAGAACGTGTCGCCAGCAGCAAACGATAGATTGCCAGCGTTTCCACTGCCGCTAGGACCAGCAGACAGCGAGATAGATCCGCTCGTTCCTGTCTTCGACGAGCCAGCAATCAGGGCGATATCACCAGAAATTCCCGTACCGCTAGCCCCAGTCGTAAGCAAAATAGGTCCCGTGTCTCCGTTCGTCTTACCGGCACTAGCCAACTTGATAGTGCTTCCACTGTACATGGATATATTTCCTCCTGAGCCTCCGCTTGCAAGTCCGCTCGCCCTGAGGCTGATCGAACCTACTTGCCCAGTGGTCGACTCGCCCACGCTGAACAACATCGATCCCGAGTTGCCTCTACTGGTCTTGCCCGTCTGGACGATTACGTCTCCGCTGGCACCTGCCGCGCTCGAATCACTGCCCAACAAAAGCGGACCCGATGAGCCTTTGACACTCGAACCAGTTACCAACGAAACTAACCCGCCTTGAATATCGCCAGATCCAGCTTTGAAAAGCAAGCTGCCTCCAGAGCCCGTCAAGCTTCCGCGACCAGCAACAAAGGAGATATTACCGGCAGATGTCGTGGCGGATGAACCCGTGGATAGACTGATCGAGCCAGATACTCCGGACGTTGCTGCTCCGGAGCCAAGAGTGATGTTGCCAGAAGACAGTGAGCCTTGAGAAGACATCACGATATTGCCTCCCGACACCTTCGCCTGGCCAGACGTGATACGGATATCGCCAGCCACAGGGCCTCCGCCGCTGCGCATGTCGATGGCCCCGCCTGTGCTGTTTCCGTTGCCGGCAAACAACAAGACAGAGGAGCCTTTCTTGCGCCCGTCTCCGCCGAGCATGGTGATGTTGCCTGCGTCATCAGAGCCGACGCCCGACATTAAGACAACATTACCACTATTTTTTGAGGAGCCTGAACTTAGTATGACAGCGCCAGAAGCAGAGACTGAGTTACCCGACTTAAGACTTACTACGCCAGACGCTTCACCTTCCCCTGAAGATATAGCGACATTGCCTCCTTTCACGGCGCTTTGAGAGGAAATTGTGACAGAACCAGCTTGGTTTTGAGAACGCCCCGAAACAATCGTTACGTTGCCTCCAGAACCCGCCATGGAGTCGCCGGCTGAGAAACTGACCGAACCCGAGTTTCCTAGTCGGCTACCGCCGGCCCTAACTTGGACCGACCCTCCTGAAACGCCTTCGCCAGCAATGATATTGACTTCGCTGCCAGCGCCCATAACAGAGTCTCCTCCAGCGAGGGAAATGGCTCCTGCTGTCGCTTGGCTACTAGACCCTGTACCAAGCAAGATCTGTCCCGAACTTCCGCTGGAACTGTCACCAGAGTACATTGAGAGGCTTCCCGAGGGTCCCGAAACAACTGCGCCGGTAGACATATCGATGCCGCCCGACGTCGCGAACGAGTCGGAAGACTTCATGAGTATAGCGCCACTTGTGCCAGCGGCGCTTGCAGACGCTCCAGTGTAAACACTAAATCGGCCGCCGTCGCCGATGTTCCCTGAACCCGTTGTCTGTGAGATAATTCCACCGTCTAACCCTTCTCCAGCTGACATAGACAGCGAGCCTCCAACGCCTTTTCCGCTCTTGCCCACATTCAAGACGAGAGAGCCTGTTGAGGCTGACTTTGAATTGCCCGTAGAAACAGAAACAGAGCCGGAGCTGAGGTCAGAGTCCTTCGTCCTCATTGTTAAGCCCGCCTCGTTGAGAATGATGTCGTTTCCGCCATAAAAGGATAGAGTCTTCAGTGATAACGATCCACCCTGGCCTGATACTGACTGACCTCCTTCAAGAACTACAGACCCTCCTGATGCAGACTGAC
>JBBAQX010000184.1:0-1878 GCA_040400085.1 Lysinibacter sp. | reverse complement strand
TCTACTCTCAGACTATCCTCAGCTGTTAGCTGTTACAGCTAGCCATGCTATTGGCTGTCACCCCATCACCCCACTGAACGCGGCCGTACCTACTTGACTGCGCGTCGGTATATAAACATAGGAGAACACATGAAAAGCTGCGAGAGGCTCATTAGCAGGTATCGCCGCCTTCTCCTGCACCCCGCGCGTCGTGCGTTGCTCGTCGCAGCTTAGGAGGCCACGAACGGCAGAGGCATGATGTACCCGCAGTCCAGCAGCGTTCCCTCGCCTCCCTTTCCATCGGACGCGCCATACCCGAGGAAGCAGTTGCAGGAACCAGTGGAGGTATCGCACAAACCTCTCCCCGAGCACTCCTGTGTCTCTTTGTTTCCCACCACCGGTCGCTGGACTTGCATCTCGAGCTCGGGGGTATTGGTTATCTGCAGCAGCGGCAGTGGGCCGTGTTCGGTCAGGAAAGTGATGAGGAAAATGTTTCCGTTAGGTGTGCATATCTGGTCTATCTGCGACCCTGTGGCGAGGTCGACCGACACCTCTGTGATGGTCGGCAGCGCCTCCAGTGCCTGTTTGACCACGGCAGAAGAGGCTGACCCGGGGATAGGCGTGGTGGACTCCATTCGGAAGGTCAGCACGAAGAAACCGGTGCCGAGCTCCACGCAGGAGATGGACTGGATCTCGTCCAGCTGTCCCTTGGAGTTCGGGTCGTCTCCTGAGAGACACGTGCGCAGTGAGCAGTCGTACCCCGCCCAACCGTCGTTGCAGTTGCAGCCGTACATGCGATTGTAGTCCCAGGTCTTGGGTTCGTTGGGAACCAGGCCGTAGGTTCTTCCTGCGTTGACTCCGTTGACGGTGGCTGCTGATGCGAGGGTCATCATGTCTTGGCACTCCCCATGGCCACTGCAGAGGTTAGGATCGCCTGGTGGGAGGTTGAGGGGACACAGGGTGATGGAGGTGGAACGAGGGGCGAGGCGGAGGATGTGAGAGGGGTGGGGGGGGGAAGGGGGGGTATAGTGAAGAGCAGAGGCATTAGCAGAGGAAGAGAAACAGGGAGAATCCATCCATCGTGAGGAAGGGTGCGTAGCAGGGGAAGGATGAAGTCATCGAGTACAGAGGCAGTGCAGGCGCTTCTGACCTGGGCATTGAAGGCGATTGCACGATGACCCCGTGAAACCGCTGACGCAGGTACACGTCCCGGAGGACCTGTCGCACGCTCCCATGTCGCTGCACTCGTTGTACTCAAACACGTGGGCAGTCTCCTGGTCGCTGGGGTAGGTGAACCAAGACGAGGAGCGGGGACACGTCTTCTCCGAGCAGTCGGCCCCCTGCCAGCCTTCGTTGCAGAAGCAGGCGAAGGTCGGGAACCCGGAGCAAGCGCCGTGGGCGGAGCAAGACACGCCTCCTGGACAGCCCTGGATCGTTGACTGGGCGAAACCACAATCACCACGCGTGCCGGGCAAGTTGTAGCCATTGGATGTGGCGTAGTTCGTGCTGCAGCCGCAGTAGCCCGTGTTGACATCACAGATGCCCCTGCAGAAACAGCGTTCAGAGAACAGCAGTGTGCGTTAACGGCGGTTGAGGCGAACCTCTTTGAGCATGATAGATTCTCCTTGGTGCCCTTCTGCTGCTTGCCGACCTGGATACTGGGGGCGCCGGGGTCGCAGATCAGTCGCGAGCTATCGGCTGAGGTATGGCGCAAGAAGCATGCATGGTAAAACACAGGACCATGGGGAGGAGGAGGAGTGTTAAAGCTTCCATAGAACAACGAGTAGTATCCACGATATAGCGAGCGACGCAGTGGTGATGGATGAGCGGTGGGGTGTGGGGGGTGGGGAAGGGCGGGAAGAAGACGGGTGAGGCAAAGGGTTGCATACCCTGTACTAG
>JBBAQX010000183.1:0-1881 GCA_040400085.1 Lysinibacter sp. | reverse complement strand
TGATCTGCCCCCACCGAGTGGACCGGTTTGTTTGTTAGTGGATTATGCTCGCCGCCGCCATATCCGGGTGGAGGTGTAGCGAAGCGGAACCGGAGGCCGGATATGGCGGTGAGGCCGTTTCTGGTGCCGGTGGTCGATAGCCGAGGCTGCTGTGCGGCCGGACAGTGTTGTAGTGCCGCCGCCAGGCTTCGATCAGCACCTTCGCCTCGGCCAGGCTGTAGAAGATCTCGCCATTGAGCAGTTCGTCGCGAAGCGACCCGTTAAAGCTTTCATTATAGCCATTCTCCCACGGTGATCCCGGTGCGATGTAGAGCGTCTTCACCCCGATCTGGCCCAGCCATTGCTGGACGGCCGTCGCGATAAATTCACTGCCATTGTCTGACCGTATATTGGCTGGCGGGCCACGCGTGATGAACAGGTCCGCCAAGGCGGCCAGCACATCCTCATGTCGCAGCTGACGTGCGACGATGAGCGCCAGGCATTCCCTGCTGGCCTCGTCGATGATGGTCAGGATGCGGAACTTGCGGCCATCATGCGTCCGACCTTCGACGAAGTCGTAGGCCCAAACATGCCCTGGATATTCAGGCCGCAGGCGGATGCATGATCCGTCGTTAAGCCACAGACGCCCGCGCTTTGGCTGCCGCTGCGGGACCTTGAGCCCCTCGCGACGCCAGATCCGCTCAACCCGTTTATGGTTCACCGTCCAACCCGCATGGCACAGCAATGCCGTCACCCGCCGATAGCCGTAGCGACCATATTGCTTTGCCAACGCAATGATGTCCTCGGTCAGCGCCTGTTCGTCATCTGCCCCGCGCGGAACCTTGCGCTGTGTCGATCGATGCTGTCCCAGCACCCGGCAGATCCGTCGCTCGGACACCGGAAGCGCTCGTCGCACATGATCAATACAGCGTCGCCGCCGCGCGGGGCTCAGAAGTTTCCCCGGGCCGCCTCCTGTAATATCAGCTTGTCCAAGGTGAGGTCCGAGATCGCACGGCGAAGCCGCAGATTCTCCTTCTCCAGATCTTTCATCCGTCGTGCCTGGTCGGTCTTCAGGCCGCCATACTCTTTGCGCCAGCGATAATAGGTCTGCTCGCTGACCGCGATCCGGCGACACGCCTCGGCTGTGCTCGCGCCCTGCGCCAGCACGATCTCAACTTCACGCAGCTTGCCGATAATCTCTTCCGGCTTGTGCTTCTTGCTTGGCATTCAAACTCCCTTTCGTGGTCCAGACTATCATAGTCTCTGGGCCACTCAGCGGGGGGCAGATCAACGTCACACTGGGCAGGCTGCCGAGACATCGGTCTAAGCGCGAACGCCATGTCGGGGCATAACTCCACTCGGCAGTCAAAATGTCTGCGAGCAAAGGCTTCACTTCGCTTGTCGCGCACCATGAGAGTAAAGTCGGGATGGGCCTTAATGGCATCTTGAGTGGCTTTAAGGACCTCCAAGGAATCAAAATGTATACTCTGTGGCAACTGGACAATTTTGCGATGCTTAAATGCGCGTATTATCTCCAGTCGAAAATTATGATGATCGGGCCAAATGTCGCCGAAGTTACCTCCGCCATGTATAAGTAATATGGGAGACTTATCAATGTAACTACTTCCACGAAGTCCCTGCTTCCAATCAGTGAATGCTATTTTAGTGTTTGGGAAATCGCGCTCAAAAAAGTCGAGCTCTCCCAATAAAATTGCACAGTCGCCCACATTGGCATGCTCAGGCGGATCAATTAGATGAATTCGACCAACAGACTCGCCAATGATTGGCACGAGCGTATCCGATATTGTTGATCGTAAACTATTTATAAGCTGACTCACATTGATATCCAATCGCTATGGGTCCAAAACTGAGTGTAATACCACACACCTCTCCGATATTGCC
>JBBAQX010000182.1:0-1918 GCA_040400085.1 Lysinibacter sp. | reverse complement strand
CAAGGAGCAGGCAAGGCGCCACCACCTGCTGGCAACCATCGGAGAGCAGAAGTGGAATCTCCTGCCCACCGAACTGCTCATCGCAGTGACCGAGCTTTTGAAAGCTCGGAAAATGATTCCACCCCCTTGATTTCCTAACAACAATACCATATATTCTAGGGAGAGGGATCAGTTTCGGTCCCCGCCAGAAGGGAACAGCGCCATGACCGCAGTAGACATCACCCACCGCATCGCCCCGCTCTATTCGATTCCCGAGGAATCCGCCGAGGAGCGGGTGATGGTCAGGACCGAGATCCGCCGCCCGGACCGGGAACACGCTTCCATCCGCGAGATCGACTGGAACGATCGCTCCGCCGTCCATTGTTTCAGCCGAGCCGCTCGCCACGCACTGCTCGCAGGCGGGGAAGTCATCAGCCGGCGAATCTGACCAATGCCCTTACACGTGACCGAACCTCAACAAAACCTACCGAAGGACCCACGCATGACACTCTTGGCAGACGGCAAATACAAAAAGGTGATCGCCTCGCAGGTGCGCCGCTACTCCCACTCCTGGAACATCTTTGGCACACCGCTCCCGACTGAGGAGTTGGAGTCTGCCGCCTACGAGATCTGTGCCAAGGCGCTGAACACCTTTGACCCGACCCGGGGCGCCGCCTTTCCGACCTACTTGCACCACCGCCTTGGGTGCCTTCGGGATGTGGCGGCGAAGGAACAGCGCCGGATCCTCCAGAAAGTGGATGGGATCAAGCAGTTGTGCTCGGTCGGCTCGGTCGTCGAGTTGGAGGAATCCATCGCCCAAGCCAATGCCCCGGGGACTTTCCGACAGTCTAACCGCGTCAACGAGTTGCTACGCACCATTCGTAAGATCGTTGCGGGGATCCATCACTCAGGAGAAGCGGACGGCCTATATCTCGGGGATCTGAGCGAAGATGCCCAGCACCTTGTCGGGTTCTTGCTCGAGCGGGGGATGCGCAGGGGCGCCGCTCCCACTGCTTCCAGCATTCGCAAGGCCATCGGCTGGGCCCTTCCACGGACGGAGGATGCCTGGGAAGAGGTCGGGGTCTGGGTGAAAATGAACGGAAAGCCCTACATTCAGGAGGAAGTCACTTGCTTCGCTTGTCCATCGGGTCCGTATCTTCCTCGCGGTGGTACGAATGACCCGGACGGTGAAGGGGAACTGGTGGGCTTGGCAACGACTGAAACAGGGGCACAGTGAGCGAACTAGACGAACATCAGGAAGCACTGAACCAGCGGGAAGAGTTCCGGCTGGAGCTTCCCCCGGGACATCCCGGGATCCGGCCGTTCTCGGCGCTCTTGGCCGGGCTGGAGGAGGTTGGCGATGCGACCGAGATGGTCGAGCCGGTGCTGGAGAAGATCCAGAAGGGCGAAGTGCTCTATGTCGAGGATGTGGCCAAGCTCCTTGCGAATATCTCGCGGCTGGGCGCCGCTTTGTCAAATGCCCTCCAGTGTCTTGCCCCCTTGCACGGGGCGCTTCAAAACAACATGACCCCGGAATAGTCCGGGACTCTACACCAAAAACAAACGAGGAATACCATGGGCGCTAACACCATCACGATCAACCATCTCGAGCTTCGTAACAACCCCGACTACCCCAAGCTCAAGGCCGAGGCCTCTATCAGGATTCCCGGGGTGGCCCGCTTGCTCATCCAAGGCATCCAGGTCATCGAAGGGGCGCAAGGGCTTTTTGTCTCCTGGCCTTCCTATCGGGAAACCAAGGAGATCGGCTCCGCCCGCTTCCCGCTGATCCTCGTGGAGGAGGAGTCGGTCCGCTGGTCTTGGGAGATCCAGATCCTCAACGAGTTTCGCGAGGTCCTTGCCGAGCAGAGCGTCGAGGATCCTGCCTGATGGTCAAGCGTCGGATCACGATGCCGCGGATTGCGACGGCCCGGATCTGCTC
>JBBAQX010000181.1:0-1940 GCA_040400085.1 Lysinibacter sp. | reverse complement strand
TACTAGGGCAGACAGAGCGGGGGAGAGCGCTCCATAACGTTTCTCTCCAGGTACTGGCAAGCCTGCCGCCCAAATATCTCAGCACCGTTCCACAGTTCGGCTTCTATGGCGTCCGCGCCCAGGAACAAAAACATCGGGTTCTGGCGGCCCGCGCGTATCAAGAAGTTGGTCAGCCAGCCCTCACCGCTCGCCATTTCACCTCGGGATCCAAGATCCTTCTTCTAGAGACATGGATGAAGCCCCTCAAGTCTTCGAAGTTCGTTCCAGGTCAAACCAACGTGGACGCGGCTTTCGAAGATCTGCTATCAAGCCATCGACGATTCCTAAGAGACGAGCTAATCATCGCGTATGTCGCTCAGCTCAACGTGTTTCAGTGGCAGGGGGCATGTGATGACTGACTTTATGACGGTTTCAGGGCCCTTCGAGACGGAGCGGCAGGTCATCGAGAGTCTGAGTCCTTGGCCGGTAAATCGTTCTCAGGAGCGCGCTGTAAATGCACAGATCATGCAGCACGCACTGGTGCAAACAGGTGTTGAACCTGGGGCATTCGGGATGCGCATTGTGGACTGGCTCACCTATAGCTCGCCTCAGACGACGATCGTTATCGCTGACATCATCATGCGAGCACACAACAACAAGGGAGTTTGACGATGACTATTGCGCTCATGGTCCTGTTCGTAGCGATAGCTATCGGAGCGGGAGCGAAAGTAATTCGTGAGGCAGCGAAAGAAAGCCTCACCCCGCTCCTGTTGTGGATCGGGATTTATGGAGCTGCATGTATAGCGTTCGTCGTCATGTTCTTCGTACTGATTTACAGCGTATTCGGAAATACCAAATAAAGGACATATCTATGCAGGTGAATGCTGTGGAAGAGAAGCGGTCAGGATCGCGTTTTGTAACGGTTCTAACATCAGTTGGCATAGTCGCCCTGGCCGCGGGTGGGTTCACTTTGTCATTTGATGCGTTGCGGGATTTAGCGGCACGATCTGGCACGCCGCAGCATCTGGCGTGGGTGTGGCCATTGACCGTTGACGGCTTTATCGTGATCGCGACCCTTGCCGCGTTTACACTGGCGAAGGCTGGACGTCGAACGACCTGGTACCCGTGGGCCGCTTTGTGCCTGTTTGCTGTGATCTCAATCACGGGTAATGCTCTGCACGCGATCAACCATGAGGACCAGTTAGGCGTCGCGACTCCAGTTGCGGTCATGGTGTCATCGATCCCCGCGATCGCGCTGCTCGTAGCAAGCCATCTGCTTGTTGTGATGGTGGGCTTTTGGACAAAGCCAGCAGAACCCCTCACGAATACTGTTGCTGTCGCTACCCCGATAAATGTCAACGTAGAGAGTCTTCAGCCCGTGCCTATCGTGGAGATCGCGTCCGCGACCGCTTCGGACGAACAGGTGGACACAGTTGCTCTCAACCCGGGACCTTCAGGAGAAGCATTGCCGGTATTGTCCAAGGCTGATCGGTTGCAGCAGATCATCAATTGGTTAGCGGAGGACCCCACTGTTCAGGCGGCTCGTATCGAGAAGCATTTCGGACTGAGCTCTCGGACAGCGCGCCGGGACCTGAGCGAAGCCAGAAGCCTTGTGGAGGCGTCCTAGCTCATGCCTTTTCGCCGGTATCCCCTCGACCCGACTCGCGCACAAGCAGCACTGATTGAAAATGTGACAACCCGGTTTGCCCCTGCGGTACTCTCACGCCTAGAAACAAGCGGCCTGGTGGCAGAAGCCGGGATCGTCATGAACGAAATCCGATATCAAGCGTGGCGTGCCGCGATCAACTCGCCTACACCCAACGTCGAACAATATGTAATCGGCACTCTCCGTAGCTGGATCCGCACCTATCTGACACGATACGCCAGGCGGCTGGAGTACACCGTCAGTATCGAGTCGCAGACCACTATCTTTGACACCCCCATCCACCCCTTAGAGACCC
>JBBAQX010000180.1:0-1954 GCA_040400085.1 Lysinibacter sp. | reverse complement strand
GAAATGGACCACAGCGGCAACCAAGATACAGAAGCCTCAACAACTAAATCGCCATTGAAGACATTGGCACCGCCGCCGCCACCATCGGCTAAGGCTCCCCTTTCCACTGTAACCGATCCCGTACAGCCCCTTTACTCCTCCGGTAGCGGGAAGTACAACCTGATTCGCAACCACCGTCAGGGACTACTGTCAATCCCTGACCTGTCCGGGGCCGCCGAGGCGCCCCCAACTCTACACATCGGTGCACTCAGGAACTACGGCGACAAGAGAATTGGGGTAGTGGCTGAATCAAACAGTCTCTCTGACATGACCAACATAAGCACCAGCTTTAATCCTGCTACTCTCTCCTGTCTGATCTGTCCCATCCCGCATCAGTGTCTAGGCGGCCGCCGGCCCCCCAGGAGCGGCCAGAACGAGGAAGACGACCGTCAGGTCATTATCCTGTCAGACCAGAACTGCCCCGCCTTCTGGCCGCCTGCTGAGGACAGGAAGTGCTTCTCCTCCATCAGGGTTGAGTATGGAAGCCTGGACGAGATTGTGTGCGCTTTTATAAAAGTGGCAGTCAAGACAACCCTGCCGGAGGGCAGCATCTTTCTGCTCTCCTCGGCTAGCCACATGGCCATGGTAGGCACCTCTGCCTACTGCAGGGATTTCGTCAGAGCTACAGCCAAACTGCGAGCCGTTATCGGACGCACGTGCGTTATTTCCCCCGGACCCATTCTCCTGGGTGGGGGACTTAACGATCCGGCCGCCATCCGATCAATCTTTGAGGTCTCCCTGTGGTTGCTGGCCATCTCAAGCGGCCAAGACAACACTCTGGTTCTGCCGGGCCTGATTTCAGCCAATTTAGCGGCCATCAGGGAACATGGACTTGGCGACCGCCAGCTAGGCGGTGGGGCCAGGCTTGAACTGCCGGCCAGCCTATCCAGCTCCAGTAGCAGACTCTGGTCCTCGACGGGGCTGACGGACCTACCTTCTGGTGTCAGCCCCATGCTGAAGGGAGCAGAGGATTTTATCTTCGCAAAAATAGCCGACTCGCTCAAGGAGCGGCTAGCCATTGACGTGTTCACCGCGGTACCCGCCCAGGCGGCCCTGACCGCCCCGGACCACATTGTGCTGGTGGGTGCGAGTCATATGGTTCGTCTCAGCCTCTATGCCGCCGACCTCCCATCCACCTCTCTAGGGGTGGCCGGATGGCGTATCAACAAGCAAAATATTGCCAGTATGACGGCCAATTTAACCGAATGTGTTGCGAAGCTGTCCCCGGTCATACTATCCAGTTCTCTGGTAGTGTTCCAACTGCTGGACAACAACTTCTACATGGCAAAGACCGAGGAAGGAGGTATAATCCCCTGCCGCCGAGGCCATGATGGCAAATACCATGTCGACGGCGATCTAGTCCCGGCACCACTGGAACTACTTCGTGAAACGGTCAACCAGTGCCTGCCGCTGTTGAAGGCGGCCGGGTCGGCCCACAAGATTATTCTCACGCCCATTCCGAGATACACCAGCGGTCCCTGCTGCGGTGACGTGGATCACGCACCCAACCAGGCCGCCGAGGGCTTCAGGGAACAGCAGATATACGACCTAGACGGCGTAAAACGGCTGCTGAAAGACCTGATCTACCACGCCAACATTAGAAAATTCAGAGTTGTAAATCTTGCAAGACTAATTGAAAAGGGCGACGACGCTGGCGTCAGCTACTGGGAAGCCGACCCGGTCCACCCGAGAGCGGCCTGTTACAGATTCATGATGGAGCGGATCCTAGCTGAGGCCGCCTCCATGATGGCCGGGCCGTCTGACAGTAAGGCAAACAAAAAACAGCACAAGTCTAGCCATGAGCGCCGAGCCAGATCAGCCGCCTCTCTCTCCGGAGGACCGGCAGCCAAGCGCCACCATCCGGCTCCGGACCGCCATGGTGGAGCCGGAGGTAGCAGCGCACCATACCCCATGG
>JBBAQX010000179.1:0-1970 GCA_040400085.1 Lysinibacter sp. | reverse complement strand
CAAAGCGTGTTGTGGGGTGAGATTGAGGTCTCTGATTACGCGCATGTGACAGGAAAATCAGTTCTTAACCATCCCCAAAAGATTACGGGCAACACTGTGATCGGACAGGTCGCAGAGCCCGTCAGTCTGCCGGGACAGGCCTATCATCGAGACTTCCCGACATCAGCAAAAGAAGCTGTGACAGTCCAACCCGTCCACCCCTCCGCGAGCAAAGCTGGCGTATCCTCACCGGCCCAAACAATCTCACTAGAACGATAATCAGAGAATCGAGACATCATGTCGACAGACATCACAGGAAACCTGACCGCCGATCCTAAGCTGTCATTCACCGAAAGCGGCGTCGCCAGGTGCAAGCTGACAATCGCATATACGCCAAAAAGATTCGATAGACAGACACAATCTCGCGTCGATGGGACAACACTGTACTTGGAAGTGACGTTGTGGCGCGATTTTGCCCTCAATGTCGCTGCGAGTGTACAAAAAGGGACACGAGTCGTCGCCACCGGGACACTGGAGCAAGAAAACTACCAGACCGCCGACGGCAGACCCGGATCCAAAGTGGTCCTGAAAGTCGACTCGTTCGGGCCGGATCTCCGATACGCACAAGCCACGGTCATCAAGCCCGAAAGCACAGCTGCACCGGTATCCACACCGGTAGTCGAGATTCCGCCGGCCGACGAACCACCAGCTGTCCAGCCAGATCCGCAATTGTTCGCTGATCCACTTCCGCCGATGCCGCAGGCACCCCCGGTCTTGCCGGATCCACCGGACCCGATGCAGGAGCAGGAACGCGTCTACGATTGGCCCGTAGCACCAGTAGGGAACGTGTAGAACCCTGAAAGAACCAAGGGGGCTAGCCGATTTTCGGCTAGCCCCCTTGTGTTCCCACCCCACCCAATATAACCTTTAGTTATAGGCAAGGAGAGAGGCCATCATGAGCACCACGTTACCGCCACCCTTGGCGAAGCTGATCGAGGACAAAGCTCGGGCAGATCTTTCCCGGCTCGATCTTCTCCGTAGCGTCAAAGCAGCTGCCGAAGCCTCATCGCAAGTTGAGGTTGCGGAGCTGCTGCACGTCTCGCAGCCCTACGTGAGTAACCGCATCAAGCAGGCAAAGTTAGTCGAGGATCCTCAGCCTTATGAGATGTGCCAACGATTCGCGGCGCACCAGCTCGACAGGGCTGAGCTGATTAGTGTTCTCTCGCGGTGGGATTACGTGGATGTGCCGGTCACGTCGGACCTTGCCGACGACCTCAGGTTTGATACGCCGGGATCGTTCGATGAGGTTGAGGCCGCTTACCGCGACAAGCTGATCGACGCAGATCTCTATGACGACATTCTTAATGGTCATGATGAATGGCTTACGTCTCAGGGTCACTAGTCGCTAATCTAGGGAGATGGCAATATCCCCTCTGGACGCGCATGAGACCAGTTTGCGCGAGCTCTCGCGCAGCGGCCAGCTAGCGGCCTACAGTCCACATGCAACCATCAATAACCGCGAATGGTTCAAACGTGGACGGCCTACAGCGGCACGTCAGAATTTGCACGAAGTGATCCTGGCTGAGTTCTTTGCCTCGGCAGTGCCGCTCGAGAAGCGTGCGATCGTTCTGGCAGGCCCACCCGGCGCGGGAAAGTCATCAGTTCTAGCCCGCGTCGTCGCAGAGATGGGAAGTCACCGAGCGGATTGGCGCGTGATCGACGCCGATCACTTCAAAGATGTTCTCTTGCTCCAGGCGCTGCGGGACGGCTCGTATGTAACTCACCTTCTACCCCCAGCGGTTCGCGCGCGGCAGGAGAGCGGTGAGGTTTTCTTTCCGCGTGAGCTCGCATCGTTGGTGCACGAGGAATCATCGCAGATTACGAAGCTCGCACAGCAACAAGCGATCGCGCGAGGGGAAAACCTGATCGTGGACACGGTGCTGGCCAACTCAGATAAAGCTGTTCAGCTTGGCCGGTCACTGTCCGACGCG
>JBBAQX010000178.1:0-2008 GCA_040400085.1 Lysinibacter sp. | reverse complement strand
AGCAAGAAGGCTACCGGGGGCCGCGGTGGTGGTTCGGGAAGAAACGGCCGTGGCGGCCGGCGCAGCGGTGGTGGCCGGGGAGGTGGCCAGGCGGATGGGAGCGGAAAGAAATCCGGGATTTTCCTCTGTCCCAGGCATTTGAGGTTTGGCAAGGATGCCTACAACTGCGACCAGCCCGAGACTTGCCAGTGGCCGGAAAACGAATAGGCCGCGGTACGGTGGCGGCCACCGTTACTGAGGGCCAACCTGGCCGACTGGGACTTCTTCTGGACGAGGCCACAAAGATGTTTTTTCTCGTGGACTCTGGCTCTGTGTATTCTATTATCCCTTACCAGTCCACGGAGCTTCCCAAGGGGCCGGCCATCATGACGGCCGACAAAACGCCTATTAGGTGCTGGGGATGGCGCAGTTGCATCGTGCGGGCTGGTGGCCGGACCTTCCAGTGGATTTTTCTATTGGCTGATGTGGGTTTTCCCATTTTGGGGGCCGACTTTTTGAGTCACTACGATATGATGGTGGACCTCAGGAGGCTTCTGTTAGTCGTCCGCAACAGGGGCAGGCTGAAGTTGACCGCTCCGCCAGATGGGCATTGCTATGCGGCCATTGGCGTTGTAGCGGTTGGTACATCTGATTCTGTCCCACTACCCGTAGTGGAGGCGCTTCCTGGACAAGAGCAGGCATCAACAGACGCCTCATTGGGGAAGGAGCTTGTGCCTGTAGTGGCGGCCGGCGTGGAAAGTCCGGACTCGGCCAGCATCGCTACGGAGGTGGAGCAGCTGATGGCCGACTATCCTGGGGTAGTTAACAACAGCAAGCGGTTGCCGACGGCGCGCCATGCGGTTCAGCACGTGATCGAGACCACGTGCGGCCATCCGGTCAGTGCCCGTTACAGGCGGTTGGACTCCGACAAGCTGGCGTCCGCTAAGGCCGAGTTCTTGGAGATGGAGAGGCAGGGGATCATTAGGAGGTCAAAGAGCAGCTGGTCCTCACCCCTTCATATGGTTAAGAAGAAGGACGGCACGTGGCGCCCGTGCGGCGATTATAGGCAGCTGAATCTGGCCACCAAGCCGGACCTGTACCCGCCTCCTCACATTGAGGACCTGTCCAGCAAGTTAGCTGGTATGACGGTGTTCTCTACCATCGATCTGCGAAAGGGATACTGGCAGGTGCCTGTGGCGGCCAAGGACATTGAGAAGACCGCCGTGGTGACCCCTTTCGGGCTTTGGGAGTTCCTGCGGATGCCGTTCGGGCTACGGAATGCTGGCCAGACTTTTCAGCGGATGATGGACGAGGTGTTGGGGGGGATCCCACACACGTTTGTGTATCTGGACGACGTGCTGGTTGCCTCACCCACTGTGGCGGCCCACCGAGTGGATGTTAAGCGAGTGATGGACAGATTGCAGAAGCAGGGCCTGGTCATCAATGAGGAGAAATGTCATTTTTTCCAGAGCAGCGTGGATTTTCTCGGCCACGTGGTGGATCGCCACGGGATCCGTCCGCTGCCGGTTAGGGTGGAGGCCATCTGCAAGTATCCACGACCAAGCACGTGTTCCCAGCTTCTGAGTTTTCTGGGGATGATTAACTTCTATCGCTGTTTTATCAGGGGGGCGGCCAGCGTGCTCAAGCCGCTCACTGATGCCACCAAGGGCGGGGGCCCGAAGCATAGACAGCTGGTGTGGGGTCTGGGGATGGAGCACGCGTTTAAGGAGGCCAAGGCGGCCTTGTCGGAGGCGGCCAGCCTTGCTCATCCAGGAGTGGACCCGGAGCTGTCTTTAGCGGTTGATGCCAGCGACCATCACGTGGGTGGAGTGCTTCAGCAGCGGTGCAGCAGAGGTTGGCAGCCCCTGGCTTTCTTCTCCAGGAAGCTGACCGACACGGAGGTCAGGTACAGCACGCTGGACCGGGAGCTGTTGGCATGCGTGGCGGCCATCAGACATTTCCGGTTCCTATTGGAGGGCCGGGTTTTCACACTTTTCACGGACCACAAGCCGTTGACCTACCTGTTGGG
>JBBAQX010000177.1:0-2016 GCA_040400085.1 Lysinibacter sp. | reverse complement strand
CCCGACTTTCGCTGTTAGAGGTTTTTTCTGATCCAGATCGTTGAGATTGCGTTCATTTTCTCAAAAGGTCTCCACCACAGTCATGGGATTTCTGATTTCGGGCGGGGGTTGGGCGGGCAGGGTGAAGCCGAGTTGGTCGAGCAGCAGATGGTGGACTTTTTCGGGCTTGGTGTAGCGTTTCATCCGCACTTCGCGGCCGTCGGTGGCGGGGATAGTCACATCGAGCATCTGGATCTCGCTCATCCGCGCAAGCACGCTGCGGGAACTCAGGCCGGTGGCCGCCTTTTTGTTGTATTTCTCAAGGGTGACGTGCAGGCAGTAGGCGAGGAAGCTGACAAAGACGTGGGCTTCGATGCGTCCGTCAAGCTGGTGAAAGACGGGACGCAGTCCGAGGTCGCCCTTGAGTGTGCGGAAGCTTTCTTCGATGCGCACGAGGTTGATGTAGTTTCGCCACAGTTCGGCTGGGTCGTCGCCGGTGAGGTTGCTGCGTAGCAGATATTGGCCTTCGTGGCGGCGGATGGCTTTGAGTTTTTCTCGATCCAACTCAATCCGAAAGGTGTCGGCAGTGATTTGTTCTCCGGAACCGGGTAGATGAAGGGTGACGAGTCGGTGGGCGTTGCGTCCGGCTTTTTCTTTGGCGGCACCGATGGCCAGCAGCAATTCATCGCGGGTGAGCTTGTCGCGCTTTTGGAGTTCTTTGAGGCGCGCCCAGTAGGCTTTGAGTTTCTTGCGGCGCATGGCGCTCTCCTTGCTGCGGCGTGGCAGACTGCGGGCCAATACGTAAAGTTCGCCGTCGCGCGGCAGGAGTTTGACGTGTACATCGTCTTTGACCTGTTGCCAGTCTTTGGTGGCGAGATCCTTTTCCAGCTTTGTGAGGCGGCCTTTCGGAGTGCCGACGAGGTAGCGCACGGAGGGGTTGGCTTGGCGCATCTGATCGAGGGTTTCCTCGGTGGGGATGCCGCGATCCATGATCCAGGTGCGTCGCTCTTTGCCGTAGCGGTCGGTGATTTTCTTGAGCATGTCGGCCAGTGTGGTTTTGTCCGAGGTGTTGCCGCGCATGACTTCATAACCAACAGGAAGGCCGTCAGGAGTGATGATCAGGGCGATGACGATTTGCATGCAGTCGGGACGTTTGTCGCGGCTGTAACCGAAGGCTTTGAGACGGCTCGCCTCGGTGACCGGGCCGTTGGCATCGACTTCGAAGTAGGTGCTGGTGAGATCGTAGAGAAGGATGTCATAGCTGGCACCGAAGAGTCCGCTCCAGCTGTCTTTGAGGTGGGTGAAGAGAGCCTCGCGACGATCTAACAACCTGTCGTGACAGCGATAGAGGGTGTCTTTGGCGGCGAGCCGGAAGTCGGCGTCGAGCAGGTCGGCCATGGCGCTGCGGTCAAACCATGAGCGGTGGAGTTCCCACTCGCTGCCGGGATCCAACAGGCGATAAGCGACCAGGGTTTTGAGTACCTTGAGCCAAGGCGTGCCTTTTTGAGAGTCGGGCAGGAGCGGTTGCCAAAAGGCATCGAGATCGAGACGGTTCCAGAGTTCCAGAGCAAGCCAGCAGCCACCCCATTGGCGTGGACGGGACAGTTCGATATGATCAAGGCGTAGCTTGATGGTGGAATGTTCGAGGCAGGGGGCCGGCGTGCGGTCTTCGGGGAAGAGGTGGATCTGGCGGGTTTGGTCGCGTTCATCGACGGCTTCGATAGCGCGGGTCCAGCCGGCGCGGTCGCTGTCGTTGATCTCGCCGAGATAGAGCAGGGTTTTCTGAACGGAACCGCCCCCGGAGATGCGGCGGTTTTCCACGACGCTCCAGTAGCGGTGCTCCTTGCCGTCCTTGAATCGTTTGTTCGCTCGCAGAAACATGATCTGGGGTGGAGCATACCTCCGGGTCGCAGGGGTGTCTATGGGGTGAGTCTCCACCACAGGCATTTTCGCAAGGTGGCCCTTGGAAAATCAAGGGTTCCAGCGCCTCAGAGGGTCGAAATTAGCCATTTCTAGCAACTAACAGCGAAAGTCGGG
>JBBAQX010000176.1:0-2066 GCA_040400085.1 Lysinibacter sp. | reverse complement strand
TGGAGGACATACTCTATTTTATCGAACATAGATACGAATGTTAAGGGAAATGCAATACGAGTTTTAAATGGAGCACAAATCCCACTCAACCCGCACAACCTCGTTCAACCCAAGCAACGCAAAACACGCAAGGCAAAAAACCAACACCCACCCATGCGGAAAAACACACAACAAACGCCTCAAAATTCCATGTAAAACGCCAGAATCTTATTGCGCAGCCGATTCAGAAACGCTAGACGACGCCGGTCGTCCCCAGCAAGGCGCCGATTCCGAAAGTTACAATCAGCGCAAGGGCACCGCCGACAACAACCCTGAGGGTTGCCTTGCGCTTCGAGCTACCACCAACGGATGCGCCCAAAGTCCCGGTGAGGGCCAGCGCGACGAGCACGACGACGAAGGTAACAGGCACCCTCCATGGCTCAGGAGGGAGAAGTATCGCCAGAAGGGGCAGGATTCCACCTACCGTGAATGCAGCAGCCGAGGCAAAGGCCGCGTGCCACGGACTCACAACATCATTCTCATCGATATGGAGTTCGGCCGAGAGGTGTGCCTCAAGCGCGTTGTGTGCAGTAAGTTCTTGAGCAACGGTGAGCGCAGTCTCGGCAGAGAGTCCCTTTGCCTCATATAAACCGGCAAGTTCAATGAGCTCTTCTTCCGGTTGTTCTGCGAGTTCGCGTTTTTCTTTTTCTATGAGAGCATGCTCGCTGTCGCGCTGGCTACTCACAGAGACATACTCGCCGAGCGCCATAGAAATTGCGCCGCCAACTAGCCCAGCCATCCCCGCGGTGAGTATCGGAGCCGAAGCTGTCGTGGCACCCGCAACGCCAACGACAATAGCTGCAACAGAGACGATGCCATCGTTAGCACCGAGAACTCCCGCGCGAAGCCAATTTAGCCTCTGCGCGACACCGGCGCCGTGAGGCTCATTGGGATGCGTTCCCTGAACCTTCTCAACTTCGGGAGAGCTATCGGACGTTCGACCATCTGGTTCCATAACTTCACGGTAACAGTAAATCCCCCACGACAGATAGACACAGCATTGGATGCTAACCGCATCCGGTTCATCTTCAACCGCTTAGTCACAGTCATAACATTGGGTGCTCATAGGTTTGGGAGCGAGAATCAAACAAACGCGCTAGCCACAACAGCGAGAGATGCAGATCATGAAGACCACGCCGAAAACTCAGAATAGACACAGCACGACGCATGCGGTTGTTAACGGCTACGGAGCACCAGCATCCATTCAATTTTTGAGGACGCGGCGCGAGAAAAAACGCAAACGCGCCACAGATCTCTTCACTGTTCTTATCTGGGCAACTACCGCAATGTCCGTCACCCTCTACTTCGTTTCCGGCGGAGCTCAGAGCGTTCACAGCGTCTCAGACTGGTTTACGGCGGCGGGAATCGCGACCGGACTGGTCGCAACGAATCTGATTCTTATCATGCTGGTGCTTGCCGCGCGCATCCCAGTGATTGATCGGATTGTTGGGCAGGATCAGGCTATTGCTCTTCACCGAAAACTGGGCAAGCCCTCGTTATACCTGTTGCTGCTCCACGGACTTCTGCTCACCATCGGATACGGCATCTCGCAAGGGTTCAACCCGATTGCCGAAACTGTTTCCCTCTTCGGCACGGCCGATATGCCACTGGCCTATCTGGGACTTGGACTGATCATTGTTGTGGTCGCGACCTCTATTGTGTCGATGCGCAAAAAATTTGCCTACGAGATGTGGCATGTGATTCACCTGCTGAGCTACGCAGCGGTACTTGTAGCCCTGCCACACCAGCTGAGTGTCGGATCAACCCTTGCCGAGGGCGCATGGCAGCGAGCGTATTGGATCGCGCTCTACACGATAGCATTGGGTTCAATTCTCATCTTTCGCTTCATCACGCCGCTTATGCTTTCGCTTCGCCACCGCCTACGGGTTCACTCGGTAGAGGTCATCGCACCCAATGTCTTCTCGATCCATATCGAGGGCAACCGGCTCAACGAGTTTGACGGGGTCGGCGGCCAGTACGCCATCTGGCGATTTTGGTCACAGAAAACGTGGTGGCACGCCCACCCG
>JBBAQX010000175.1:0-2103 GCA_040400085.1 Lysinibacter sp. | reverse complement strand
CTCGCAGAGCATGTTGTCGCAGGCCAACCAGCTCCCGCAGGGCGTGATGAGCCTGCTGCGATAAATCTGACAGAATCCGTCAAAAATCTGGATGCGCAAAGGCCGCCCGCAAGGGCGGCCTTTCGCGTTCCGGGGATGCGCTTGCGCGCGCCAGGGATCCTCAGTCAACCTGAGGGCAGGCTCCCTAGGTCAAGCCTGGGGCAGGCTCCCAATCAAGTTGGGGACAGGTTGCCGCCCGCAGGGCCAAGACATCAGGCCAACGGGCGGTGCGATCCCGCGTACGGAGTCCTGCAGGCGGAACGCCGCGTGCGGGAATGGGAACTGCGGAGGCTTGGCAGGCAGCCCGGCCCACCGGCTTGACCCATATCGTTACCCACATTTCAGCTAGCTAGGGCAGAAGATCTTGAACATGGCAGCAATGTCGACGAGGTGCTGGAATCCTTTCCAGATGACTTTGACACCGGGCTCGCCATCGCTCTTTCTTCCCAGGAATCCTCCGAGTTCAGCGATCCATCTGATGGCTTGCTTCAGCGTTGGTGGCTGGCTGCAGGGCGTTTGAACGCGATGGATGCGACAATACAGTCCTTTCCATTCCTCTGTATCCAGCAGTACTGTGCAAGAGATTGCGGGGGCCACTCTGGCCAGCATTGTCGCATAGAGGATCCTCCAGGCAATCACGCTGTACAGGGCTAGACAGCGTTCCAGGCGTTCAGCAGTTCCGAGCTGCCTGCTTTGGATCTGACATCCGCTCTTGAGCACCTTGTGCCAGACTTCGATGCCCCAGCGGGCTGCGTACCAGTCCAATCGTTGCTGCGCCTCTTGCATGGATGCGACTTCCATGGTGGTCAACAGCATCCATTCAACGGGACTCACGTCTTTGGGAGGAGAGGCCTCCAGCGCCCAAACAGCCCAGACGGTAACTGGCTTCATTCCCATCTTGGAGCGTTTTTCTGGAGGCCGCAGAGTGATTTGCTTCCAGCGCACTTGCAATGAGGCATGGCGAGCCGGCATGTCCGCCCGTGCTCCCATGCGGATCGCCATCTCACCCGCGACGGGGGCTGCTTCCATGCTGGCCCACAAGGTCTTTTCAGAACCGTCGGTCCTGCGATCTTGCGCGGCGCGCACAAGCAAGTCTACACCCGCAGGTCGATCTACCAAGAAGAGGTCGTAGACATCCGATTCCCGATCACCGACGCTGACAAAATGAGTCTGAGGGCATGCCGCTTTGGCTTGGATCACAGCCTCCAAGCTTTCGAGCCACTTGCGGCTTTCCTTTTCCTCGATCGGACGCGTTTTATGATCGCCTTGACGCAAGGTCTCCGAACGAGCCCACACTTGCTGCTGGAGCAGGCCCAAAGGAACCTGTTCAGGGCTCAGGGCAAGCGTCGTATGAGTCATAAGACCACGGTGGGTCCGCGCATCCAAGGGGCCAAGCCCTGTCGTTGCAGGATGGCTGTTCCAGTCCAAATTCGTCGTATCCTGAACCGCAAGAACCACGGGAATGCTCTGCATGCGTCGGTACGTAGAGCTCACATGACTGGCCAAGATCGATTCGGCGCGGATATCGTCGTTGGAGAAGAATCGGTAAGCGGCTTTGGCCGCAAAAACGCTTTGGCTGGCTTCGGGAATACTACTACCCGGGCAAGCCCCAAAGGCCAAGGCCAGTTCGACCAAGCGACGTGTTCGACGAGAGTCACCAAGCTCGGCTTGCCCAAATTCTTCTAAAGCCCAATTTGCGTCCGTGTCCATTCTACAACCATAAATGGACTGGACTAATCACTCAAGTATTTGTGGGTAACGATATGGGCTTGACC
The DNA here is from genome assembly GCA_040400085.1 of Lysinibacter sp. Taxonomy (GTDB): domain Bacteria; phylum Actinomycetota; class Actinomycetes; order Actinomycetales; family Microbacteriaceae; genus HNR. The sequence goes on along the minus strand of JBBAQX010000175.1, from coordinate 289 downwards.
GGAGGGGGCGCCATGACCAGACAACGGGAATTGCAGGGCGATGCATTGTGGTTCGGTTAGATTCCCTGCTTACGACCCGAAGGAGTGAGCGATGACGATGCGAATGCGTGCGACCGTGCTTGGAATGATGCTGGGTGGCTTGGCCATGGCCGCCGGGAAGATGAGCAGCGGCTTCGAATACCAACAGGAACTGTTCCGGACCCGCGAGTACACGGTCGCCGAGCCGGTCGGGATGCAGCTGGACATCAAGATCTGGACGACAGGGATCTCCGAAGCTTCGCGCAAGGTC
>JBBAQX010000174.1:0-2114 GCA_040400085.1 Lysinibacter sp. | reverse complement strand
ACACGGGTGACCCTCTCCCGCCTCAGCGCCCGGAGAACATCTGCTAATGGCTCAGTTCAGCGCAGGAGGCCGTCAAGCTAACGTCCCAGTAGTCCCGGTAGGATCGGGAGGGGGACAGTTCGAGATCGTAGCTGCACGCTGCAAGGTGTGCCAGTCACCGCACCGTCGAGAGATCGACGCTGCTTTGGCAACCGGCATGGCGCAGTCAACGGTGAAGGAGTTCTTCAACACCGCCTACGGGTCTGACTTCTTCACCGCCAACAACATCTCGCTCCACGCTCGCAAGCACATGAGCATTCGAGACCAAGGTGTCCGTCGCATCTACGAAGAAGCTGCACGACGTGAAGGCATGGACATCGCTGTAGTCGAAGGCTTCATCCGCACTCGCCGTGCGGCTATCGACCAGGTGATCAACGAAGCCTTGACCTTGATGCAAGCTGGGACAATCAACCCCGAAGTCAAGGATCTCTTGGCAGCCATCCAGATGCTGGAGAAGATGGATGCCGAGCAGCAAGACTCGATGGTGGCCGAGCTTGAACGTCAGTTCCGAGCTTTCATGGCAGCCGTCAAGGACACAGTTCCCGAAGACATGTGGGGAGCTATCTACAAAGCCTACGAAGATAAGACAGGAATCCCTGAGCAAGCTGAGATCGAATCAGTTATCGAGGGCGAAGTTGTCGAGGAGGATGAAGACTAATGGACATGGCAGACCTGTACGACTGGGAGATCAAAGAGATTGGTGCGATTTGGCAGCAACTGATGAAGGACTGGGCGCACAAGCCCAACACGAAGTCCAACCTTCAGGAGTTCGCCACGGTGTCACACAACAAGTTCCTCAAGGCGGGGTTCGTCGTCAACGTTCGCTGGGAGAACAACCTGATGGTTAACCCGATGACGATGCAGCCTTACCCCATTGAGATCGAGGTACTAGGTCGAGCACCTGGTGCCCGAGGCGAAGATGACGCAGTGGACGGTTTCGACCACGAGCGCAAGCGCCACGAGGTTCTACGCTCGAAGGAGCGCAACGAAGATTTCTATGGACAGCGAGAATCAGACCGAGGATAGCTATCCCGTAGGGTTCTACACCTACAAGTGCGTGAACGAGTACACCTGTGGTATGACCACTGTGGCTGGCGCTCCCGTCTGGGAGTGTCCTAGATGTGGTAGTCAAATGACCTTGATGGGTGGCCCTCCTGCCTTTGCAGATGAGGAGATCGACCGACACATGGATGAGATTATGCTTGGGTTCAACCGATTGTTGAAGCGCAATGGCCTTCGCTGACCAGTTCACCAACGAGATCCGTCGTACTCTTGGCAGCAAGGCTATCGGGATCAGCGAGTTCTCAGAGTCGAGCGATTACTGCGACAAGCCGCTGTACCCGCTACAGCGCATCTTCCTCAAGCTTGTCTTCCTCGAAGAAATGGAAGGCTGGGAGGAAGACCTTCTGACGTGGATGATCAACGGCGGTCGCAACGGCGAGATCACGTTGTCAAAGGACATCAGGCAGCGTCGAGACTGGTGCCGCGAGCAAGAGTACGACCACTTCAGTCAGATCCAGCTAGTAGGTGGCCGACGTTCGTCCAAGGGATACATCACGGCTCTAGCTGGTGGGTACAAGCTGTTCCGAGTCCAGGAGATCCCCGATCCGGGTGCCTTCTACGGGATGGACGTAGACAAGCAGATCGAGTTCTCGTGCATCGCGGCATCGTTCGAGCAAGCTAAGACTCGACAGTTCGCTGACTTCTACTCCGTCTTGTCACGGTGCAAAGCCCTCCAGCCGTACATCTCCAAGCGGCAGGAGGAGATGATCACGATCCGCGTCCAGACGGACATTGACAATATTGCCAACATGCAGTCCCAGGGGATCAAGGTAGCCCGCGACTTCGCCAAGTTGCGCATCATTCCTCTGGCAGCTAACGCCGATACCCTCCGAGGATCGGCCTCAATCTTCATGGTCTTTGACGAGATGGCCTTCATGATGCCTGGCGAGTCCAGGTCATCAGCGCAGCAGGTATTCCAAGCTGCCGAGCCTTCACTGGCTCAGTTCGGTCACCATGCTCTCGTCTTCGCCAACTCGTCACCGTATACCAAGATCGGGATGTTCTACGAGTTG
>JBBAQX010000173.1:0-2172 GCA_040400085.1 Lysinibacter sp. | reverse complement strand
CTGCGCGCCGGGGCCTCCTCGGCAACCCACTTAGCAAAGTCACTTGGCACGTCTTTTGCTCCGTAGCACCTTGCTTGCCAAAGGGTTGCGGGACTTGAAATTTTCATCAAATTTAATGCTTGACAAAGGCAAGCGCAAGGGTTCGGCAAGGGGTTCGGCAAGGGGTTCGGCAAGGCGTGAGCAAGGCGGGTTGAAGTGGTGTTGAAAAGGGGTTGACAAGGGGTTGTTGAAGGTGTAGCTCTACAGGCGTCGGACAAACGTTGTCTGACCGGGTAGGACACCGTTTGTCCGATAGCACACCATGAAACATGAAAAAACTCGACGTGCCGCAGAGCGGCTCTCAAGCAAACACCACGGCCTCGCGAAACCGGTTCGGACAGTACGACCGAACTCGCGCCGTGCCGGTCAATCCGAACTCCGCGCGGCAATCTCTGTCGCGGTCGAGGCTGTCGGAATTGTCGGTCGCTTGGCGGGCACTCTCCGACGCCGAACGCATCTCTTGGAATGAGTACGGCAGCGCGCACCCTCGCACGGATAGCCTCGGTCAAACCGTCGCCCCGACCGGTCATCAGTCGTTCGTGGGCGTCAACTCTGGTCTCGTCAACGCCGGTCTGGCTCAGGTCACTGCGCCTCCGGTTGACATTGACCTTCCGGCTCCTGAGCTGGTCCTCACGGTCGCAGCCTCGCCGACCTTTTCGGTCGCGTTCGCGCCGACGCCGCTCAGTGGCGGCGCCAAGATGGTTATCCAAGCCTCGCCCTCGATTAGCGCCGGCCGAAGTTTCAACGGCGATTACCGGTTCATCCAAGCCAGTGCGGCGGACGCTGTATCGCCGGTGAACATCGCTGCTGCTTACGCTGCCAAGTTCGGTGCTCTGGCCTCGGGCCTCCGTGTGTTCGTCCGTGCCTACGTCATCCTGCCGAGCGGCCAGCGGTCGGTCGGCGTCGTGGTCTCGAAGGTCATTGCTTAGATGCTGAACGCGCCCACGCTGTCCCGCTCTGGTGATGATGCCATCCTGACCAACAACCTCGATGGCGACCCTGAGTGCAACGCCCAAATCTGGTCTGGTGATGACCCGGACGTGATGGACAGCTTCGACCTCGAAAGCGTGATTACTGATGCACTGACTGTGCCGGACTTCACTCCGACCAAGCCCTACGTCCGGGCGCGGGTCGAGTACCCTCCGAGCAGCGGTCAGTTCAGCCAGTTCGGCAACGTTGTGGTCTGGGACTGACGCGAGGGCTAGGAAGCCCGTACTTGCGCCGTGGCGGGGTCGCCACGGCGTTTTGAGCTTCGGCAGGTGCATTGTGACCTCCAAGCTGCTCTGAGCGGTCTGGCTACCTCCTGCGATGAGGGAAGAGGCACTCGCCCCCTCCCCCACCACTCAAGTTGCTCGGTGAGGCTCGGTGACTTCCCTCGGTGAGCGCGTTCCAAGGTAAGCGCTGCACTCACGAACGGGTACCCACAAAACCCACTTTGCAATGCAGAGCATACGTGTCAACCAAACGGTATTCAAGCGGTATATCACAGTTTAATACTCAAGCGGCGTTGTGGTTGGCACTATGCCTGCTGTCAGAACGGCATGTCGTCGCTAGTCTTGAGGACGTGCTGCGCGCCGAGCTTGGTCTGAGCGGCTTTGAGGTATTCGAGCGCGGTCGCCAGCCGGTCGTACCTGTCCACGGCGTCGATGCTGGTCATTTTGCCGTCGCGCACCCAGTTATCATAGCAGCGGGTGCGTACCAGTAGCTCGCGTTCTACTTCTGCCGCTGCCTCTTCCACTGTCCGGAGTCTTGTGCTTCTAGTCATTGTCTGTGTCTAGCATCTCGGCTACGCCTGTTCTCACCGGTGCAGGGTCGCAGTGCTCCCACGATTCGCATTCCAGCGGCCACGTTGGCAGTACCGTCCGGCAGTGCGGGCACACCCATGCCCGCGCGTCGTACAGTCCCAGTTCGGCGTTTTCGCGCATGCCTGACACCAAGGCTTGTATCCCGTTACTATGCGGGGCACAAGAGGTTGTGCCTACTTTATTTGCGTCGCGAATTGAGAATTGGCCTTCGTTTTGCTCTTTGAAGCAAGTTCAATGCCAACCTGCGCGGTGTGCCAAACTGGCGCACTGTGCCAAACTGGCGCACGTAGCAAATGCAATGCCAACTCGCGCGTGGCACGGCACCTGC
>JBBAQX010000172.1:0-2298 GCA_040400085.1 Lysinibacter sp. | reverse complement strand
ACTGTCCCTTTAAGAAGAGAGATGGGGAGGTAAGGTAGATGGGGAGTTAAGAAAGTTGATTTAATTTGAGGAAATAGATAGAAGAGTGATAAGAGAGTGTAGTAAATTGTTAATGGTGTCGAGGGGCGGAATGAATCACGGAAGGCGACCCCATGCTTAACACGCGATAAGCCCTAGGAAGGGGGGGGGGGGGGTCCTCTTTGGACAAATTCAGCCCCATATCTCACGATACAGAGCGATTTGATTGATGTACTCATAATACTATATAATCGTCATACACAGGGCTTTGTGGTGGTTGTGTGGTGGAGAAGCGGATGGCTTCTTCTTCGTCCTCGGCCGCGGCAAGCAATTCGAATTCTGCGTCAAGTCCATGGGAGCTCATCACAATCGGGAAGGGCGCGTCGCAGCAGCTGGAGGACCACTTTGAGGTGAACAACCATGGCGGCCTCACGTGCCTGGGCTGCGGCCGCATGTATTTGCGGGGGGATTTGGAGAAGGCGAGCAGGGCGGTCAGCAGCGGCGCATGCGGCATGCTGACCAGCCACCTCCTATCCCAACAGCACAAGGCGGGGAAAGCCAAACCGTCCCAGGCCATCACCTCTTGGTTCAGCACCACAAGCCGTCAGCAACAGGCATCATCAAACCCGCGACAGGAGACTCCGGCAGCGCCTGCAGCAGCAGGTGGCAGTGGAGCATCAGGAAGGGCAGGCGGACCGGTGATTGAATCAGTGGCCGAGGACGAGGACTCCACAATGGACGAGGACAACGACGACATCGCGACCACGTACATCGCCAACTACACCTCCCTCCCCCAAGACGCCCAACGCTCCATCGCCCAGGCGCTGACCCGGAAACTACAGCGGTGCGCGGGCTTCAGGCCGCAGACGCTCCATTCGACCGTGGACTTGCTCAACCACGTGCCCACCGCCCACCTCTACGCCTCGGGCGTCTATCACAGCACCAACCTGGAACGTCTCACTGGGCGGGTGCAGCTGCGGCAGCACAATTTTCACGCCGTGGGCTGCCTGGAGTTTGCGGCGCCCGGCGGGACCACGTGCGTCAAGTGCAGGGCATATAGGGTCAAGCACTTGGAGGAGTGCATGCCGCACCTGGGCAAGCCCACCTCGCGCCTTCCCACCACACTCAACGACGCACATTTGTCCCAGTACCAGATGAAGGAGAAGAAGGACCATCTCCGGGAGACGGAGCGCACGAAGAGCCTGATGCTGCTGACCATGAGGCGGAAGGTGCATCGGCAGGAGCGTGCGCTGGGCTTTCACCAGCGGCTGCTAATGGTGCTGACCAGCGGCAGCGGGAACGCGCGGCTGATGCAGGCGACGCTAGTGCAGGCGCACAAGATGGGGCGCAGCGTGGCGGGTATGCTGGAGATGGTGACCAAGTGCCTTCAGGGCTTCTACCGGCCGAGGCCACGCTTTACGGACGTGGACATGAGCGTGGGCATGCTGTTGTACACCTTTGGGGGGACGGCCGCCGCCCACGTTGCCCACAAGACACTGGGCCTGCCCTGCGCGCGTCTCATCCGAAAGGTGAAGGAGGGAGTCGCTTTCGCGCCCATTGTCTACACTGGCATTTCCAACTACGCGCAGGACGTGAAAAAGGCAGCGGCGGCCAACCTCACCACGAGCTTGGTCACGCCCGTCAAGGAAGGGAAGATGGATTTTAAGGCTACCTTTCGCGGGCAGTGGATGATGCTGCTGGATGGCTCGGCTCTCGATAAGAAGGTGCGGTATCACTCGCCGACGGGCACCATCATTGGCTCGTGTGAGCACGTGCCGCTCGGCGTGAAGCTCAATCTCTCGACACCGGCGGATGGCACGGCCGTGGTTGATGCTCTGAAGGAGGGCCAGGAGAATCCGGGTTCGTTGCGGGCCTGCCACCAGGCCGCCGAGGGGGTGGTGGTCTGCGTCAAGCCCATCACCGGAAAGGGGGAGGACGCGCTGCTCTTGCCCGTGGCGGTCGCGCCCACCTGCAACAAGCGCAGCAACCTCGACCACCAGCAGCACCTGCTGACGGCGGTCATTGATGCTTATGACGACCTACGCGTACCTGGCTGCCTGCCGGACCTTGGGGAGCTGGTGATGGTGGCAACGGACGGGGACGGGAAGCGTCGGCGAGCCTTGACACTGCTCTGCAACGTTGAGCAGGGGAAGGTCCCGGGTAAGGAGTTGCTCCTCACGCTGATCCTGTTCGACCTCTACGGTGGGATGCTGGGTGTCACGGTGGACTACGACTGGCGCCACATGTTAAAGCGCATTCGCGTCCGCATCGTGTTTTCCA
>JBBAQX010000171.1:0-2327 GCA_040400085.1 Lysinibacter sp. | reverse complement strand
AGCGCCTCATTGTCGAGCGGGTCACCTTTGAGCGTGATGAGTGGTAGCCCCTTCGAATCCTCGCCAAACATCCCAAAGAGCTTGCCGCCAACGGTGAGCGTGAGAGCCTCCCACTCGGGCTTCAGGGTTAGCGCTGCACCTGGCAGGTTGTCGACGACGGACTGAAGCCATTCTTCGGTTACGGTCGATTCGAGGGTGAGGTTTTCGCTCATAGGATCTCCTGAGATGTTTTGGCACGGGCAGGGCATCTAGTTAACGGCAACTTGATGACTTCGAGTCTACGAGTAGCGACCGACACGGGTCTTGAACATTTCAGCCAGGTTCGGCCAGGTTTGCCCTACTCGGTCAGGCATCGTACAAACTTCATGCCGGGGGAAGCGCCCGTTTGAATCTCCCCGGTGTCTGGCCGCTTAACCCCACGAAGTCGCGCGTCATGTGAGCCTGGTCAGAGTAGCCGATCCGTTGTGCGGCATCCGCCAGCGATACTCCCGCACGAATCAAAGCGAGCGCAGACTGAAATCGTTGGATACGTATGAGGGTCGCGAGGCCATAGCCGAACGCATCCGTGCTGATGCGGTAGAGCTGCCGGGCGGAATAACCTGTGCTGTCCGATATGGTTGCCACCGAGCATCCGTTCGCGGCAGATTGAGCCAGCCACGCGATTAGGCGAGTGTCGACACCATCCTTTTCGCGTCTGTGTAGTTCTCCAAGAAGGGATGCTGTTGCCGCCTCGAACCCCGGAAAACTCGCGCTCGGAGCATCACCTATCGCAGTATCGATGATCTGCTGTTGCGCTCGCCGAACTACGGCGCTCGGCAGAAACTGGTCCAGCAAAATCCTGTCGTTCACGAATTCTTTCGCGGGGATGCCGAGAAGAGCTGGCAACACGCCGGGTGAGAACCGTAGGCCGTCGTGGACTGTTGACTGCTCCGGCGGAATATGAAACGGTACTGTGTCAGCGCCTGACAACAGGAGAGATCCGTTCGAAAGCAGAATATCCATACACCCGTCGGGCAGAACGGTCAGTGCTTGCTGGGGTGCGTTGTCGGGACGATCTTGCCACAGAATGGCGCCCGCGATACGTGACTTCTGTTCAACGTACATGGCTGACCTATCTCACGGCATGAGGTTCTTGACGGCGAGGGCGATGAGCCGTGGCATCGATTCAGCGCCGTCGACTGTCCGGGGTTCGCGCAGGTGTCCCGAGAGGGTCAGGTCGATGATCCCGTGAAGGGATGTCCAGAGCAGGGCCATGATGTCCCGTACGTCTTCGTCGATGAGGGTTCCGTCTCGCTGGGATTCCTCGACGATTTCGTAGAAATAGTTCGCGCATTCGGTTGCTGCGTCTTCTAACGCTTGGCTGGGGTTGTTGATCTGGAAGTCGCCGAAGACGAGACGGTAGTGTGCTGGCCGCTCCAGTGCGGCCTGAGCGTAGCGAAGGAATGCGCGATACAGGGGGGTGTCTATGAGTGCGTCTTTGGAGGTGTCTTCTGCGGCTTTTTTCATGGAGGCTGTCAGGAAGCCAAAATTTTCTGCAGCTACCGCGCTGAGTAGATCGTCCTTGTCGGCGAAGTGCCGATATGGGGCCGTACGCGAAACTCCCGCAGCGGCCCCGACGGCTCGGAGTGTGACGGTCTCGGGTCCGCCCTGCGCAAGCAATTCGCTCGCGGCCGACAGTAGGTTTGCCCGCGTGCCAGCTGAAACATCCATACTTTGAGCATAGTCAAGTTGACAACGTCAACAAGTTGCGATTTAGTTGACGTTGTCAACGTTGTGTTGACGCCGTCAACAATATATGAATCGTGACCCCACGAAAGGACAAATAATGAACTCAGCAACAATCGTCCCCGCCACTATCGGCGAAGATTACCTTGAGCTGTGGAGCACTATCGACAACGCCGCCAGGAAAGCGCTGACGCAGAGACTCTTTGCAGAGTCGGCAACGCAATACGCAACACCGGACAAGGGCCTCAGCTTCACCGGATTCGAAGAAATCGAGGCCAATATTCGGCAGACCAACGAGGGTGCTATCCAGAAGGCCGGTCTCGAGTTTCGTCTCGTGAGCTCAGCACCCAATCAGAACCTGGTCCAGATCGAATGGGTGGCGCTCGACGTTGACGGAAACGCGGCCGTGCGAGGCCGCGATTGCCTCCTGTTTGACGAGTCCGGTCGCATCGCGGCCCTCTACATGTTCGCGGCCTGACCCGCCCGGCACCGGCCTCTCGCCCCCGATACGCGGTCTCATTTTCCCCAAATAGTACGAAATTCGCGATTTCCCTCTATGTCAGGCTGTGTGTGAGTCACTCTCTTACCAAAACGGCAGAGGA
>JBBAQX010000170.1:0-2352 GCA_040400085.1 Lysinibacter sp. | reverse complement strand
TCTGCTTGGAAATACAGCCTCGCTTCAGGCTCATACATCGTTGGACAAGGCTGAGACTACCCCCCGGATTTCTTTGACATTATCATCATTGATGAGTGTCATCGGGACGGGGCCAATGACGAGGGTAGATGGCGAGGCATCCTCGACTACTTTGCACCCGCTGTGCAATTGGGCCTGACGGCCACTCCAAAGCGGACGGGAAATGCGGATACATACGCTTACTTTGGCGATCCGATGTACACCTACTCACTCAAAGACGGTATCAACGACGGATTTCTTACTCCCTTCAAAGTCAAACAAATTGCCACGACGCTGGATGAATACGTCTTTACACCCGATGACGCGGTGATTGAGGGTGACGTTGAAGCCGGCAAACGCTACGGAGAGAAAGACTTCAACAAGATCATTGAGATCAAAGAGCGGGAGGCCTACCGAGTCAAGCTCTTCCTGGAAATGATTGACCAGCGGGAGAAAACTATTGTCTTCTGCGCCAATCAAACGCATGCGCTGGCCGTCCGTGACCTGATTAACCAGGCTGCCACCAGTAAAGATCCCATGTATTGCGCAAGGGTGACAGCTAATGATGGCAAGTTAGGCGAACAGCACCTACGTGATTTCCAGGACAACGAAAAGACAATACCGACGATCCTGACAACCTCGCAAAAGCTATCTACCGGCGTGGACGCGCGCAACGTGCGCAACATTGTGCTGATGCGCCCGGTCAACTCCATGATTGAGTTCAAGCAGATCATCGGGCGCGGAACGCGCCTGTACGACGGCAAGGACTACTTCACGATCTACGACTTTGTACGGGCACACCACCACTTCAATGACCCCGAGTGGGATGGGGACCCCATCGAGCCGGACCCGCCTGTTGGAGGTGGGGGCGGCAAGGGCGGTGACGGGCCAGATCCAGCCGCGCCAGGTCCGCAAGACGATCCACCACCACGAGCGGCCAAGCTGAAAATCAAACTGGCAGACGGTAAGGCACGCTCAATTCAAAGCATGACGGCGACAACGTTCTGGAGTGCTGACGGCAAGCCCATGTCAGCAGCGCAGTTCCTGGAAACCTTGTTTGGTACGTTGCCGGAGTTTTTCAAGGATGAAGAAGAGCTACGGGCTCTATGGAGTGCACCTGATACCCGTCGCAAATTATTGGAAGGTCTTGCCGAGAAGGGCTTTGGTAAAGAGCCGCTGACCGAAATGCAGAAGGCGGTCGACGCAGAGAACAGTGATCTCTTTGACGTACTTGCCTATGTGGCATTTGCCGCTGCGCCTGAGACCCGTGTCAAACGTGCCGATCGGGCCCGAGCCCAGGCACACGACCACTTCAATGACCGGCAGCAGGCGTTCATTGACTTTGTGCTGGCCCAATATGTGCGACAGGGCGTCGAAGAGCTAGATGCTGACAAGTTGACCCCACTGCTTAGGCTCAAGTACAGCAATGCGATTTCTGATGCGGTGGCGGACCTGGGCGGCACCGTAGAAATTCGGTCAATGTTTACCGGGTTTCAATCGTTTTTGTATCGGTGAACGCAGCCAAACTACGAATCACGACAATGGGCGAGAGAATGACATTGGTCACTCAACTTTTCGCCCTCAACACTGAGCGCCTGGCAACGCTTCGCCGCTGGCACTTGGACTAGGCTTTTTCTAAAGACCCGGCGGTGTGCGTGCTCCACATGGCCGTCACTGTGTCCGGCCAGATCAATACGGCAGTGGTGGGCATCGAGCCTGAGCATGCCGCTGCCATGTTGAACGAGCTCAAGGCGGCTGCGGCGCGGCTGGAGCGGTATGTGGCTGACCAGGCGCCGGAACTGCTGGAGCAAGAAACCGAACCCCATGGGGGGGGAATGTGGTGAGCCTGCGGCCTGGATGGGGATTTGTCCAGTTTTAGACGCATCTACCGGGATAGCATGAACTGTGAGCAACGACTAGAGTCCGCTTCGCGCGCGAGCTCCTCGCTTTACCTCCTTGAGCGGGCCTGATGTGTGACAACACCAGGATTCGACCCGGCCAATGTGCCGGGTTTTTTTATGGGCGTGACCTCGGCTGACTTTTCGGCTCAGTACACAGATGATGTCTGATAGCGAGGTTTCAGCAAGGGTTGCAGCTTTGGCTCAACGGGTTTGACTTCCTCAATTTGAGGGAGTGAGCAATCTACAAACGGTAACCACACGGATACGGGAGATTTGGAAAATCTGCTTACATCCGCCGTTACATCACAAATTTTCGACGCCAAGTAAAAAGCCCCGCACTATCAATTAAGTAGCTACGGGGCTAGTGCCTACAAGGCTTGTAGTGGCTCCTCGACCTGGGCTCGAACCAGGGACCTACGGATTAACAGTCCGG
>JBBAQX010000169.1:0-2376 GCA_040400085.1 Lysinibacter sp. | reverse complement strand
CTGTCTGGGGTGCTGACCGGATCGCCCAACATGACCTTCAACGGCACGACGCTGACTGCGGCGGGGCTGGCAGGACCTTTCAACGGCTCAGTTGGAGCCACGACGCCCAGTACGGGCGCCTTCACCACGCTTAGCGCTTCCAGCACGGTCAGCGGCGTAGGGTTCAGCACCTACCTAGCCAGCCCTCCAGCGATTGGGGGGACGACTGCTGCGGCGGGCTCGTTCACTACGCTCGCGGCATCCAGCACCGTCAGCGGGGCGGGGATAAATAACCTCTTCGCCTCTCCCCCGGCGATTGGTGGGACGACTCGGGCAGCGGGGAGTTTCACCGTCTTATTGGTAAAGCCCAATTCCGCTAGTACGAACTACGCGGATATGGATACCGTAGGCACCGGGCAAGAAGTGGCGCTTCGCTATTTAAGCAACGGTGGGCTTCGGTGGTATACTGGAAAAACCGCCCTCGCCGAGTCGGGAGCTAATGCGGGCTCGGACTGGTTCTTGGCGCGGTGCAGTGACGCTGGCGCTGTCCTTGATCTTCCTATTTCTATTGCCCGTAATACCGGAGTAATGAGTTTAACTGCTGCTCCTACTGGAGCGGGGATAAATAACCTCTTCGCCACCCCTCCGCCAATGGGGGCTACATCACCCAATTCTGGAAACTTTAGCTTAGTTACCGTAAGAACTGGCACAGAGGGACAGGTGAGGCTAGTCACTGGTGGCGCTTCTAATACGGGCTACGTCGATTTCCTCTGCCCCACCACGTTCACCCGCCAGGGGTATATCGGCTATGCATCAACGTCAGGTGCCACAGATACTGGAACGCTGAATTACATCGCCGGGACGCACGCTTTCGCGGGCGGTATTACTGCTACAACGCAAGCGATTGGAACGAACAGCACGCAGGTAGCAACCACGGCGTATGCGGATCGGGCGGCGCTGACGGGGGCGACTTGGCAGACTGTTACGGGGTCTAGGGCGTTAGGCACTAGCTACACCAACTCCACCGGACGGTTTATTGTCTGCAACGTTGACTGTGTTTCTTCGGGCGCGACTAATATGTTCGTCACCATCGGCGGCATTTCGATGCGGGGAGTCCCCTTTACATCAAGTGGGGTAACTGCGGGGATGCAGTTTACGGTTCCGCCGGGGGCAACTTATAGCGTCTCGGCGACGAGTCTGACGCTGAATGCTTGGCACGAGTTGAGGACGTAAGATGAACATCTTTGAACCCTTTCTCTACTGGTTCGCCGGTATGTGGCTGGTTTGGTTATTCTATCTTGCCAGTATGAACCTGAAGCGGGCTCGGGACAAGGGTTTGCTAATGAAGGGAACCTTTGTCTACTCTCTTGGGATGGGTACAGTCGTTATCCCCGGACTGGCACTTAACTGGCTTTTGAACCAGACCTTTAACCGGCTGATGTTTCTGGAGCTACGGACCCCGCCGCTGGAAATGACGACTGCCCGCCTAAAGCGTCATAAGAAGGAAGGTGGGTGGCGGGCTAAGTTGGCGGATTGGTACTGCTCTAATCTCCTAGACAAGTTCGACCCGGATGGGGAGCACTGCTGATGGCACTGCTCGCCGCACTCACCGAGTTTCAAGACGCGCTGGCTGCGCGGGATACCCTGCTTACGGAGCGCGAGCGCCTGCAGGTCCTTAAAGGCACGGTCAACAGCCAGCTCGATGGCTTGGTGCCGTTGATCACCGCAGCCCGTGCGCGTGTGCCTGTTGCCAAGGCGGCGCTGATAGCTGAGATACAAGGAACAGCAGAATGACCCCTGCTGAACGAGATGAGGCAATCATCAAGCTGCTCAGCGAAAATGCAGCGGTGGTTAAGCGCATAGAAGCTGGGTACATAGGTGTCTATGGCACGCCGGAAGAGCATCATCAGCACCACGAGTGGATCGCACTGGCGTTGAAGAAGGAAGCCCAGAGTGTTGCGCTAAGGCAAGCCATCATCGAGAAGACCCTGACGGCGCTCGTCATGTCTGCGTTTGTCGCACTAGGGATAATGTTCATGTCGTATCTGAAACTGCACGGATGGAAGGAGTAGCGATGAAGCTGAAGCTGATCGACGAAGCCAAAGACTGGTGGCGCATGTCCAGCAACTGGGTCAACATGGCTTGGGGTGCGGTGTGCGCCGTCTGGTCTGTGACGCCGCGAGATGAGCAGATCGGTGTCTTGAACACCTTCGGGCTCGACGGCGCTGCGGGGGCTCCCGCGATTCAGTTCTTCACCTCGGTAGCCGTGGCGGTAGCCGCAGCCGCAGTCACGGCACGAGTCACCGCGCAGCCGAAGCTTCAGGCTCTGCGCGACAGCAGGGCGCCGGATCAGCCATGATCGACGTCGCTCGCCTCGTCGCTGCCGGTGTTCCGCCG
>JBBAQX010000168.1:0-2386 GCA_040400085.1 Lysinibacter sp. | reverse complement strand
CCGCCACGGCCACCATCAGTCGCGTATGAAACGATGACCAAAAGACAGAATATTCGTAACCGTCCCTCAGCCAACTTTTAAGCTAAGGAGAGGGGCTCCTGTTGAGCCGATGGTGAGTCATCCTGCTCTTGTACAGCTTGAGGAAGTAAGGATGGCCCCGGCAGGCCCAACCGAGTTGCGGCACAGGCTTGACTGAGGAAATCCAAGACATTTCGGTGCTGAGCCTTCAAGGACGTCACCACCGTCAGCATCCGCGAGACAAACTGACTCCCTGCGGTGGACTGAGAGCCAAAACTGGTGCGTCGCCAGATCACCGCTGGACGTAACGCCTGCTCTGCGGCATTGTTGGTCGGCTCCACCCCTGGATTCTGCACAAACGTCCACAGGGCCGATTCCACCTGTAAGAGTTGCTGACAGGTGCGGATGGTTTTCGCCAACGGCGTCTTTTCCGCGTGGGCGATGGGCAGGGCGGTGACCGCTTCGAGTTCAGCCTTAAAGCCAGCCCGCATAGGGGTGACTAACTCGATAAAGTCGGAACGGGCCAAAGTGCCATCCCGGACTCGATGCCACCAGCGAAATAATCGCCGCTGCCGTCTCAGGAGCGCCTCGCCAATCTCCCGAGAGACCCCACTGCGTTCTGCCATGGCGGTGAAGTCTCGCTTGAGATGCGCCCAGCACACCTGCCGTCGGCTCACCTCAATCCAGCGGTAGGCGCTGTAGCGGTCAGAGGTGACGATACCGGGAAACGACTCCCCAATCAGGGCTTTAGCGGTTGCCTGTGACCGACTCAGCACGACCTCAAAAAAACTGACCCATGGCGTCACCAGCACCCATAGCCAGCCCTTGGTGCGTTGGGGATTCCCTCCGTCTCGGTTGCCTTGGGGGTAGCTGGTTTCATCGCTATGCATCACGGCCTGACCCTGCACGTAAGCCTGGGCCGCCGCCACCGCCGGACTCACCGCCTCGCTGATGTCCTGCCGCAGACGACCGACCCCACCGCGCGATAGGCGCACCCCGAAAAGGTCGTCCATCACCGCACACACTTGTCGATAGCTGAGTCGGTATCCCCCACTCAGCAACGCCACCATCGCGCTCAGGCGTTCACCATAGCCCAAGGCGGAGACCCCCGACGGCAGCGGTGCGCGGGTTACCGTGTCGCAGCACGGGCACCTCAGGCCATGCAATCGATACTCCACCACCTCGGGCATAACGGGCGGCAGCTCTATCACTTGATGGCGGTGGGGATGGCTATCTTGGCCCGATAAGCTCGCCCCACAGGCGTTGCAGGCGGGCGGAATAACCTCATGGACGGCACGACAATCTTCTGCTGGATAAAGCTTTCGGGCTTCGCGGGGGGCGGGTTTACCGCTCTGCTCTCGCGGGGCTTTTTTACCTTTCCCTTTGGCTTTAATACCTTTGCCAAAGCCATCCGTTGACGGTGGCTTTGAGGAATTTTGCGAACTCTGATTGACTTTCTCTTCCAGCACCGACAGCCGCTCACTCAAAACCCGCACTAACATCTGGATGCTAGCGGGGGTCGCATCCCAGTCAGCTCTAGGAACTCGGATTCCGGCTATCTCGATCTCGTCGCTCATCGCTTCACCTTACCGGCACTCCTGGCCACAAATCCCTAAACCTTCGTTAAATTCCTAGGACGGTTACGTTTTGTCTAAGGTTTCAGCTTCAATGGGCTGTCGAGTAATAATAAAGATTAGTTTATTGAGGTCTATAGCTTGATCGAGCTCGTCCTTTAGATCTAAAGGAATTGCTCTGGCATCGGCCAAAACCATAACAAGCGCATCACTTTGGTGGATGCCTTGGTAGGGGTTCTCGACTTGCGGGCTGTTAATTAGTGTCTCCAAATCTCCCTGCCAAGGAGTAAAGCCTTCTTCTCGAATGGCTTTGTCTAGCCCGAGCATGATGGGGACAGTTTCAGCCATGTAGGCTAGGAATATATCGTAATGGCTAGGTGCCGACGCCTGTTTAAACGAATCAGGCGTCGGCAGTTGGTAGCCAATGAAAAAGCTACTGCGGCCTCGATGGCTTGAATCGACCTCGGTTGGGGGCATAGCCTTAAGTAATAAAACGTCCAGTGACTAAATTAAGACTACAGAAGAACAGCACCACACTCCGGATAGTGCCGCTTGACTGGGTCCATCCCGGAGTGCTGCGGAGCCTGCAGAACGCCTACAAGCTTAGGTAACCTCTAATTTTCAGCATGGAAAAGGTGTCCTCACGCCATTGCTCCAGCTAAATTTTTCATTTCTACATGATGGAGGTGTCCTGCCTTGGCGGTTTGGCTGGTGTATTACGTTTTTGGCTGAACGCTATGTCCCAAGGGACATGTATAAACGAGATTGCTTAGATTTTGTATAAATTCTCATCA
>JBBAQX010000167.1:0-2392 GCA_040400085.1 Lysinibacter sp. | reverse complement strand
CCAGCAGGGAGTGCAGTACTTCAAGCTCCGAGCGCTGAGCGGCCTTCGTGAGACCCTTGACCGGACGGTCAGCTTGAAGGACTGGGAAGCCGCCGAGCGAGCACTCGGGGACTTCAAGCGCCCCGAGCGTCGTGGTGGCCTCCGGGTCAATATGAGCACCGATGCCGCGGCCATCGCCGGTGCTTACGATCAGAAGGACGAGATCGTCTTCGAGTTCGACGGGGCGCTCGGGCAAGTGCTGGGGCCGAACCTGGTTGGCGACTTCGGGGCGTTCTTTGCTCCGATGAAGCGTGGTAAGTCCTTCTGGCTCAAGTTCTGTGGATACCAAGCGATGCGCCAAGGCGTGGAGTCCTTGACCGTCAACTTGGAGATGACACTTCCCCAAGTGATCCGCCGTGACTGGCAAATGATCTGCGCCAGCCCGAAGGACCCCGGGATCATCAGGATACCCATGTTCACCGAAGGCGGGGGCATCGAGTGGGAGGACCGCATGATGCAGGGAGTCCCCCGGGGACAAGCCGCCATCGAGCGAGTCCAGAAGAGCCTCAAGTATACCTGCCGTGGTGGGCATATGCACACCGAGATGCTGGCTTCCAGATCCTCGACCGTCTCGGATCTTCGGGCATTGGTTCGCAGGTACAAGCGTGATGGCAAGAACATCCGCTTGCTCATGGTCGACTACGCCGATCTGTTGGCCGCGGAGAACTCCCGGCTGGATGGTCGTCAGGCGTTGGACTGGATCTGGTCCTCCCTCCGTGGCTTGGCGCAGGAGGAGTCACTTTGCATATTTACCGCTTCGCAGACCGGACGCAACACGCTGGATCGGGATGCGAAGGAGTCGGATGCGGCGGAGGACGTTCGCAAGCTGGCCCACGTGACCAAGGCGATCATGCTGAACCAGTCGGACCTTGAACGCAAGCACGGGATCATGCGGGTGCGGGCACAGATGCAGCGAGAGAATGGACCTTCAAACACGGAAGCCGTGGTGCTGGAGCAAAGGGCCATCGGCCGTTGCTACTTGGACTCGAGACTCCGCCATGAAGTCACCCACGATCTCATCGGCAAGTGGAAAGAGGACTAGCCTCCTACAATTCGGACAGAAAGGGGAACACATGTGCGCAATCATCGGAGCTCTGCTCCACACGATCGACAGCTTCGAGAAACTCGAGAGGGCCAACGACATCCTGTTGGACCTGTTCGTCAAGGGGCATCAGCGGGGAAGGGATGGACGCGGCTGGGTAGTGACCACCGGGGAAGGATCTTTCCCGGAGGCCTTCCGGGAAGTCACCCGCAGGGTTGATCCGATTGCCGGGGACTTCCCGGCCCCGCTCCAAGGAAACCCCCGGGGCGGAACCTTCATCGCCAATCTCCGGGCCGAGCCCACCACCGAGTTCGTGGCGGAGAAAAAGCCCACTGACCAGCAACCCTACATCAGCCATCCGTGGGCTATCGTCCACAACGGCACGATCGCCAACGACAAGGAACTCAGAAGCTTCGACCAACCCACCAGCATCGACTCTGCGGCGATCGTGGAGCAGTTGGCCGATGGGGAGTGGGCGGGGGACAATCCCTTCAACACCTTCTGTACCACCGTCCGCAAGCTGAAAGGCTCCTACGGGATCCTGGCGACCAATGCGGCCCACCCGAACAAGATCTGGGCGGCGGTGAACTATCGCCCGATCTGGTACATCCGTACCGAGTTGGGTCTGTTCTTCGCTTCGAGCCGGGAGTACTTCCCCCACCAGTACCATCCCCGGATGATTTCCCCGTACACGGCCTGCGAGTTCGCTTACCGTGACGGAGCGCTCACGATCACCGAGACCAAGCTCTACGGGACCCAGCCCAACAACAAGGCGTTGGTGGTCTGCTCCGGGGGGATGGATTCCGTGGTGGCCGCGACCTACGCTCAGCGTGTGCTGGGGCTGGAGATTGAACTCCTGCACTTCCAGTACGGATGCCGGGCGGAAGGCCCAGAGGTGACTGCCGTGAAGGAAGTCGGGGAAGCCTTGGGTGTCCCGGTTCGCTTCTTCAACCTTCCGATCTACGACAAGGAAGACAGCCCGCTCTTCGACAAGGACTCGCTGGTTGCCGGGGGAGAAGCCGGGGCCGAGTTCGCCCACGAATGGGTCCCCGCCAGGAACCTGGTTTTCCTGTCCGTGGCCGCGGCTCTTGCCGAAGCCAAGGGATTCGAGACACTGATCCTCGGAAACAACCTGGAGGAAGCCGGAGCGTACCCGGACAACGAGCCCGAGTTCATCGACAAGTTCAACGACTTGCTCCCCTTCGCAGTGGGTGATGGTCGCCGGCTCCGGGTGCTCATGCCGGTGGGCAACATGATGAAGCACGAGATCGTTGCGCTGCGCGGCGCGTTCCACGGGCGGCTCTTCGGCAC
>JBBAQX010000166.1:0-2408 GCA_040400085.1 Lysinibacter sp. | reverse complement strand
TGGAGCGCGAAGAGCATCGCGGTTAACGCGGACGGCAGCTATAACCAGCGACGGCACATCTTCTTCATGAAGGGCGACGAGGAATGCCCTTGCCCGCCGAGCGACCTGACCTTCGCGGATGCGGAAGCCAAGAAGACGTGGGAAGAAGACAAGGCTGAGTGATCTAGCTTAGAGGGTAGGGCTTCGGCTCTACTCTCTAGGTGTTTGACACCAGTTCTTGTCCTCGCGCGCCCCTCATGCGTGCGCCTGCCTCGCGGCCTCGCTGCTGCGCCGCGCGCCTGAATCTTGTTTCGTCACGTGAAGAAATGACTTTCTAGCATTGAGTATGGGATTCTTAAATCACGGGACGGGAAGCACAATCGCGACCTGCCTGCTACACGGAGATTAGCTTCATCATGGCTACCAACAATCAGACAAAGACTACAGACATCAAAGGTCCGGCAGATTTTGGCTTCATCTGGGCCGGTGTCACCCGCAACATGGATAACACAGCGCGGCTCGCGCCGACGTTCTTCCCGGGCATCCTCGACGATAAGGTCGCGCCCGAACTCATCGTGGAGTTCAAGAAGGGCGCGCTCTTGCGCTACTGCGAAGGTCGCAAGCCGGTCCCGCTGGTCAAGGAGAGCGGCGCTTACCGGCCTGCCAAGGAAGGCGAGAAGGCCAGCGTAACCCTCACGGTCGCTTATGCCCGCAGTTTCGCGCCGCATGAGGTGACCAAGCTCAAAACGAGCGACGCGCCATTGCACCTGCTAGTGAAGGCCATGCGGGACGCGGCTGGCAAGGATGTTTCCCAGCAGTGGGCGCGATTGGTGAGCCGCGCGAAGGCGCTCCTGATCCCCAAGGACAACGCGCCCCGAGTCGCGAAGACGTGGCGCGAGATGGTCGAAGAGTCCTTCGAGGAGGCCGTTACAAAGGCCGGCAAGCTCCGCGAGAAGGCGCTCGATGCACCAAGCGAGGATGCGATCCGCAAGGCGACGGTAGCTTTCTGGCTCACGCTCAAGCGGGAGACGACGCCAAAGGAGTGATCTAGACTAGGCTGATACTAGGCTGATACTAGGGCCGGGAGCGAAAGCTCCCGGCCCTTTTTTATTGTCTGAAGGATCTAGGATTTCCCGACCCGGTACCGTTACACGGTACCGGGTTTTTTATTGCCTGTCAACAATTGATACCAGTTTCTTGTGTGTGCGCGCCTGCCTTGAGCGTGCGTGTGATCCTGATTTCGTCACCTGACGAAATGAGATTTGGAAACCTTGCTGCCAAGTGTGAGTTGATCTTAGAAAAAATTAGGCTAAAACAGATTCTGTACCGTTTTTCCTTCATTCTGTACCGTCTTGTGTGCTTTTCATAGACAAGAGTACGACGCAGCTTAGTTGAATCAAATCAGCAAGTTAGTTATCACATAAATAAAGAAGCCGGGCTGTACGGCACGAGTTGAACAGGGTATGCAAGTCCCAATTTTTGGCCCAGTTTAGGCCAAGTGCAACAAAGTACTATTGGCAGCAATGGGCCTTTCATACCCTGTTCAGTACGTCTTGCACAAACCCCCAACTTATCTTAATATCAATATCTTCTTCTTCTATCTATCTAATCTTTTCAATCACTTACTCTCCCTCTACCCCTCAAAAACTGTCAGAATTCTCTGTCTATCAATCCGCAACTTTCCGTACAGTGCCCGTACAGACCCCATCCAACCCCGTTTCGTCAGAAGCCCACCATGCCCCGCCCCAAGCGCTCCGAGTTCCCTGAAAAGTTCTACCCCATCGGCACCCCGTGGCTGACCAGCAGGGACCAGATCCGGCGCTACACACTGGACCGCGCGCCTTTCAGATCGCGCTACGTGACCGGACGTTGGGTAGGATCCTATTACCCCAGAAACACCCATGGTGCATACGTCTTGGTACTCACCCCCAAGCCCAAGTACAAGCCCAAAAGACCCAAGCCCCTACCCCGCGTGCTGCCACCGTTCCCACGGCTCAAGGGCATGATCCAGCCCCCGCCCGACCCTTCGATCCTCTATGTCTACGCCGCAGCCCGAAAGCTCTGGTACGGCAACGTGGACCTACTCCCTCCCAGTCTGTCCAAGCGAGGCAAGGGCACTCGGCGGCGTACGACGCCCGTGGAGCCGCGTGCAGTGATGCAGCCGGGAACTGGGATCCAGCCTCCTGAGATCGTCATTGAGTTGGTCCGCACCCGGCTGCGCCCCACCGAGATCCTGCTGGACTGCATGCCACGACTGCCTGAACTGATCGGCCATGGTCGGGGCGCACCATTTAATTCAACCAAGCACTGGCGAGAAGAGTCCAAGCTGAAGAAGCTCATAGAGGTAGCACGGACAAAGAAACTCAGGATCAGGGTGAAGGTAGAGACATACCCCAATGGGAGTGGGCATCCCAGCAGTGCAATGGAGA
>JBBAQX010000165.1:0-2447 GCA_040400085.1 Lysinibacter sp. | reverse complement strand
CAGGAAGCGGTCAGCGACCAGTACGACTATGAAGTTGACGCGTTGGACAACGACGATAAGGTTCCGCCGCCGGACACACAACCAGCAGCGGAAGACACCGCGCTGGCCGAACCACCACCAATGGACAACGACACCGAAGACGATTCCGGCAACGACGCAGACACGCCAGTGCAAAACACTGCGCCAGCTGAACTGTCACCAATGGAGGATGACGCAGCAAGCCAGTCCGTGCCTGCCACGCCACCTGCTGAGCTGGCAGAGCAGCTGCGCGCAGCTAAGCAGAGGTACTCTGATCTGCTCTTTGAACGCAACGGGCACCGGCCGCCGATCCAGAGGCAGGAAACAGTCAACAGCATCCTCAACCGCCTGCGGCAAACCAACACACAGCACAGCCTGCAGCTGCTCCAGACCGCCGAAGAGATGCGGGACGCGACGGGAGATGAGGAGGTGACAAAGATCAGCCAGCTGGAAGACCTCATCCGCCTGGCTTCAGGCGACGAACAGATGCAGTTAGTAGAACAGCTCGACATAGCGGAAACGACGCGGTCCGCCAAGCACAGACAAGCCGTTCGGGCCAAGAAGCGCGCGGCACAGGAGCACGCCGAGCGGAAACAGATGTACCGTGACCTGGGCAAAAAGAGACGTACCAACGGACACCCGACCGCCACAGTGCCGGCTGAAAAGGACACAGTCATGGGCCGCGAGACATACTCCGCGCAGCCGCCAGAGGTAGCGTACGGCGGGATAGAGGGCTACGGACAAAAAGGCGCGGAGCCACACAGCCTGCTGGCCATCAAGCAGCAGAAACGAGCGGAGCTGCCGGACAGCAAGTCTCGTACGCACAACAACACTGCTACGACCGCAGTTGAAGCTGCCAGCCGCGTTGCCTCCAACCGACAAGAGGCGCGACAAGCTAACAGAGCCGCCGAACCAAAGGGGCTGCCAGGCACAGCGACTGAGACAACCAAGACGATCTTGAGCAACCTGGAGAAACAGAGCCACGAAAAGGGCAGGGCAGGGCAGTTCGCCATGAAACAACACGAGATCGCGGAGGCCTTCCTAACGCTCACCGACGAGAAGAAGCAAGCGATGTTCAAGGACCTGAAAACCCGTATCGAGCAGCCGCGCGACAGCGGCGACGCGGGGTCCATGGATGAGCGCTCGCAGTTACAACAAGACCTGGCTCTGTTGCAGAGAGTGGCGTTGGCTAAGAGAAGGGAACAGAGTGACCCAAACAAGGCGAACAAGAAAAGAACCACGAGGCACAGGGAGAAGGTCGAGCAGCTTTCGTCGAAACGGCAGAACAGAGGAGACGACTACCCCTCTGACGACGACTACCCCTCTGACGACGATGATGTAAGCGTTTAATTAAAAAAGGTACCACCAGGAACACAGTATTCACTTATTCATGTTTTGTGTGTGTGTTTTGTGCTTGATAGGTGTCGCCGCCCGCGCCGCCCCCACCCCAGACGAAAGCAACCCGCGCCGCAGAGAAAGTCAGACAGCAAACCAAGACGAACAACCGCGAAGTTCAATTGGTGTTCAAACAGGCCAAAATGGGAGAGAAACACTTAGACGAGATCGCGAAAGGCAACGCACACACAGAAGCAGCGCTGAGGCGCATGCGGCGTGCAGCCCGCCGGAACTTGGCCGCTCTCTTAATGTAAATCTGCATTTTTTTTCATGCCATGCTTCTTAGCTTAATGCATGATGCAACAACCGGCTTTCCTCGGGCTGGATGACGCGCTGCACCAGGACAACGCCGCTAAGGGTCTACCGGACGAATCGGACGACGACGACGACGACACGGACTTGGACCGGCAGCTCAAGGAACTCGAACTGAAAGCGAGGAAACGCAAAAAGACCAAGCAGAAACCGGAGCAGCTGGTTCCTGCCGAGCACAAGAAGTCACTCAAGCGCTGGGCGGACCTGTTCAACCCACGCGAAAAGGGTGCCGGGCAGATGTTTGTGCTGGTGGGCAAGAGCGAGAGGGGCAAAACCCACTTCCTGCGGTGGATGCTGTACTCCGCCTGCCTGCGCGAAAAAGACCCGTATCAATTCGGCCTGATCTTCGTCAGGACGAAATTCAAGCACAGTTACACTTTCCACCCTCTCTCGCAGCAGCACGTCAAGGTCTACGAGGGGTTCCATCTACCGGTGCTGCAGCAGTACGTAGAGAACCTCAAGCGGCGGCACAAGCAGAACGGGTCTCTAGAACCGAGCTTCATCGTGTTCGACGACCTGGTGGGTGTGATCAACAACAACAACGGCTGGTTTCAGAACTTTGTCGGCACGTACCGCCACTACAACATCACGCTCTACATCGCCGTGCAGTACCTGACCGGTCGCAACTCTGTTTCCCCCATCATGCGCGAGCAAACGACGGCGGCCATCATGTTTAACTCCAAGGTTCACGGAACCAACAAGAACCTGTACGAGAACTACGG
>JBBAQX010000164.1:0-2480 GCA_040400085.1 Lysinibacter sp. | reverse complement strand
TCACGGGCAGGATGTCGACGACCGTCACCTCCTCAGAGGGCTCGACCTCGGTGACCTCCTCCCAGGGATCGTCGCCCAGGATGGCCACATCGGCCGGGCTGCCCGGAAGGCTGGGAGGGAGCTCAGGATCGTCCCTGTCCCAGGGGTCACCGTGGAATGATGGGCGGCTCATCGGTCACCGCCGCACTGCAGGGAACGGTCGTCGGTGCCCAGAATGCCCAGGATGTCCGTCGTGTCGGAGGGGTCGGAGAGGTCGACGTCGACCCACAGGGAATCCTCATCCGACCCGGGCTCCAGGACGGTGATCTCGAAGTCCAGCTCGTCGCTGGCAGGATGCTCATTCATGCTTGCCTCCTTGGAGTGCTCAGACGGGCGGACTGCCATCGTCAGCGACCCAGAATCACCAGGGTCGGACCCCAGGGGCCAGAAGGCCCAAGGGGTTTCGGCTTGCCCGGGAAGGTCGGGAGCCTAGGCGACCGCCGCCAGGGCGTCTTCCGCGTCGGGTCCCAGCTCGTCCTGGAGCCCCTCGACGTCGCTGCGGTCGTCCGTGGCCTCCGTGGCCTGCTCGGCCTGCTTGGCCTGCTCGGCCTCGATGGCGTCGACCACCTGGTCGGCCAGCTTCTGGGCGCTCTGCTTCTCCAGCTTGCGGGCCAGGTCGCAGGCCAGCTTGAGGTCCCGGGCGCTCAGGGTGCCGAAGAGGGCCTCGACCGAGGCGACCAGCTTCTCGGGCTTCGTGTTGGTCGAGTTGCTCTCGTCCCGGTTGCGCATCTTGTCCTTGTTGTACTCGGAGTCGAGGTTGAAGTTGTTCTCGTGTCCGCGGACCAGGGTGCCGTCGGGGAGGCGGAAGGTGGGCCCTTGGAGCTCCTTGGTGCGCCCGACGAAGACCAGCGGGGTCTCGAACTCGATCTTGCCGCACACCGGGTTGCGGGTGGTGGGCTCGGCGATGTACTTGATGCCCTTGGCATTTTCGGCGATGCACATGTGGGGGTGGCTCAGGCTGGCGACGAAGTAGGTGGCGTCCTTGGCGAATTTCATGGTCGGTCCTTCCGGCCCTCCTAGGAGGGCATGTTTGGGGGTTGGTCCATCCAACCGGCCATCGTGGGTATATCCTATCCGGTTTCGAAGATAAGGTACAACCTTATTTTCCCGGAAATTTCCGTGCCAACTGCTTGGACCCCGGCGCCCCCGGCCTGGTCGGCCGGGGTGGTTGGTGGCCTCCGCCATCCATCCATGATCTCAGTGTACCTGGTTTCCAAGACGAAGGACACTGTCTTTTCTCGGAAAGATACGTGCCAACCGCCGACCGCCGTGCCCTTCCCAGGCTCCCCCGCTCCCACCAGAAAGTACACTGTCAAGACTTTGGCATGGTATTCCCAGGGACTGGGCATCCTGCAGGTAGGGGCCGGGGGCCCTATTAGGGGGCTCTGTGGGGCCCTATACGGGGCCCTAGGGGCCCTGGGGGCCCCGTAGCACTGTCTGTGGAGCCTCTGGGGGCTGGGTGGGGGCCTCTATACCCCTGCACACGCTGACGCTTCTCTGGCGGTCAGTCGACTACCTGTCACATCACGTCACAAGGAATTAGGATCCCAGGCATGCCTCCCACCATCGATGATGACCTGTCACGGGCCAGGACAGGTGTCATTGGCATCCTGGCCTCTCGGGCGGCAGACCTGGAGGATATCCGGGCAGAACGTGAGCTCGATGCTTATTACGAGGCACACAAGCATGAATGGGAGTTCGGCATCGGGGACCTGGTGGTCATCGTCTCCCAGGGCACCGGCAAGTGCATCTATTTGGGGCAGGATGAGACCTGCCACCACCTATTCTGGCACCTCCAGCGGCAGGTGGTCATCGGAAAGGCATGGAAGCAGGGTGAGATCGTCTCACGTGTTGATTGGGCACCGCGACCCGGAAAAGCCGTCGCAGGGGAATAGCGACCTCGGGACAAAAAACTCCCGAGAAATCTTGAACGTCATTTCTAAAAATAACACATGAATTTTTCATACATAGACCACATGCAGCTCAGACGATGTAAGCAGTGTGGACCGATCCCAGAAGAGAACTTTTACCACACAGAAAAGAGGGGTTACTACGGTTCTAAGTGCAAACAGTGTACGATCATGCAGGTCAAGGATCGTTACCGATGTAGGCAGAAAACAGATCCTATCGGACTTTGGGCAGAATCGACGTTCACTCGAAAGACGATCCAATTCAAGCAGGGTGTAAGCAGCAGAGAATTCATGCTTACTAGGAGTGACTTAGTCACGATGTTCGAGCACCAAAAGGGTCTCTGCGGTTACTGTGGTGACATATTGCTATTACACACAGGTGCAGGGCTAGTCGATAGCTCTCCGTGTGTAGACCGGATAGACAATGACGGCGGTTACGTGCTGGACAATGTCATCGTATGTTGTTTTGCGTGTAAATCGATCAAGGGGGAATTCACTACAGATGAGTTGGAGCGTCGGTCGAGTGCCATT
>JBBAQX010000163.1:0-2497 GCA_040400085.1 Lysinibacter sp. | reverse complement strand
CCGGAATCACGGACCACAATCACCGAGATCCTTCCAACCGTTACCGCTGCCCTGCCTGACGCGCAGGAAGCTACGAAATTTACTACTGTCTCAACAGAAGCGGCCGCACTAGCAGCGACGCAGCTGAAGCAGGAACCGAAGATTGCAGATCCGGCGATCACCGAGGAGAAAACCACTCAGCTCACTGACAAAACAAAGAAGCTGGAAGCAACGTTAGCCACAGCCCAAAAACAGATTGAAGACTGGGCGAAGTCGAGCGACGGAATTGCCAAGGCTATCACCGATACTTTGCCTGCCCTCATCGCGGCAGCACAAAGCTCACATGCAGCTGCAGGGGCACTCATTGAGGCCACACCGGCCGCCACACCAGAATCACAACAGGCAGTTCTTGACGCCTTAGCTGCAATCGATGCCACTTCAGTAATATCGGGGGCCGTCACTACCGAGGATGCGACACTTGAGGATACCCGCGGACTTTCTGCCGCCCTAAGCGGTTATGTAGATTCCATCTCAGCTCGCGGGGAATCTCACGTTGCTGGTGTCAACGCAGCAGCGGAGGCAGCAGCAGCTGAAGCGGCTGCCCAGCAGAATGAACCGACATATACGGCTCCTGACGGCTCTCAAAAGCCGAACCCGAAGCATAACCCTCAGGCCCCGTCTGGTGGCAACGGCAGCGGTAATCCCGGAGGCGGAAGCACTGGCGGTTCTGGCAGCGGCAACCCTGGCGGTAGCGGATCTGGAACACCACCAGCCCCAACAACGACCACCTATTCGGCAGATCAGCAAATAGCCAACAGCGGATATGGAGGCAACGCACTCAGCGGTGAGTGCGCCGCATTGAACACCGCCTACGTCTCGAACACTAACCCCACTATCGGCGGACCCATCGGCTTAGGTGGTGCACGTCTGGGGTGGACAGCTTCGTCTGGAGCATCGAGCAACTCGGTCACCTGGTACGCCTGCTAAACCCTTATTAAACAGTTGTGGCCCCCCAGAACTCTCTGGGGGCCACAACTGTTTAACGGGTTCTTACTTGGTTGTTGCTGCCTTTCTGCGACGGTTCGCGATCGCCAGCGTCACACCGGCAGTACCTAGCATGATGCTGAGTCCGATGAAGCCGAGTGCTTCCTGTCCACCTGTTACGGGCAGGGTTGCCTGTGGGGCAGGCTCAACTGGAACGATTGGTTCCTCGGGCTTGGGCGTTTCAGGAATTACAGGCTCTTCGGTTACGGACATAACGATCGTTTCGTCATCTGCGCCGCACAGTGCAATTCCGTAGACTTTGCTCTCACCGGTGATCTTGTTGGTACCGACGATACGCTCCTGATAGCCAAAGACTTGCTTGGCGTCGGCCGCTTTGGGGTAGCCGACAGAACCGCGAACAGACTTCTTCGTTGTGGTGTCATCTGTCGCCGCAGTAGTTGTGTTGTCGCTGGCGGTGGATGGATCTTTAGAAGGGTCCGTAGGTTCTTCGCTCGGATCTGTCTGAGGATCTTTGGTGGGATCTTCCTTTGGTTCTTCCTCGTCGGACCAGTACCGCTGATCTGACCAGTAGGTCCCGGGGCCACTCACGACCATCGGTTCCTGATCCCAGACCATATTGTCGGGCGTGCAGACAAACTTTGCACGAGCGGCCGCAGGATCTTTCCTGTATTCCTCGGCCGTCATATCCTGCGCATACAGCGCAGGCTCAACGGTCACCACAATGTTGGGATCTTTCGGGAAATCGCCACTCACATCAATCTTGTCCTGCCCAAATCCTGGAACAACAACTGTCTCAGTCGCCTGCGTCTTGCTGACAGGGTACGACTGAGTCCACGATTCGGACGGAACGCCATAGCGGTCACACCCAGCGATGAAGATATCGACGTCGGCTCCGAGAGCCTCGGTGTCGACACACCACTGGATCGTAGCGGCTCCCTCCATCTCTGCGGTCGGAATGCCGTCGACTGTGATGTCTTTTCCGGGGCCAGTAATAACAGCCTTCACCGTACCCGCTACAACTGCTGTCGCAGGTGCCTTATCTGACTCCACCATTTCTCCAGTGGGGTCAATGTAGCTTGTTCCGATGAGGGGCAGATGGATCCAGTCACCTGTCCGTTGTGGCCAGTTGGCATCGATTGTGTAGGGCGCTTCGATCACATCAGTCTGAGTTTCCCCGGGGAAAACCTTAGGTGAGACAACATGAGTTGACCACGTTGCAGTGTAAGGGTTGACCTGGGTTTCTGAGGGCATTCCCCAGTCGTGCTTTGTGCTGAATCCTGGCTCAACCATTGTCTGAACGACAGGTTTCTGATCGGCAATATCAAAGCCACACTGGTTCGTAGCGAAGGCATCCTCGAAGATCTCCGGGAACGCAAACGACAAATCCCGCGTGTAGGGATCAACAGGTGACGAATCGAGAATCGCGAAAACCTTGTCGCCATTCTTTCGAGCCCAGCTCGGAGCATTCGCCGAACGCTCCGACGTAGGATCGATGTTCAGGGGTGCATAGTTT
>JBBAQX010000162.1:0-2500 GCA_040400085.1 Lysinibacter sp. | reverse complement strand
CTGGCGGACGGCTTCAACGGCTTCAAGCTGGTAGGGGCGGAGGGTTGGGGTCATGTTGGGCCGCACTCGCCGTGTTCAAAACGGGCTGACTTGGAGGCCGTGAGGGCATGCCATATGCGGTCACGCAACGCAATGAAATCATCCGGGCAACAAAGCAGTAAACCCTTGGTGGCTGCCATCGGCACCTTTCTGCGGTACGCTGCCGATCGTAGTCCAGATCAAGACCGAATGGCAACCGATACGACCGCAGATCGGAAGGTTCCCGTCGCCCTTCGCCTCCCTCGGCCCCTGGTGCAGTTCCTTGATCGGCGGGCCCAGGAGCGCTTCACCACCCGGAACGAGGTCCTCCAGGGGCTGGTGGTCGAGGCCTTTAAGGCGTCGAAGGCTGCCGACACCAAGACCGGAGCCTGATCGTGCAGCTGACGGATGAGCAGATGCACGCAGTTCAGGCCGCCATGGAAGTCATGGAAAGCGCCGGCCACATGTCGCTGATCGGCCCGGCTGGATGCGGTAAGACCACGACGATCCGGGCTATTGCGGACAGGGCGATTGGCAAGCGGCCTCGGAAGAAGGTGCTGCTCTTGGCGCCGACGCACAAAGCGCGACGCCAGTTCAAAGCCGCCTCACTACCAAGAAACGTAGACGCTGAGACGATTCAGCGGTTCTGCCGGGTTCGGCAAGACACATGGCGTGATCAGGATCGATTCGTCTGCAGCAACAGCAGAGAGCTTGAAACGGTAGAGAGAGTCCGCAATTCCTACTGCCTAGTGATCGTGGACGAATCCTCCATGGTCTCCCACGACTTGGCAGAGAAGACTCTTGACGTTTGCGGCCAGGCTGGGGTTGGAGTCATTTTTTCCGGCGATCCATTTCAGCTGCCGCCCGTCAAGGGCTCTATGTCAAACGACCCTGAGACGGAGGGGCCAGACGTTGAAGAAACGGAGTCGGAGCTAGCGCCGCAGTTCATGGATGCGCCAGTCAAAATCACGCTTGATCAAGTATTGAGGCACAACGGGCCGATTCTTGAGCTTGCTACTCAGATCAGGCGCGACTGGGATTGCCTCCAGTCATTTCCAATCAGCCCAAAGGAATCTGAAGAGTCCTCTATCAGAATCTCGCAAGATCCAGCCGGAGACTTTATTAAGAACTTTGCTGGCATTTACAACCTTCTGGCAGACGGGGAAATTGACCAGACCGAGTTTTACGCAAGAGCTCCCCGTGCATTGTGCTTCATGAATAGCACTGTTCGAAATCTTACAAACCGTCTCCGGTTTCAACTCTACGGTGACATGGCTAGGAGGCAATGGGCTAAAGGTGAGATCATTATGTTCCCTTCGTACACCTACGCGCTCCCAAGATCTATTCAGTCTTCCACTGATGCTGTCGTTATCAGCTCAGAGATAAGACAAGTCGAAGAAAGCCACCCGCCTATTCCTTGGCGTACGCCAGGAAGAGGGCTTGACCGTGAATGCGTGCTGGAATTCTCAGCGACTGTGCAGAGGATAAAGGTTTATCTCGTAAATCCCGATGGATCGGTTGATGATTCAACGGAATACATCGTCCACAGCCCATTGCTCGACGACGTAACAGCAAAGCACGATTACACAGAACTCCGCCAAAGACTTAAGGCAGTCAGGCCATCTCTGCCGAACGATCACAATGCATGGAAGTGGCTAAAGTCAATCAAGGATAACTATCTAGCTTTCATCACATCTGCTTTTGTGATGACGGTTCACAAGTCGCAGGGTTCTACTTTTCAAGATGTTTACGTCGGTCGTGATCTGCTTTTTCGCGAAGACAGACAGACCAGGAACCCCCTTCTCTATGTAGCAGCAACAAGAGCATCAAAGTCCATCACCTTCAAGAGCATCAATGGCGGCATTTGAATCATCTGGCCGCTATCAATCTCACTGGCCGCGCATCTTCTCCGACCTGCTGTCCATGCCAGCAGACATCCTTGACGATCAGTGGCGCGAGTGCCCGTTGTGCGGCACTGCCCAGGCCTTCAAGGCCAGTCCAGCTGACTATGGCTTTCACATCATCTGCAACGCATGCGGTGGCTCTGGCGACGGTGGGCTCATCTCATCTATAGACCTTGCCGCTCGCATTCTCAACACCGACCGCGAAGGCGCCAAGTCACGCATCGACGAATTCCTTGGCATCAACACTCAGCAGGCGCGGGCGCCTCGACCGACTCCGGTGGCGCTGCCTCGTTTTGACACCAAAAAGCTGACCGCAGCCGCCAACGGAAGATGGTTCGACATTCTTACTGGTGTCGCTGGGATTTCAGCAGATTTCCTGGTCGATAAACACGGCCCATGCCCGCTTTGTGGCGGTAACGACCGATTTCGTTGGGACGACCAAGACGGCAATGGTGGCGGCTATTGCAACCAATGCGGGAGCAAGGATCAACGAGGCGGCGGAATCTCTGGGATGAGCCTCCTCATGCGCAT
This sequence comes from Lysinibacter sp., assembly GCA_040400085.1. GTDB lineage: Bacteria > Actinomycetota > Actinomycetes > Actinomycetales > Microbacteriaceae > HNR. The sequence goes on along the minus strand of JBBAQX010000162.1, from coordinate 47 downwards.
CAAGAACTGGGACTTCAAAACCGCAGCCAGAGCAGTGGAACAGCACC
>JBBAQX010000161.1:0-2718 GCA_040400085.1 Lysinibacter sp. | reverse complement strand
GCCGGCCAAGAAAAGGCAACCATGTCTGACGCACTCATCGCCCTGATTCGCACTGTTGTACCGGCCACGGTCGGCGGACTTACCGCATGGCTTCTCACCCTCGGCATCCACCTACCCGGGGACATTACCGCTGCGTTCATAATCGGCCTCACAGGAACCGCAACAGAGCAATCTATTACGCCCTTGCCAGGCTCCTATCGAGTCGCTTGCCGATCTTCGGTTGGAAGCTCGGCTACCCGGTAGCTCCAAGCTATGCGCCACGCCACGGCTGCCAACAGTAACCAGCGGCCCGTCTATCCCGGTAGGTGGGCCGTGTTTCGTTTGTCAAGGGTTAGCTTGGTTACGCTCTTTCAGACGCGTAAGTCCAAATAATGAAGGCTCCGAACGCGATGAAGCCGATAAGTCCAGCAACGGACGTAGGGAAACTTGCTGCTGTTCGATTTAGCCAGTCTGTTGCCCCACCAAATAAAACGCCTAGACCAAGAGAAGCGCCATTACTGCCATAGACTATCCGATAGATTAGCTGCTCTTTGTAGACATAGCTCCAGAGGAGAAGGACCGCTGCGACCACGACACCGCCGAGAAGAAACCAACCAGTGTATCTCTGTTCGTCAAAGTGCCGCATCATCACACCAGGAAGTATTCCCAAAAGTGCCACACTCAGGATAGGCAAAATTAGGGTGAGGTTGCCAAATGACTCATACAGCTTTTGAAACGTCATAGCTGCTACTATGGCAAAGGCAATTGCCGCCCAACTAAGCACCCAGCTGAGGGCATTCCAATCAGTCTCGTAAAAAACCGCAACGTTATCTACTGTGAACACTGATTCTCCTTATTGCTGAGGTGTGATATTTTTGAAAATACACATTAGTTGTTGCTAATGCTAATGCTAATGCTAATGCCAATGCTTTGCGTGCAGTGTGTCTGCTTTTGCAAAATGTAAACCATAGGAAGCATCGTAGATGCTCCCATCACCATGAAGCGGTGGAGCTTATTTGCGTTAACTTGTACCCTGAGCGATTTAGAGCGCTATTGAATCGGTTTTACCAGAATGGATGCCTTTTCAATTCGATGCATAAACGATGCATCGACGGTAATTATTGCCCGTGAAAATTGGTAAGTCCCCCGGAATTCCGGGGGACTTTGGTGGGGCGTGCGGGACTTGAACCCGCGACCGACGGATTATGAGTCCGCTGCTCTAACCAGCTGAGCTAACGCCCCCAGCACCAGATCTACGATACCGGTAAAGTACCCCTAACGAAAAACCGAGACGCCAACTTGGCGCAGATTCGTACAAACCTAACCCAAAATCAGCGAAAAGATGCGGGCGGAGTATGGCACGAGCATCCCGCCATCGATCGATTCCGGATGCCGCGCCACGCTATCGAACATGCACTCACCGATTCTGCTCCCGCGGAATCCCGGCAGCGCCTGCTCTAGGCCCAGGGGAGTGTCGCCGAAGTTCACGACGACGAGGCTAGCGGGCGAGCCGCCGACGGTATCCGTAATCTCGTAGGCGAGCACATCGTGAGCCGACGCTACCCACGACAGCGAAGCTGAGCGGGGCAGGCGGGTACGCCGAAGCGTCAGCAGCTCGCGCAGCATGTTCAGAAAGCTCGAGTTATCGCGTTGTTGCGTCTGGGCATTGCGTAGGTCGGTCTCCGGCGGCCAGGGAAGCCACGGGTCGGCGACGGGCCAGCCATGGGCGGGAGTCTCGTCCCAGGGCAGCGGCGCGCGGGCAACGTCGCGGCCGATCATGTCTACCCTGCGGTCTTCGGGGATCTCGGCATCCTCAAGCCCCCATTCATCGCCGGCGTAGAGGTAAGCGGAACCCGGAAGGGTCAGCAGGATCGTCGTGGCGGCGCGCGCCCGAGCCTCGCTCGCCAGCCCACCACCCAGCCTTGTCCGCAACCGGCTCGCATCGTGATTGGAGAGCACCCACGCCGGGCGGGTCCCGCGAGGCTGAGAAGCTCGCGGCCCGTGATGCCTCAGCGACGCCGCAATTGTCTCGCGCCAAGACGATGGCTCCCAGGTGGCACCCATCAGCGAAAACTCAAAGCTCTGACTCAGCTCAGGCCGCTCGATACTGCCCAGGTAGTCGGGCACCTCGTGCGAATGTTGCGGACCGAGCGCGACCTCGCCGACGATCACGCGATCGCCGGGATACTCATCCAACACCGACCGGATATCCTGCAGATGCTCGTGAGTCAGCGGGTCCAGGTAGTTATGCACTAGGTCGTCGAGGCCGAGCGATACCCCGGCGTGCGGTTCAAGGTGAGGAAGGCTCTCTAGCGCAGGGTCGCGACCGATCAGGTGCACCACGTCGGCACGAAAACCGTCGACCCCGAGATCAAGCCAGAAACGCAGCGTATCGAGCATCGCAGCCTTGACCCCGGGAATGTTCCAGTTGAGATCCGGCTGTGCTGGGGCAAAGAGGTGAAGGTAATATTGCCCGCGCACTTCGTCGTAGGTCCAGGCCGACCCGCCGAACGCGCTGATCCAGTTGTTGGCAGGCTTGTCCGCCCACCAATACCAATCACCGTGCGGCCCGGACGGGTCTGTGCGCGACGACTCAAACCACTCGTGCTTGTCGCTCGTGTGATTGGCTACCCAATCGAGGAGCACCCGGATGCCCCGGGCATGGGCCTCCTCAATCAGGCGTTGGCAATCCGCGAGAGACCCGAAGAGCGGATCAACGTCGCGGTAGTCGGCAACATC
>JBBAQX010000160.1:0-2733 GCA_040400085.1 Lysinibacter sp. | reverse complement strand
GTAGGAAAATACTTATTAATTATTAATGCGCATTGCCTAGTCCTTGTCCTACTAGCTACTACTACCACTAGCAGATACTATAGCTAGCTACGCGGCTACGCGCGCAGCAGTTAGCTGGCTGAGTATGAAGTATAACGTATAACGACCTGGTCGATCTAGTTAGTTAGTTAGTTAGTTACCCAGCCCACCTATGAAGAGGGCGAACCAAGGCGTGACCCCGACCACACAGCCAACAAGGGCAACAGTCGCGACGCAAACCACTATCACCTTGTTGTATACTTTTTCCTGAAGGTTTCTTCTAGCGTGATGGCGGAGCAGTCGATCTGCTTGAGGAGCGAGAAGGCGGTCACGAGGTGCGCGACCTCGTCGAGGATGCGTTGCTTGCCCGTCTGCGTGGCCGGGGCGATGTCTTCGAAGTGCGCTGGAATCTTCCGGTTGAGCAGCGCGAAGATCCTGGAGAACACCTCCTGCACCTGCTCAGGCGGCAGTGAGGAGTGCAGAACCCTGTGCAGCGCCGACACGTTCCTCAGGACCTCCTCGAAGTACTCGGACTGGCCCTGGAAACGGTCCCAATCCACAGCCTTCAGGCGCTGGGACGACGAGTCAACGAAGTCCCCGACGATGCCGACGAACTTGGACAGCAGCTGGTTGTGATGGTCGATGAGGGCGTGCGATACGCGGTCCAGCTCGGTCAGCAGCATGTGGTGCTTCGGCGGCAGCTGCGCCAGCAGGGCTGCCCGGGCATGCGGCAGCAGCGACAGCAGCAGGCCAACGCTCTGAGCAGTGGTCGACAGATGCTTGGCTGATATGTTCTTCAGCCTTGCCGCGGACTGGATGGCCTGAGCGCCCAGCACGAGCTGCTTGGCCCTGATGTCGAAGAGCTTGAACAGCTCCACCACCTTGGAGATGATGTCTGTGGTGACTGCGGGGAAGTTGGAGGAGACCTCCAGGTAGCTGAGGCAGACCTCCACCAGCAGCATCACGCTCCAGACCACTCGGAAGCTCTTTCCCTCCACCTGCAGTGAGGAAGGCGGGCAGCGAGTGAGGGGCATTATGGATCATAGGGATGGTTCTTCTCTATCACGGGAGGGCAGTCAGTACCAGGACAGGCCGGGCATCTTTCTTCCTGCTGGATGAGTCGGCTTCGGTCGAGGAGGCGGTGCCGGAGGAGGAGCCGGCCTGTCGATTGGCGTCGCCGGTGCCGGCCTGCTGCAGGAAAGCCTTCCCACTGACCAGCCTGTCGACCCCGGCCTGCCTCTCAGGGGCCACGTCGCACTGCACCCATCGCTCGTTGTCGAGGGTGTTGACCAGGCGGCCCTTGAAGGTCTCGTGCAGGTGGTCCAGGAAGTGCTTTGTCTGCACCATGAGGCACTGGCGCACCTCATACGCAGTGCTGCCGGAGATCGCCTCCATGGACGACACGAACGACAGCGAGCTCTCCCACATGAACTTCATCTTCTCCACAGACAACTTGGCGTTGGCGTCCTTGCGCAAGGAGATGAGCTGAGAGAGCGAGCGCTGCGCCAGCTCGCAGCAAGAGGTCTTGCAGGACTTGTTGAGGCTGAGAATGACGTCATGATCAGCGCTGCCCGGCGCCGCAGGTCCCGGCAGGTCGTCGGGTTGGGAGAGCTTCCTCTCAACGAAGAGGTAGACGCTCTCGCATCGCTGCAGGGCCTGTAGCAGGTTCTCGAAGCACATGGACAGACAGGCGAGGAAGCTCTCGCTCGGCATGCCCCTCACACGGGTGGCGAAGGGCGTGTCGGCATCCGCGCCGCTGGTGGTGTCCTCGAGGAGCTCGACAGCTGCCGTGGGGTCGAACACAGAGAGGAACTCCAGCACGCAGGTCCTGACGATGAGACGCACGGCCTCCGACAGACGGGACTTGTAGAGCAGCAGCGCGGCTGGCAGCTTGCCCACTGGTGAGGCGGCAGGGGTGGCTGCGTTACGATACATCTCATAGGAGGGGTCAACGATGTGGGATCACATGCATGCTGCTGTTGCGGGTGAAGAGCACAAGGAAAGATAAGATGCCTTGTTTCTACCTGAGGCCAGTGCAGCCACCAGCTGGGCCAGGCTGTCGTGACACAACCCAGGCATCTCATCGCTCTCCACAGCGCGCTTCGAGGACTCCGCAAATCCGTTGAGATCAACGGATTCATCGACATCCCATGAGACGCAGGCGTTGACGAACTTGTTGCACATGACGTCGCATATGAGGCCGCTGTACTCCTCGAGGTCCCTGCCCACCGCACGAAGCGCGACAACGCCGGTGAGGTGTTCCGAGTAGATGAGCCGCGTGGCCGAGACGACCTCGAGGGCGCCCACATAGTCCTCCATGGCGAGCAGCTCCTCTATGGCGCGCTTGCCTCGTCTGACCTCCTGTGTGTGCTGCAGCAGGGCGATGAGGGACTTCTCGTTGGTGCGGCGACGGTAAAGCTGCGGGATGCGCATGGCGCTCATGGCGATGCCTTCGTCGGCAGCCCTCAGAGAGGACCGCAGCGTCGACAGACGTAACGAGGCATCTGCGACCAGCACCTGCATGCGTAGGGTGAGGCGGGGGAGGAATGGAGGCGCAGGGGCGGGGAGGACCTGTAGACCCTTGATGTCGTCCAATGCTCGGAAGAACGCCGAGGACTTCACCCAGATCTGCCGAGGTAAGGGTAAGGGTCACATCGTCTCTGTGTGTGTGTGTGTGTGTGTGTGTGTGTGTATGTGTGTGTGTGTGTGTGTGTG
>JBBAQX010000159.1:0-2734 GCA_040400085.1 Lysinibacter sp. | reverse complement strand
AAGTACTCAAACTAGAATGTGTCGTAGTCATTATTTAGAAGTATAAATATTCCATAAGAAGCCTAGCTACTTCATTTAGTTCTCTTATGATCAACATAGCTACCACTTTATCGCAGGAAAATAGGACTAGTAGCTAGTAGACTAGTAGCTAGTAGCACTTCTATCTTCTATTAGCTAAGCAGTAGCAGCAGTCCGTCCTACTATCATAAAGCAACTGAGCAACTCGCAACAACAAGCAAGCAAGCATCGCTTCGCCGGTCGCTCTGCCTCTCTACGGCGCGACGTGTCTCGACCGGCCAGCTACTGCCACAGCCTCGACTGCTGCCATCACGCCTCCCTGCTGACCCGCAGAGACGCCTCGAACACAATGGATCCCCCAGTGGGGTCCGCCGCAGATGAGTCGGTGACTTGTATAGTGATGCGGTCGCCGAGTGGGTGCACAGTGAGCCTGGCCTGTGAAGGGACGGCGGGCTTGTCAGTGTCGTCCAAGCCGAACAGGCAGTGCACACCCAGACCCGCAGCAGGCTCGAAGCAGGCGGCAGTGGCAGCAGCGGCGGACCAGTGCGCCCTGCCCACTCCCACCTCCACCGCAAAGCACGATGACTCTTCCCCGGACCGAGCAGGCCCAGGGGCTGCCGAGGACGGCCTATTGGGCTGCTGCGCAGGAGCCAGTAACGCGACGAAGGGCGAGGCGGTGCCAGCGGTGATGAGCACGATGCCTGACTGCACCACAACCTCCGTCGCGGCGCCACAGTCAGCCTTTACTTCACCTCCTTCTCCCGCCTCCCGATGTCGTGCTTGCTCGTCTGTGTAGGCAGAGGAAGAGGACTGCTGCATCGGAACAGCGCCTCTCACTGCCTCCGCCTCGTCGCCGGCATGCTGTCGATACGACTGAGCAATGGACGCGAAGACGAACTGAAGGCTGCTGCTGGAAACAGCCACAGCGGCTTCGTCGGCACCGCCAAAGCTCGCCGAACGCGTCTTTACACCGGCCCCCATCTCCGTGATGTTGTTCTCCTGCTGCTCATCCAAGGAGGCGCTTCTCATCATCTTCTCTTCTCCCGAGGAGCTCTTACTGAGCCTGTCCTTCTCCTCCCCAGACACGCTGCTCTTGGTCTTGGGCGCCGCCGCCTTCTGCACCAGGCCGAGAGGAGCTCCTGCGAGTATTATCTTCCACACGGCGTCGGTCGCATCGAGAGTGTCCTGCAGCCACCTTGCCTGCGCCTTGCCCATGACCCCCTCCCTCAGATCCAGCACATACACCTGCACCAGAGGCCCCACTTGCAGCATGCGATAGCAGTGCCGCGTCACTTCCTCGCTCGCTATCACAGGGAAGAACGTGGAGAGCGACGAGAAGCTGAGCGTGGCCTCTGGTCGGGACAGGACTGGTGGCGGAGGAGGAGGGCCCTTGCGTTCATCGTCTTTCCGCCCCTTCTTCTCTCTGGAGGCCCCTGGGAGGGCTAGATCGTACTTCTTCCGGTGCTTCTTAACGTCGTGAAGATGCTGCTTGTAGGCGAGCTCTTCAGACATGAGGTCCATCACGGACCCAGCCCGTGTGTCGTTCCAGCCGATCAGACAGAACGATCGTCGGACAGCGCTGCGGGGACTGAGAAAGCTCGCCGACCCTGTGCTGAAGAACCTCACTGCCTCGTCTGATCGGGAGGCGTGGCTGTCGTCAGTAAGCGTCGCTGGGAAGACGTCTCCCAGCAGGCAGCTGAGGAGGTACTCCTCGCCGTGGAGCCAAGGCATGGCAGTGGCCGTGTCACGGGCGTATTCCATGCATGAGGTGTCATCGGCCGGGCCGGGGGACAGGCACGCTGCGAGGATGACCAGTGGCTTGTCGAGGATGCTGCCTGGGCCACCGACGCGGACAGAGGATGAGCGAGAAGAAGGTCTCGAGGAAGAGGATCCAGCGGACATTGCGAACAGGTCGGAGCTGGGCAAGGTCACGAAGGACGAGCACTGGAAGGCGACGTCATCACCATCGGGTCCGCTGAACTCCACGGGCAGCAGCTGTGGCTCCCCGAATAAGTTGATTTGCTCCACAAGACCAGCCGTCTGCGGCGCGGGTTCGATATCCTCTGCCGTGGCGGCCGGTTCCAAGGCAGAAGCTGTGGTCCTCTTCTTGGTCTTGGCTGAGAGAGCGAGCTCTGCCTGCACCTGCAGGCGCCGCGCCGCTGCCCTAACCCTCTCCAGCACACCTGGGGAGCAGGCGCAGCAGCGCAGGTAGTACCGCGTCGAGGGCAGCAGACCCTCTAGGGTGACCCGGGCCGCGCCTGACGCCTCCACTGCCTGCTCGATGCGGCTGCCGACCACTGAGAAGTCCGCAAAGAGGGATGTCTCGAACACCACGTGGCCCGATGGCCGCAGAGCCCTGGCAAGGACCTGCACTACTGTGGCGGACACAGGGGTGCTCACAGGACCATACAACACGCCTGGTAGGAGCCATGAAACCTTGGTTAGTGTCGCGCCGAGTGCTCCATGGGTAGTGGTTGATAGAAGGAAGGTCTGGTTCCACCGGTGTCACCTGTTGATGCCATGGCGGCTCTGAGGGAGCACTCAGCAGCCTCGCCGCAGCGCCTCTTCGCCGCAGCGCTCAACGCCTGCAGACTCAGTGCTGACCACAGAAAAGTCAGACAGAGACAGAAAAGGTGTATGCACGCTTGTTTGCGTGTGTGTGTGCGCGCGCGCGTGTGTGTGTGTGTGCGTGTGTGTCCATGTTCGTGCATGCGTG
>JBBAQX010000158.1:0-2767 GCA_040400085.1 Lysinibacter sp. | reverse complement strand
AGGTAATAGTGAGTAGGGGAGAAGATTGAAGAATTTTAGAATTCAAAGACCAATCCAATGCTCTGAATTTTGAGCAAGGCCGGGTCGCCAAGCTCTTGAACCACACCCTCCGCTGTCCTCGTGAGCGACATGGGGTTTGTCGTCGATTGTGGGGCATTCTCGCGCGAATTTAAACGGGCGTTTCAAAAATGTGAGCTTGATGTTTTGTAGGGGGTGCGATACCCAAATCGGGCATGTCCTCGCACGCACCCGCGCAAATTGACGATCTCGCCGCCGAGGGTGTGGCGGAGTTGCAGGCCGAGAAGCGGTCAACGACCAACAAGCTCGACCTGTCCGACCCTCGCCAGATCAACAAGGAGGTTGTCGTTGCGCTGGCCCGCAAGGTGTCGCCGGATCTCATCGCTGACAAAATCAAAGAGCTGCTCTCGATGACTCGGGTGACGAAGGCGGGATCAATCCCGGATGTCCGAGCGATGGAGGCTGGAATCAAGCTCTACCTGGCTTATGCCGTCGGCCTGCCGACTCAGCGGTCTGAAGTGGTGACCGTCAACGTGGATGCCGACAGCGCCGTCGGAATGGAGGAACGGCTTCGCCACTCACCGGCACTCCGAGCGATGTTTCGGAAAATGCTCGACCGGGTTGAAGAGGCGTAATTTGCCTGTGGAACAATGTTAGACTGTTCAAAATTGCGGGTTTTTCGCTCAATTACAGAAATAGTTAGACAGAAAAGACGTGGAACACTTGCGGGAGAATAGGAATCTTGAGGAACACCGACTCCGCATTAGATACATTGTAACAAGTTGTTAATTTTTCTGACGAATTCCCCGTGATCATCAACCGATCTTGACAGAACGTAGGGAAGCCGTTACCCATCGTTCCGGGCGGTGGACAAGTGGTTAAGTCGCTGGGCTCATATCCCGGAGATCGAGAGTTCAACCCTCTCCTGCCCAACCAATGCCGGGTGCCCACGAGGCGTTCATGGGTGAAAGTCCCTACCCGGCTCCATTTTCAGCCGTAACCATCCGGCATCCAGCGGTCGCGGGTTCGAATCCCGCCGGGATTTCGATCCCGTAGCTCAGTTGGTAGAGCACAAGACGCCAGTTCCTTCACCGGGGCTGGCGTTTTCGCTTTCTCGACAAAACATAGGGATCGCGGTAGGCGTCGCGAATGAATTTCACTGATGCGATCCGTGACGAAGTAAAATGGAACTTCGCTGAGCAGTTCGAAGGGTTCCTCAAAATCGAGCGAAAGGGTGGCGAGATCGTCCGACCGGTGGCCAATGTTCACCAGCTCCGACTCGACGCTGCGACCAAGGCCGCGCACCGACTCGGCAGGCCTTGCCGGATCATCGCCCTCAAACCTCGTCAGAAGGGCAGTTCGACGGCATCCGTCGGCATCGGACACATGCGGCTCAAGGCCAAGCGTGGCCGTGGATTGATCGCTGGCGGCAAGCACTTCCAAGGCGCGAACCTTTTCCGAATCCTCAAGACCTACGCTGACAACGACGAGCTTGATCCGAAGTCCTGCAAGGTCATGGACATGGACGCTCGCTATCTGTCGGGGTCGATCATGCAGCGGATTACGCTGGCGAGCGGAGACGCCGGACGGTCCGGAACCTACCAGTTTCTCACCGTCACTGAGGCCGCGTATCTGGCTGAGGAGGGCGTTGCCAATGCCGATGTTGTTCTCGACGGTTTGCTCAAGTGCGTTCCCCTCGAACCCGACACCATCATCATCGTCGAATCCACGGCGAATGGCGCTTCGGGCTACTTCTACGACACCTGGCAAGGTGGCATCACGCTTGAAGAGTTCGAGGCCGGTCGCCAAGGCTACATCCGGATCTTCTCCGCTTGGTTTGAATTCGATGACTCTCGCCTCGATCCATCTGCCATGGGCATCAACTCCGAAGACGACTACACCGCTCAGGAGGTCGATTACGTGGCAAATCTGTGGCGCGACCAAGGCGTCTCACTCGAAATGGATCAGGTCGCATGGATGCGCTATGCGATCAAAGAAGAGTGTCGTGGCGATTGGGATAAGTTCGATCAGGACTATCCGCGAAGTGCTGAAACTGCCTTCCTCAAGTCTGGCCGGTGCTTCTTCGATGCCGCTGGAATCGCCCACCAAGAGGAGGTGGCCAAGGTTCGTCCGCGTGAGTTCGGATACTTGTCCTACAATGATGCTGCCGACCGCGTGCAGTGGATTCAAACCGAGGAAAGACAAGGCAAAGGCGTGCGATGGGAGACGCCGCGCGTTGGTTGCCGCTACCTGATTTCAGTCGATTCGGCGAGCGGTGCCGACCAGACCGGCGGCGACGATCCGGACAGCCACAGCGTCCTTGTCCATCGCGCAGGCTATCTTCAAAACGGTAAGTGGTATGAACCCGCGCTCGTCATGAGAAACATCCTTGTGCCTGGCTACAAGCCCGGTTCCATGTGCTGCTGGTGGGCAAACGATGTGCTCGTCGAAGAGGTTTGGAGGATGGCCCGATACTGGCAAGCCATGATTGTCCCCGAGGAGAACCACGACCGCGGTTTGATCGAGGCGCTAAAACTTCGCGGTGACGTGGACATCTATCAACGCGAGATCTTCAACCGTCGGGAGAACACGACGATGAACGCGCTCGGATGGCAGACGACACCGAAGACGCGACCGATGATGCTGGAGAAGCTGGCGACCACGATCCGGGAGGCTGGCAAGGGTGAGGTTGGGCAGGGATACGAGGTGCGGTGCCCTTGGATCATCGGCCAAATGAAGAACTTCGGAA
>JBBAQX010000157.1:0-2767 GCA_040400085.1 Lysinibacter sp. | reverse complement strand
TCCAGCCAGCCCTTCTTGACCAGGGCCGACAGTTGAACGCGGATGCCGTTCGTCGATGCGATGTCCACCGCGGCGGCGATGTCCCGCATGGTTGGCGGCGTGCCGTGTTCGGCGAACCAGTCGAGGATCGCGTTGAGGATCTGGCGTTGCCGAGGGGTGAGCGGGATCATGCCACGGCCTCCAAGAGTTCGCTGTCAGAAGTCTCAACATTGGCGAACAAGTCGCGAGCCTCATTCTTTGCCGCGAGAACAGCCGCTTCGAGGTTACGAATCGACTGACGGTAGTAGCTTTCTTTCAACTCGGTGCCGATGTATCTTCTGCCCATCGTCAGGGAGACATGGCCGGTGGAGCCGATGCCGTTAAACGGGTCGAAAACAACGTCACCGGGATTCGTCCAGAGTGCCACCGCCTCCCGGATGACTCCGAGCTGAAGGGGGCAAATATGCTTGCAATCCTTGTCGTCTTTGCCGAGTTGGTAATTCAGCACATCCATCATGTCGATGTGCCACCAAACCGGGTCAGCCAGGCGTTGCCAGATCGCGATGGAGGGTCGCATGTCCGGGCCGAATTCCTGCACGTCGCTTTCGGTCGTTGTGCCGTCAGCGTCGGTCGTTTCCGTAGTCACCTTTCGGCGTACCGGCATCTTCTTCTGATTGCTCTTGCGAGCGAACTTCGACGGGTGGAACGTGTTCTCGCGCGGGTCGAATGCCGGATCACCGGGCCATTCCTGAATGCCGTTCGGCCGCTCGATTGGCTCAGATGACAGGTTATCGTCGACCGGGTTTTTCCGAAACACCAAGAGATAGTCCGCCATGCCCTGACGGACCTGGCTGGAGTCCCGCATGATCGTCGCGTGCAAGAGGCCGTTATTATTTGTCCGCTCACGTTCGACGACCGGGCATTTCCAGATCGTGACCCGGCTGTGGAAGATCCATCCACTATCGGTAAACAGCTTGACGATTTCGCCGGGAAAGTCGATGAGCCCACAGGCCCCGTCACGGTTGCGATACATCGGCAGGTCCTTGCAGTGGACCGCGGCAAGCCTGCCGGGGATAGTTGCCCGCAGCATCTCTTTGACGAGGAAACCGTATTGCTGATAGAAAATATCCGGCGTGTCACTGTTGCCGAGGTCGGCCGCATGAGCCGAATAAATGTAGAGTCCCATGAACGGCGGTGAGTGAATTGAAAAGTGAAGGCTGTTCTCCGGCATCGCCTTCGTGACTTGAAAGCAATCGCCGTGATACAGCGTCCAGTTTTCACCGCTGGCCTGATCAAAAATAGCCGCATCAGACTTCGCCACGTTATGCTCCCTGACTGAAGATCGGTCGGTATTGCGAAACGGCCGGTTGGCCTTTGAATTGGCTCTTGAGCCACTTCGGAAACGTCGGCTTGCGGTCACCGAGGTGAGTTCCTGCAAGCAGTGGCGATGATGTTTCGGACCAATACGCTTTCGCGGCCCGAACCATCGCAGCCCTCATGTCGTCGAATTGCCGCGATTTGGCTTGGTAAACCGCAGCGACCTCGCCTTCGGTTTCGGCCTGAACCATGAAGGCGTGCACCTCCTGCGTCTGACCGAATCGCCAGCAGCGACGGAGAGCCTGAAAGATGGCTTCAAAGCTATAGGACAGGCCAACGAACGCTTCGAGTCGGCAGTGCTGCCAGTTCATTCCGTGGCCAGCAATCGACGGCTTTGTGATCAGCCTTGGATAGCGGCCTTCGCTGAAGCCGATCATCCCGTCGATCTTCTTTGCTTCAGTTGTCGAGCCGCGAATACTGACGGCGTCGGGAATCAGGTCCTCAAGTTCGTCCTGTTCGTAGTCGGCATTGCACCAGATAAGGAACGGCTCATCGGGGAATTGCCGAACGATCTCCGCGACCTTCACCGCACGCTCGCGAGCCGTTTTCCGCATCTCTCGGTGCAGAGTCGTGGCGGAGAGGCTTTCTGATCGCAGAAGACAATCGCCTGCGTCTTCGAGAACATCGACCTTTACCACTTCATGGTGCATGTGCAGTTTCGGCAGGATGTAGCCTTCATCATCGAAGCCCAGATCCGACGGCAAAACAAGGCAGCAAGCCCACGAGGACACCCATCGCCAGAAGTCCTCTTTGCCGTGTTCCTTGATTCGGTACTCGCCCGCGTGAGCCTGATCGTTAATGAACCAACGCGAGAGCATTTCATTCGCCCGCATGACGCCGAGGAATTCAGCGTGCTGGCCAAGTTCCATGTGGTCGTTCGGAGCCGGCGTCGCCGTCTCGCAGAGCTTGTAAGGTGTCTTGTCGAACGCTGATTGAAGAGCCTTGCGAGTCGTGCCGGTGAAGTTCTTGAGGATCGACGATTCGCCCAGGACAACGCCGCCGAACGTCGCCGGGTCGAACTTGTGGAGCTTCTGATAGTTCGTGACATAGACGCCAGGGATAGTCACATCATCCTGAGACGCAGCCATTTTCACATTGTCGATGCCGAATTTCTCGGCCTCACGAATAGTTTGCGGGCCGACGGCGATCGGGCAGAACAAGAGGACAGGCTTTTCGGTTTTGCGAGCGACGGCTGAGGCCCACGTCGATGACATGAGGGTTTTGCCGAGTCCGGTCGAAGCGAAGATTGCAGACCGTCCCTGACGCCCAGACCAGCGAATGATTGCCCGCTGAAACGGCTTGGCATCGACGGGAATCCATTCGTCGGGGATCTCGAAGCCGCTGGCCTGATGCGAGCGGGCTTTCGAGAGTAGTAGTTCGGTGTAGCGGTCTGGCATTTCGGCTCCTCTAC
>JBBAQX010000156.1:0-2785 GCA_040400085.1 Lysinibacter sp. | reverse complement strand
TCGAATGGTGACACGGTGACCGGTAAGGCTGAGCCTGGCTCGACAGTTACGATCAAGGACGCCGAGGGTAACACGATTGGTGAGGGTGAGGCTGATGATCAGGGTGACTTTACGATTACTCTGAGCCCGAAGCCGGTTGATGGTGACACGATTACGGTGACCGCGACTGACCCTGAAGGTAATACGTCGGGTGAGACGTCCGTGACGGTTGATCAAACAGCTCCGACCCCGCCCACCGTTGATCCATCGAACGGTGGAACGGTGACGGGTAAGGCTGAGCCTGGTTCGACTGTGACGGTGAAGGATGCTGAGGGGAACACTATTGGTGAGGGTGAGGCTGACGATAAGGGTGACTTTACGATTACTCTGAGCCCGAAGCCTGTTGACGGCGACAACATCACGGTGACCGCTACTGACCCATCGGGTAATAACTCTGGCGGAACGACGGTAACAATCGACGCCACGGCACCTGCCGCACCGATCGTGAACCCGTCTAACGGTGCAACGGTCTCGGGCACCGCAGAGCCTGGCTCCACGGTGATTGTCACAGACGCCGACGGAAAGACGATTGGTACCGGAACCGCCGATGGTGAGGGTAACTTTGCCTTCGCGCTCAGCCCGAAGCCGGCAGATGGTCAGGTCATCACGGTTGTGGCGAATGACGCTGCTGGTAACGCTTCGGCTGAAACCACGGTGACGGTTGACGCAATCGCTCCCGCTGCACCTGTAGTGAATCCTTCGAAGGGTGACATTATTACGGGTAAAGCGGAAGCGGGATCGACCGTTGTACTTACGGATGGCTCTGGAAATGTTATCGGTACGGCCCCGGTAGGCGATGACGGATCGTTTAGCTTCACGCCCTCCACACCGCTGCCCGATGGGTCAACCGTCGTGGTGACCGCTGTTGATAGCTCTGGTAACTCCTCGGCTCCGGCTACTATCAACACTGACTCGACAGCTCCTAATGCGCCGGTAATCTCCGGCTCGGATGGAACTTTCGTCTCGGGTGTTGCTGAACCGGGTTCAACTGTGACAATTAGCGATTCCGAGGGAACAGTTCTCTGCACGACTACGGCGGATGGTTCGGGCGTCTTCAACTGCTCGATTGATCCCTCTGTCGAGTGGGATCAGACTCTGACGGTGACTGCAACGGATGCCGCTGGTAACGCATCCAACCCTGCGTCGGTTGTGACGGGTCCGATTCTGAAGTCGCTTGAGATCAACGTAATGGCTCCTACCCTGCACCGTGGTGACACGGAGACGGTAACGGCTACCGGGTTTGTTCCCGGAGAGAAGGTCTCGGCCGAGATGCGTTCGACTCCGATCAACGTCGGAACGGCTACTGCGGATGATGCTGGTAAGGTGACCTTTACCTGGAAGATTCCGGCTGATGTCGAACTGGGCGATCATCGGATCATCCTGACCGGTGAGCGCTCCGGACAGGTCGCGGCTTCGTTCACCGTCGTAGCTGACTCGGTTGAGATTCCTGATAACCCAATCGCGAATAACACCCCGGGTACGGGTGGTCCGCTCGCGATCACCGGTTCGGACTTGTTCCCAATTGGTCTCGGAGGAATGCTTTTGCTCGCGGCAGGAATGTTCGTGCTCGGCTGGAGGATCAGGCGACGCAACCGCAACCGCGGTGAGGATGTAACGGCTCACTAGCTCGAGTCAGAACGGCCAATTGGCGGGGTGGACACATTTCCACCCCGCCAATGCGTCGTCTCACAGGGCATCCTAATTTTACTTATTTATCATATCTTTAGGGGATATGTAACTTGCAGGCCAGCCTGCGGCATCACAAAGGATTGAAGGGGGGAGATAAGTATGACAGAAGCAACGGTTATAGGTTCAGCCGAGCTTTCCGATGCGGACCTTGTGCGACTGACACGGGAGGGTAATACCAATTCCTATGGAGAACTTTGGTGTCGGCACGCTACAAGCGCCAGGCACCTCTCCCTCTCAATTACGACCAAAATTGATGCTGACGATGTGGTTGCGGAAGCATTCGCCCGCATATTTGCCGCTATTCTTTCAGACGGTGGGCCAACCTCAAGCTTTCGGCCTTATCTCTTTACAACGGTTCGCAACGTCATCTCGGGCTGGGGTCGATCTAGTCGTGAGTCGTCAAGCGATGATCTCGATCAATACGAGAGCACATTCGTGTCCTCTAGCGAAGATTCCGCAATCGACAAGCTCGATCAGGGACTGAGCGCCGAAGCCTTTAGAAGCTTGCCGGACCGCTGGCAGGAGGCGCTCTGGTATAGCGAAATTGAACAGCTTCCGCCCCGCGATATTGCTCATATTCTCGGGTTGCCGGTTACTGCAGTAAGAGCCCTAACTTTTCGTGCCCGCGAAGGTCTTCGCCAGGCTTGGATTCAAGCGCATTTGACTCGGTTGACCGAGGATAGCCCCCATCGTTGGACCATCGAAAGGCTTGGCGCATATGCCCGCGGCGCAACGACTAAGCGTGAGACTCAAAAGATCGAAGAGCACCTAGCCAACTGCGCAAGATGCTCAGTAGTCGCGGCCGAAGCGGATAACCTAGGCAAATGGCTCGCGCTCACCATATTGCCTCTGGTCGTAGGCTTTGGCGCTGCAGAACTCTACATGAAAGCCGTACGTAGCGGTGCGACGGCGACGCCGGCTAGCGCCTCATCGATCCCCGAATCGGTCATTCGCACGGCAGCCCAGCTAGCGCCTCAACCGGCGCTGCCCGTCGTTGCCTCCCCTGTCGCCACAGTATCAACGACCTGGATATCGTCCCTCATGTCACCGGCCATTG
>JBBAQX010000155.1:0-2808 GCA_040400085.1 Lysinibacter sp. | reverse complement strand
CACCGCCTTGTTCGTCTACGCTCTTACAGATTTGCAAGGAGGGAGAGACTCAGTATCCGAAATTGAAAACATTTTCATGACCCAGCTTTCGGTCTATGGGGCGAGTAGAAATTACATCGCCACGGGTTCGCTTGGGGGGTCCAACTCCACCACCAACGGAAACTCTACGGCACGAACAAGTTTTATGATGAGGTTCGACTAATGGCTACCTACAAAGTTGACATCGACACGGGGAGCCAACTCCAAACGCAAGCCCAATACCTGAATTTCTGTCAGAAGGTATCACAGGCTTTCACGGCTATTGGACTCACGAAGACCGGGGATACCGGACAGGTGGATTGGTTTGGGGGTGGAATTTTGCTCCCCACCCTCAACACATTCAACGGGTACTACGAAATTCGGAAGTTTACCGACGCCATTGCTTCCTACGCCCCCGTCTTTCTCCGCCTCGAATACTGGCTTCAGTCGGCGAACGGAACCAACTCTGTCCCCCAAGTCCGCATATTCATGGGAACTGGGACGGACGGAGCCGGAAACCTGACGGGAATCTACAATACTCTCGTCACCCCCTCACTTTATATCGGAGGGTACAGCAATGGCACGGGAACTCTGACGCAGTATTCAGGAACCTGTTACTTCGCTAGCAACGGAGGTTCCTTGACCGTCATCATGTGGCCCTACATCCGCTCCACGGGAAGCAATGTTGTGCAAGGCTTGGTTGTAAGCATGGCTCGCAGTTGTGACACCTCGGGCAACCCAACGGGTGCTGGAGTTCACGTCATTTCTTGGATCAACTTCATCGCCTACGGGCAGCAATTCTTTCCGTGCAGCCCCGTGCGAGCAGACGGGCAAGGTATCAACACGGACGTAACGCTAATCAACCCCAGTCCTATTACCCCAGTCCCGAATCCGGTTTGCGCCGTCCCGTTCTCCGCCCTCAACAGTAACCTCGGTTCAGGAAACAGCGGTAACCAGTTGACGGTGTACCCTATGTTTCCGTTCAACGGGGGGTATGACGACAATTTTGATGGTCAGGCGTTCTGTTATTCCACCTATGACGCATCCGATTATCCATTCTTTACGGTACTGAACGTATTTGGGTCCAACCACACGTACCTAGCTACAGGCGGAATGGGATCAGCGCTGACTGCGAACACCATCGGCGGATACGGATTACTTTTGAGGTTTGAATAATGGCTACCAAAGCGATCATCGTCAGCAAGACGATAAAGACAAGTGCTCTCACGACTGCCGAGTTCGTGGCGTGGAATCAAGCCATGTCACAGGCTTTTCAAGCCGTGGGTTTGGTCCAAACTGCTGACACCGGGCAGGTGAACTGGGGCACCGTTACGGTGCCCACCGTGAACACCTACTCGACCTACGAGATGTACCGCTTCAATGACCTCCTGCAAGCCACGTCCCCGATTTACATTCGGGTCAATTACGTTCACCAGAACTTCTCCACTGCGTTCACTCCGATTCTGCACTTCTGGATCGGTATAGCCACCGATGGTGCTGGGAATCTCACGAGTAACACGAATCTCACGCCCGTGCTCAGCGGCACCGCATCCCTCTCTCCCTTCTACCTCGGGTCTGCGATTTTGGGGGCTCCAACCGTTACGTCGGACCCAACACCGGCATATTTCTCGGGGGATGGGTCGAGGCTACAGGTTTGCGCCTGTACCACGACTGGACAGACGGGCAACGTGTACGGCGGGGGCGTCCTGAGCATCGCCCGAACAAAAAATTCCTCGGGCGCTGACACGGGGGAGGGGCTCATGATTCACAACCATCTGTTCGGTAGCGCGGAGTACCACAAGTACATGGATTGCCGAGGAGCCTTCTCGACCCTAATTACCGCTAATCGAGACACCTACCCATCCCCCGAAACGGGCACCGGACTCTACCCGTGTAGTGACGGGGTCAACGGTCTCCCCGGCATGAACCTTGGTCTTTACCCTTGTCTTGTGAACGGCGGTGCCCCGCGTCCGTGGGACTTGGGGCTACTGAGGGCATTTCAATGGGATTTAGGGGGGCAGACCACCAACGGAAGTGGATTTGGAGGGATGGTGAAGCTCAACTATTACGGTTCTGATCATTACTACATGTATTGCGGATTTAACGGAAACATCCTTGCCATGAACTCCAACGTCAACCTCGGCGGCATCGCCTCCGGTCATTACCTCATGCGGTACGAATAATGGCTACTCTTGCTCAAAATATCATCTTCCCGGTCACTACGTCCGGTGACATCACGGTCTCGGACTACCGGGAGTATGGGACCAACATCTCGAATGCCATCGTGACTGTCGGGCTGGCCCGTACCTCTGACAACGGACAGGTGAACTGGAACGCCATGACCACCGTTCCGGGTGCCGATGTGGTACGGGATTACGAGGTGTTCCGTTTCACGGACCCCCTTCAGTCCACGGCTCCAGTGTATATTCGGTTGGACTATCTTGAGGGTCAGATCGGCGTGACGCGATTGGCTTACATGAAAATGGCCGTAGGGAGCGACACGGACGGTAATGGCAATCTTCGTGGCAGTCGCACCCTTACGGTCCAGACTAGCGGCACCTTGTCCGCCTTCCAGATTGGAGCGGGTACGGCGACAGGAGCCACCACAGGTCAGCGCACTCAAAACACATGCTACTTTTCCAGTGACGGGGGGCGGTTACAGATGGCTCTGTTCCCGACGTTCGGAAATCTTGCGGCTCGGGTGTACGGAGGGGGGCTTGTGAGTATTTCTCGTTTGGCGGACAAGGATGGCACCCCGAACGCCAAGGGGCTGAACACCGTTTTTTACTG
>JBBAQX010000154.1:0-2833 GCA_040400085.1 Lysinibacter sp. | reverse complement strand
TTTTTGGCTGCGCATCATTTGTTGGTCGACCCGGCTCGCCGTTGCGTGCTGGAGGCTGCTACGCTGCTGCCTTTGGGCGGTACAGCCGTCCGTCCTCTGCAGTCCAGCCTCGTCTCTGCGCTGTCTTCTACCCCACCATCGATTCGCCGTCTGCTAGCTACATTCCCGTCCATCCAGTCGGCTGATCTCCGCCGGCACCGCCCCCTGCACGGGGTGGAACATGTGATCGAGACTACTGGCCGCCCGGTATTCGCCAAACCCCGCCGCCTGGACCCCCAAAAGCAGCGCATCGCTGAAGCAGAGTTCCGGGCCCTTGAGGCGGCCGGTATAGTGCGCCGCTCCGATAGCCCCTGGTCGTCTCCGTTGCACATGGTGCCCAAGAAAGATGGCAGTTGGCGCCCTTGTGGCGATTACCGCCGCCTGAATCTGCTCACCACCCACGATCGGTACCCGCTTCCGAACATTCAAGACTTTGCGTCACATCTTACCGGTTGCTCGGTTTTTTCGGTGATTGATTTAGTTAAGGGCTACCATCAAGTACCGGTAGCGGCTGAGGATATTCCGAAGACAGCTATTGTGACGCCGTTTGGCCTTTTCGAGTACGTGACCATGCCCTTTGGCCTCAAGAACGCTGCCCAATCTTTTCAGCGTCTGATGGACCGTTTGTTCAGTGCATTTGGTTTCGTGTTTGTGTACTTGGACGATTTGTTAGTCGCTAGTACTTCCGTTACCGAACATGAAGAGCATCTGCGTCAGATTTTTTCGGTTTTGGCGGACAATGGCCTAGTTATTAATCCGGCAAAGTGTGTTTTTGCCCGGTCGACGGTGGATTTTTTGGGCCACACCGTTACGGCCTCTGGAGTCGGTCCTCTGCCCCGCCATGTGGAGGCCATCGTCAACTTCCCAGCTCCTTCAGACATCAAGCAGCTACAACGGTTCCTGGGCCTGGTTAATTTTTACCGTCGTTTTGTCCCGGGAGCGGCTGGCCTTCTCAAGCCGCTCACCGACTCTCTGGTTGGTGGCGGCAAACATTTCACCTGGTCGGCTCCGCTCCAAGCGTCGTTTGACAAAGCTAAATCTGCCCTAGCCAATGTCGTGCCGCTTGCCCACCCGTTGCCTGGTGCCACTCTTTCCTTGGTTGTGGACGCTTCTTCCTCACATGTCGGCGCCGCCCTTCAACAGCAGCGTGGTGGGGGTTTTCAGCCTCTCGCGTTTTTTTCGCAGAAGCTTACTGACACTCAGCAGCGTTATTCTGCGTTTGATCGTGAGCTTCTGGCGGCTTTCTCCGCCATCAGACACTTCCGCTTTCTGCTCGAGGGCCGGCCTTTCCGGTTGTTCACGGATCATAAACCGTTGGTTGCGGCCATGCATCGTGTGTCGCCTCCGTGGTCAGCTCGACAGCAACGACAGTTAGCCTACATTGCCGAGTTCACGGCTGATATTGTCCATGTCCCTGGTGTCGAGAATGTGGTTGCGGACGCGTTGTCACGTCCTGATCCTGCTCCCGTTGTAAGTCCAGTAGTTTCAGCAGTAAGCCGCTCCGGCGCACTAAGTCTGGCTGCTGGCTCTCGGTCGACGTACGTGTGTCCTGGTCCTGGTTCCTCTCCACCTTCTGATGGCTGTTTCTCCGTGCCGGCACCGGTGCCGCTTTCTTTCGCAGCTATGGCGGCCGCCCAATCGTCCTGTCCTTCTGTGTTGGCCATGCGAGCTTTGCCCTCCCTCCGAGTTACTGCTGCCCTCGTGGACGGAGTGGAGTTGTGGTGTGACATTTCTACTGGAGTGCCGCGGCCCCTGGTGCCTGTTTCCTGCCGCCGTTCAGTTTTTGATGCTATTCACGATGCGGGACACCCGGGCATGCGTACTTCCCGCCGCCTGGTGTCTAGCCGTTTCGTTTGGCCGGGCTTGTCGAAAGAAGTTGCGTTGTGGGCCCGTCAGTGCGTGCCGTGCCAACGTGCCAAAACCCATCGGCATACCCGCTTGTGTGCCGCTCCTATACCCGTCCCCACCCGTCGTTTCGCCCACATCCATGTTGACCTGGTTGGGCCGCTCCCCTCTTCCGGCGGCTTCACGTATTTATTCACCATTCTGGACCGTTCTACCCGCTGGCCCGAGGCTATTCCGCTTGCTGGCACGTCGGCGGTTGACTGTGCTGATGCTCTCTTTCGTGGCTGGGTTTCCCGTTTTGGCGTGCCCGGTTCGCTCACTTCTGACCGTGGCGCCCAATTTACTTCGGCTGTCTGGCGCGAGTTGTGTCTTCTTCTTAACATCGATCATCTGCCCACAACCGCCTTTCATCCCGAGTCTAACGGATTAGTCGAACGTTTTCACCGCCGCCTAAAGGATGCCCTGCGAGCACGTGCTGCTTCTTCTTCCTGGTACTCACATCTTCCGTGGATCCTTCTTGCTATTCGTGCTTCTCCCCGTGATGATGTTGGTTTCTCCCCCGGTGAGGCCGTTTACGGCTCCCAGCTTGTGGTGCCCGGCCAATTCCTGTCTGCCCCTGAGCCACCGTCTCCAGAATTTTTTCGTCAACTTCAGTCCGCCATGTCCAATTTCCGCCCCGCCCCCGCCCGCCACAACGTTTCTTCTACTTCCCCTCTTCCCGCCTCCGTCCCTGACGCTCTTCTTGCCGCCCCCTTTGTTTTTGTCCGTAGAGACGGCCACAAACCGCCGTTGTCGGCCGCCTATGACGGCCCCTACCGTGTAGTTCAACGTTCCCCTCACGTTTTTCGCCTGCAGCTCGGTGACCGGCTCGACACCGTTTCGGTACATCGCCTGAAGCCGGCCTTCATGCCCCCTGATGCGGAGCCGGCGCTGCCGCCTCCTCGTGGCC
>JBBAQX010000153.1:0-2846 GCA_040400085.1 Lysinibacter sp. | reverse complement strand
ATTTGCTTCGACATGATGTAGCTCCTTAAAAGAAAGAAAACTCAGGGACGACTGTTCCTGAGCTGGTGCGACGCACCCACATGAGCTTGGTGCTCATGTGGCTGAGCCGAGCTGTTTACTTTTTGACAGGATGCGCAACCCGCGCCGCTCGCATCACTCACGCACTGCCCGCTGCGCTGCTGCGTGGGTGCGGGGCTGGCTACGTACCGTGGTGCGTGCGAATGCGTGGAATCTGTGAGCCATCTCGTTCTCCTGTGTGCGTGTGCGGCGAGGAACCCTCCCAACCGCTAACTCAATTGTATTGAACCCCCCATTTGAACCCCGGCAGCGGGCAGTTTCCCAGCCCTGCTGACCCCACCATACCCCCATCCCCCCTTTTTGGCTGGTGGGACTCCTCTGTAATGAACACTATTCCCCTGTTATAGTTTGAAATTCGGGGTAATTTGTATATTCAGCGTGGGTATTTCCAAAAATAATACAAAAAAACTGTCAAACGCCCTACAAAATCCCAGAATTCATGTCAAAAGATGGACAAATAGGCCGAAAAAAAAACCGCCAGGGCTGTCGAAGACGACAACCCGAAGGCGGCGAAGGGACGGCAACTGCTTGCAGCGCCCGAAATCGCAGTATAAGATCGGCCATGCTGGAGCACCTCGTGAATTACGAGCACGCCTTTCCCGAAGGCGCGCCGCCCGTGTCCAAAAACAGCAAGAAAGACCGCCAGGACGTGGAGAAAGTCGAGCCGGTGACCCTTGCCGACGCCCAGATACGCACGGCAGACTGGCTCAAAGCCATGGGCGTGGTGGACGACGAGGAGTTGCTTGCAGATACCGAGGTAGCCGACGCACGCAAGGCGTTCGCCGGGCTGACAGCCGACTTGCCGCCCGAAGATACCAAGCGAAACATGCTGCAGCTGCGCACGCCCACGGCGATCTCGCATCTGGTAGGTATGCTGACCGCATACGACTGGGAGTTTGTCGAGCACGCCAAGGAAATCCGCAACATGGCGGTGGCCAAGCTCGTCGAGGAGATCAACCACCCCGACGCCAAGATTCGGCTCAAGGCCATCGAGCTGCTCGGCAAGGTCACGGAGGTCAACCTGTTCACGGATAGGGTCGAGGTGCACCGCCACAGCATGTCCGACGCCGAGATCGAGACGCGCATCAAGGACAAGCTCAATCGCTTCATGACCGTCATCGACGTGGTTGAAGAAGTAGCGCCAGAGCCGCCGGCGCCAACGCCGTGACGCCAGAACTGCTCACTTCCCTCTCCCGAGAGGAGCTGATGGCGCTGCAGAAAGCGCTGCCTTCAATGTCCTTGAAGGAGAAGATGGAGCTGTTCGATGACCTTGAGATTCGGGAAAGACGCGCCCGACTGTCGGTAGCGCGCACCAGCCTTCTCGGCTTCGCCTCGGCGGTATATCCGAATTTCAAGATCGGCGCCCATCACCGCAAGCTGTCCAAGCTGTTCCAGCGCGTCATCGACGGCGAACTCAAGCGGCTGATAATCAACATCGCGCCTCGTATGGGCAAGTCGGTATTCAGCAGCTACCTGTTTCCGGCCTATTTTCTTGGCCATTATCCCGACAAGAAGATAATCATGGGGACGCACACGGCGTCCTTGTCGGAAGATTTTGGGCGCCAAGTCCGAAACCTGATCGGCACCGAGGAATACGAGGAGCTGTTTCCCAAGACGCAGATATCGGCGGACCAGAAGGCGGCGGGCAAGTGGTCCACCAGCGAAGAGGGTCATTACTACGCCTGCGGCGTGGGCGGTGCGCTGGCTGGACGCGGTGCGGACCTGTTTGTGCTGGACGATCCGCACGCGCTGCCGCTCGACACTTTGGTGCCCACACCAGCCGGTTTCAAGACAATCGAAGGGCTGCAGGTGGGCGACGCGGTGTTCGGCCCAGACGGCCAGCCTACGACGATAAAGGCCAAGTCCGATGTGTGGCATGACCGGGACCTGTACGCCGTCGAGACGGATGATGGTGAGATCGTGTACTGTGATGGTGGGCACTTGTGGACGTACCACACCGAAACAGGGCTGCATAACGCACACTTGCTTAAAACAGCAACCGCCAGAGAGCTGGCGGAATGGGCTAAGCCCAACAAACCCTACCTGCCTAGGCATGCGGCGGTTCAGTACCCAGAGCAAGAGCTACCAATCGACCCATACGTGTTAGGGGCGTGGTTAGGAGACGGAACGGCTACAGCCGGCAGAATGACCTCGCACCCTGACGATGCCCCTTTCATGCGCGCTCAATTTGAGCAAGCAGGGTACAAGACCACCGATCAGGTAGACGCGTACAACTTTGGTGTGCTCGGGTTGTGGCCGGTGCTCAAGGACACGTACCTGCTAGGCAACAAGCACATTCCCGAAAAGTACCTGTACGCGAGTGTGGGGCAGCGCATGGCGTTATTGCAGGGCTTGATGGACACAGATGGCACGGTGACTGTGGCGGGGCAGTGCTCGTTTCAAAACACCAATATGCGCCTTGTAGAAGGTGTGCGGGAGCTGCTTCACAGTCTTGGGCACAAGACAAGCATACGCACGTACTACGACAGCCGTGAGATACACTTGACGCGCCAACCGGACCACCGAGTCAATTTCAAGATGCGCGACGCGTTTCGTATGCCGCGCAAAAACGAGCGCACTTTCACCTCGGAAGATAAGCGCCGCCGGGCAATTACAGCGTACCCCGTAAACAAAAAAGCAGCCGTGCAGTGCATCACGGTCGATAGGGAAGACGGGCTGTTTTTAGTAGGCCGAGGGTATGTCGTTACGCACAATTCCGAGCAGGACATCAAGGCCAACTCCCGCCTCGCGTTCGATACGGCATGGTC
>JBBAQX010000152.1:0-3025 GCA_040400085.1 Lysinibacter sp. | reverse complement strand
GACGACCCACGATCACCTGCGCGACCGAAGGGGACTGGCGGAAGATCGCGGCGACTGCCTTGTAGACAGCGTCGGTGGAGAGCCAGCCGTCAGCCTGCAATTCCTTGAGGGAACCGTACGGGCGAGCACGCTCGGTGAAAGGGACCGTGGTCTTGGTGGTCAGGAACTCGGCCATGACGCCGGGAATCCCGAAAGCGGTCTGGGCGACCGCCGTGGTCTGCCGGTCAATGACGACCGAAACGATGGTGTCGAGCTGACTCATGTGTCGTTACCCCCTTGGGTTAGTGGCTGATGTTGTTGATGAAGGAGACGGTTTCAATGTAACCAAGCGACTCATCGGACTGGCCGACCGAAACCGCTACCGAGAGCTCGAGCCGGAACTGCTCCCTGTAGTTCTGATCGTCCAAGGATGGGACCGGGACGACTCCCCCACGCTTTAGGATCGAAACCCCCCTAGCGACGAAGAACTCGACCGAGTCTTGCAGATCCAGGTCGGACATGAGCCTCACCAGTGTGGAACAACCCGCCCCGATTTCCCAGATCGCCACATCGGCGGTGAAGTCCAACACCTTCGACTGATAGTCCGTCTCGGACTTGTGGCCTTGGCTCGCCGTCCCGTACGCCAGGAGACCAGCCAGGTCGTCGATGACCAGGTATTGACCTTTCGGAGCCGGGCTATTTGCTCGGCGCCTGAGGACCTTCATTCCCGGGAATCTGCCGGTGATGAAGTCGTAGAAGGCGTCGTATATTTGCTGGGCCGGGTCGATCATGGCTGGAAGTCCGGGCGGATGTAGGCGATGTACTTGTAGTGGCGGATCAATCCGTGGGTGTAGGGGAGCGCCTGGCAGATCTCCCAGTACTGACCCTCCCACGAGATGACGTCCCCGGAGTAGAGCGAATCCGGCGTTCCCACTCGGAGCGGGGTGCTGGAGTAGACCTTCACCTTGCCGGCATCTTGCCGAGCTTGAACGGTGGCGTCGGTGTCCTTGCTGGTGTCGTTCTGGATGGATCCCTTGAAGGTGCCAAGCACCGGGGGATCCTGCACCCACTCGCCACGGACGTAGGAGCCGGTGACGGTGTAGTAGGTCTGGCGCTTCGGGAATAGAGTGCTCATAGTCCCACCACCCGGCTGGTGACCGCTTGCCGGAGTTGTCCGGAGTCGATGAGCGGCTTGCTCGATCCCTTGGCCGCAATGGTCGCAGGACGGAGCGGGGCAAAGGCGCCTTCCCGGAACATGGCCTTGATTCGGCCCTCCCAGTAGACGCCCAGTTGCTTGAGAGCGGTGGACGGAAGGAGCTTACCAGCGTAGATGTCCCGCACGACCTTGACCATCACAGGACCGAGGCGCTTGGCGTAGGCTCGGTTGGTCTTGGCCATCACGGGGCGTGCCGGCAGATTGTCCTCCGGGGAGCCGAACTCGTGGACCAAGGCGATTGCCGCGATGGGAAGGGTCGTGACGGACCCTTTCTTGGAGCGGGTCTTCCCGGAAGAAGTGCGCAGGTGGGTCACTTCCCGATGGTTCGGACCACCTCCCGGCCAGCCGACAAGCACGTACCCCTTCTCGAGGAGACGGATCTCGTCACGGATCCGGGTCATGCCCAGATCTTTGTAGACGAACTTGGGGGGGTCAGGTACAAGCATCGGTGTGGGGCTGGGTGACGGAGAGGAAGGAGAAAGACCCTCGGATGAGGGCAAGGAGTTGAAGGCCAAAGGTGGTCTGCTCCAGATCACCAATGGCTCGACTGGCTGAGGAGGACCCCCCGAACGATACGGAAAGGTCACCCTCACGCTTGGCTGTCACTGGACCGCCGGTTCCGCCTGCTCGGGCAGGATCCAAAGCGAGCGACATCATGTGAGCGGCCCGAAGAGCGACTGCTTGAGCACGACGAGCCTCATTCCATCCGCAAGCCGAAGCGGCGGCGGTGAGTTCTTCGGCCATTTCCAAGTAGACGGGCTTGGAAGGGTCGGCGGCATACTCCGGCAGGAGTACATCGAATCGTTGCTCAGCAGTCAGGTTCATGGCTTAGGCCTCAGCGTTCTGTTCGTCTTCGCCCGGCTTGTAGTTCTTGATGAACTCCAAGCGATTGACTATGGCCAGGCGGACCTCGTCGCGCTTCTCGGACTTCTTCCAGGTGTTCAGCAGGACCACATCGTTGGTTTCGAGGATCAGCGCCTCGGCTTCCTCGGGCTTGAGATCGGCCAAGGTCTTCCCGATGGTGCGCTTGGTTTCACCCTGGCCCACGGTCTTGGTCTCGCCAAAGACGATGAGGCCGGTCTCTTCCAGCTTGAGCGGGGCGATGGCGGACTTGAGCGCTCCTGCATCCTCGTCGCTGATCTCGGAGATGCCGGGCATCAGCTGTACCAGAGCGCCGGAGGGGCTGGAGAACGAAACTCCACGGGTCTGCTTGTTGTTCACGAACATTTGTAGGTCTCCCGACTACGTGTGTTGAAAAGGAGGATCCCCCGGGGTGATTCCCGGGGGATCCTGTGAAGGAGTACTTGTCCGAGCGGCTTAGACTCCGTCAGACCAGACGCAGGATGCGGGGCGGTACATGATGACACCGCCGACACGAGCGTGGCAGAAGACCTCGTAGGTCAAGCCCTTGATCTGGGGCGCGAACTGCTCGAAGCTCTGGGGCATCTGGAAGTTCACGTACTCCGGGTCGCGCTTGTACATGATGATCTTGTCGGTGGCGCCCGATCCAGCACCGGCCAGCTCGTTGATCCACTCCCACTTGGTGATGGTGGGGAAGTTGCGCTGGAGCCAGGTGAGCATGGTCAGTTCGGACACGGTCGGCATGCGGAGCGCCGACAGGTACGTGTAGAGCGCCAGGGGCATCAGCACGGTGTCGACATCTTCCACACCATTGGTGGTCGTGCGAACCGTGGAGATCATCGCAGCGAAGTCACGAATGACCTGGTCCGGGGTCTTCTTGTTCCACGCAGTGGCATTGGTTCCACCGTTCTGGTTGCCATCGGCCGTCAGAACGTACTGGAGAGTGCCCGGGTAGTTGAAGAAGCCCTG
>JBBAQX010000151.1:0-3033 GCA_040400085.1 Lysinibacter sp. | reverse complement strand
AATTT
The DNA here is from genome assembly GCA_040400085.1 of Lysinibacter sp. Taxonomy (GTDB): domain Bacteria; phylum Actinomycetota; class Actinomycetes; order Actinomycetales; family Microbacteriaceae; genus HNR. The sequence continues at coordinate 3,028 of JBBAQX010000151.1, read as the reverse complement.
TGCGATTGCTTGGGCGCTTTCTGATTGTGGGTCTAGTCCTTCTGCGACTTTGGCATATCGGAAAATATCGTGTGAGACCAACGGGTCCTTCTCGCCGGGTTGCGCTGCGTCAGGTACGCGTACCGTGGTGACGCCGTCTCGGACAGGGTTCGGTGAGCCATCAAGCTGAGGCACGGGGTCTCCAAGTTGTTCGAGTGACAAGATTTTGATTCCTTCGGGCATGTCTTTCACATAGCCTGCGATAGGTGATCCTGCTGTGACGACCTGTGTGACGTTGTATTGGCCGCTGGCAGCGATTGCTGCGGCGACGATTCCGCCTTGGCTGAATCCAACGGTCATGATTTCAACTTCGGATCTCATCGATTCGGGTAGTTCTGCGAGTCTAGCGTCGATTGCGCGCTGGGCGAGTACCTGTAGGTCGCTTTCGTTGCCGCTCATGGCGCTGAGGTTTCCATACAGATCATTTGGCACGCCACTCCCCCATGGACTCCATTCCTGAGTACTGGGGATGATGACCGTTAATTGCATAGGGGGACCCTCAACGAGTAGTGTTTCAATCTGAGCCTCATCAGAAGCACCTAAATAGTCAAGTTCTCCCGCACGTAATAATAGGGACTTCACGTCAATCAGTGTTTGGGAAGCGTCATAGGGATCCGCGAGAGATTCCAGTGTTTGCTCGTTGTATTTTTCGAGCCGCTTTTCCCAGTCGATTTCAGGTATTGAGCTGCCTGACCCGACGGGTTCCCCGGGCGCATCCGAGGGTATCACCCAGTCGGGGTCGCCCCACGTTTCGCTGCCCCCGCGATCAAACCCGCCCAGCGCCGCGACACCCGCGATGATCGACGACACTATCCCGTCATACATCCCCATATCCTTCAGAATTCCGATTTGGCCTTCCAATCCGTGAAAGGAGAACTCTAACGCCCGGCTCAGGTCAAAGGTCTGCAACGATTCCCCAATCACCGCCCCCAAATTGCTCGGGTCAATGAGGCTCCACCATCCCAACGTGTGGAAATCCTCTGAGTTCACCGTCGCCTTCACCAACGACAGTGACTCTTCCGCGAGGATACCGCTCACCAGGGAGCTTGCTGCGACCCCGGCCACAGTTACCGCGCTTCCCACCCCACCGATAACATCCGCACACCACCCGGTAATATCTCCCAGAATATCCCCGAGCACTGGTGAATCAGTGTTGATGCCGGAGAAGCGACTCTTCACCCCACCTGACGAGTCCGTATCATCATCGTCGGTGGTGGTGGGTGTGGCGGGCATCGCAATGGTCTGTACGGACACCGGCTGCGCAAACACCGTCGGGGTCACAGATACCCGCTGATCTCCTGCTGATGCTGCCATCATCGCACCAGCCACCAACGCCTGATCAATCAGATCATAACTACTCACCACCGTCGACAACACCCGCGCCACCTGCGCCGCTTTCCGCGCACTCTCATCCATCGCCGCCGCCCGCCCCAGACTCTCAATCGCAGCATTCCCCTTCCCCGGCGATAACGGAAGCGACGCCGTCAGATCCGGAGAACGCTGAATCGCGCGCAGCGCCGCCGCCTGCTCACGAAACTCCGACTCTTGCGCAAGGGGTTCAATGACGGATGCTCGTGACCGAGTCAACAACATAATCCGCAGCTATTCGTCATCGCGCCTTGGTACTCAAGGTCTCATGCTTACTCGGAGACCCGAGCCAGCATCCCCTCAGGGATTTCAGGGACCTTCCCTGGCCATGTACCTAGATTTTTTTCTACATCGTCGGCGTCTACCCTTACGCGAAAGAGAATCTCGTCCGGTTCACCTTCTGCGGAGGTGAACCCTTCTGATTGCAGGGCAGCTGTGCCACCCCAATCACGCACCACAGGTTCTTCCTCATACCTCACAGAGATAGCTATGGAGGAGTCGATCTTTCTCTCATTCATTGACCACGCTAATGACACCAGCCACGTTGTGAAGGCTTTTGGATCGGAGATCTCATACCCGCTCTTTATCTGGACAGTAACATGGGCATCTACCCAACTAGTAAAGCCGCTCATCGAAGGAGATGCCTCTGTTTTTCCCTCGAGGCCTTCTACGCTGCGTAGTTGTTCCGTTGCTTGCTCGGTGCTTTGTCCTCGAAACTTTGAAAAGATGCTGCATCCGCCGAGCCCAAACACAAGCACTCCTACCAGAGCCACACTAATAATGCCCCGCAAACTGTTTTTCATTGAATTACCGTTGTCCGTAGTAGCGATGTGGCGACTGGTCTGCACCGGTTCCGAGGAATTTTGCGATTGCTTGGGCGCTTTCTGATTGTGGGTCTAGTCCTTCTGCGACTTTGGCATATCGGAAAATATCGTGTGAGACCAACGGGTCCTTCTCGCCGGGTTGCGCTGCGTCAGGTACGCGTACCGTGGTGACGCCGTCTCGGACAGGGTTCGGTGAGCCATCAAGCTGAGGCACGGGGTCTCCAAGTTGTTCGAGTGACAAGATTTTGATTCCCTCGGGCATGTCTTTCACATACCCTGCGATAGGTGATCCTGCTGTCACGACCTGTGTGACGTTGTATTCACCGCTCGCGGCGATTGCTGCGGCAACGATTCCGCCTTGGCTGAATCCAACGGTCATAATCTCAACCTCAGATCTCATCGATTCGGGTAATTCTGCGAGTCTGGCGTCGATTGCGCGCTGGGCGAGTATCTGTAGGTCGCTTTCGTTGCCGCTCATGGCGCTGAGGTTTCCATACAGATCATTCGGGACACCACTACCCCAGGGACTCCATTCCTGAGTACTGGGGATGATGACAGTTAACCGCATAGGAGGTCCCTCAACTAACAGCGTTTCAATCTGAGCCTCATCACCTTTCCCTAGCTCGTCAAGCTCTCCAGCGCGTAACAGCAAAGACTCCACATCGACAACAGGATGTCCAGCGTCATAGGTTACACCTGCTAATTCTGTAGCTTTGTTTTTATAGTCGTCGAGGCGATTCTTCCAGTCGATTTCAGGTATTGAGCTTCCTGACCCGACAGGTTCCCCGGGCGTATCC
>JBBAQX010000150.1:0-3104 GCA_040400085.1 Lysinibacter sp. | reverse complement strand
GCTTGTGGGCGTGAGTGTGGAGGCCGGTGGGGACTTGGAGAAGGGGCAGGAGGACTGTGCGGAGGATGGGCTGGAGGGGGGCGACAAGCAAAGTGAGCAGGAGGAGGAAGAGGCGGAGTGGGCGGCTAATGTGCGGCGCCCGCTGGAGGAGATGGAGGAGGAAGAGCGGGAGCGTATGGAACAGGAGCAGTTGGAGGGGGGAGGGACGGATCGTAATGTCTTTTTTGATGTGCAGCTGGAGGGGGGAGGGCCGAGGAAAGTGTCCAAGGCACAGTGGCTGAAGCAGCAGCTAGGGGAGAGCGACGTGGCCACGACCCGGGGCTCTGCGGACCGCTGTGCGCGCTACAAGAACCAGGAGAAGGGCGGCATGGCGGACAGCAGGAGGTGCACCAAGCTGCCAGTAGCGGAGCTTGACGAGGCCCTGGTGCATCTCTTTGACCCAGTGGTTTTTGCCGTTCTCATCAACCAAGAGCGGGAGCCGGACAAGGATCGGAGGCAGGCCGTTGTGATGGGCACGGTGGGCGTGGGCGTCGGCGAGATCGTGGGCCTGCAGAACAGGGAGCAGGGGAGGGGGCAGCTGCCATACCTGCGGGAGGGGTTGATTCAGGCGGCGGAGACGACGGTGGAGGTGCGGCCGATCGCGGTGGTGGCCACCATGGCAGAGGAGGGAGGGGAGGAGGTAGTGATGGAGCTGCAGCGTGGGATTTATACTACCAAGCAGGCCTTTTCGTTTAAGGGTGGTCGCTTCGTGAGCCTGCACAAGCCCGATATGGTGATGGTTGAGGACGGGGACCGCACGGAGGTAACCTGGCAGATCTCCCTTGTTGACCTGAAGGAGCGGCTGGGCCTTTTAGGGGAGGAGGTGCGGGTGGTTGCTGGTGGTGGGAAGGGCAAGGAGTTGGGGGTCCCGCTTGATCCTTCTGCGGCGGTGCTGGAGGCCGGCAGCGTGAGGATGGAGCTATTTTCGGAGGAGGAGACCGCGACCGTGTCCTGCGAGCCATGCCGGCGGATGAACGACCAGTCGGAGATGAAACGGGCGGACATGCGCCACCACGTCGCTGGGCACGCTTTCCTCTCGGTTCTGCCGGCCAGCATATGCGGCTTCTGTGGTTTGGATGTGGGCTGCACCCTGGTGGTTAAAGGGGATAAGCTGCTCTCCAGTTGCTCCCTCAAGCTGGCCTACTTCAACTACAGCAAGCACGAAGGGGCGAGGGAGAGTGCGCTGAAGGACCGACTGCGGTTGGAGACGGAGGTGGTAGTGGCGGCCGCTACCTCTCAGGCCCTGCGGCGGAGCAAGACCAGGCCCACCGTGCAGAACATCCCTATCCCCTGCCCCGTGGATGCCTGCGGAAAGACGATCTGGAAGTACAACATCATCCCCCATCTGCTCGAGCACGACCATACCCTCCCTGTGTCCGGGCGCGGCCAGCAGTGGCGGCGGCGGGGGAGGGCTCTGCTGGAGGAGCTGCACCAGCTCATCTCTTTGGGAACGCGGGGTGGGAAGCCCTACGATTTGAGGGAGGACACGCTGGCGCTGGTGGAAAAGAAGCTGGCAGAGGTGCGGGACCTCCTCAAGGCGGAGGGCAACAACCAGGGCGTGCGCTTGTCTTTCTGCCTGGAGGAGGTGGTCTGGGAGAGCAAGGCAGCTCTCCTTAAGTACCACTCCACCCGCGGCGAGCTCAAGGAGCGCAAGTCCAAGCCGAGGGGCAAGGGCAAGGGAGCAGGGAGGGTGGGGTTGGAGCAGGGAGGGGCCGGCGCAGCGGTAGCGGTGCAGGCGGAAGAGGGTGGAGAAGGGGAAGAAGAAGAGGAAGAGGAAGAGGAAGCGGAGGGAGAGGATCAGGGGGAGGACGATGGGGAAGGGGGGTCGGGTTTGTGCGGGAAGCGGCGGTCAGATGGGCCTGAGGCGGGGTCGGCCAGCAAGCGGCGCTAACAAAAGATAGCGTTGAAAAAAGTGATCATATAGTAGGAATTCAAAAAGCGAATTAATAGCATCTTATATATATAACAAATCGATGTTTGGTGCCTGCCATGTAGGGGATCAACGATGCTGGAACTTGAGGGGGGGCGGATCGGTCAGCCATGTGAGAAGCTCTCACCGCTCCATCTCACCACCCTCTTAGTTCCATCGATCGATGTAAAAACATTGTTTTTGGGTTCCTCTCGTCTTGCTGCGCACGGTGGTGGCCGTCTCGCATCGCAAATCGTTTTACTTCATGAGATATTCTGTTTTTGGTGCCATGCCCTTGTAACACGCGATAAGGCCGTCAACGCCCCACCCACCCCCCTACCATGGTGCTCCCCAGCCCGGTTCATTCCGCCCCTTGATTCGGAGACGCAGCACGGCGAAGCAACCATTCGGCTCCTCGCGCCCAGGCACAGGCAAGTCGTCCAGGGCCGTCACCAATACTAGAAGACCCCAATGGATGACCCCAATCATTGGTGACATTCCATTCATGCATGACGCTCTGGCTAGTATTGGGGTCCAGGGGTACACCCAAGTCCTGTTTGGGGTCGAGTTAAAGCCATATAAGCCATGAAAAAGCGGCAAAGGGAAAGGAAAAGGAAAGGGAGGGGGAAGAGGGAAAAAAGAACGAGGGAGAGGGCTCATATGGACCCCTCAATTTGAGAGGATTGGGCTCAATTTAATTTATATTAGGAGTCAATTTGGCTCCGGTGTCCCAAATTGACTTCCAATCCTCTGACCTCCACCTCTGACCAAGGTCGCGCCTTTTGGGTTACTTTCCCAGCCCACCCCCCTCCCGCTGCATGTCATGCATGATTCATGAATGACTTATTGGAAGTCTGCCTCCATTCATGATTGACCGATTTCTAGTATTGGTGACGGCCCTGGTTTTGGGGCACTTGAGATGCTTCTCTCTCCGACCCCGCCGGACGCGCCGGTCCAGCACCGCCACTCCCTCCCTGGTACTCCGCTTTCTTCCCCTCCCCCTTCTTGTGCTTATGCTTGTCTGTTTGTCTTTTTTGCCTGTCATTGCACGTCGCTGCTTGTTGTTGTCGTCGTGACTGATAGAAAACGGGCGTTGGGGAGGCCCATGCGACGCAACAGGCAAGCATTGCAGCAGCAGGGCTTGCCTTGTTCTGTT
>JBBAQX010000149.1:0-3174 GCA_040400085.1 Lysinibacter sp. | reverse complement strand
AAGACCCCCCTGTAGACATGTACGTGGCCACTACCTCGACCAAACGCCCCCCTCCTCCCTCCCCACCCCGCCCCCCCATCGACATGGACGTAGAAACCGACTACTACGACTACCAACGCGAGCAGGCAGCCCGTGCCACCCGCCAGCAGAAGAAGAAGAAAAGCAGTTCCTTGTCCTCCTCCCGCCCCGCCGCTGCCGGCCTCTCCCCGTCAGCCCCTGCCTTCAATCCTGGCAGCGCCCCCCACCCACCTACACGATGACCAGCACCACCACAGAACCCCGCCAGCAGGCAGCCCCAATGATATCAAATAAGCCAAATACACTCACCCAAATAGCAACTATAAATTGCTGCTCCCTCCAAGCCTCCGAAAGGCGACAAATGCTCCTACAAATTTTAACAGACAATGACATCCAAATCGCAGGCCTACAAGAAACCTGGCTAACATCATCCCCCGAGTGGACCCTCCCCTCGGGATGGGTTCCGCTCTTCTCCTCCCCACCGCTGACACCACCAAACAGCAACAACCCCCACTCCCTGAGAGGACAAGGCCTGGCCATCCTCGTCAGACGCTCCCTCCTCCACCGCCACTTCGTCCGCCTTGAGCTTGTCTCTAACTACAGCAACGCCCACTTCCAGTGCCTCGCCGCCTCCATCGGCCCTGTGCTGATCGTCAACGCCTACGTATACAACACCACCCAAGCAAACCTTGCATTTCCAGCCCTCGCCCACCACATCGACTCCCTCCTAGGAGAGCCACCACGCCCCGTCGTCGTCCTAGGCGATTTCAACCACACCCACGCGCATCCCCTCCTCCACAACATCATGGTCGGAGAGCTTGACGCTCACCCCCTCCTGTGCAACGGAGAGGTGACCTTCCCACGTACAAACACGGGGCCTGATAACATCTTTGCCTCGCCTTCCCTTGACATGGCCGCTAACGCCACCATCCTCGACATCCACATGGGCGACCACCACCCTGTGGTAGCCACCTTCAAACGGCTCTTCCCCACAGCGGCACCCCATGGCCACCTCGCCGACGACGCCGACCAGCCCCTACACATCCGGTGGTGGAGGCTCCGCCGGCCCACCGACAAATTTGACAAGCGGGGCCTAGCCAACTACAACAAGGCCGTCGCCGCAGCACAAGCCGAAGCCCGGCCCCTCCTCGACCAACAGGAAGAACTCGACCTGGAAAGCCTCCAAGACGCTCTCCTCGGCATCTTCACCAATGTCCTCGGCACCGCGCCCGAACACTCTGAGACCACTGAGACATGGATGAACGACCCCATCTTCAAAGACTACCTTCTCCTCCACAAGCAAGCAGTGAAGCGACATAACAGACGCAGGACAGCAGCTAATGCCACTGCCCGCAACCAGGCCCTCAAACGACTACGATGGGCGAAGATCCAGGCCATTACCAAGGCCAGACTTGCCACCATCCAGCGCATCTCACAGCGAGACCCCACGGCCTTCTTCCGCGACCAGAAACAACGGAGAGAACCACGCACGGACACTGCGTGCCCACACCTCAACCGCCAAGCCACCGTCGCAGCATGGAGCAATATCCTGCAAAGGCCTGCAGCCCACGAGGGCATCGCCGCCGGAGCCATGCCGCCGCTAACCGACCTCATCACCCTCTCCTTCGAAAGCACTGACGACAACGACGAAGTGCTGGCAGCCATCAGCAGGACCAAGAACAAGAGCTCTGGACCCGACGGCCTGGATGCCCGGGGCGTGAAGGTCCTAGCCCCTGTCCTTTACCCCCTATACCAACTTCTTTTCAACAAAGCCCTCCAAAACTCGCTACCCCCAGCCCTCAAGCGCGGGCGGACCGGCCTCATCGCCAAAGCCGACAAGACCTCGACGGACCCCCTCAAATACCGTCCAATCACCACCTTACCCATCCTGACCCGCATGTTCCACTCCGCAATCGACCACAAGCTCCGAGAGCTCGTCTATGACCTCGACATCATCAGCGAGAGTCAAGCCGGCTTCATGCCCCAGAGAAGCACCCACCGCCAAGTCATGATCCTGTCTTGCATCACGGCCCTTGCCCGCCGCCTAGGCCGCACCATGCACGTGGCCTTTCTTGACCTTGAGAAATGCTTTGACACCATCTCTCACGAAGACCTCATCATCGTCATGAGAGACGTGCTCCACCTCCCCCTAGAGTGGGTGGAGGTCATCCGCCGCCTTCTCATCGACAACACCACCACCATCCTGGACGAAGAAATCGCAGTTACACGAGGCTGCATGCAAGGTAGCCCACTGTCTCCCCTGCTCTGCCTCTTCATGATGGAGGATTTCGTACGATACATGCGCCAGCATGCCCCCGCCGACCTGCCTCCCTTCCTAGGACCATACACACGCCACCTTTCCGATGCCCTGCCGGCCGACGTCCTGTGGCTGCTCTTCTTCCTTCTCTTCGCCGACGACGTCGCCTGCGTCGGAGAACAAGGCCTCCAAGAATGGATGATCCCCCAAGCCCAGCGATGGGCGGAGCTGCGACACATGCGGCTCAGTCCCAAGTCACGGATCATGACCCTTCACTGCCAGCGAGGGCGCACGGACCATGGGACCTTCCACCTCCCTCTACATGACTTTGTCCTCGAATGGACACTTCCTCAAGACGGCTCCTTCCGCTACCTAGGGGCACACCTCAAGCCAAACCCCCACCATGGACCCGTCCACCCGCGCCACCTCTTTACTCCCAAGGAGAAGAGAAGCATCTACTATCGCATGCACTGCATGACCCGGGCCTTCACCCTTCCGTCCGGTCGCAGGCTTCCCGAGGCCCGCCTCGTCGCCATCGGCGTCAAGCAAGTGGTGCATGCCGCTGCGCTCTACTCCACACCTGTGGTAGACGTCGACTACGAGGCTCTAGACTGTATGATCTTTTCTGCGGTCCGTCGCCTCCTTGGCCTACCCCGCGACGCGAGCTCCGCCTTCCTATGGACGGAACTCACCCTCTGGCCGTCACACCTCCTTGCCCAAAAGCGCACTCTGCACTTTGCAGCCGAGTTCACCGACACCTGGTTCTACCGAGACGTGGTGAGACGTTTCAGGGACGACTTTACGTTCTTCGCCACCTCCTCCCTCCGCCGCATGATGGACACGCTCCAGCTCTTTGGCAAGACGCTAGACGACCTTCAAGCCCCGGAACTCGTAGGTGA
>JBBAQX010000148.1:0-3174 GCA_040400085.1 Lysinibacter sp. | reverse complement strand
GCGCTGCGCTTTTGACGACTTTGCAAAGTTGTGCGCTAAGGGGGCCCATCGGGTGCTATTTAGGAAAAATCCGTGCGTTCTTTCTCCTAGCATATTTTTTGTTATCCCGCTCGACCATTCATTATTATTATATTCGTTTCCTTTCATCACTACTATGGACCCGTTACAGAATGTCCAATGCAAGCCACGTTCTGCCTCTCATTATGCTGCAATACGATTGTCGTCCGGGTCCACGCAGATGAAGGTTGACCCCGCACCGTATCCAGACCCGTTGCGGGACTTCCGCGTGTATGAAAGGGTTAGTCGCGAAGCAGCAGTTATTCGTGCATTGGTGAAACGGTACGATCAGCCGCCTTCCCCGTGTCTGTGTAACAGTCTTAGTACCCCATCCCTGATATAGGTTAATTTTCTTCCGGTTGTAGGTAGCAAGCTCCTTAAGTTTTCTTCAAAACACGGATGAGCTTCCACAAAGTGCGGCAGAGATTGCGGAGCACGCGTTTGCTGCCCAGTTTGCTGCTCAGGGTTTCCTCAATGGGGCCGGGATGCCGATCCCTTTGCGGCCGGGGGATCGCATGCCCGTTCGGCAGAAGATAACAGGCATGATCGCGAAGAAGACGCCCTTGTTCACGGCGGGAAACACCGACTGCTGGGTAGTGTCACTGTGGGTGGGATTGGCCCGATCGAACCCTCTTCGAATGTTTCCGATGGACATCTGCGACGCCATCTGCGCAGCTATCGACGCTGCGTGTCTCAGGAAAGACGAAGAGACGTTGCGGGTGCTGGATCCGGCCCGCACGCGGAGAGCGAACACATACGGATTGATGCGGGCAGTTGTCGCTGGGGCTGCGGCGATTCCGCGGGCAAACGCGGCGATGACGTGGACCGTCGCAGGGCAGGCGGCACTACTCGGGTTCCTCAACAAGGTCATCAACGAGGGGGCGACTGTAACGGTCGATGAACTTCGGGTATTGGCTGGGATATCTTCTCCGAACGAGGGTGACACCGAGGAGCAAGCGGACACCACCGCCGCCGCCGCCACCGCCTCCGCTTCCACCGCAGCCCCTGCCCCACCGCCGCCGCCTCCGCCGCCAGCGCCACCCTACCGCCTTCGCTCCCAGCGCCTACGCCCCCTTTTCCGCCCGCCGCCGCCCCAGTCCCCCCCCCCCGCCCCCGCCGCCATCTCCGCCGAGGGGGCGACTGTGTTGGTCGATGACCCTCGGGCGTTGGCTGGGACATCTTCTCCGAACGAGAGTGACACCTCGGAGCCCGAGGAGGAGGACCCCACCGCCGCCGCAGCCGCAGCCGCCGCCGCAGCCACAGCCACCGCCGCAGCTGCAGCCACCGCCGCAGCCGCCGCCGCCTCCGCAGCCGCAGCTGCAGCCCCCGCCCCCACCGCCTCCGCCGCTGCCGGCACTCGTGCCGCCACTCGTGCCGCCACCCGCGCCGCCGCCGCGCCCTTGAGCGGTTCGGACAGCGATGAGCCATTGGCAGCTCGGGCCCGGAGGGGTTCGACCGCCCACGGACAGTCCGGCGACAATCCGGCGACAAAGCGGAAAAGGCCTGACAAAAATCAGAGTGAAGTCTGGTTTGCGAAAGACGGCTCGCAGCAAGTCATCAATGAGTCAAGTGATGTAATGGAGATCCTGCTGGCTTTCGCTTCATCGCTGTTGGCGTGTGATGAAGAAAGGAGGCCCCGCACCGATCGTGATGAGCCTGTGAAGGCTATTCCTATTCCAGAGGTGGGTTCAGAATCTGCTAATATATCTGTTCACTATCTCCTTTATCTCTCTCTATCCCTCTCTCTCTCGCCGCCTCCTTCACGTCTTCTTTATCTCTCTTCCTCCTTTTTCTCCTCTCTCCTGTCCTCTTTTCTATCTCATCTCTCTCTCTCCTCCGTTATTTGCTCCTAGATTTTGAATATGACGTGCCAGGATTGTGTCGCAGGTGCCCGGCTTGTGGGTTTGTTTGTGTTGCATCACGGCCGCCAGTCTAAGTTTCATCACGGACGTGTGCAAGGACGTGATGTCAGGGCCTGGCGTCCACCCATGGCATCACGAAGTTCACGGCAGCGGCCGCCTCGGAGCGCCGCATTGGGGTCGAGAAGGTGAGCCTACCGGCAAGGCATTTTGGTCCTGGCTAGCATATATAGCATTTTGGTCCTGGCTGGCGAGCATAGGCCACTGCCGCGCCGGTTGGCGTCGCACCGCGGCGCCACGGGCCGGCGGGACCTCATGGTGGGATGATAGGCGCTGCAGCACCAGATGAGGGGGGCTCGGCACCCACTCGGGGGAATAAGACAATGATGCGTCGAAGCTGATAATAAGGGCGATGGGTGCCTGCGCAGTAAGGCCCTTCACGACAGCAGTTTCGTTGTGAACTTTTTCAGCGCGTCGCGGAAAACAACATACGCAGATAACATATCTAACGATATAAGGCGGTGCGGTATCTATTCTAGAGGCCGGTCCTTCAATCTTCACCGCTGCGCATGCCCGCTATGCTCTAACGCCGCTGAGCACGCTACTCGCTCCGCCACATTCGCATCATTGTCCTATTTTGCAGTCAACCTGAGAAGCCCGAACGCCCGAGCACCGGAGCGGAATAATCATAATGAATTATTTTGATTGCATGGTCAGCACGCGTCACTGAAGCGCTTTATTCTCATTGATGGTTTTCAAGCATGTGGACTTAGAGCGCACCGAAGGACAGTGGTTAATTGAAATGACAACATACACTAAGCAATGAAGATTTTATAGTCGGCAGGTTGCGTCGCTCTTGTGTTAAGCTTATGCGGGAGAGCAGGCTCCTAGGGGACTAGGGGCAAGGACGGGTGGCGCTGGGGAGGTGCAACTTGCCTCGACAAGTTGTGACCCAACTTGGTCGAGTCGGGACGTACTTGACACGTATCAAGCTGCTAGAGACTTGATTCAAGTCGCCATAGGGAACCACTTTGGTACCAAGTTGACGGTCAAAGTGGTACACACTTGGTCCAAGTTGGTACGCAGCTTTCAAGAGGGTGCCGATTTGTTCAAGTGGGTAACCAACTTGATTGCCGAAACTTGGTACCAAAATCAAGTTGGACCCCAGTTGAGCAAGTTGGTACCCGGTCTATATTTGCGACGGATCGTCATCGGACGTGCGTTCCAAGCTGGCGGCCCGCTCCTGACGCTGCTGGCG
>JBBAQX010000147.1:0-3197 GCA_040400085.1 Lysinibacter sp. | reverse complement strand
CAGTAGCCGTAGGAGCCTTGTCCTACAGCCGCTCCGTAGCAGTAGCCGTTGGAGCTTTGTCCTACAGCCGCTCCGTAGCAGTAGCCGTAGGAACTGGCACCAAGCGACAGTCCGCACACAGGAGACAGACCTGTAATTTCACTCAGAATTTGACCGCGCTGGTCGTCGGTTGGCGCGGCAGCGCACTTAGTATCGCCGATATCGAAGGGTTGCATGGTGGTTTAGTTGTAGAGGATTGGAACGCCATTATACCATATGGAGGCGCCGTTATACAGGAAATTGGTGGCGGAAGCCCCGCCTGTCTCTTGGTGAATAGGCCCAGTGGCGTCGGGCCTCAGATAACCACTGGTTGCGTCAGGTCTCAGGTAGCGACTGATTTCATCCGGCCGCAGGTAGCCACCGACACCAAGATCAGGCGGAGGAGGTGGCGGACCTTCCGGATTTGGAGACGTGTAAACAAGATCGGTCACCAGGCCGCAGATCAGAGGCCGAACCAAGCTATATGAGAGCGAAAAGCCGTCCACCGGCTAATATTACAACCCGGGTAAGGATGCGTCAATGGTTTCCGCCCACAGGCATCCGAATGCCTCCAAACTGTGAGCGAATACTGACCGATTCTTGTGGTAGCTGTTGGGAAGCAGGGTCACCTTTGCGCCGACCAACAGGCCGGCGATCGCGAAATGCAGGCGGTCTGTGGTGATGGAGCGATACATTGACGCGTGCTGGAGATAGTTCTGGCCGGGATGGGATGCCAGTCTCGGTAGTGTTGCGGGGTCGCCTATGTTCGGTCGTCCAGCCTGCTGCGTCTCCACATCCTCGCGCAGGAACAGCCCGTGCTCACGGCTCTCCCGGTGAGGAAACACATTCATTCGCAGGGCCAGTGCTAAGTCGTGGGAGAGCTCGGCCCGCGGGCAGAACTCGAGGCTGCCGGGGTCCCTGGCGTAGATGAAATCTGCTACGTCGGCTGAGTCGTCTTCGGCGCTCCAAGTCTGCGGGAGCAAGACAGAGGGAATGCCTCGAGCCGCGGCCGTGTGGAAGAACCTCTTCCGCGAAGCAGCCAGCGGCGGATACAACCCGCCCATGGACCCACCGCCCGGCCACATTGCCACCTCGGCCTCATTCCATCCGCACTCACGCATTTCAAAGAATTCAAACAGCTGCCGGGTGGCGGACCAGATCATGGTGTCGCCAGCGTTACCCTGAGAAGGGTCAAAGTAATAGTGGACATTCTTCCCTCTCCACTGCTCGAAAATGGGAGCGAAATCCTCTGGATTCATGAGGTGCTTGGTTGGGGCGGGCGGGATCTCGGCCATCACGACGACATTGGTATTCGGACGTGCCACGACATTGTAAAGCCGGTTCGGGCGGGCCGGCAGCGCGGACGACCGTTCCTGGTTGGCGACCAACGTGTTTTGTTGCTCGGGCGTAATCCACTCCTCTCTGTGAGGAAGGTGCACCACTTGGTTGTCCAAGCCTTTCCGCACGTCTCGGCGTAGGTTGTGGCGCGCGGATAGCCGGGAGTAGAGGTCCTCATCGTCGTGACCCCACCCTTCAAAATCCTCCCGGTATCCCTCGGCTCGCATGATCCGCGTGTCAGCAATGATGAATCCGCTGAGCTGAGGGTCGCGCAAAGCGTGGTGACCGCTGATGTAGTGGCTGCGCATGTGTCCGGCGTTTCTCAGCCGATAAACCTCGTCGAGCAACGACGGATCGGAGAGAACGTAGTCCGCATCGATCTTGACTATGGTGTCGCAAGTGACATGCGACAGCGCCACGTTGTAAGCCCGCCCAAGGTTGAACGGACCTGGGTTTTCGACCCGAAACAGTTTCACCCGGGGGTCTTGTAGAAAATGGGGGATGAGCTGTCCCAGCGGGGCATCCGAGCCGTAGTCCACGACGATTACCTCCCGCACGGCGGGGTGCAACAGCCACGAGGGTAAAGAGGCCCTCAGCCGGTCGGCGCGGTTCTGCACAGCCACAATCACACTGAGGCCGGCGCCCAGTGGCGGCGTGTTTACCGACTGTAGGAAGACCTGGTGTTTGTGCGGCCAAGGCACTCCGCTGATATGAATCGCGCGGTCGCCGGGCTGCCATGGACGCGTGGAGTGGTCCCGGTAGGTGGCGTTGTGGTAGCTGCAGAGCGTCGTATCCAAATCCCAACCCGTGGGACCATGCTTCTTCTGCACTTCATGGAAGAGAATCTCGTCGAAGGGGCCGCCGTCCGGGAAGCCTGCTTGCAGCATGTCAATCGACGCCTGGAAGAATTCGAGCGCCTGGTCACGCTTCACCGCGCACATCGTGCAGGGGCAGATGCACAGCTGGTCCTCGATAGCGCGACATGTTCCAGCGCGTAGCCAGCTTCCTTCCTTCGGGATGGGCGGCAGGCGGTCGAAATCAGTGATCATCACATCTGACTCGGAAAACAGCACGTAATCCGCAGCCGACAGTGCCTCCAGCATAATGAACGGCTTGGCGAACTTGTAGGGGTTCGCGTACTGGTTGAACATCCACGGTGGCATCGGCAGGTCTGTAACGATACGATGATCCAGATTGTGCCGGTTTGCGTAGGCGCGGTGGGATTCAATGAACGGGGTTTCCTCCGGGATACCGGACGCCTGGGTGACGAATAGATTTTTCATTCCGCCCGACGTTGGAGGAATGAACTATCGGCGTCAAGTAGTGAGAGCCAGTGTCGCGTGCTTTATGTCCCCGCCTACGTTGACGTAGACTGTGGCGGACGAACCTCCGGTGTTTACCCGCAGCGTCCACATACCTACGGGCAGCGTGCCGTCTTCATTTCCGAATGCCTGTGACGCGCTCGCGGGTGCCACGTTACTCACGTAATAGCTAAGCTGCCACTCCTTGAGCGCGTGTCCGGATAACCGGGGACCTATGGCTAGGGCGCTGTTTAGAGGGGCTATTTCCACACGTTGCTGAATGCAGCCTGTGTTGGCATTGTTTCCAATAGCCACGGAATATTGGTAACCTTGGGCGCAAGCTCCCATGGCTACGCCTGCGTGAGAGGCGGCTGATTGAGATCCCACGGCTGCCCCGTAGTCGCAGCCGTAGGAGCCCCAGCCTACAGCCGCTCCGTAGTAGTAGCCGTTAGAACATCTACCTACAGCTGATCCGTGGTCGCAACCGTAGGCACCGCAGCCTACAGCCGCTCCGTAGTTGGAGCCGACGGAGCCGCGACC
>JBBAQX010000146.1:0-3240 GCA_040400085.1 Lysinibacter sp. | reverse complement strand
AGCATGAATTACAACTTACAAGGCGTGCACATATGATCGAACTATCTGTTAATGTACATTCCATTCTAGTTTGGTATAGTAAGTCAATCCTTAACAGATATAGTAAGTCAATCCTTTCAAACGCGTTTCCGCTGCGAAAAGCTAGCGCTCCCCGCGTTGAACTACTTAGTACTGGGGCCCATCCTGCGGTCATCATGGCGAACCGTGCACGTGATGAGTTTGTTCTCATAGCAACGCTGCTTGCTCATTCAGGGTACAGTCACGAAGCTGCCATGATGATGGGCGTGACACGGGCAGCCTATCACGATTCAGAACTCCTTGATTTGACGATTCAAGTGCCTCTTCAAGCCGGGATCTATCGCTGGACACGCATCGCGAGAGCTAGCATGGCTGGCGATACATTTCGGCTTCGCGAGCTGCTCTTTCAAGAGACTCGTGGTCGTCAGTATATTCGTCGTGGCGCTGAGAGCGCTTTGGAAGTCGAGGACTTGGCGGGACGCACAGCAGCATATTTCGCGGTGTACAATGGTCACAGCCAGGCCCTTGCGATGCTGATCGATGCAGGCGCAGACCCTCTTCATGCACGTCATACCATAACGCCTCTCGCGCTAGCCGCAAAACGTTGCTACGACGAGAACTACGCCGAGATGTTCTTTCACCTACTGCAGGCTGCAGACAAGCGTTATGTTAAGGGCACATATGAGCCTGCCATACTCGCAGCTGCCCTGCGGCCTGCTTTCCGCGATGCGAGCTCGCTGGGGCAGAGCTTAAGGCGAGTGGATGCTCCTGAGACTTGCCTCGAACGCCGGCGTCAGTGCACCATTGCTGTCTTTGACCTCCTTGAAAGGGTCTCGGGCGTCGATGAAGAATGTGTGCCCCTCGCAGCTGCGAGCAGCGTCCCTGGTCTATTAGAGCGTGCGCTGCAGTACGCAAATCCTCCTGTCGGCGACGGCGACGGCCTGGGCGCAATAGGCCACGCTGCTGCTCACTGCAGCGAGGAGGAGCTCGGCCTACTCATGGCCCGCTATCGTGAGCTTTTTGAAGCGGGTGCCGTTGATAGCCATGGGCGCCTCTACACACATTCGGCGTACGAAGCGGAGCTAGTGGCCGCCATCAAAGCAGCGTCCGACTCTGCCACGGTCGCTTCACGCGGGCGGGAAAGCGCCGCTTCCGTTTTGGAGCTCCTTTTAGCGCACTCAACGCCCGCCTTGGTTGCCGGTTACGTTGCCGATGGAATCGTTGACTCCGGCGCTTTCTCGTCGCTGACCAAGGCGGCGCTAATGTTCTGCGTGGAGGCGCTTGAGCTCCTCGTCTCAGTCATCCCGGAGCCCACGCCCGAGGCTGCGGTGGTGGCGCTGAACGACACGTTAGCTGCCCTGTGTCGGTACAGCAGGCGCTTGCAGATGCACGAAGCGCTGATCTCAGAGGAGTATGAGGCGTTCGCGTTGATCGTCGCAGAGAAGCTAGTCGAGGCTGGTGCTGATCCGACGGGAGCGACGTCGGCAGGTACGGTCGTCATGGTCGACGCTGCACGCTACGGCAACGTCGATCTTCTGGGCTACTTCTGCGATCTGACGCTATCAGCAGATCCTAGCACGATGCGTCACGAGTGTTATGTGGAGGCGTCTGTTGCTGCAGCCCAAAATGGATTCAAGGAGTGCTTCTATCTCCTCTCCCATGTTTTGGCGAGCGAAGCCCGTAAAGATCCACTTTTGGCCGAGAGCCGATTAAAAGATCTAGATAATCAAAGCCTCACTTCAGCACTGGCGTTATGTGTGCAGAATCTGGAGATCGCTGGGCGTGATGATGAAGTTGCGATGCAGGACATGGCTGACCACCATTGCAAGAATGCAACCTTCATTTCTACTAAGTCGGCCATGGAAATGTGGGACGTGGACATAGCAGGCGATTACCGGTTCTCTGCCCGAGTCTTCCGATGCTGGCGCCTTTTGGGTCTGCTGATGTCACGGCGGCGTACGCCATCGAGCGCTGGGCAGAGGGAGGAGCCTATACAGATTGACTCCCATATCATCAACGCCGTCGGAGCGCAGCTTCGCAGGGCTGTGCTCGAAGGGTGGCCGAACACAGCGCTCTACCTTGCGCTGATACTGCAAGAGCTGGAGCCTGACACGTATGTACCCAATTACACAGACTGGGATCTCCAAGTTAACCAGATCCTCGCTTCCTACGCGTCATCTGGCGAGTACAACGCAGAGATCGAGCAACTCGCCAACGAGCCGTTAACCGGCGGGTACACTTTGGAGCGGTCGCACGTAGTTGAGCACATGAACGAGGCACTTGGCGGTCTCCTCAGTGCCGCGGTGGCACTTGGCGACAGCGAACCAGAGCTCGACAAGGCGTTCGCTTACGGGCGCACTGTGGAAATCCTCGAGAGCTGCCACGCGTGGGACACACGCAAGTTAGTCGACGTGGACGTCGCTCGCTTCCCAAATCCGCATGTGCGAGAGGCGTTCAACGAGGGGCGGGAGGCGTTCAAGGAGGAGCGGGAGGCGTTGGCGGTCGTTGAGAGGATCAATGACTGGCCGGACCCTCCAGGCGCCGCGGCCGCGGAGCCTGATGCCTAGGCCCAGGTATCGGCACCAGTACACAGCTGTGACTAGTAGTCGCCGGCCACTGGTGCGCCATGGTGCCGGTATGCCAGTGGCCAGAGATCAAGATCTCGAATTCCTCTGGACCTCTGCTAATACTGCTTCAGTCACAACCGTTAACCGCGCCGGCCTTGAAGCTTCAAGCTTGTACATATGCATGTACATGTCAGTTATACATGTTGCCGTGGTATTGGAGGATCTAAATCTGGCCCATGGCCATGGATCATATATATATGATCATGAGCATGCATATGCATGTTTTGTAACGGGCTTCGAATTCAGCTGTCTAGAAGCTCGATCCGGAAGTCAGCCCGGGCCGGCGCCCACGTGCACGTGCACGACGTATATTTATACGTATCCGGCTCGGGCTCGAGCTCCGATCGCGATCGGGACAATACCATAGCACTAGCAGCCAACTTGAGCACATGAAAATACGTACCCACGCCAATCGACAATTAGCGGCAGCTGTAGATCTATAGCTCGATCGAGGCCTAGGGCGCACACGTGCACCGCGGCCGGTACCGGTCCCGACCGTGCGTGCATATAGGTGGCCATATATGGCCATCGATGATGTCTTTAGCTGAGGCTTGAGCCGAACGCTTTCTCGATCTCCCTCGGTTGTTTTTGATGG
>JBBAQX010000145.1:0-3296 GCA_040400085.1 Lysinibacter sp. | reverse complement strand
GGTGGTGAGCGAGTAGTGGCCGCGGGGTTCTTTGATCTGGGACCCCAGTTCGCTCCCGTGGTAAAACCCTCCGGCAAAGGCCGGGGGGTTTCTCATTCGGGGAGTGGCTGTGAGGCCTGCAGACGATACGAGACATGCATCTCTCCGAAAATGGATTACCAGGGTGAGGGTCGCAAAGGTATCCTCCTGGTGATCGAGGTCCCCACCGCTCGGGACGATGAGAAGAACCGGCTCTTGTCTGGGGACTCCGGGATTGTCCTCACGGATGCCCTCCGGGACGTCGGACTGGATCCACAGGATTGTTGGGTGGTTCCGGCAGTCCGATGCACTGGAGACGAACCCAGCGGGATCGAAGTAGACCATTGCCGGGCCATGCTGAACAAGACCATCGCCCATCTCAAACCGAAGGTGATTGTCGCGATGGGCATGTGGTCCATCCAAGCGGTCATTGCGCACAAGTTTGTTGGCCGGCTGGGGTCGGTGAAGCCCACGGCGCTCATCGGATTCACCATGCCCGACCTGGCGGCAAATGCGTGGATCGTGGGGACCTTCCCGCTCCAGCACATGGTCGGATCGGATCGGAAGAAAGACCTGCGTGTCATCTTCCGCAAGCAACTCAAGCTCGTGGCTGATTGCGTGAACAAGCCGCTCCCGGTGGCGCCCCACATTGTCCACTCGGTGACGAATCCCGAGACCGCTTGCGATTGGCTCCGGGAAATCATCCAGACGGCGGACAAGATCGCTTTCGACTACGAGACCACAGGATTGAAGCCCCATCTGCGGGGCCACAAGATCGTGACCGCTTCGGTGGCTTGGAGGAGGAAGAGTACCGGTGAGATCGAAGCAGTGGCTTTCCCGTTCTTCATCAAAGACCAGGTGTTCCTCTCCCTGTGGAGGAAGCTCCTCACCACGGCAAGCATCGGGAAGATCGCCCACAACAATTCCTTCGAGGACACGTGGACGTACTGGAGAGCCCACGGTGACTTGGTTCCCCCTTACTGGGTCCGGGGCTGGATCGGAGATACCTGTCTCCAAGCCCATTGCCTCAACAACCGAGCACCCACCGGGCTCAAGTGGGAAGTGGCTTGGCGCTTCGGGATCTTCGGGTACGACGAGCAGATTGACCAGCACATCAAGTCCCCGGAGAAGGATGGCGCCAACGGGTTCAACAAGATGGCCTCGGTCGCCCCGGCCTTCATCCTTCCGTACAACGGGAAGGACTCGCTGTACTCCTACTCCATCGACGAGATGCAGAAGGAAGAACTCGACGAGATGCAGAAGGTGGGAGCCGACTTCTTCACCCAAGCGGTGGCGGCTCTTGCCAAGGTATCCAGCAATGGGCTCCCCTTGGACCCCGAGCGGGCGACGAAGGCGAACCAAGACCTGTCGATAGAGTGGGCAACGGAGGATGCCGCGCTGAGGGCTATGCCGGAGACGAAAATGGTTCACGGGTTCAACCCCGACTCGAACCAGCAACTCGCTTCGCTCCTGTACGACAAGCTGGGGTACCCGCCCCACCCGGAACTAGGCAAGGGCGTGGACGAGGAAGCACTCGAAGCCATCGGGACGCCCTTCGTGCAGAAGATCGTCAAGGTGCGCAAGATCAAGAAACTGCGCGACACCTACATCGGTGGATTCCTTCGGGAGTCCGTGGGTGGGATGCTCCGGGCCAGCTTCAATCTGAACCGAGTGGACACCTTCCGGTCATCCTCCAGCGACCCCAACTTCCAGAACATCCCGAAGCGTGACAAGTACGCGCAGAAGGTGACCCGGTCGGTCTTCCGGCCATCCCCGGGGAACCGGATCATCGAGTGGGATTACAAGGGCGTGGAAGTGGCCATCTCGTGCTGTTACCACAAGGATCCGGTCATGGTGAAGTACGTCACCGACTCGACCACGGACATGCATCGTGATACAGCGTTCGGTCTGTTCCTCCGGGGACCGGATGACTTCACCAAGGAAGAGCGCACGATCGCCAAGAACGGCTTTGTGTTCCCCTCGTTCTACGGATCCATCGGCGAGAACATGGCACATGGCATCTGGGTGATGCTCCCGGATTCCACCAAAGAGCACCTGGCCAGCAAGGGGATCAAAGGCTATGCGGCCTTCAAGACCCACGTGTGCGAGTACGAGAAAGAGTTCTGGGAAGTCCGGTTCAAGGAGTACGGGGCTTGGCGTGATCGGGTCTGGGCGGAATACCAGCGCACCGGCTTCATCGAGATGTTCACCGGATTCAGGATGTACGGTCCGCTCAAGCGCACTCAAGCGACGAACGGACAGATCCAGGGTACGGCCTTCCATTGCCTGCTTCGCACTCTCTTGAAGGCGGCGCCGGAGATCGAAGCCATCAGCGGACGCTCCCGGATCATCGGGCAGATTCACGACGCCATGGTCGGGGACATCCACCCGGACGATGAAGCCGAGGCTGACCGGATCATCAAGTACTACGGCACGGAAGAGATCCGCAAGGAGTGGGCGTGGATCAATGTGCCGCTGGTGATCGAAAAGGACCGCTCCGAGATCGACGGCACTTGGGCCGAGATGACCGGATGCGGGGCGTTGTAAGCGGGCTCAGACCCCTACAATGAAGGCAGAAGGAGATACAATGGCAGACACGGTCGTGGAGTCGGGATGGTGGTGCAGCGAAGCCACCGAGCGATTCCCCCAGAAACTGTGGAAACGTTCCTTGACTTGCTCGGGCTCGGCTCAGCCCGTATGGAGGTTTCGTACTCGCCGGATTTGATTCCCCAGCACAGGGGCTGGAATAGGGGGCAGACCCCTACAAAGGGAACAGGGAAAACAATGCGGAAAGCAAGTCGCGGAAGCGGGAAACCGAAGAGACGATTGCCCACCGATGGAAACTCCCTTAACAGCAGGATAGCTCAGTTGGTAGAGCACGGCCGACCAGCATTACGGCCGAAGTCCCAGGTTCGAGTCCTGGTCCTGCTATCTATAATGACCAGCTCGGGAAAGTAGCGGGCGCGGATTGAAACTACTCTTTCAAGGAGCTATGTCGATGCTGTATCAGAACATCCGTCCCGGAACCTTCGACGAGATCCTCGGCAATGCCGCGGCCGTCGAAGCGCTCAAGGTCAATCTGGCGAAGCCCGATGCCGACCGTCCCCACGTCTACGGACTCACCGGTCCCTCTGGATGCGGCAAGACCACGCTCGCTCGTATCTGCGCGGCCATGCTGGGTGCGACCCTGTCGGTCCGGGAGATCAATGCTTCGGATACCCGCGGCATCGACACGGCCCGCGAGATCGCTGACCAGATGAAGTTCGCCACCTTCGACG
>JBBAQX010000144.1:0-3430 GCA_040400085.1 Lysinibacter sp. | reverse complement strand
TGGGAGGCGGCCGGCATCATCCGGCGTTCTTCGAGTGCTTGGGCCTCTCCTCTCCACCTCGTCAAGAAGAAGGACAGATCTTGGCGGCCATGTGGCGATTTCCGCCGTCTCAATATGGTCACGGCGGCGGACAAGTACCCGGTGCCTAACATGGGTGATTTTGCCGGCCAAATGGAGAATTGCACTGTGTTTTCTACTCTGGACCTCAAGAACGGCTACTTGCAGGTGCCTCTTCACCCTTCAGCGGTCCCCAAAACGGCGGTGATAACGCCGTTTGGATTGTTCGAGTTTCTACGCATGCCGTTTGGTCTAAAGAACGCTGGTATGTCATTCCAGCGACTGATGGACCGCGTGCTGGCGGGCCTCACCTTCGTTTTCGTCTACATAGACGATATTTTGGTCGCCAGCACCGACGCTGTGTCCCATATCGCCGACCTCAGGGCGGTTTTCGAGCGGCTCCAGCAGTCTGGCCTGGTACTCAACGTCGACAAGTGCCAGTTTGCCCAGCCTGTGGTCAATTTTTTGGGCCACCACGTGTCGGCGGCTGGTTTTCGCCCGCTGGTGAATAAAGTGGAGGCCGTGACCAGGCATCCGCTTCCTGGTACTGTTAAGGAGCTGCAACAATTCTTGGGTATGATTAATTTTTATCGCAAGTTTCTGCCCAGAGCTGCCCAGCTTCTGTGTCCGCTGACCGACGCGCTCAAAGGCGGTCCGGCGGGATCCTCACGTCTGCGGTGGTCGGACGGTATGCGGAAGGCTTTCTCTGCTGCCAAGGACGCCCTGGCGGCCGCCACCAATCTGGCTCATCCTCTTCCGGCTGCTGAGCTGTCCCTCGTCTGCGACGCCAGCTCGACCCACGTGGGAGCGGTTCTCCAGCAGCGGCGGTCTGTTTCCAGCCCATGGGAGCCGTTGGGATTCTTTTCCAAGAAGTTGGAGCGGCCTCAGCTTGTGTATAGTGCTTTTGACCGAGAGTTGTTTGCCGCTTTCGCGGCGGCCAGACATTTTCGTTACCAGCTGGAAGGACGCCAGTTCTCCATTTGGACGGACCACAAACCGTTGTTGCCATCTCTACGGAAAGCAGGGGACGCCTGGACGCCTCGCCAGCAGAGACAGCTGTCTTACTTGGCTGAGCTTACCAACGACATCCGCCATGTTGCTGGCGTTGACAATGTCGTGGCAGATACGTTATCAAGGCCTCCAGTCTCTGTTTCTTCGGTTGCCACTGGCGGCCATCCTGACTTAAATCCTGGCCGCGCCGCAGTTAGCCTCTCCGGAGCAATAAGTCGGGCGGCAGGTTCTCAGTCGACGAACGTGTGTTCTGGTTCTGGCTGCTCTGCTCCTTCTCTCTCTCTTTCGTCGCGAGATTGGTCCGCTGGGTCGCAAACATGTGCTCAGCGGGTAGCTGTCATTGCTGGCACTGTTGCGGACAGAGCTTTGCCGCAATTTTTTGTCGATTTGGCGGCCGTCGCCGCTGCCCAGCCGGGTTGTCTGGACACGTTGGAGTTGGCTGCTTCTCCTACTCTGCAGATCTCTTCTCCTTCAGTGGACGGTGTGACGCTGCTGTGTGATACCTCATTGGGATGTATTCGTCCCTTGGTGCCGGTTTCTCACCGCCGGTTAATCTTCGCCGCCGTCCATGGTCTTGCTCACCCGGGCATTAGAGCTACGCGGCGGATGCTGACGTCCCGCTGGGTTTGGAGAGGCATGTCGGCTGATATAGCCGCTTGGTGTCGTGATTGCCAGGCGTGTCAGCGCGGCAAAGTTACAAGACAGCCTTGCGCTCCTTTTCAGCCCATCGCCGTTCCCCACCGCCGATTTTCGCATATCCATGTGGACATTGTGGGTCCCCTTCCATCTTCTCAGGGTGCCACACACTTACTGACTGTCATCGACAGATCATCCCGCTGGATAGAAGTTATTCCCCTTCTGTCTACAACGGCGGCGGCGGTGGCGGATGGTCTCGTCGGCGGCTGGATTGCCCGCTTTGGTGTTCCAGCTGAGCTCACTTCGGATAGAGGCGTGCAGTTTACGTCTGATGTGTGGGCTGTGTTGATGAAGCGCCTGGGTATTTGTCATCGCCTCACTACCGCCTATCATCCACAGGCAAACGGCATGATCGAGCGTGTGCACCGCCAGTTGAAGGACGCGCTCAAGTCCAGACTAGCGGGCCCTGATTGGGCGGCTCACCTGCCTTGGGTGCTGTTGAGTCTTCGAGCAACTCCTAAGGAGGATTCCAGCATTTCCGCCGCCGAGCTCGTTTACGGCGCTCCCTTGGTGTTGCCTGGTGAGTTGCAGCAGGGTCCGGAGCCGCCGCCGGCGGTGTTCGCTGAGTCTCAGCGTTCGTTGCCTTTATCTCTACCCACGCGTCCCCAGCGAGTGATTACCGCCTCTCCTGACATTCCGGCGGAGCTGAGGGATTCTGTTTTTGTTTATGTCCGGCGTGGCGGTGTAGCGCCGCCGTTGACTCCCGCGTATAGCGGGCCATATGCTGTTGTGGCTAAGTCCGGGAAATTTTTTACCCTGGACTTGGGTGATCGCGAAGACACTGTTTCCGTTGACCGCCTGAAACCGCATTTGGGTTCGGCTCCTTTTGTTCCGGCTGTGGCGGCCCGCCGTGGTCGTCCCGCGTCTTCAGCGACGAGCCCTGGCTCGTCACTTGGGCCGGGGTAGTGTTGAGCCTGGAACGAAGTCCAAATTAGCAGTGTAAATCCATGAATGTTGTATAGTAAATCCGCGAACGATTAAGGAAATATATTCAGTCGTTCTCTACTTCTCATGTTGCACGCTCATTGAAATATTCATTCGCAACATATTGGTGACCCCGGTGAATTTTTGACGCCGCTTGCTCACCCACAACGTCACGTGGGCACGTAGCTTCTTACTCGACCATACGTGTGTATACACAGAGGCAGAAATTCGCATAAGCAACGGAGATTATCTCCAGTTTCTGTCTCGGCGAGTTGTGTTGCGTTATACTTCATTTTCACCATGGCAGACGAAGCCAACGCCAACGCCAACGTGGTGCGGTCCTTCAGCAAGTACTTCAAGCTGCAGGATTTCTGGCCGGCTGCTCCTCATGCATGGTTTGGCGTGGTTGAGAGCCAGTTCCGTCTTCGTGGCGTCATCTCTGAAGCGGATCGCTTTGGTCTGGTGGCATCTGTACTGCCGGAGTCTTCAGCTCGCCGTGTGTCGCACCTGTTGGCCGACCCGCCTGAGGACTGCTATTCCGCTCTGAAGGCAGCTCTATTGTCCCACCATCAGCTGACCGATATTCAGAAGGCGGAGCTGCTGTTTAACCTGGACGACCTGGGCGGCAGGCGCCCCATGGAGCTGCTCTCGGAGATGATGGAGTTGGTGGATCCGGGCGAGGAAAAGACGAAGTTATTCGCCATGCTGTTCCTTCGCCGCCTACCTGCGCAGGTGCGCGTGC
>JBBAQX010000143.1:0-3488 GCA_040400085.1 Lysinibacter sp. | reverse complement strand
AGCTTCGGCAGCGGCATCGCGGGAGCGCTTCCTGGAAGGGGAACGACCGACTGCTGTACCTGTGCAAGTTGGGCACGACCACGTGGCACTCTCAGATAATGTTTCGACCCCGTCACCAGAACATGCACTGTGGAAGGTACGGTGGCAGGTGTCACAACAGAACAGACACTGCGCCAGGGACGAGCACTGCCCACAAGCAGCGCAAGTGTTCGTGTTGAGCCCCCAGTTCGTGGCTGCAACGTGGCCAGCAGCAACAGCGCGCTTCACTACGCCAGCCTCGAGTCGGGTCTTCTCGCGCATGATAATATGGGCACGTAGTACGGCCAGGCGGGAGAGGTTGTTGGTGAGAGTCTGCGCCGCCTTAGGGGGGAGCCCGAGTGCTACAAAGACGTCGCGCGCAGCGTTCAGGATGACGCCCGAGTGGCCCACAACGACAGTGAGGATGTCCTGCCCAGTCTGCGTGATTTCGCCGGCTGAGGCGGTGTTAGTCGCAGTCGTGTCAACACCACACACTCTGTAGCCCCGCCCGCGAAGGCGCGCAAGTAAATCCCTGTACTTGTCTTGCTTGGCGGCTGTCCTTTCAGCGATGTAGTAATCGTTAGAGAAGGAAAATTCAACAGGAAACAGAGTCACGCCTGCTGCAGTAGGGGGAGGGAGGTTCGGTAGCTTGCCAGTTGCCCATCCGGCAATAAGCATCAGATCAGGCCGTTTCGTGTATCCGGGGAGGAGCCTCTCAGGGACGGTCTTGACTCGGCGTCCGCCTGGGCCCCCCCTCCGGTGCATCAACCAGGATGGCCGCGCCGCCTTCCTTGCCTGCTCGCCGCAGCGCCGCCGCAATGAGCATAACTGCCTTGTCGTGGTAGAGGTTAACGAGACGTCGAACACCTGGGTGAAGGCAACCCATGCCAAAGCAGTGCGTGCCCGTGTCAGGAAGCGGCTCCTTTCCGATATTGTGCCTTGTCAACCGCCTGGTGCTCATTATATCCCGGCATAGGAGACAGCAGGGGTCAGGGACGCGTCCCTGGCGGAACAATTGCAGGCGGGAGGGGCCACACCGATAACGGATTTGGAGGGCGAGGCGTCTGGCAGCCACCGGCAGGCCCCGTCTCGCACTTGAGGTGCGGAGGGTGCTAGCCCGCACGTTGACGCTGTTGAGGGGGCTCGCTGCAAGCTTGGCAAGCTTGCAGCCGCCCTGCGAGAGAGGGGAGGCGAGAGCGCGTTTCCTCAGGTACTGTAGAATCACAGGGCGCGGGCATTCAAACGATTCGGCTGCAGGCATGAGCGAGTCCGACTCTGTGTGCATATCAGGTGGGAGAGCGATCGGGACGGGATTGGACACCTTGGCAGCTTTCTTGGCGAGCTCGTCAGCGCGCTCATTGCCCAAAACGCCAATATGGGCACGAACTTTGCCGATCGTCGTGCGGCCCTGCCGAGCGGTGATGGCTGTCACAATGGCACGGAGGAGGGCGCCGTGGACGTGGGAGGTCACTTTGTAGGGTTGATACCACGCTTTATGGATAAGGAAGATAGAACTCAGACTGTCAGTTAAAATATGCATGTCTTTCGGGGGGCCGTTCTCATCTTGAACGCACGTGTTACAAATTGCCCACCATATCGCAAGTAGTTCGCCGCGTTGGACAGAGCCAGTGGAGGTGAAGCCCGTGTCTGCGACGGATGCATCGCACGGGGCGTGGATGCCGCAGCCAAGGGCAGAGCCCTCAGTGGAGGGGTCGAGGCTCGCATCCGTGTAGACGAAGCTGTGTGGGTCATAACGCAAGGGGAGCGCAACGTCAAGTGTGGAGTATGGAAACGCAGGTATAGGCAGAGCTCTGGTACAATCAGCAAGTGCTGGCAAAACGTGCGTAGCTGGTACCTTGAGGCGGAGCCGTCGCAGCCAGCGAGTGTCGGCCGGTGGCGCTCTACAGAACATGGCAGTGCTGGGTGGGGTAAATGCGATGGCGTTGAGGATGGCGGCCAATTTAGGGTCATCACCTCGGTGTAGCCGAGCGGGGTACTTGACGGAGAAAGCGTGCTGCGCTAACGCGCTTCGGAAGCTCTCCGCGTTGGCAGGCCTGTAGAAAGTGTCCAGGCCAGCCTGGTTGGTGATGAGGACGAACTGTACCGGCCAATGAGCGTGGTGTGATCGTTGCTGCGTATCAGAGGGGTAGTACGTCGCCTCATGGAAGTTAAAGAGGCCCTTTGGCACCTCAGCAAGCACGTGGCAGTTCGGGTGACGGGCTATCTGGGCTGCATGCGGTTGCGTCCCCCAGTTGGGTAGAATACCAACAGACAGGAATGCGTCGGGGGAAGCGGACGCGCACATTAGGGCGTGTTGGACGGCGCGGAGCATGTCCTCGGCCACGTATTCTGGGTTGAATTCGACAGCACCAGTCCAGCGCCTAGAGAAAGCGTCGACGCCAGCACCAAAAATCCGGTCGCGCTCATGGGCACTGAAATAGGTGGTGGTGTCCGTGCTGACGTTGAGCGGGCTTGCAAACATCTCGCCTGTGACACAGCAAAGAGAGCGCAAGGCTGTAACGACCGGCGTCGGGACAGCCCAATGATTCTTCAAGTTGACGACTGCCCCAGTCGTTGTCTTACGGCCATTCTTATAACGAGCAAGAAGGAGGACTATCTCGTCGAGGAAGGGGCGGGCAGGAATGCCGCACCCTGCACTGTGGAGGTGGTACCGCCGCCACAGATCGCGTAGGCGGTCGGGGCTGACGAAGCCGCAGCACGACCCCGCTGCACTATAAATATAGTACATGCCTTCATGAAGTATAGCCTGTGGAGAGGTATTGGGATGTATGTCAAGATCTGGATTGACTTCTGTTGTAGAGAAGGAGAAATCCCCTCCACCTGAGGGCTGAACTCGAATTGGGTGGCCTAGGGCAGGTGGCGGGAACTTACTTGTTTCATTAAAGTGAAGGATAGGCGGCCAGTGAGCAAGGGCTGGCGTCGATGGGCACCAGAAAGAGCGACTGGACGATCTTTGGCTGGCCTCAGTATCGTGCTCGTGGAGGATGAGAAACTCCGTCTGTTCTCCGGGGCACTGCGGGTTACGGAAGCCAATGCAGCGAAAGGAGCTGCCAGTGATGTGCGCCTCAACAAGCGCATCTGTCTCAACCACCGTGAGAAGACGCACGAAGTCATAAGCCGAGCCTGCGAGAGGGGAGTGCATAAGTGTGGGATGTGGAGTCGACATAGGAACGGGCCGCGACTCAAAGACGCGCGCTGGGTAGAGCGCAGCAAGTGCTGGGATATCGGAAACTGTGGCGTCAATAAGTGGCCGAAAAGAGGCTGGATGTTCGCACATCCACTTCTTAATCTTGTTGAAGGCCTTTAAGTGTTTGCTTTCAGCAGTGGGAAAAAGGGATTTGAAAACATGCTCCTCGTAAACAGCAGAGTGTGCACGATTAAGCAAGGGGTATAAGTGGTGCACACCGAGGTCGAAGAGTGGCTCTAGGACGGCAGCCATCGTGGTATAG
>JBBAQX010000142.1:2330-3616 GCA_040400085.1 Lysinibacter sp. | reverse complement strand
CGGCGCTGTTGTATGGGTGGTGTTTCATAGGGAAGAGTATTGTCGCAGGTTTGGGCGAACGTGTTCGATCCACGGCGCGGACACTTCAACTGGATGCTGTCGCCGATCATACGCGGTTGTCCATCAGCACACTGAAGCCGAGCGTCACGCGGAACATGGAGCCCTTCGCCTCCAGCTTCATCAGCAGGCTGTAGAGGTGGCGTAGGTGGTCACTATCGTGCTCGTCGAAGAACGTAGGGAGGCGGCCGGCTCGGGCCTCGGCCTCCGTCTCCACGTCATCTAGCGCAGGGTAGTAGCCGCGGCCGAGCGAATCCAGAATGCTGGCGACACTCGCCGCCATTTCTATGTCCGCCTTGCTGGCTTTTGCTATCGTCAAGCTTACGGATTTGCCGCTCATGACGCACCTCCGGTCGGTGCCACATGGCCCGCCACTACTGGCGAATTGATCAGCATTTGATACGCCGCCGCCACTGCTTCGGTGGCACGGAACGCCACACTCAGGCCGAACGCTGTCCGGCCGTCGTCTGTCTTCAACGTGCAGCACAGCGCACGGATCTTGCCGAGGCCCGGAACGTTGTCGTTCAGCACCTCCATCTCTTGCTTCACTACGATCATGCTATGTCTCCTGTTTGGGTTCTCTCGGATCGCCGAGGGCGGGTGATGTCACTCACCGAAAGTTTCCCGGACTATCCGGCCCGGGTCGGGCACACGCCTGTGCAGTCTGTTCGTCGGCATCGCTGCCCGACAGGGGAACCACCCCCTGCCCGCTCCAACGGTCAACGTTTAGCAGGTGCAACCGTGGCATCCGGTTACTTAAACCGCCCCCCAGCGTGACTCGTTCCAGACGCATACTCATGCGGTGGGGTGTGGGTTACTTACACCTAACAGTCAATCGGTTTCTATGTAAAAACCAATTGGTCTCATCAGGTGGTGCGTTACACCACGACCGGCCTAGCCGGTTTCGACCTATGACAACGCCCGCAGGAATCCCTGCAGGTGGAACTTCGCTTTCCCCCACTGCCTCCCCGCAAGGTCTCGCAGCAGGCACGCCCCATTCAGGCGCAACTGTCTCATCGTGCTCATACCACCCTCCTCCCAGGCGTAAACCCAGCTCCCAGAATGTCCGCAAACGCTCGCCACCACCACTCGGTTCCCTCGATCGTCCGACACCTGCTCACGCTGAGCAATCGCTCGCACCTCGTTCCTCTTCCACTGATTGACGGGCTGCGTCTTTGTTCCGCGTTCATCTCAATACACCATTTCAGGCGTGATCTTAGGCATCAGTT
>JBBAQX010000142.1:0-2230 GCA_040400085.1 Lysinibacter sp. | reverse complement strand
TTTGTTCCGCGTTCATCTCAATACACCATTTCAGGCGTGATCTTAGGCATCAGTTGCTCGCCGTGATACCGCTTGGCGAAGGTGCGGCTCAGCTCGCGCTCGATCCGCTTGTCCTTCATACCCAGCTTGCGCAAACGCGGTGCCTCCACCTCGTCCGCCCACTTCATGAACCGCGCCAAACGCGTCGCACGATACACTTCCAGCCCACGACCCACCACCCCATCAAATTGCTCCTCAGTCGTGAACACCTCGCTCGGCTTCGTTGAGCACAGCACCTCCCCATCCTTATTCATGATGGTCAGCTTGTGCGCCCTCGCGGCCTTCGTGTCCCACAGCTTATTACTACGCGACGGAGCGGGACCACTCGCCCCACGCTTAACGGACATAACCTCGCCCATTTTCCTCAAGTAAAAACTCATAAGTCTCCTTATTGGAATATGCAATGGCTGGCATCATCAGGGCAGGGAAACCACTCCCCACCGACACGGCCCGCGCCGTGTTTCGCCTTACACCAACACCTTGATCGTGCTCACCACACGCCCATCGACACGCAGCTTGCGCCGCGCATCCATGATGAACCCCGTCGTGATCGCGTCCGCAAGTTTGCGGCGCTCCTCCGGCTTGCTCGCCTGGGCCACGCGCTGCGCCTTCGCCGCGCTCAGCTGATCCTTCTCCTCCTCACGGAAACGGTAGGTCTCTTTCAAGACCTTCACCCGCTCCGACTCCGCCTCAGTGATTTCCAGCTTCGCCGCAATCACGGCCAGCTCCTTCACCACCTCAGTTGGCGCCACGGGCAACGACGCCACGTAGGCCGCCATCGCAGTTTTCGCACTCAATGCCGCCGCTTTCGCGAACTTCGCAAGTGCCTCAGACGAGGCGTTTACATTGCTAACAGTTGCATTTGACATGATGTTCTCCTTTGGATGTTTCGCCATTACTGTGGCTCGTCAGCGTAGGCACACACCTACGGACATCCATATTTGTAAAGCGGTTGCAGGAACTGAACGCTACCCACGCTCTTCGCCATGACGGTTCTCTCGCGTCATTTCTTGGCTACCACTTTTCACAGTGGCGTGGCACGACTCTCCTTATTCTCGTCGTGTTTCTACGTCTCTTTGTCCGACAGGTCTCCGCAAACAGGTGATGCACCACACCTCGCAGTGTGCTTTTCGTGCGCCCGTTGCTACTGTTTCGCAACCCGCTTCTGATTAATAAAATCAGATGGTGTTTCGTTCCACCGAGCCCCCTATTACTAACCGCAAGTGATTCCATAGCAACTGCAAAGGCGATGAAAGCCTAGCGCGTTCTAAGTCAAATCACCGTAACGGAATGAGCCGGAACAGTTTACACCTAACCTAAGTATTCCAGTAAAGATAGTGAACTAAGAGACTCCGCCTCTTAGAAAACCCTTACTTGAACTGTGAAAGAACTACCTAACATCCGACACTATAACGAGATACTGAATCTAAGTCGGATAATGCCCTTTATAAAACAGAGGACGCGAACGGCGAAACAAGGCCGGGGGTGTCGGGGGGACGCGATGGGGGCGGGCTTATTATATCAGGACGTCTTCCTCAATTTTTTGCCCGTCCGTGTATGGGATGCTCGACGGGATGCGTGGCTGCTGGGATGTCCGGTGGAATGTCCGGCTGGATATCCGGAGGAGGGGACTGGGGCTCAGGGGTATGCGAGCGGGAGGGTGGTGTGGATGTCCGCTGGGATGTCCAGGAGGCTGGATCTGCGGGTGGCCGGGGTGTTGGACCGGCTGGAGCGGTGGCTGGGGTGCTGCGTGGCCAGCGCGGCGGTTTGGTAGCGTGCTGATCGGTTCGGAGGGTATGGGCATCCAGCAATAACGGATAGAATACGTGCGAGGACCCCCGAAGCGGGGTCTCTAGCCGTATTCTATCCTTATTTTGATGGCTGTGAAGTTTAAAAAAAAGAGAATGTGTAAATGGTTGATGGAGAAGTAGAAGGAGGTAGTTTTATTTTTTTGGGTGGAAACCGTGTATTTTAGAGAAATCCGAAAATCATGTGGTAAACTGAAGGTTGTTAGCGGTTTGTGTATGTGCATCACTTTATGCCTCACTTTATGCTTCACTTTGTGAGGCAGTGATGCACTTTAGTGATGCACTATGAAAAACATACTCGAAAAAAGTGATGCACAAGGGGGTGCGTCATGAACAATGCAGCAATAACTTTACGTCTGCCTGACGATTTGAGGCAGATTCTT
>JBBAQX010000141.1:0-3636 GCA_040400085.1 Lysinibacter sp. | reverse complement strand
AAAGAAACCCGGCAGCTACATCCCACTACCAAGAAACCCACATAACCCACCACCCCACACACCAGACCCAAACCCCATACCACCCACAGGAACATGGGCATACCCCACACCAAACACGCCACAAGCCCACTACTACACACCCACAGGCGCCACCCTCTGCAACACACAACACGGACCCCTCTGGCTCATCACCCCCACAACCAACACCACCAACACCTGCCCCACCTGCCACACACACCGAAAGGACAACCAATGACCACCTGCGCCAAACACTGCACCTACGACAACAACCCAGAAAAACCACGACCAGCCACACACGGACACCACTGCACACGCTGCTACACCAACACCAAACAAGCCCTCGCGCTCGCGGCAGATGCGTTGGAGCATGTTGTGTCTGCGA
Organism: Lysinibacter sp.; assembly: GCA_040400085.1. Classification (GTDB taxonomy): domain Bacteria; phylum Actinomycetota; class Actinomycetes; order Actinomycetales; family Microbacteriaceae; genus HNR. The sequence continues at coordinate 3,233 of JBBAQX010000141.1, read as the reverse complement.
CTGGTCCACGTTCTACGGCTCAAGCTCAAGATGCCCCTGTTCAGTCATCGCGTGGCGTGGATACGCCTGCGCCGATTGATGTGGATGCTGTTGCTGCCGTTGATGGTTACTTCCGGCTGATCGTGCGGCATACTGAGCGGCTCGGGAAGGTTCTTGATCGTCCTGTTCCTGGTTATGCACGGCATGTGTGGCAGATCGGGGGCAGCTTCAAAAAGGTCGAGGACTTACCGATCCCGGGATCAGTTGCAGCCGTCTGGAAAAGCTCAGGTGGCGAGGTTCTTGGTTTTCGGCCTGGTCTTACCGCGCGACAAGTCAAGCTCACTGTCAAGCTGTATACCGACTGGCTTACCAACAATCTCACCGATATCTTTGCAACTTCAGATATCCCGGATGTTGATGAGCTGATCACAGACTCGTGTAGCGTCTACGGTTTGACTGCTCGATGGCCGATGATAATGCGGCCCCGGTACTCCGATATGCCTCACCTGGGCGAGTGCGGCGGAAAGATCGCGATTTGGCCGCCTACGGACGTAGGACACGCCACAGTGATATCGTGCGAATCTTGCGGAGCGATCTTCTCGGAAGACTCTTATGACGAAGCCCTATCCTCGTATCGAGCCGTATTATCGCTGCAAAAGTCCAAGAATGTTGCGGATCATCTTGCGCGAAAATACTCAGTGACTTGCAAGTAAAAATAGACTTGACAACATCCGGGACTGTTTTTGCTATGATAGTCGTGTAGGTTGCGCCCTCGCGGGAAAGCGGGGGCGCTTCGCATTTAACTCGCGAGCGTCGCATTTCAGACCACATTGTCCATCTTGCCAACTCAATCGGCAGTAAAAGCCCCAGCCTTATAGCTGGGGTTTTCTGCGTTGGAGGTTCCATGCTGTGGAGAACTACTCAAGTTCCTTCCGAAGGCGCGGTGCATGTGCATCCACTCAAGGATCTTGTTCAACATGAGTTGACAGACGACTGCGTCTGTGGCCCACGGACCGAGCTTCACAAAGGTTCTGGTAAGCCAGACCTCTACGCTTTCATCCATCACGCATTAGATGGACGTAAGAACTGACCCGATCAGGACGGTAAAGGTGAGCACTAAGAGGAAGATCACTCGACGTTTCATCGAGCTTCGGATAAGGTTCCGAGCGCAATGCGCGGAGAGCAAAGAAGCCTGTTGGATATGCGGGCAGGATCATATCGACTATGACGCGCCGTTCGACGATTGGGAGAACGATGACCGCTTCGAGCTGGACCACTTCTATCCCGTCTCGACACACCCGCATCTCCAAGAAGATCCTGCGAACTTCCGAGCGTCGGCTCACAAGTGCAACAACGAACGAAGCAACGGCCCACCGCGGCCCGGCCTCGGTGTCCTGAGTCAGTCATGGACGTAGACGAGAGGACAGAATCATGATAGATACGTCGCAGCAATCATATATACATTTAATGATTAACGTTCTATCTATTTATGTTATTACCCACATGGGGAGGGGCGTCTACATCTCAAAGTCGCTCAAAACCGGAACACCTCCCGCCCGACGGATTCCTCCCTCCCCGCCAATCTCGATAGGGGGTCGTGCGTGCGCGCGTATAGGGGGGTAACGTGACCAAATTTCTTGATGAAACTGTCACAGAAGCCTTTGACCGGGCAGTGAAAAATGCAACTCATCTCCGAGTTCGAGATGCGCCTGCAGTTGCTGCCGCTCGAGCACTTGCCCGGAAAATTGACGCATGGAACGTCATCGTTGATTGGGCTCATGAGGACGCTGCCGAGGGGGGGAGCCGTCCAGCGGTACCGGCAAATGACAACGTTTCGCTTGCGAGCTTCCTCAAATACCTTGAAAAGCTCAGATTGCTACCGCCAGAAATAGCATCCACTCAAGCAGGTAATAGCGGCACGACTAATCAGCGACCAGATGATCTGGCCGCTATGAGGAGGAAAATCTCCAACGGTTGATCGGAGGCGTAGTGGCGAAAAAGCGCTTCGGACAGACAGAGCCTCGGATCTTCACACGAGCACGGGTCGAGCTTACCCCCGAGACATCTCGCGGATATGAAATCATCACCTTCGCCCAAGATATTCTGCACGTCACACTCTTGCCGTGGCAAGAGTGGCTCCTCATACACATGTTTGAGCTCAATGAGGATGGGACACTCCGCTTCGCTAAGGCGCTCGTCATCGTCGGGCGCCAGAACGGGAAGACGCTTTTGTCTGCTGTCCTGTCTGCGTATTGGCTTTATGTGGACTCTGCTCGCTGGCCGGAGCAGTCACCTCAGCATGACTTCGAAATCGTCGGGTCAGCACAGAAACTCGACGTCGCAATGAAGCCGTGGCGTAAGGTCCGAGCCTGGGCCGGGCCTGATAACCCCAAAATTGGCATTGCTCCTGACCGCGTCCCGATCTTGCAAGCCTCAACCTACAGTCCTCGCATGGTCAATGGCGAAGTAGAGCTAAGGACCTTCGAAGGAGCTTGCTACAAGCCTCGAACATTTGACGCTGCTCGCGGTCTCACCGCTGCTCGGACGATTCTTGACGAACTTCGGAAGCAGTATGACTACGAGGGCTGGTCCTCGATTACGAAATCATCAAATGCGGTCTTCGACTCGTTCCTTCTCGCGCTGTCAAACGCTGGTACAGAGCGGTCAGAAGTCCTCAAGGACACTCGCGATATCGCTCATGCGGAGATAGATAATCCAGATGCTGAGTGGTTCATCGCGGAATGGTCCGCGCATCCTGACCAAAAAATCGATGATCCAACAGCCTTTGAGCAGTCAAACCCCTCTGCCGGGTATCTGCCAGGGATGACGATCAAAGATCTGATGCGCACCACATGGAACGCAAGAAATAAGCCTGGCGCTCTCACTGTCGAGCGAATTGAGGTGCTCGGACAATGGGTGTCAGCGGAGTCAACTCCCTACTTGAATCTTGCTGAGTGGGAAGCCTGCGCCGATGCCCCACATGTCAACGAACGGGGCGAACTTGTGTACCACGGATCACAGCTCGCATCAGATTCTCGACGCGTCCTCGGCTTAGACGTTTCCGGTGATCGAAAAATGTCATTCGTTGCCGTGGCGGGCCTCCTCTCCGAGAAACTCGCTCATATCGAGGTGATTGCACAACGTGCCGGGATTCTCTGGGTTGTGCCGCACCTGATTCGTGTGCGCGAAAAAACCGGCATTCGGTAATTGTCAAGCTGTGTTGAGTCACTCACTCACAAATTGATGTGTTCTTC
>JBBAQX010000140.1:0-3752 GCA_040400085.1 Lysinibacter sp. | reverse complement strand
CGCGAAACCGGACACTGTCTTTCAGGCGCAAAGTGAAGTTGGCGACTTGCGTCCGTCCGAACGGCGTGGTCAGCGTGTATTCGTTCGATGTCTCCCGCACCTCCGTTTTGGGTTCGCGGTGTATGACCCTGTTCTCTGTGAGCCTGTGCAGATCCTCCGCGACTACCACCCGGTTCTCCAGCTTCAGTTGTTGTATGAGCGCCGCCGCGTCATCCAGCCGCGCCCCTGTTTGTTCAAAGAGTTTGGCGGCGGCCAGTGGCAGCCCGCGCGTAGCTCCCCCTATGGCCTCCCATATGAGCCCCCTACGCAAACCTACCCACGAGTGTGGTCTGGGACTTATCCCGGTCAGCATTACGGACTGCATCGTGACTCCGCGCATATCCGCTTCGAGCGACGGAAACTGCGATAGCACCGTCTGTATCCTGATGAGATCGTCGCCTGTTTCGGGGGCCGCCGTCATCAGGTGCTCGTCGGCGCGCCATACCTCGGATACGGGAGGCTGCCACGGCTCGTGGAACGTGGATACCACCTCGTCATAGACGCCGACGGCGCTCAGCCTGTGCTGCACCTGCAACGCCTTGATGGCGCTGGATACCAACAGTCTGGGCTTTTCTGGTGACAATCCGATCAGCCCCGTAAATCCAACCCCGTATCGGCTCCATACGACGTCTGGTTCGCTTTTACGGAGAAGCACAATCCGATCGATCGTGTGCGGTGTGGTCTGCACGCAATACGCCGCACACGCGGAGGGAGGCTGCGAGTTCCAAGCTTCCGGGAACTCTGCTCCGGTCATATCGGCCAGCTTAATGAGCTGGGCAATCTGTCTGCCGTCGAGCACGGTAGCAGAGAATCTGCTGCTCGCTATACCGTAACCGCTCGCTGTCACGCGGCTGGCTTCCTTACTCGCTTCTGTGGTTTTAGATGAGCTACAGCATCCCAGCCACCAGTCCAACACGCGCCTCTCCACGTCCCTCCTCCTCGCCGCGATCGGATCTTCTGGTCTCCTGAGCGTCTTGGCCACAAAAGCGTCCGCCGCTACATAATCACCCTCGAACTGCTGCGTGACTATATCCAGCGGAGCGGCCACTTGAGCCCGACACGACTCGCTGACGCACTGAGTATGGAAACTTCCGGACCACGCGACGTCTCCGCACCACGGGCACGTGTGGCGATAAGTCCACGCAGTCACGCGCGTGGATGCTACTCCGACAAGGTCAAGGGCGGTTAAGGGCGTCACGTGATATCTGGCACTGCCAATGGTTACCACTGGTAACGCCCCTTAGTCCACTATTGTTTTGACTTCCATAAACCACCGGTTTGGGGTAACATTCCCAGCAGGCAGAACAATCACAACCATGGCGCAAGACTACACCACACTGAACAACCCGCGATTCCTGTATTTCGCGGAATTGAATCACCCGTTTCCAGCTTGGGTATCGGCCTCCCCGCTGCCAACTACCGATCAGTTCGAAAAGTGCGCCTCCACGGCGTTCGCCGACCAGTCCAGGCGCTTGCTACCTATACGAGACAAGGTCAGCACGTTCCACTCCGCGCTAAATGTGTTCGCCCACTTGGATGAATTCTCCGAAGATGTTTTCAACCGGGTGAAGAATGCCTGCGCTTTCCACGACATCGAGGCGGACGTGGCTCCGTATGCCGAATTGTTCGCCGATAGCTTCGAAAAGAGCGCGTCCGATATGCTGGCGCCCGCTGGACGCTTTGCGATTGACCAGACCATCAACGGGACTGCTTACCAGTTGCTCCCCCTAAACGACGCGCAGGACGTTCGAGACTCCGCCCACGAGCTGGCGAAGATGGCCGCCGAACGTCGCATACACTTCCTGACGATGCTCCCGGCGGCCGAGGCCGTGGTGAAGGCTGCGTCTGAGTTCGGAGTGAGCGTCCTACCAAAAATCGTGGAACGATTCGGATGCGAGCGCTGCCCCGACTTGGAGAAAGCGGCCGCTATGATTGCAGGTAGGGAAGAACTTTCAAAATCTGCGGACTCCTCGGCACTTCGCGCTGAATATGAGGAAGCGGTCAACGAGGCCCTCCGAGGCGAGATATCGCCCCATCTGTGCATGCAGAAAATCGCTGCGATCGACGATTCGGCAGGAATCACCTACAAGCTTCACGAGGCGTCGCCGGTTCTCACTCCGTCAGAGATTGTGTTCAGCGGTCCGCTTGTTTCGGAAGTGGAAAAGGCGGCAGCTGACCACGTAGCCATCAAGGACGTCCTTGTGCCATTGGCGGTTGTGAAATCGGTGGACATCATGGATGCCTACTACAAGCTGTCCAAATCAGCCCACCAGCAGCTGTTGACTGGCCTACCCGACGTAACCGACGCTAAAGAACTGAGCCTTTCCATCATGGGCTGGAGCGACGCCGACCAGCGCACGCTTCTCAGAATGGTATCCGAAGCATGACCCACGAGCCGCACATAGCGCCCATACAGCTCAACACAGCCAAGGCGCGGGTCGCGTTGGCGGATCCAGACACGCCGGGATTGGTGCTGCTGACGATTGCTATGTGGGCATTCGGTGATCGCGTGCTGGGTGATCCAGAGGGCGATGTGGAGGCCATGGATCCATCTGAACTATGGGCCGGCCTCAATGAGATCTTCGGCGCCTGGGTGAGCGAAGAGGGCGAGAACAAACTCAACGCGCTAATGCTGGCCCTGCAGGGCGATTTGTTCTACAGGGACGTGGAGGTATTCCAAGCCGTGAGCACCGCCTTGTTTGACGGGGACTTGGGAGACTTGGTCGACGGGGGTTTCGAGGATCTCACCGCTACCGAAATCATGTGGGCCGTGCTGGAAGTAGAATTGGCGCGCGAAGACGAAGAAGGTCCCCCGGAATTCTCAGAGGGTGTGCAGGCATACATTGCTAAGGCCTTGGCGATGGAACAGGAAGACCAAGAAGCCAACTCAGCGGAGGTGCATCAGGCTTACACCGCCATGCTGGATCTGCTTCGGGATATTGGCGTCCCGCTTTCGGCTCTTCGCCTGTGGGACACCGAGTATACGGAGACGCTGGAATTTCTGATGGCGGCCGATGCAATTAGTCCGTCCGGGGTGTCATAAGATTTTGTAATGCAGGAGTTTCGTAGCTGAAATAAAATGTGTTCGCCCTGACTGGCCCCGTCCTCATTAAGCCAGTAGGTTATCACGCGGAGACGCCATCGCCGGATGGTCCGCGGTCCGACCCCAACATGACCGGCCGTCGTGTTGAAGTGATGCCCCATGCGGCGATGTAATAGCATGTTGCCGGGAGGATAGTGTGCGCGGAGTAGCTTCCGCGTGCGCGCCGGATACTCGGATTTATGCCAGACAACAAAACCACAGGACCAGACGACCCTACGCCCGCCTGCACTACTGGAGCAGCCGCCCTATTCGTAGGCAGCTGGGCCGCTGTGTGGGCGCTCGCCAAGCTAGCCATAGCCGCTTGGGTCACCTTGAGTCGATGACTAATCAGCCGGGTCCTGTCGTCGGACCCGGCTGATTAATTTTTCAGATGACGAGCATCAAACGCCTTACCATGAAACAAGAACACAACATAGAAGCCATATTAGCATCGGCCAGAGAGGAAAACGTAAGTCTCGCTTGGCAGGGGTGGAAGGTGGACCTATTCCTCACCGTCGACGGAAGCCTCGGTATCACGGTCGACCCGCCCCTCGCACAGACTGATGATCCGCACACCGAGCGGCCGTTCGTGGACATCGCCGATCTTAAGCGTCGCGCGGGGCTCGATGAA
>JBBAQX010000139.1:0-3781 GCA_040400085.1 Lysinibacter sp. | reverse complement strand
TGGGCCGCGGTAGGCGTGGTAGCGGCCGACTCGTCGTGTCGTGGAGTCTGTTCTGCTACTTCATTTCCCACAGTGGAGGCACTTTGCTCTCCACCTTCAGCCTCTTCACCTTCATTGGTCGAGGCACGTGCTAGCTCGCACGTAGGGGCGGTAGGTGTGGGAGTTCCCTCCTTAAGTGGAGGCGCCCACACTTGCCACGTTAAGTCCCCTAAGCCCACCCAGACGGCTGCAGATGTGCTGAAGAAGTTCCCGGAGGTGGTCAACAAGTCGAAGGTGCTGCCCACGGTTCGCCACAGCGTGCAGCACGTGATCGAGACCACCACCCAGAGGCCGGTCAGCAGCCGCTACAGGAGACTGGATGCTGGCAAGTTGAAGACTGCCCGCGCAGAATTCGCCTCCATGGAGAAGCAGGGAGTTGTCAGGCGGTCCAGCAGCTCGTGGGCTTCCCCCCTGCATATGGTGATGAAGGCGGATGGCACGTGGAGGCCGTGTGGAGATTACAGGAGGCTGAATCTTGTAACTCAGCCGGATCTCTACCCCTCCCCTCATCTGGAGGATCTGTCAGCACGTTTGGCGGGCAGGAGGATATTCTCCAAGATCGACCTGAGGAAGGGCTACCATCAAGTACCGGTGGCCGCCTCAGACGTGCAAAAGACTGCTGTCATCACTCCGTTTGGCCTGTTTGAGTTCCTGAGGATGCCTTTTGGGCTCCGCAATGCAGGCCAGACATTCCAGCGCTTCATGGATGAGCTGTTTGGTGAGCTGCCCTTCGTCTTCGTGTACATGGACGACATGCTCATCGCCAGCATGGACCACGTGGAGCACCTGCAGCATCTCAGCCAGGTGATGGAGATCCTGTCCAAGCAGGGGCTGGTGATCAACGAGGAGAAGTGTGTCTTTGCTGCCACCACAGTGGATTTCTTGGGCCACCAGGTGGGCCAGGAGGGGATCAGGCCGCTGCCTGCACGTGTAGCGGCCCTGGAGGAGTACCCGGCCCCTACTGTCAAGTCGGGGCTGCTCACATATCTGGGCATGCTGAACTTCTATAGGAGGTTCTTGCCACAGGCTGCCTCGGTGTTGAAGCCTCTGACGGACGCCACACGTGGGGAGAGCGGCAAGCACGCGCCTCTGACCTGGACAGCGCCCATGCGGAGGGCGTTTTCTTCCTCCAAGAAGCTGTTGGCGGAGGCCACGCTGTTGGTGCACCCCGTGGAGGGGGCAGAGTTGTCGTTGGCTGTGGATGCCAGCGACCATCACGTGGGCGCGTCTCTACAGCAGCGGGGGAGAGAGGATGTCTGGGAGCCCCTGGCATTCTTCAGTCGGAAGATGTCGGCCACGGAGTGCCGGTACAGCACCTTTGACAGGGAGCTGTTGGCCTGCGTGCTGGCTATCAGGCACTTCAGATACTACCTGGAGGGAAGGGTGTTTCACATCCTGACTGACCACAAGCCTCTGATTGGTGCTCTGAAGAGGGGTGGTGATGCCTGGACGGCACGAGTGCAGCGCCATCTGGCATTTATCACAGAGTTCTGTGATGATGTAAGGCACGTGGCAGGCAGCGACAACGTGGTGGCCGATGCCCTCAGCCGGCCCTCTGTGCCGGTAGCAGCTGTGGTTCCTCCTCACACGTCTCAGCCTCTACAGTGGGAGGAGGTGGCGGCAGCTCAGCAGCAGTGGAGTGAGCTGGCCGCCCTACGTGCTGAGAGCAGTCTCCAGCTGAAGAAGTCAACTATGGACGGGGCTGACGTGTGGTGCGACGTCTCCACGGAGGTGTGGCGCCCAGTAGTCCCACCTGAGTTCAGGAGGCAAGTCTTTGCGAACATACATGGTCTGGCGCACGCGGGTACGAGGGCTACGTGCCGCCTCATCAGTGCAAGATTTGTCTGGCCTAAGCTGGCTGCTGATGTGAAGGAGTGGTGTAGAGAGTGTAGCAGTTGCAGCAGGGCCAAGGTGACTCAGCAGGAGACCACCACCGTGCAGAAGATCCTGGTACCAGAGGAGAGGTTTAGCCACGTGCACGTGGACCTGGTGGGACCGCTGCCACCGTCTTCAGGCGGTTTCACCCATCTCTTAACCATCGTGGACAGGTCAACACGGTGGCCTGAGGCTTGTTTGCTGAAGGGGACTGCCACGGAGGACGTGCTGGAGGCCTTCATCAACACGTGGGTGGCACGTTATGGCGTCCCAGCCCGCATGACCAGCGACAGAGGGCCTCAGTTTACATCAGCACGGTGGTCTTCCTGGTGTAAGGAGATGGGGATCCAGCACACGCCAACCACAGCTTTCCACCCCCAGGCGAATGGAATGGTGGAGAGGCTGCATAGGCAGATCAAGGACGCGGTACGTGCCAGAGAAGGCTCGCGTGCCTGGGCTGATCATCTCCCGTGGGTGATGCTGGGGCTGCGCAGCGCTCCCAAAGATGAGTCTGGTGTGTCGGCCGGTGAAGCAGCTCTGGGCCTGAAGTTGAGTGTGCCAGGCCAGCTGCTGCCACGTGTGGAGGGCACGCCAACAGCACCACAACACCAGGTTATTCCTGCCACGCGGAGGACGTATGCGGAGGCGGCACGAGGGCCGACTCCCTTGGACACCGCGGAGTGGGTATATGTGAAGAAGGGAGGCCAGGGCACGCCAATGTGCAACAATTATGACGGCCCCTTCAAGGTGTTGGAGAGGGATGGAAAGACGTGCCACGTGCAGATGGGAGCACGTGTGGAGGTCATCACCAGGGACCGGTTGAAGCCTCATCGCGCAGTGGAAGCTCCGGAGGCTGCTGTCCCGCCTCTACGTGGCCGCCCTCCTACCAAGAAGACTTAGTAATTTTAACCCCGTGAAAATTAGGGGGAGTAGTGTAACGTGTACGTGTTTATGTGAACGTGTACATGTATGTTTTATCCGTTTAATCAATGTGCAACTTGTGTGATGTGTAAAATCCGCGAGTCTGTTTAATGGCATAAAATGCGCAATTGAGAAATATAGTTAGTATTGCTCTACCCGTCTTACTGGTGACCCCGATTTTTTTTTACACAGTACAGCCTAACGACAAGAATAAGGGTATGGAGCGAGGGATGGCGCCTCCTGGTGACGACGATTTCAACCGGAGAGGAGTGTGGAACTGGCCGCAACCGCCGGTTCTGCAAAATAACCATCCGAAGGCGGAGAAGCTAGCGCCTTTTTGGACGAGGAAGCCGGCTGCCTGGTTCGCGTTGGCAGAGTCTTCTTTTGGCCGCTGTCACGTGGACGATGCTCGGGCCCGTTTCGACCTGGTCCTGCCGGCCCTCAACGACGACGTCCTGGACCGCATTGGCAGCGTGCTGGTCGCGGCGAATGAGCTTCCGGACCCCTACGAGACGCTGAAGGAGCGGCTCATGGAGATGTTCGAGGTGGATCCCATGGACCGGATGTACGGCCTGCTGTATGCGGCCGAGCTTGGGGACAGGCGGCCGTCTCAAATGATGGACGATCTGCTGGCCATGCTGCCACCTGGGGAGAGGGACGGTCTTCTCTTCAAGGCGGTTTTCCTCACCAGGCTGCCGGACGATCTGCGGGTCCTGGTAGCGCCGCACGCTAAGACGCTGGAGTCCCGACAGCTGGCCGCCTATGCGGACCAGTTATGGATCGCTAGGAACAGCAAGAGGGCGTCCAAGCCGGTGGCGGTGGTGACGGACCCCACTCTGGAGCTGGCGAGCAAGGTGGACGAGCTGGCGGGAGTGGTGGCCTCGCTGAGGACGGCCCAACCGCCCAAGCGTGCCGGCAAGCGTGCTGGCCGCGGTGGCCGCGGTAG
>JBBAQX010000138.1:0-3796 GCA_040400085.1 Lysinibacter sp. | reverse complement strand
GTTATTAGACATCTAGCCTTACTAGGTACTGCTGATAGTACTATGAAGGCTACACCTATCATTATCATTATCATAGCTAGCTATTCGCTTATGGCAACGTTAAATGAGAAATGCGCGTTGGATACGGTTATATTTGCGTACCTTTGTTTTACAAGAAGTCACTGGATCAAAGTGGGAACGATAGGCAAAAAGCGGTTTCGTTACACTTATATTTCGATGCTCGTGTCTAACCCTCTCTTGTCTGCCTAGCTATGACCAGAAACAAAAGCAAAGCCAGTTAACCCTAACCCTACCCCTAACATCACAACTACGTTTCGAACGGGGCGACGGATTTAACAGAACTAGTGAATTAAGGCCTAATGAATAACAGATGAAATGCCATAACTGTACAAGCCGCTCCGACATAAGGACTTACTCTTTCTCCGACTCGACTAAATTTCCAGCAAATCCCTTTCAAACCACTGTGAGAGACTTTCTTATCAACACCGTCGCCCCCAATCGCATCGTTAAATACGCCAGGCCATAAGCTTCTGGCGTGCGTTGTGAGACAAATAAATAGCAATATGACGATCAACAGAGACGGGAAATCGAAGAGTGCGCTCTAGTTACATATGTGGCGTTACCATGATAGTTAACGATTTTGGGTTAAAGGAATCAGCTAAATTGGATGCTTTAAATAAATTTCATCTCACCATTTGTAGATATGCAACTTTAGCTGCTATATTACTGCCAACGTCCCTTCTTGAAATTATGAAGGACTTGTATCATTGTCATATTTCGTCGTCGCCATCGGCTCGTCCGCGGCATCGTGTTGTTTTTTCCGGAGTTTGGGCGGCTTCGATTCGGTCTGCTGCTGCTGCCGCTGCTGGCCTTTCAGTTCGTTTTTTTTTTATTATTATTTTTTATCAGAAAATCGTTTTACCAGCAACACTACTGTGAAACGAAGTCACAAACGAAGTAAAAGATATCACAAATAAGCCGCTCTAACAATGGCACTCCAGAGTGTTCCCTAGTCGAAGAAGCAATGCCCGCTGAAGAGTTCGGTGGCCTCGTCACAGGAACTGTGCCGCCAGTCACCAAAAGAAAAGGAAGCAAGGTGAAACCTGGAGCGGTCGCTGATTCCGCTGGAACCGAAATCGCCTCGAAAGAGCATGCGACCTCTAAGCTGGCGGCACCGCGTTTTGATATTTCCGTCAATTTGAAACATGCGTTTGGCAGCACGGCTTTGGCCATGGACGGCTTGCAGTCTTACAACGACACGAAGAGCTCGGATAGGGACATCAACGACCGCGTGCTTTTCCGCGTCGGCAGGAAGCTGTGCTGCTACGATCCCGAGACAGGCGTCCAGAATTTCTTTGGTGCCTCGTCGGACGGTCCAGCGTCTGGACCGGCGGCTAAAGATGTCCTGCACTTCTCATTGTCGAAAAACATGCGACACGTTTGTTTGTGCGAGACAACCCGGCTGGAGAGGAATGAGACCAGCGTCGCCCAGGCGAGCATATACTCCATGACCACCTTCACGAAGCTCAAGACGATCCTGAACTCGAACTCCGGCGCATCCTCGACTTCTCCGTCGTGCGACTCGGGGGAGTATATCTGCTCGGCGTTTTGTGGCGACAACAAGAATCTGGTCCTGCTGCTGCAGCTCGACGAGGCGGACGCCCGGCAGATACAGGTCTGGACTTGGGACAAAGAGCGCATCTTCAAGCTGGCCGTCGTGCCTTCCAAGCTGCTGAAGATCTCCGCGGCCCCTGCCCTGCTACTGGTCTCTTCGTCCGGGCAGGGCACCCTCAAGACCTGGTACGTTGCCCCCGACGCCACGCTCAAGGCCGCCAACCTGCTGCCGCCAACAAAAGAGGCACCCGAGAACTTCCTGGACCACGCTTGGCTGGCGTCGTCTGGTACCGAGCATCGTCTCGCTGCCTTGTCGGAGCTCGACGCAGGCCAGCCCGCCGCAGCACCCGCAGCCGCCAAGGTCGCTGCCGGGGCATCCGTTGCATCCGCTGGATCCGGCGCATCCGTCGCGCTGCCCACTGCAGCAGCCGGGCGAGGGGGCCGGCAGTCCGTGTTCATCTTCGAAGGCGTGGAGCTGCCTGTGGGGGCTGCCGGGCCTCCCATCTCCCTGGAGCTCAAGACAACCATCATCCTCAGGACAGAGACAGCAGCGCGAGCAGCTGTCGTCGCTTCCACTGCCAAAGGCTTTGTTCTCGGAGGAAGCTGTGGCTTCGTCGCGTTGTTCGAGCGCTCGGACGACAAGAGAGAGCCTTATGCGGAGGTGCGTCGGATCCTGCTAGGCGACATCAGCATTCTGGGAGCCACACTCGTGCCGTCCGAGGAGCGACTGGTGCTGCTGACCAAGAACTCCCGACTCATCTCTCTGCCGGTGGCGGAGCTGCTGGGTTCCGCTGTCGCCGAGGGCAGGGCCACATCTGTTGAGGCGTCGTTCTCTGCCTCGGACCTTGCGCCGGGCGGGCTCCATCTGAGGGTAGACGGGGACGCCGCTATTGTTGCCGCGGACGCAGCCTACCAGCGCCCGCTGCTGATCACCATAGGTAGCGACCGCACCGCGAGGCTGTGGAACACGGTGACGATGAGGTGCGTGATGGTGCACGACCTGCGCGCCGACAGCCCCACTGCCGTGGCCATGCACCACTCTGGCTCGCAGACCCTGGTGGCCTTCAAAGACAGGGTCAGGCACTACCACGTTCTGGTTGACAAACTGAAACTCAGCCGCGACATCCTGGTGAAGAACTGTCGCGACATCAAGTACAGCAACGGCGGGAAGTACTTCGCCGCTGCGGCCTCAGTGAACGTCTTCCTGTACGACTCGACGCGGTTCACGCAGCTGATGAACTTCCAGGGTCATATGATGACCGTGAAGTGTCTCTGCTGGTCGCGCAATGACGAGGTCCTCTTCAGCGCAGGCATGGACGGCAACGTCTACGGCTGGCCGCTCTTCTCCCCGGACCGCATGGACATCATCGCTTCGTCGAGTCGGTCCTCCGCCATCCTCGACCTCTGCTCCTCCGGCTGTGCGGAGCCTCTCTTCACCAAGCCTCGCGGTGACGACGACGAGGCTGCTGCGACGGACGAGGACCCTGCAGACGACCAGGAACTCGCATTGAGCTTCAACCGAGTGGTCGTTTGCAGCCTCGATGGCTCCATCAAGGCGCCTGCCTGGGGATGGCCGGGCTCCCTCCACGCCAAGGTCATCGCCGAGACGCCGCCTTACTTCACATCCGCGTACGCGCCGAAGCCTGCCTCCTTCAAGCTCGACGCCAGCGGTTCGTCCATCGCTGCCGTAGCGGAGGCGGTGGTGGTCTCCCTCACAGCCATGGCCATGTCGGTGGACAGAAAGTACCTGTTCGTGGGCTGCAGCACCGGCACGCTGCGGGTCTACCACTGGCCGCTCAGCGACGCCTCTGGTTGTCTCGAGGTGTTCACCCAGGGGGCACCCATCAAGGCCATCCGGGAGTCGCCCTCGGGCAGAGGGGTCGTGGTCGTGAGTGAGGACGGGAGCATCTTTGTGTTCAAGGTGGAGAGGTCTAAAGACACGGAGGACCTTGATACCGGCCTCGACGTGTCGGGCCTCGTCAACGACGGGTCTGCGGACGACATTGGCGAGGCGCTGGACGGGTACAGCCACGATGTGATGCAGATCGCGTCGGAGGACCTCGAGCACCACGCGGCCGAGGTCAACGACCTGCAGAAGCGCCTCGGAGAGACGCAGGCCAAGTTCGAGTTCGAGCTGCACAACCTCGAGACGATGCAGGCCGACACGCTGAAGAAGATGGTC
>JBBAQX010000137.1:0-3982 GCA_040400085.1 Lysinibacter sp. | reverse complement strand
CACGGTGTGAACGGACATCGACTTCTCCCGCCAGAAACACCCGCAACGCATCCAATTGCCGGGTTACTGCTTCGGCATCTCGTACCGTGCGTAGTAGATCATCTGTGCTCAACGCCGAGATGACGGCTTGCAGATCGATCGGGTCTGAAGGTGCGTCTAGTTTGGGGGCTGAGGTGTCCGGCAGGTGTGAATCACCGGACACGGATTCAGCAGGCACGGATTCATTGATTACAGAATCCTCAGGCGCAGATTCAGCTTCTGCGGGATCGGCAAAGATCGATCCGAGGAGCGGCTGAAGCCGTGCCAAAACTGCCGCCAGCGGCGATGAGAGATCCCGCCGTGTCACGCGAAAATCGTACCCGAACTCATCCCGCGGCGAAGATGGTTTCGCGCCGGAACTCGCTGATTCAGAACCCGCTGATTCAGAATCCGATGCCTCAGAACCCGGCTCTTCAGCACCCAGCGCCTCAAACCGCGGCGAACTCTGCCCCGGAACAGCCCACCACTCCCCAGCAGCACCCGGGCGCGCAAGAGGCTGTTCATCAGGACTCACGCCAGACTGCACACCCGACCCAGACAACACGGAAGTATCCGCGAGGCCAGTGGTGACTGTGGTGGAGGACATACTCTATTTTATCGAACATAGGTACGAAAGTTAAGGGAAATGCAAAACGAGTTTTAAATGGAGCACAACCATACGGAGCAGCACACAGCAACGAGACGCCGACAAAGTCTATAAGCCAAGTTAAATCGGGACGCAAGAACATACCTAGCGACAGAGAAGTCGCTCACCATGATAGGCCCGAACACAAAAGATTCAGCCAGTCAGGTGAGCTACCGCATCAAAACGAAATACTAGACATCAATACGCTCCCTTGAGAGCGTGTCGGAGCTGGAGACAATGAACTCCTTACGCGGCGCGACCTCGTTACCCATCAGAAGCTCGAATATCTTGGAGGCCTGCTGAGCATCGGACACCCCGACGCGTCGCAGGAGTCTCTTATCTCGGTCCATTGTCGTCTCTGCCAATTGATGCGCATCCATCTCGCCGAGCCCTTTGTACCGCTGGATGGGTTCGACGTATTTTTTGCCGCGCTTCTTGAGATCGGCAAGCAGTCCGCGCAATTGCTCTTCGCTATAGGTGTAAATAGTCTCGTTGGGCTTCTTCCCTGCGTTCTGAACAATAACACGATGCAGGGGCGGGACGGCGGCAAAAACTCGTCCGGCCTCGACCATAGGTCTCATGTAACGGAAGAAAAGGGTCAGCAGAAGCGTACGAATATGAGCCCCGTCGACATCTGCATCGCTCATAATAATGATCTTGCCATATCTCGCGGACGACAGATCAAAGTCACGGCCTGACCCTGCCCCAATGACCTTGATAATCGCACCGCACTCAGCGTTAGAAAGCATATCGGCGATCGATGCTTTCTGTACGTTCAAGATCTTTCCGCGGATAGGCAGCAATGCTTGAAACTCACTATCACGGGCAGGACGGGCGGTTCCAAGTGCCGAGTCTCCCTCAACGATGAAGAGTTCAGATCCGGCAACATCCTTTGATCTGCAATCGATAAGCTTCGATGGAAGGGATGAGCTTTCCAACGAGGTCTTCCGACGCTGAGTATCCCGCTGGGTCCGGAGGGAGATCCGCGACTTCATCTCGGAGACTACCTTCTCCAGCACGAGGCCACACTGAGCCTTTTCGTGTCGTTTCGTCGATTCGAACATACTCTTTAGCCCGTGGGTGATCACCTTATTTGTGATGGCCCGAACAGCTGGCGTCCCGAGAACCTCTTTGGTCTGACCCTCGAATTGCGGCTCCGGAAACCGAACGGTGAGCACCGCAGTGAGACCGGCAAGAATATCGTCCTTTTCGACCTTGTCGTTCCCCGCTTTGAGCCTGCGGGCGTTTGCCTCAATCTGCTGCCGGAAAAACTTGACCAGGCCCTGCTCGAAACCGGCCTGGTGGGTTCCACCCTTTGGCGTGGAGATGATATTGACATAGCTACGAAATGTCGTTTCATAGCCTGTTCCCCAACGGAGTGCAACGTCGACGGCGCACTCACGCTCTACCTCGGTTGAAACCATGTGACCGTCAGCATTCATAACAGGAACCGTCTCGGAGAAGGTATGAGTTCCGCTCAGCCTCCAAGTATCGGTAACCGCCGGATCCGGAGCGAGATAGTCTACGTATTCAGAGATCCCTCCCTCGAAGAAAAAATCCTCCCGAACATGCTCATCCGTGCGCTGATCTTCAAGAACCAAACGCAGACCTGGAATCAGGAAGGCTGTCTGCCGAGCTCGTGCGCGAAGCTGATCTGGGTCAAAGCTCGCATCGGCTGTAAAAATCTGCGGGTCGGCCCAATAACGTACCCGAGTTCCGGTAACGCCTTTTTTCACCTTGCCGATCTCAATAAGTTCGCTCTTCTTATCGAAAGGAGTGAATATAGCTTCGGGAGTCGGATCGCCTTTTTTATCTTCGAAGATACCGGGTTCTCCGTGGCGAAATGACATCGCCCAGGTCTTACTCCCGCGATTAACCGCGACATCGAGCCGCGCTGAGAGCGCATTTACAACCGAAGCACCTACACCGTGGAGCCCGCCTGAGGAACCGTATGACCCTCCACCGAATTTACCCCCGGCATGCAGTTTTGTGAATACCAGTTCGACACCGCTGAGACCACTCTTAGGTTCGATATCGACAGGCACGCCTCGCCCAGAGTCGGTAACTTCTACGCTTCCATCGGGGTGCAACACAATTGTAATCGTGTCACCAAAACCTGCAAGCGCTTCATCAACAGAGTTGTCAATGATCTCCCAGAGGCAATGCATGAGTCCACGTGAGTCGGTGGATCCAATATACATGCCCGGCCGCTTGCGGACAGCCTCGAGTCCCTCAAGAACAGACAGGTGTCGTGCCGAATAATCTGACGCGGCCAAAACGCTCCTCGCGAGTATGGTGAATGGTACTTCACAAGGGTAGGTCACTCATCTGACATTTGCCCAATGTGACACCCTCAGCCGTGCTACGCGGTGAGCGAAACGGCAATAATATCTACCTATTCTCAGGAAAAGCGTGCTTTGATTAGAACCAGAACTACCAGCAACGGAAAGGGGGAGCTCATGACTACTTTAACCAATGACATCAACACCGCTCCAGTAGATGAGGAGCGCCCACTCAGTGCGCTCGACCGTTGCGATAGCTGCGGATCGCAAGCATACATTCGGGCCACTATGGGCACGAGCGAACTGCTCTTCTGCGCACACCACGGGAACAAATACAAAGAGAAGCTAACGCCTCTAGTGTCTTCATGGCACGATGAGACATACAAACTGAACTCATAACATTCCTTACAAATGAAAGCCCCCTCGCATAAGCGAGGGGGCTTTCTCTGTTCATACCGGGTTTCTAACGAGGTTTACTCGAGATAATCCCGTAGCGACTGCGATCGAGAGGGATGGCGAAGCTTTGCCATCGTCTTGGACTCAATCTGGCGGATACGCTCACGCGTAACCCCAAAGGTGTCGCCGATCTGGTCAAGTGTTTTCGGCATACCGTCACCAAGCCCAAAGCGCATCCGAATCACTCCGGCCTCACGTTCGGAGAGCGAGTCAAGAAGAGACTCGAGCTGCCGTTGAAGCATCGTAAACCCAACAGCATCCGCAGGAACGACAGCCTCGGTGTCCTCGATCAGGTCACCAAACTCGCTATCGCCGTCTTCACCGAGCGGGGTATGAAGAGAGATGGGCTCGCGGCCATACTTCTGGACCTCAACGACCTTTTCAGGCGTCATGTCTAGCTCGCGACTTAGCTCCTCGGGCGTGGGCTCGCGGCCTAAGTCCTGAAGCATCTGTCGCTGTACCCGGGCCAACTTGTTGATGACCTCAACCATATGTACCGGAATACGAATCGTTCTAGCCTGGTCTGCCATGGCTCGCGTGATCGCTTGGCGGATCCACCAGGTTGCATAAGTCGAGAACT
>JBBAQX010000136.1:0-4024 GCA_040400085.1 Lysinibacter sp. | reverse complement strand
ACTCCCGAAGTGCAGACGAAAGAAAGCCCGCTTTCGCGGGCTTGGGTTACTACGCAGCTTTCTTGGCGGCCTTGGCTTTCAGAGAAGATATCATGTTCTCCAATTCGACGATGCTGACCCCGCAACGCTTGGCGATCAGGGCAACAGCCTTGGCGTATTCCTCTGCTTCCTGTTTAGCCGCCTTCGTGGCTTCTCGGGCAGCAGCACCTACCTGTGTTGCTTTCAACACAGCCGATGCCAGAGCCTTGTCAGCCTTGTCATCGCTCTTGGCCAAGCGCTCTATCTTCTTCTGGGCTTCGACGTCCCCTATGCCAGACACGATAGCGGCAGTGAGGGCCTTTTCCATCTTCACCGCCCGCTCCTTTGCGCGCTTTTCACTCGCCGCCTCCCGAGGTACAACCAAATCAAGCTTGCTCTTCGCAGAGGCGATGTGCGAGCTGATTTTGTTTTCAGCCGTTTTCAGGCTGATTTCCTTATGGACACAAGCGCGCACGAAACTTGCCCGCACACTCCGGAATTCCTCGAATGATTTTACTTTGCTCAACGCGGTGTACACCGCATCTACGCACTCATCGAATAATGCCGTGGATGCCTTCTCTACATCAAGCGACTTTGCAACCAACAAGGCGTAGCCCTTGGCGTCTTCCGTTAGTGGAGCTGTTTCTTCTTTGGATACTGCTTTGGATACTGCTGCCATGGTGATTCTCCTAATTAAGTGATTGAGTGAGACAAATCCCGAGGGTGGGATTTGTCCGGTTACTACGCGTTGCAAGGTTGCGACCCTCGCCTTTTAACCTCCCGCTGCACAGTGCGACTGCCTCTATATATCGCGGTAACATGCAGTCCTATCTCCTGAGCGTACAACGGCCATACGGTAGGGGGCCCCCCCTCCCCCCCACATGGCAATCCAAAGCGGGGCCGGCATACACAATACCTGTTAGTCATAAAATTTTAGGAAAAATTTGACTATACCCCCATTACATGTTATTGTGTATGCAGAATATAACTTTTAGGAGACCGCGATGTCGAAGTACATAGGGATGCAATTTGGGAAGTTGCGCGTGACTGATGTTGAATACATAAGCCTTCCGTCTGGGGGACGGAAACCATACGCCCTGTGTAGGTGCGATTGCGGGGAGAGTAAATACCGACCCCTGCAAAAGGTAGTTGAAGGTAGGGTAACCCAGTGCGGCACCTGTAGAAAAGCCGAGCACGCGCGAAACTCCGCTGCGGGTTGGAAGCACCCACTGTACAGCGTTTGGCTTAGCATGCTGCGGCGGTGCCATGCCCACGATTCTGCCGGATATACGTGGTATGGAGCTAGAGGTATTTCTGTGTGCGCGCAGTGGAGGGGCAGTGTCGCTGAGGGCGAGCTTGGAAAGATCGACGGTTTTCACAGGTTTGTCGCCGACATGGGGGAACGTCCGCCGAAAAGAACTTTAGGTAGAATAGACAACAACGGAAACTATGAGCCGGAGAACTGCCGGTGGGGGACAGCGGAACAGCTCGAGCAAAAAATTCCATAGGCCCTGAGAATGCTTGGTATAAGCCAGTTGTCTCCTTGACATCCCTAACGAAACCCTTTATAACCCCACCATCTACCCTTAGCCCCCGCAAGGAAAAACGCAATGCCGCTCCCAGCAGTAATCGACCCGGCCCCATCAGCATCTGAACTCCCACTCTTCAGAGCGAAGGCCGCGGCCATGGCTGAAGTTGCCTTGGAAGACGCCTACCTGAAGGCCGTGGAGAACGAAACCCCCCTGAAAATGAAGCTGGAGTTCGTGGATTTGTGCGCGAAACTGGCTGATTTGCACCCGAAACAAGCCCAGCAAGTGCAGGCCGGACCGGGATTCTCGATAAGCATCGTTTACGGGGACGCTCCGGGGGTAAAAGCGGTGAATACCTTCGAAAATACGGCCGAAACCCCGCTTTTTGACCGTCTGGACCCCCCGAAATACTGTGATCCGGCGCTGTCTGCGGTGTTAAACCTCGACCTGAACTACGCCGAACCGCAGCTGGAAGCTGCCTAAAATGGCCGATAGCCTGCTGTTTGCACCACCAAAATCGGTGCAATCGTTCCTGCGGAGCGATAAATTCGGGACGTTAATCGTCGGCCCTGTTGGTTCAACCAAGACAACCGCGGGAATCATGAAGATTTCGGCCATGGCCATGCAGATGGCGAAGTGCGCGGATGGGGTGCGCCGGAGCCGGTGCGTCTGGATCAGAAACACGGTGCAGCAGTTGAACGACACGTCCATCCCTGACTTCCTGAAGTGGTTCCCCGACGGGCAGGCCGGGCTCTTCGAGAAGACGAACAAGAAGTTCACCATGCGATTTAGCTCGCCGGACTCGTCGATCGTTGAGTGTGAGGTTCTGTTCCGGGGGTTAGATGACGCGAACGACGTGCGACGGCTGCTCTCCCTGCAGGCCAGCTTCGCGGTGATGGATGAGTTCCGCGAGATTCACAAGGACATCTTCGAAGCGGTGCAGGGGCGGCTTGGCCGGTATCCGGACGGGATGATGGTGCCGCACCAGCCGGCGTGGGGCGCGGACGAGAAGGGAAACCCGATCCAAGGGTGCGTTACCGACGACGGGCGACAGAACAAACACATCTGGGGGATGAGTAACCCTCCGGACATGGAGACGTTCTGGGAAGAGTTCATGATGGACCCGCCGAAGAACTTCGATATTTTCATACAGCCATCGGGGTTGTCTGCCGACGCGGACTGGGTTCACCTGCTGCCGTCCATGTATTACGAAAACCTTATGGAAGGCAAGGGGGAGGAATACATCGATGTTTACATACACGCCAAGTTCGGCCGTTCTCTCTCCGGGCGACCGGTATATCGCTCGTTCAACCGGGACTTCCACATATCGAAACACCCGCTTGTGCCGATCCTCAACGGGCTGCGTCCGATCCTCGTCGGCTTGGATTTTGGGTTGAATCCCTCCGCAGTCATCGGGCAGCTCGACATGAAGGGAAGGCTGCTGCTCTACTCGGCGCTGACCTCGGACGGGATGGGGCTGGTGCGGTTCCTGACCACGATCCTGAAGCCGCACTTGGCGAACAAGTTTCCCGGGGCGCCGGTGCTGGTGATTGGGGACCCGGCCGGGCGCGCGCGGGTGCAGACCGACGAGAAGACGGTGTACGACATCCTGAAGCAGCACAACTTCAAGGCGATCGAGGCTTGCACGAATTCGATAATCGCGCGCATCACCGCGGTGGATACGTTCCTGAACCGGCAGATCGACGGCGGCCCGGGCGTGCTGATCGACCCGTTGGATTGTTCCTGTCTGGTAAAGGGGTTTGCCGGGCGGTACCGGTACAAGCGGAAGAAGGACGGCGAGATGGAAAACGAGCCGGAAAAGAACGAGGCCAGCCACATTTCCGACGCGTGTTTCGCTGCTGGGACACGGGTTACCGTTGAGGGGGGAGATAAGGCCATCGAAGATGCCGTGACGGGGGATTATGTTGTTACCCCCGCAGGGCTGCGGCGCGTTCTTGCGGCGAAGTGTACGGGGGCACGGGAAGTATTTGAGTACGCGCTTTCTACTGGGGATAGCATTATCGCTACCCCAGATCACCCAGTGTTTACTCCTGAAAAAGGGTTCGTCCCTATTGACTCCTTACAATATTCTGATGAACTGGTATCCGTAAGTAATCGCACGGAGTACATTAAATGGAAGCAAACCTCGCCAAGGCTAGAGAAGCAGCGGAAGCTTGGCATTCTTCTGCAGAGGGCCGCGCTTGGCATTCGACGCATGGGGCGGAAGTTGCACGGAATCTTCCCGATGTGGAGAGCGTATGTTGCGTCTGCGGCAAGACTTTTCTTCGCAACAAATACGGGAAAACGAAAACCTGTTCTAAGGATTGTTGGAAAGAGACCATTCGTCGCGCGCGTACCCGTGTTTAACTTAACCGTTGAGGGGGAAGAAGTTTATTTTGCCAACGGGGTGCTGGTTCATAACTGCCAGTACCTGTGTTTGCACGCCGATGCCGTGCAAGGCGGCCGGTTAGACAGAA
>JBBAQX010000135.1:0-4053 GCA_040400085.1 Lysinibacter sp. | reverse complement strand
CAGCAGGCTGATAGTTACTGGCTGAAGCGGCGTGCGGCCCCTAGCATGCTGGCCGCGATTGAGCCGGCGGTGGAGACGGCCAACCCTTTCCTGGACCAGTTGGCGGCCGTTGGCGCGGATAAGCGGCCCTCTCACCAGACCTCTGCGGCTCATCAGAAGAAGAAACGTGGTGGGAAGGAGAGAGATCAGATGAAGCAGGTGTGCTGGCTCCATGCCAAGTATGGCAAAGACGCCCACAACTGTGCCAATGCGAACCAGTGCCAGTGGGCGGGAAACTAGGTGGCCAGGCAGCGGCAGCGGTCGCCGCTCAGCTTGGCCCTCCCGGCCGCCCAGGCCGCCTTGGCCTGTTAGTCGATGATGCCTCGAAACGGGCTTATCTGATTGACACGGGAGCTGTTTACTCCGTTATTCCGTTCACTTCTTCTGACCCGCCTACAGGCCCAGCTTTGACTACAGCGGATGGCACGCCTCTACCGTGTTGGGGTGCGTGCAGTGTGACCATCCGTGTGGGCTCCTTCACATTTACGTGGAACTTTCTTCGTGCTGCTGTGGCTTTTCCATTAATTGGCGGCGATTTTCTCGTTTTCTTCAAGCTGATGGTGGACCTGAGCCGCCTTCGACTGGTGGCTAGATCAGGGCGGATATTCAAATTGGTGGCGCCGCCGGTGGACAGCAACGTCGCAACTTTGGGCGTGCGTCCCGCTGCGAGCTGCTCTACGTCGTCGGCTCTCCATATTCGGCTCTCCGACTTCGGCTCTGCATCTTCGGCTCTCCATCCTCGGCTCTCCGTCAGCGGCTCACCGGCTTCGGCTCTTCCTCAGCAGCTCCCCATGTTGGACTCGCCTGTGGAGAACCTGGGAGCTGGGGTGATTCTTGCGACAGTGCCACAAGATTATGCTGCGTTGTTGGCTGATTTTCCAGAAGTGGTCAATCCTTCTAAGTTGCTGCCGGTGCCCACTCATGGTGTGTTGCATCACATAGAGACAACAGGTCGGCCGGTGGCAGCTAAGTACCGGCGGCTTGACAGCGGACGCTTGAAGGCGGCTCAGGCCGAGTTCCGTGATTTGGAGCGGCAGGGTATTGTACGCCGATCCAGCAGCAACTGGTCGTCCCCCTTGCATATGGTGAAGAAAGCAGACGGCTCTTGGAGACCATGCGGGGATTACAGATTGCTCAATCTTCAGACCACACCTGACCGCTACACGTGCCCGAATATTGGTGATCTGACCTCGCGGCTCCGTGGCTGCACCGTTTTCTCTAAGCTAGATCTGAGGAAAGGTTATCATCAAGTGCCAGTCCGGCCTGAGGATGTGCCCAAGACGGCGGTTATAACTCCTTTCGGCCTCTTCGAGTATGTGAGAATGCCTTTCGGTCTCCGCAATGCTGGTCAGACTTTCCAGAGGATGATGGACAGTATACTGCAGGGCCTGGACTACTGTTTCGTGTATCTGGATGATGTGCTGGTGGCGAGTTCGGATCATGAACAGCATGAAGCCCATCTTCGTGAAGTTCTGCGGCGGTTCAGCGAGCACGGACTGGTTCTGAATGCAGAGAAGTGTGACTGGGGTAAAGAGGAGTTGGATTATCTGGGCCATCACGTGTCGGCGCGGGGTATCGCCCCCATCCGCAGCCGTGTGCAGGCGATTATCGACTTCCCGAAGCCAGTCACGGTGGCTCATCTTCAGACCTATCTGGGGATGGTCAATTTCTACCGCCGTTTTCTCCACAATGCGGCTCGGGTGCTCAAGCCGTTGACGGATTCGCTGCGTGGATGTCCCAAGGGAGCTGTCAGTTGGTCAGGAGATATGGAGGCTGCTTTCGTCAGTAGCAAGGCCGCTTTGCAGCGTGCAGGAGAGCTGGCACATCCGGATTCTGCTGCTGAGCTGTCCCTGGCGGTGGATGCGTCAGATACGCACATTGGGGCTGTTTTGCAGCAGAGGACTCCTCAACGTGGACTGGAGCCGCTGGCGTTCTTTTCAGCCAAGCTGGACGCGGCACAATGCAAGTATTCGGCGTTTGATAGAGAGTTGTGTGCCATTTTCTTCGCCATCAGACATTTCCGCTGGCAGTTGGAGGGCAGGATTTTCCATGTGCTGTCGGACCACAAACCGCTCAGTTTTGCTCTTCACAGACTCACGGACGCCTGGTCGGCTCGTCAGCAGCGGCAATTGTCCTACGTGGCCGAGTTTACTTCCGATATCCGTCATGTGCCGGGAAAGTCGAATGTCGTGGCTGATGCTCTGTCACGCCCTGCGGCAGCGGTGGCTCCCTGTTCTTCTGTGCCGGTGGATTTTGCTGAGTTGGCACGTGCACAGCCATTGTGTCCGGAGACGGTGCAGCTGCGTGCCAGCTCTACTTTGCAGATCCAAGACGTGCTGGTGGCTGGTCAGCTGTTGTGGTGTGATGTGTCAACTGGCACGTTAAGGCCGCTGGTGCCTGTGAATCTTCGGCAGATGGTGTTTGAGACAATACACAATTTGGCTCATCCTGGTGTGCGGGCCACACGTCGCCTTCTGGTCAGCCGGTTCACGTGGAGAGGTTGTGCGGCTGATGTGGCCCGTTGGTGTAAGGACTGCCAGCACTGTGCCAGGGGTAAGGTTACTGTACAGGAGAAGACTGCAATACAACCGATTCCTGTGCCTTCAGTGAGATTCTCCCACGTTCACGTGGACATTGTGGGCCCTCTTCCGGTCTCAGCGTGTGGTGTATCGCACTTGCTTACGGTCATTGACAGAACCACCAGATGGCCGGAGGTGATTCCTTTGCGGAGTACGACTGCTGCAGCGTGTGCGGATGCTTTCACAGCCGGGTGGGTGGCACGTTTTGGTGTGCCGCTTTGCATCACAACGGATAGAGGAGCCCAGTTCACTTCAGCTACGTGGTCTTGTCTGTGCAAATCGTTGGGAATTCGCCTCATCCACACCACTGCCTTTCATCCTCAAAGCAATGGGATGGTGGAACGTTTTCACCGACAATTGAAGGAGGCGCTACGTGCACGCAACTGTGGTGCTGCGTGGTTGGAGCATTTGCCCTGGGCTCTCCTTGGGCTGCGTGCGGCCCCAAAGGAGCAGTGTGGTATTTCTTCTGCAGAGGCGGTTTACGGGTCGCCTTTGGTGCTTCCGGGTCAAGTGCAGGATCCTGACCCACCCGTCCTTCTTCTTCAAGACGTGCCGCTTCCTACTCCCCCTGTCGTGACCTCAACTCCGCGGTCGTACGCTGACGTGGCACGTGGGGCCATCCTGGACTCAGCGGAGTATGTGTACGTGCGCAGAGGGCCTTCTGCGCCGCCTTTTGCCCCGGCTTATGCAGGCCCGTATCAGGTGCTGGGGCACACGGGAAAAGTGTATAAACTTCAGGTGGGAGCTCGTGTTGAACGTGTGTCTGCAGACAGGCTGAAGCCGCACGTGGGAAGTCCGCCGGTGGTGGCACAGCCGCCTCGTCGTGGTCGGCCGCCCGGGACGGGCGATTAGTTATCTACCTCGCTGTCTGTCTTCAGCGTGCCAGCTGGGGGGGGGGTATTGTAGCATACGTGCGAAACAACGTGCTGATGTGATGAAAATCCGCAAAGTATGATTCCGTAGATTTCTCACTCAGTTGAAATACAGATGCGATACTGTTAACATGTCGTATCGTCATATTGGTGACCCCGCGTTTTTCCACCCGACCAACCCCTTCTTGGCGGACCTCAACATGTTGGGGGAAGAACAAGACGCGCAGCAGAGTGTTCCGCTGCAGTTTCCCGGGCCTCCGGCCGCCCAGCTTATTCAGAGTGCTTCGGGCAGGATGAAGTTGCCCGAGTTTTGGGCTCATGCGCCCGCCATCTGGTTTGCGAGGGCGGAGTTGCAGTTTAACATCTTTGGAGTTTCTGACGAGCAGCAGCGCTTTGCTCTCACCGCCAACGCGTTGTCCTATGATGCGATCCAGCTCGTGGCTGATCTAGTGACGATGCCGCCGGCGGTCAACCCGTATCAAGCAATCAAGGAGAGGCTTCTCTTGGCGCATCAGCTGACGCCTGTGCAGAGGGCTGGGCGTGTGATGGACGAGCCTGACCTC
>JBBAQX010000134.1:0-4090 GCA_040400085.1 Lysinibacter sp. | reverse complement strand
CGCCGGCGCCGGTTTCATCGGAGGGTGCAAAGCAAACGCCGGCCATCGCCAGCGGCATGGATGCGAGCATCAACAGTCGTTTCATTTCCAGTTCCTTCTTGGTGTGGCCCCCCATTATGGGTGGCGGTTCTGCACCGTAGCATTCCTCCCCACAGTTACGCAAGGGGGGAATTTAAGAAAACTTAGGACAATCTGGCTTTCATCCATTGCCCCAAAGTATTCGACGACGTGGTGCGCTTTACGTCGTGTTCCGTCTCTAGAACCTTCATCATCTCCATGCGAAGTGCAAGGACAACCTTCACATCCTTTGGGCTTCCCGCAGCTTTCCACATGGCGTCAGCGGTTTCCCACACCTGACCCGCAACGCCCCCGGTTGGCTCAGCACCAGTAACACGGGGAACCCCTGTTTTTTGCCCTACAGTGCCAGCGGGGCGGGGTGCATAGGGTAACGCCGCGGGCAGCGGTTGCAGGCGCTGCGCGGCCGCCTGCGCGGCGTAGCGTTGTTTATCATCCCGCACGATGGTCCGAATGAATTGGCTGTCTGCAACCTTGGGCACCCTGCCCCCAAGATGGTATCTGAAGAACGGAATCGTTCCGGGCTTGCCTTCCAGCTGCTTCTCGACCGCTGCAATCTGCCTGTCAAGTTCCTGGTCGTCAACGAGCATAGCCTTCATGGATTGGATGGCCACAGTTACCGCAGCTCGTGCTTCGTCAAATGTCAGGGTCTTGGTTTCCCCTGTAATGTTTCGGAACAGGTGTTGCATCTCCAGGGGCTTCACCCCTGCCAGGAAGTAAGGGCTCTCCGTATCTGCAAACAGAATGTCCTTCACGTTCCCGCATTCCAGGTAGACAAGGGCGTGCAAGATCTCCTGGATCTGGTGCAGCCCGACGACCCGGAAGTGAGTCATATCTAATGCGACGCGCATGTCAGTTCTCCTTGTGACTGAATTACCCTAGCACAACCCCGCCAAGGGTGCAACAGCTAAAATTCAGAACGGAATGTCATCGTCGTCAATTACTTGGTAGTCGTTCACAATTGGGAGCGAGGAATCCGCTGGGCCCCTAAGACTTGCGACATATCCTGCGATCGGGGAGCGGTCAGCTTCCAGCTCCAGCGTCGGACCCTCATCATAGTCTGCGCGCTCGGTTGCGCCGAATGCAGTCCCGTCCAAGCATGTGGCCATGATCTCCGGATACTGCTTATTCGTCCAGACCCGCAAGTGTGTCGCAACGGGCAGGGTCTTCAGCAGTCCGAGCAGGTCGTCAGTGGCGGTTGGAACAGGGTCTTTGCTTCGCTCCCTCCACCATTGCTGGGCACGCCTCAGCGCATATTTATCATGCTCGGGACAGACGTATTCACTAAAGACACGCCTCCCGCAATGGTAAGACAGCTTCACCATCGGAGGGCTACCCATCTTGATATGCTTCTTCGCAATCACATGGTCCACCGCAAAGATTTCCATCACAGGGAAGTCACCCCTGATAAGCTGGTCGGAACCCGCTTGGTCCTTTAGCTTGTTCTCGAACTTAAACTCGTGCCCACAGGTGTCCCCGCTGCTAAGCAACCCCTCGCAGATCCGAACGCTTGTGTGGACATAGCAGTGACAGACAGGGCACTCTTTGACAGGTGCTTCCCCTCCCTTCTCACCCTTGCGTTTCGGAATTACAGGGTCGTTGACAGGTCCAAGGCGCTTCGTATTCTGGGCGTAGTCCAACACAAGACAATTCTGCTTCGGGCTTGCTGCAATGCACGCCAGGCGTCCTTCCATTGTATTGAGGTCAAAGGTTGGCCCGCCATTGTGCCCAATCATTGGGTTAACGTAGAATGGCCTCGTTCCCCTGCCCAGCATCTGCACCCATAGCACGGCGGAAGCGGTTGGGCGAAGCACCACAATCATGTCGATCCCCGGTTCGTCAAATCCGGTCGTCAGGACGTTATTGTTCACCAGTGCCCGCAGCTTGCCAGCCTTGAAATCCGCAATGGCACTGTCACGTCCTTCCCGCTTGCTATGGACGCAACCCGTCTCAATCCCGAGCATGTTCAGCATGTCGGCAATGTGGTCAGCATGGTCCGTCCCTGACGCGAAGATCAGCCACTTGCGACGGTCATGCCCAAGCTCCATTGCCTCACGAAGTGCTGCCATGGTTGTTTCGTCTTTGTCCACCGCTTGCTGGAGTTCACTTTCTATATATTCCCCGCCCCGCATGTGGACATTATCGACCTCCAGCTTAACAGCGGTCCGCCTGGGCACCAGCGGCACAAGATACCCTTCGCTGATCAGACGGTTGAAGGGTAGCACGCCGGTGATGTCGAAACATACGTCGGTGAAGATGCTTGGGGTTTCTGTGCCATTAGAGTTGACCACAGGTTCAGTGATGTGCCCATGCCCCAAGCGCCAAGGGGTTGCGGTCAACCCGATCACTTTCAGATGGGGATTCATTGCACGCAAGGCGCCTATGAATGCCTGATACATAGTTGCTTCACTGGGGCTTACCAGATGCGCCTCGTCAATTAGAACAAGGTCTATGTGCCCGAACAACGATGGTTTCTTTGCG
The DNA here is from genome assembly GCA_040400085.1 of Lysinibacter sp. Classification (GTDB taxonomy): domain Bacteria; phylum Actinomycetota; class Actinomycetes; order Actinomycetales; family Microbacteriaceae; genus HNR. The sequence continues at coordinate 1,534 of JBBAQX010000134.1, read as the reverse complement.
ACGGATGCAATCCCCGCGAAGGTGATCTGGCGGTTGTGGACCTTCTGGTTTAGACCTGCGCTATAGATACCAGCGGGCGCGAACTGCCAGACCATCATCAGCTTCTCATAATTCTGCTGGATGAGCTCCTTGACATGGGTAAGGATCATCACCTTCTGGTTTGGATAGTATGCGTAGACCGATTGCAGGAACCGGGCAATCACAATGGACTTCCCCGTGCCCGTGGGCATAGCGATAACGGGGTTGCCCGCGTTCACCCGGAAGTAGTCCCACAAGGACTTGACAGCTTCCACCTGATAGTCTCTGTCAATAATCTGCATCAGATCACCCGCGAACGCTCGTAGTGGCTGCACCCTGTCTGCTGTGTCTCTTTGCCAATAGGCCCAGGGCAGACCTCGTTACTGCAAGTCCAGACACCTCCCGGGCTAGGGTCAGAGAACCGGCACGTCCTGCAATTCTTGTCCGGAGCTGCGGACAGGTGGCAGACAGGTCTGTGGTCACAGAAGCGGCACTTCCAGAACCCCGGGCTAGGGTTCATCTTCTCCGGGGGCGTCTGCGACCAGATAAGCCGCTCACCCCGTTCAAGATACATATCCGCAAGGATGGGGTCAAGGTAAATGACCTCTGCATAGATGTCGTCGGTGTTCTTGTTCACAGCGACGTAGAGTGCTGCACCGATGTTCATCTTCCGCATGTAAAGGTTCATCTGGACGTAGTGTTCGAACTTAGCTTCGCGGACACCTTTTCCCGTGAACTTCCCCGTCCCTGCGACGTAGGCACGCCATTCCTTCAGCGGGCCAGCTAACTCGATAAAGGACTTCTCGCTATGGGTCTTAAACTCGCACAGAGCTGGACTTCCCGCGGGAAGGTCTGGAATGCCAACAGCAATCCCGTCACCGCTGCCACCGCCATGCCCGTCCCCGAAGTGGATTCGAAACTGGTTCCCATTCTCATCCTGTTGGTAGAGCTGGCAACCAATCATCAGAAGCATAGCAACGAACCGGGCTTCTTCTAGGTGCCCACGGTTGAACAGGCGCAGCATCCGCCCTTCGAAAGAACTCTTAGTTGCCCAGCGGAAGCCATACCAGATAGCACGCTCGCACTCACCGCCAAGGACGGATGCTCCTAGGTGCCCACGGTGGCCTTCAGGCCCGGTGCGATATGCGTCGCCAATGTGCGGGATAACCTTGCCCAACCATCCTCGAAAGCTCGAGCCCCCATCAGCTGCGATGGTCCCATCAATTGCTCGTATTGTCGCAAGAGCGACATTTATGGTTCCCATCACAATCCCCGCTTGTTGAGTGGACCCATTGCAGGAAGGAGGAACTAGCACTTCCCGGGAGGAGAAGGAAGCTAGCGCAATGGGCCCGCTGAACAAGCGGCCCCTTTCGGGACCGCTTGGATGGTATCAGCCCTGCGGCTGCGCCCACGGGGGAGCGAACCCCTGAGCGGGGTGCGGTGCAGCTTGCGTCGGTGCGGCTGCGGGTCCCGTTGCGGGCGCTGTGCCACCCGGCTGCCCCCAAGGCTGCTGACC
>JBBAQX010000133.1:0-4152 GCA_040400085.1 Lysinibacter sp. | reverse complement strand
TCGAAGTCAATGTCAATATCAGGAAGTCCGTCCGCACGACCAGGGTTCCAGAACCGCTCGAACTGAAGACCGTACTTGATCGGATCGATGGCGGTGATACCCAGGGCGTAGGCCAGGATCGAGCCTCCGACAGACCCTCGGCCGGGGCCGATCAGTCCACCGTGGCGGATACCGTAATCGATGAAGTCGGCCACGATCAAGAAGTAGTCGTGCAGGCCAGCTTCCGCGATGGCATTGAACTCAAACTCGGCTCGCTCGATTACGTCGAGCGGGATGGGGTCACCGTAGCAATCCTCTAGTCCGTCCACGACCAAGTTGAACAAGAGATCGAGCGCTGCTTCCTTCTGCTCTTCGTCTGTCTCGACATCCTTGATCTTGAACTTCGGGAGGTAGAGGCCAGGCTTTGGCATCTCGAAGCGGCACTGCTCCATGAGTAGATCGCTGTTCTCGATAGCTCGATCCACGACGGTCTGGGGAAGGTGCGCCAAGCACTCGCGTACCTCGTCTTCGCCCATGATGTAGAGCGACTGAGGGTGGAAGTGCGTGCAGTCGTCGGGGAGGTTGGGGACGAACTCACCATCGACCTTACGGCCCTTGGGTGCGTCCAGCTTCATCCCGTATTGAGCACAGATCAGAGCTTCGTGAGTATTCCACAACTCGGGTTCGGTGTAGTGCGCGTCATTAGCGTACACTACCTCGATACCCTTGTCCAGGGCGATACCCGCCAACTCGTTGTTCAAGGCACGCTGAAAGTCCGTGTCGTATGTCGAAAGCTCGATGTAGAAGTCTTCACCGAAGATCTCGCCCAGCATATCGAGCGGCTTACGGTTGCCATTGTGGAGCAACTCCTGGTTGACCAGCGATCCGATGCAGGCCGATGTGCAGATGATGCCCTCGCGGTACTTCTTGAGGAGATCCCAGTCCACGCGGGCGTCGTAGTAGAAGCCTGTTCGGTTAGCTTCGTCAGACAAGCGCAGGAGGTTCTTGTAACCCTCGTAGCCCTTGGCCAAGAGGATGAGATGGAAGGAATCCTGACCCTTCTTGAACGGCTTGCCGTCCGGGCCTTTGGTGTTACCACGAGACTCGCGAGCCTGGTATGCTTCCATACCAAGACCAAATGACAAGTCGCGCTTGATCCCCTTCTTCTTGTCCTTCCATGTCATCGCTTCAGCGAACGAAGTCAATCCGGCCACGGTTCCATGGTCGGTCAGGAAGGCACCGGGGAGACCAAGCTCCTCGATGCGATCAGCGATCTCGAACGTCTTGGAGTACCCGTCGAGAGCGCTAAACTCTGAGTGGTTGTGGACAGGGATCACAGTGTCATAGTAGCACTAGGAGGGGGAGGGACTAGCCCTCCCCCGTAGTGCTGTTGACTACTCGTCAGACTTGCTGGACTCGCTGCGAAGGTTCGCGAAGTTCCGGGCACGACGTGACCGAGACGTGGTGGGAGCAGCTTCCTGCTCCTCCGTCTCATCAGCCTCTTCCGGCTCTGCTGCCTTGCGTGAACGAGTGCTCTGACTCGATGACTTGCCCTTGCCCTTCTTGCCCTTCTGAGCGTAGGCGCTGACCACGAAGTCGGACGGGAGCGGATCGATAAGCTCGCGGATGCGATCCTCATCGGCCCAGTCGTCCAGAAGAGCCTCGAAGTCGAACTGCTCGAAGAACTCGTCCAGATCCTCGTCCAGATCCATGGCGTCACCAGCCGGTACGAAGGTGTAGGCCGTCGTGGTGTCCGCACCAGTGCGGGTCACTGCGAAGACCGTCTCCTCGATGGGCTTGATGTCATCGTTGACGACGATGTGATTCCAGAAGTTACTGGGCGACTGAACGACCAGCCCGACTGCCGGAACCTCGATGGTCTCCCCATCCTTGTTCTCGAACTGCCGCGTAGCGACATCGAAGCCGACGAGAACCTGACGGCCACCGCCTGCCTTCTTCTCGAACTGCGGCTCAAGCTCGACCGCAAGACCAATCGTCTTGTTGGTCGGCATGACACCGAACTTGTCGATGAGGGGATCGTACCCGTCCGCTCCATCGAGCGCAGGGTCGCGCCGACTGATGAACGTGTTGTAGATCTTCCCGCCGTCCTCACGCTCACCAGTGATGATGAAGTTGTGAAGCAGGACTGTGGGAGTCTCGTCAAGCGGGGTCAGGAATTGCAGGTACTTCGTCTTTCCTGCCTCGAACTTGACGGTGGGCGTGAACTTACCACCCGAACGTGTTGCTGCGGCAGCGACTGCTTCGCCACCTGTACGGAACTTAGCCAAGATTACCTCCAGTTGGTGTATATGATTTGGCTTTGTGCTCTCGAAGCGTAGCAAGCGCTCCGGGAGGTACTACTTCTTGCAGGCGCAGTTGCCGTCGCACTTACATGCGAGCGACTTTGCGAGCTTCTTGGCGTCTTCCGCCTTGACTGGCTCGACTGCTTCTACCTTCTGATACTTGACGAATGCCATGTGTATACCTCCACGTATTAGGTGTACGGAAGGGCCTAGATTGACACCTTAGAACGGTCGATCAGATCCACAATTTCGTCATCTTCAAGGTCAGCCAGATCGCCCTTCTCATGGCCTACACTTGGTGCTACGTAGATGACCGCCAGGTCGCCCAGTCTCTCCTTCAACGCCTTGAGAGCCTTCTTGCCAGCCCCGTCGTCATCGTAGGACAAGATGAGCGTCCCCAGTGATCCCAAGAGTCGTACCTGCACGTCGGAGACGCTTGCTCCGAAGGTAGCCACAGCGGCGTAACCAAGCTCGTGCAGCCGCATGGCGGTGAACACAGACTCGACTACGATCACAGGCATCCCTCGACGTGCAGCTTCCACGGCCCTGTCCCAGTTGAACAAGGTCTGGGCCTTTGGGAAGTCGTCAGAGTTGGTGTACTTCGGTACCCACTTGGGGCGGTCGTCTTCCAGCCAGCGCTCCTGGTACCCCACGAGCTTGCCTTGCCAGAAGTGCGGGATGACGATGGCGGGAGCGATGTATTCCTTGCCACCCTTGATCCGGGTGCGGTCTTCGACCAGCTTGACCTGGAAGTCCTCGACCGTTTGGTCAGACTTGATGCCCCACTTCTCAAGTGAGTCCACAGGAGCCGCTGTAAGCTTCTCGATGACCGAATTGGAGTAGTAGGGGAGGGTAGTGCCCCGCTGTCTCTTAGGACGGCTCTCAGCGCGTTCTAGGTACCCTGCTAGCTGCTTCATGAAGGCTACATCGTCTTCGCCGTCAACGTCAGCGTCGGAGAAGGGTGCCAGGAAGCGGAGAGCCTCGTTCCAGGCGTCCACGGTCAACTCATTCACCTTGATCACCAGCGAAGGGAGGATGCCACCTTCGTTGCATGTGAAGCAATTCCACAACAACGTTTCTTCGTTGATCGAGAACGACGGGTTGGCGTCAGCCCCAGGATGGTTGGGCAACGGGCACGAAGCGAAGTGCTCACCCCGTGTGATGTGCTCAGTCCTGATCCCTAGCTCATCGAGCACTTCTTCGAGCCGGACTGACTCGGAGATGTCATCCCAGATCAACACTAGGTCTTATCAACCACGTTCACGATCTCGAACGATGTATCCTGTGCGATCTTGATCTTGACTTCCCAAGTGATCGGCTCGTACGAACGAGCTTCGATGACACCCAGATGGATGAGCTTATTGGCGTACATGTCTTTGGTAGCGTGAACGCCCAAGATCATGTCGGCCGTCTGACCAATCGCGTCGCTCAACCCGATCTTCGCCAGGTCGGCCATGTCGTTCAGCCCAGCGGCCTCGCGGTTGAACTGAGCCGCGATGAAGATTGGCATGATCGAGCTAGCTTCCTTGAGATCTTCGCAGATGTAGGCTACTTCCTGCCACCTGTCGTTGGCTCGCCTCGTGGACTCCAGGAAGGAAAGCTGATCGATGTACAGGCACTCGGCTTCAAGCTCCTGAGCTTCCTGGATCAAGTGACCCACCGTGCGCTCTCCCCGTGGGGGTCGGCGGAAGAAGATGTGGTTGTCGTTGTTGAAGGCTAGCTGACCGGCCTCCATAAGTCGGGGATCTGTTGGTTGGATGTTGCCGAACTTCCAGTCAGAGAACGACACTTTGGCCAACATGCATGTGTACCGCTCCATCATCTCCTCGGGCGGCATCTCCAGGGTGGCGAAGTAGACGCTGCGGCTTTC
>JBBAQX010000132.1:0-4247 GCA_040400085.1 Lysinibacter sp. | reverse complement strand
CGAGGTCGAGGGAAAACATTACTTTTTTGTAGACGATGACGAGTTCGACAGAATGATCGATGAGGGTGAACTTCTCGAGTATGCCACCGTCCACAACGCGTATCGTTACGGTACCCCGCGCGGGCCAATTGATGAGTGCCGAGGTCGCGGACAGCACGTCTTACTTGAAATCGATCTCCAGGGTGCCCGACAGGTTCGAGAAGCGATGCCGGATGCACGTCTCGTTTTTCTGGCACCTCCTACCTGGGAAGAGCTGGTAAAGCGACTTATCGGGCGGGGTACCGAAACGCCCGAGGAACAGGAACGTCGTTTGGCCACAGCTCGGGTAGAATTAGCGGCTCGGGATGAATTTGACTGTGTCGTTGTGAACGACACTGTACCTCTTGCGGCCGAAAGGGTCGTAGAATTGATGAATACACTTTAGGAGTACTGAAAAACATGCCAAACGCACAAGGAATTATTGATCCTCCCATCGATGAGCTTCTCTCGAAGGTTGAGTCAAAGTATGCGCTGGTGATCTTTGCATCAAAGCGCGCGCGCCAGATCAACGATTACTATGCAGATCTGCACGAGGGTAGCCTGCTCGATAACGTGGGGCCGCTCGTCGACTCGACAGTCGAAGACAAGCCGCTTTCGGTAGCCCTTCATGAGATTGGCGAAGACAAGCTGCACCTGCGCTCAGCTTCCTAGGTTTCTCAGGAATGACACTGCTCTTCATGCAGTGTCGGTGGCACCGACCATTATTGATTATGTAATGGTCGGTGTTCGTATGTGTGGGCTGAAAGACTTGTTTGGCGCGTGTTTCGGATTGTTTACGAGAGAATGAGGAAGAACTTATGAGTGAGCTGCGTCTCTTTACCTCCGAATCAGTTACGGAGGGGCACCCCGATAAGATTTGCGACCAAATCTCGGACAGCATCCTCGACGCAATGATCGAGCAAGACCCGAACGCACGAGTCGCCGTTGAGACCATGGTGACCACCGGCCTTGTCCATGTCGCGGGCGAGGTAACAACCTCGGGCTACGTTGAGATTCCGCAGATCGTTCGCCGGGTTGTGAACGAGATCGGATACACCTCCTCTAAGTTTGGTTTCGACGGTAACTCCTGCGGGATTTCGGTCTCCATCGGGGCTCAGTCTCCCGATATCGCTGGCGGCGTTGATACGTCGTTGGAAGCCCGATCCGGCGAAGATACCGATGAGTTAAGTTCTCAGGGGGCCGGAGACCAGGGCATTATGTTCGGGTATGCCACGAACGAGACGCCTGAGCTGCACCCTATGGCCAGCTGGCTAGCGCACCGCATGGCGGAACAGCTCACATCTGTCCGCAAAAACGGGCAGCTTCCTTACCTTCGTCCCGATGGTAAGACTCAGGTCACCGTTGGTTACGAGGGTTCTAGGCCCGTATCTGTTGAGTCTGTCGTTCTCTCTACGCAGCACTCCGACGGGGTGGACGCCGCGACTCTCGCCGCCGATGTTGAGGCGCTCGTCATTCGGCCTGTTCTCGAGAGGGTTGACCTTCGCTCAGAGCGGCCCAATGTTCTTGTTAATCCCGCTGGTCCATTCGTCATTGGTGGACCCCAGGGCGACGCTGGACTCACCGGGCGCAAGATCATCATTGATACGTATGGGGGAGCCAGCCGTCACGGCGGCGGAGCCTTCAGCGGTAAAGACCCGTCGAAGGTAGACAGGTCTGCGGCGTATGCCCTGCGATGGGCTGCCAAGAATGCGGTTGCCGCTGGCCTCGCAGACCGTTTGGAGATTCAGGTGGCCTATGCCATCGGTAAGGCGCATCCGGTTGGGCTTTACGTGGAGAGTTTTGGTACGGGACACGTGGCCGATGCGGTCATCCAGAGATCGATAACGGATGTCTTTGACCTGCGTCCGCTCGCAATCATTCGTGATCTTGATTTGCTCCGACCTATCTATGCGCAGACCGCTGCCTACGGGCATTTCGGTCGGGAATTGCCAGATTTTACCTGGGAACGCACCGACCGGGTTGCCGAGCTGCAAGCCGCTGCGGGTATTTCGAGGTAGGTCAAAGCTGTGGTGAGCCCAGGCCCAGTCGCGAGGGTTTTGCTTGACTCGACGCTACCTCAGCTAGATCATCTTTTTGACTATCAGGTTCCGCTGGCTCTGATTGACCGGGTCAAGGCCGGGCAACGGGTAAAGGTTCCGTTTCGATCGGCAGCCCGAAACGTCGGCGGATACATCATAGAGCTGGTTGATACTGCCGAATTCGCAGGAGAGCTTAGCCCTCTGTCGGATATCGTGAGCGATGTGCCCGTTTTGACTCCTGAGGTCTGGGAACTTGCACGCACCCTCGCTGATCGGGCGGCGGGTAGCGCCGGAGATATTTTGCGGCTTGCGATACCGCCTCGTCAGGTGCGGGTTGAAAAGGAGTTCCTGGCGAGAATCGCGGCTGGCGAGAAATCCGAGGCTGAGGAAGTTAGCGCGGCTGAGACGGATATATCCGACTCCCATGCTGCTCGATTTGCACCGGAGCTGTTGCAACTTGCGGTGAGACCCGAACGATTTGCTCTCGCAGCAGTGCCGGAACCTGCCCGGCTTTCCAGCGGCGAATGGGTCGGGCATTGGTCGGCTACTCTTGCAGAGTCCGCGGCCGTGATTCTGGCTGCGGGAAAAAGTAGCATCATCTCTGTTCCGGACTACCGTGATCTAGACCAGGTGATGTCTGCGCTCTCCTCGATGGTCGATCCCCGCGAGATTGTTCGTGTTGATGCGAGACAGACTAATGCTGAACGATATCGTGCTTTTCTGCGTTTGCTTGAGGGAAAGCCTCGGATTATTGTTGGCAATCGCTCGGCTGTGTACGCACCTTCTCATAATCTGGGTGCAATAATGCTGTGGGATGATGGCGACTCCCTGCACGAGGAACCGCTGAGTCCCTACGTGCATTCTCGAGATGCCGCGCTGGTTCGGGCGGAACAATCGGGAGCCGCCCTTGTTTTTGCGTCTCATACGCGAAGCACGGAGGTGCAGCGTCTCGTCGAGCTTGGTTGGCTGCGCGAGTTATTGCCGTTGCGTCATCCTCAGCCCAGGCTGATCTTGAGTAACCAGACGCTGGATGCTGATGGCCTTGCGTCTCGTGCTCGCATCCCGACTATTGCCTGGGTCAAGGCTAAGGAGGCTTCTGCCCTCGGTCCGGTACTGATTCAGGTTGCTCGCCCCGGGTACGCGCCCGTTCTTGCATGCGCGGAGTGCAGGCAGGCTGCGCGATGTACGCATTGTGCGGGTCCTCTCGGGGTTCGGCGTGCCGGCGAGACGCCGCGCTGCGGTTGGTGCGCAACTCTCGCGCAGGATTGGCGCTGTAGCAACTGCTCTTCTACGATGTTTCGTCTGATTGGTAAGGGTAGCGAGCGGACGGCAGAGGAACTAGATAAAGCTTTTCCTGGAGTGCGAGTTATCGTTTCTGACGGGGAGACCATCAGACAATCTGTGGATTCGCGACCGGCGATAGTCGTTGCTACGAGAGGAGCCGAACCGATTGCGGCTGGTGGGTATACCTGTGTTCTTCTGCTCGATGGTGAGAGCATGCTGGGTCGCGAGAGTCTGCGCACGGGCGAGGACACGTTGCGCGTGTGGTCGAATGCCTTGGCACTTGCTCAGCCGGGCGCACCGTGCGTGCTTGTGGGAGTTTCTGGACCGATTGGGGATGCCTTGGGGCAGTGGAACCAGCCCGCTTACGCCTCGAGGGAACTTGCCGATAGGAGGGCCTTGCGATTCCCGCCAGCGGTGCGGATCGCGACTGTTACGGGGCCTCGTGAGGCCGTTGAAGCTGCGGTTGCGCAGGCTGAGGAGGTCCAGGGGGTTGACTCGCTTGGCCCGACGGTGGAGCCGGATGGCTCGGCGCGTTCGATCGTTCGGTTTGATTATCGTCACGGTGAGGCGGTGGCGAGCGCTTTGCGTGCTGAGCTGGTCAAGGCGGCGGTGAAGAACCGCCGCCCCCGCAAGGCGGGTGCTGAACGGGTGGCGCAGAAGTCCCTGCTGCGGTTACGTTTCGATGACTCGGATATTCGGTAACGCTGAGTTCACTTGAATGCCGGTATCGCACCTTGAGGTCGAGGGCTGATCTATGCGTGAATCTCAGATGCCGTGGTGTTTTTAGTTTCGCGGATTGACGTTTCGGCGGTTGATACTTGCGGTGGTTGACGTGACGGTGGTTGACGTGACGGTGGTTGACGTGACGGTGGTTGACGTGACGGTGGTTGACGTGACGGTGGTTGA
>JBBAQX010000131.1:0-4330 GCA_040400085.1 Lysinibacter sp. | reverse complement strand
CTCGACCGAAGAAGAAAAGCAAAGCCAGTTGCAGCGGCTCGACGCCTTTCATGCAGAGCACGCCAAAGAAGCACCTGCCATGCTCAAGCGCCTGCAGCAAGCCGTGATCGACAACGGCAATGTGTTCGACGTGCTGATGGACGCAGTGCGCGTCTGCTCGCTGGGGCAAATCACGAACGCGCTGTTTGAGGTCGGCGGGCAGTACCGGCGGAATATGTAAGGGCTTGCACAGCTAGTCTGAGGTGAATAGCGCACTCATTCACCGCACAAAATGCGGTGAATGGCGCACAAACAACGCATGCTCCCCCGAACGTGCGACAAACACTGGTGCTAAACCATGTGCTGGACGGCATGCAGGGCTAGCTCACCAATGCCAAATGAGCAACCCTGGGAAATGCTCAGCCGACACCGCGCTGCGCGACATCAATGCCCTGCTGGCACAGGGCGTGCTAAGGAGGCTGGAAGGTGGAGGCGGAGTGCGGGGTATGGGTTAAGGCTGCGGTGAATGAAGAAATTCCTACCCCACTGCGCTCAACGTTTGATATGAGAGGCTTGACCCGGCTCGTCGGGGCAAGTCCTCTCGATGGAAGGGTTAGACGTCATGGTTCTAGTGCTCCCACTGGACTTGGCAAGCCAGATACTCGTGGATGACAATTCGTATTTCGATGCCACCGACCTGCGAGGCGTGGTAACGATACCGCGCAGGTTGCGCAACGATCCAACCGCTTGGCGTTACATCGTTTCCGGCTATGAGCATTCTTTGCATCGCGCGACTGCCGACCTCTGGCCAACAGTTCGCCGATTCCGGTTCTTCAAAGGCAGTGCGTTGAGCTTCACTCATGAGAGCGAGTGGGACGCATGTGACTTGATCTGGTTTCTCCGCACAGGATTCATGCAGTTCATACAAAGCGTGGCCCTGGGCAAGCTTTGCAATTACAGCCAAAACGCGCTCATGCTCTGGCTGAAAAACAGTACCGGCTGGAGAAACGGCTTTCGCGCTTTCGATCCGAGCACGAAGGAGCGGCTTCTCCTTGAGGATTCTTCCAATCTTCGCTCGGAGCATCGCTTCAGGCGCAGTCGAGCCTGCGAGGACGCAGGAGACGAGGCAGGCCAAGTATTCCTCGTGAACTGAGAAGTCTGAGTTGCATTTTGCGCAGGCGGGGACGACCGGGAGGTTAGTTGGAAGCGGGTCATCCAGGAATACGCGAGAAGGGCAGTGATCTCGAGTACCAGTTTCCCCGCCGCAGAACGCGCAAGAGAAAAGAGTTCGGCCGTCACCGTAGCAATTAAGCTGTTGCATCGATGGCTTCTCTATGCCCAACGTCGGAGTTGATCGGCGCGCACCGGCAGTGCGCCGCACGGCGTAGGCTTGTCTACACGCCTTGCCACGCACTGCCGGTGCGTGTCCGTGTCGAACGACTTGTTAGAGAGCATCCCGCCGTCTGAACACCATGCCTTGTGGCCCAGCGAACGCGGCGCGCTATCACCCGTCACAAGGTCGCTCCTGCTACGGAGAGGAAATCCGAATCCGGCAGGTTCTGCTCCTCAATGACCAAGGAACGTACCAATGCTTCCACTTCGTTCCAGCTCATGGACGGGAGGAATGGCTGCGTGGCCTCGGTGAACTTGCATTCCATCGTCCGGTCGAAAAGTTCAACAGTCGTACGCCTTGGAAATCGGCCTAGGCTGGAATCAAAGAAGTTATCGTGGACTTGATAGTGGTGCGAGTGGATGAACTCCGACCAACTACTGACAAGTTCGTCTTCCGGCCTGATGTCGATGAACTCGAAGTCCTCTAGCTCTCGACTGTGCGAGGAGCCCCATGCGTCCTTCATCAGCGATATCGCTTCAGAGTCGGTCTTTGGAGCGCTGTACCCGAAAATAGTCACTAGGTAGGCGTGCTTAAGGGATCTGCGAATTGTTTTCCAGTGGTCCGCCGTGTAGGGGTCCGCTGCATAGTCCTTTTACCGAATCGGATAAAGCAGCCTACCGGGCGCGAAGTCCACGCCGCATTCAGGGCATTGAGCGTAGATGTTCCCTCCGAACTTGTGGTCGCGGCAGTACCCGACGAGCACATTTCCGTGTAAGAAGGCGAGATCGGGAAGATCTTTAGTGAGGCGCGCAGCGCGTTGGTACGCCTGCAGCAGCAAGGGGTCCCAGTTGAACGTCGCGACTAGGTCCTTTTTTCGAAGCGCCAAGAGCAACATGTCATAGATCGTCGGCCGGTCTGGGATTTCAAGCGCCAGGAAGTACTCTCGGATACGAGAATCCAGCAGGAGCCTGACCTGCTCGCAATCGGTCCGGTCGTGTAGCTCGGAGTAGATGTCCTCCAAGTTCTTGCTGTTGGTTCCCAGTCCTATTCCCTCGACAATTTGGGACATACCGAGTGCTTCAAGGAAGCCGTCCATCACAGATGACTTTCGGCCATTCCTATCTCCTCGGGGGATTGTCGCGACCGTAGCTCCTGCGCCCAGGATGACGACGTGCGGGCGACTCTTCATCAGCCGCTGGTACTCTTGGATCTGCTCCTCGGTCGGCACGTGCGACTCCTGCTTTGCTGTCTAACGTCTGACATAACCGGCTGGCTTACAGTAGGCTTCGCCCGCTGTAAGCCAGTCCGTGTTGATGGATGGGTTAGATTTCATTTCCGCTATTGGTGTGGATAATTTCTTCTGCGATCCTGCGGAGCTTTTCTACATCGCTGACGCTCGGCAAACTTTCGCTACCGGCATGTAGCAGTGAGTTCCTAATCTTAAAAAGTCTGTCAAGACCCTTTGCATCGTCACGGCCAATATGCCCGTCCATTGTTGCATTGCGAATTAACGTCCAAGGGGTGCTGGGCATCTTGGCAGATTTGCGTTCCTGAGGTAACAGTCTCAAAGACGCTTCGAGAGCCACCCATGCAAACAGGAAAGCAGCCTCGACGTGAGTTTGGTCTCCAGTGCCAATAGCGCGCGACTTATCAAGTAACAATCCAGCTTTTTCGGCACTTGGCTGGCTGATTGATGGCGAAGATTCTCGGGGGTTGGTGAATACAAGAACAAACTGCCAATTAGGCTGCGAATTTACCAACTCTGCGATTTCTGATAGTCGACCAAGGTCGCGCGAGGATTGCTGTGACTTAACTTCGACGATCAGGTTTTCATTCTCTGACCTTGCAATAAGGTCCGGGATGTAGCCTGAATTTCGCAGAAATTCAGGGGATTCGCTTGTTGAGTGTGGAGTAACAACCTTGAAACCCTTGTTTCGGTAATCAGTCACAAGCTCAGTGACTCTCTGCGATTCACGGTTGGAAGATTCAGTCTTCATGAGTCAAGAACTCCGTTGTGAACATTGCTTTCTATGCGGATGTGAAGGAAGCCAACTGCTGTTGCAAATCCCTGCAGAAGTACGCCTGACGCTCCCTTGATTTGGTAAGAGCCATTGAGAGGACGTTTTCTAGACTTTGTTTCTGCCACTTGGGCATCATCTATGAATACAACTCCATTTAGGCCGTCTTGAATTGGCTTGATGATGTTGTCAACGTCCGGTGAATCACCTTCGTAATAGTAGGTGATCGTGATCTGTACGGGATCGGGTACTGGCGTCACACCTGCAGGAATCCGTGATTGAGCTGCAGCTTTCACATCGTGCTTCCATTGTTGCAGCCGAGCCCGGTTTCTTGTCTGGTGCGACACGGGCGGACCTTGTATGGTGAATTCAAATGGCAGCATTCAGTTACTCATATTTTATGGGTCTAACGTGATGTAGACCGCAAAACACGGCTGATACATCCTGCGCTTGCAATACATCTTTTTGATGAAGCGGCTGCAAGCCACTTGCAAACTGGGGTTCACAGCCAAACTCTGCGGTTCTATACGGGTATAAATTTGCCATGAAACCCGGTGCTCCTTTTTTGCTGTCCACCCGCTTGCTCGATGAGGTGCTCGTGCGGGTTCAGCAATCGCACTATAGCCATAAGACCGAAGCGGGGTAACACTATTGAATTCGTTTTTTCAACATCAACGCAAGGTTTCGGCCGGCTCAGTGCGCTGCAAAAGGCCATGATCGACAACGGCAATGTGTTCGACGTGCTGATGGACGCGGTACGCGTTTGCTCGCTGGGGCAAATCACAAATGCGCTGTTTGAGGTGGGCGGGCAGTACCGGCGGAATATGTAGGCCGCTGGGGATGGACCCCGGGTCAAGCCCGGGGTGACGGAGCGAAAAAAAAGCGACCCGAGGGTCGCTTTTTTGTGGCCAAGCGCTAAAGCGCTGGCTGAGGGCTTAACCCTAAATTAACCCTGGTGTGGGCGCTTGCCTGGGTTCTTCTTGCTGCGGGTCCACGAGCC
>JBBAQX010000130.1:0-4411 GCA_040400085.1 Lysinibacter sp. | reverse complement strand
CAACCACAACGCTCGCCCCAACGGCATTGCCAAGCTAGACCACCCCGATGTGAAGGGTCCGTACGTGATCGACCAGGTCACTTTCGAGTTCGACAACATGGGCAAGAAGTTTGAGATGGAACTGGAGCTCAGCGCATGAACGGCAACGGTCTGATCGAAGTGCTCGACTCGTTCTTCGCGTCGAAGATGGAAGCGGTCCACACCTGCCTCCCGGGGAAGATCGTCTCGTACGAGGGGCATGCCACTCGCCGGGCGGTGGTTCAGCCGATGGTGAGGCTGGAACTGGGAACCGGCCCGGTGCTGGAGATCCCGCCCATCGCTGGGGTCCCGGTGATCTTCCAGAGCTCCGCGGATGCCTCGATCCTCTTTCCCGTCAAGGAAGGCGACGGCGTGCTGATCCTGTTCACCGAAGCGGGGATCGGGCGCTACCTGAATGGCAAGGGAGAGATGCAGGATCCCGACGACCAGACCCGCCATTCCTTGACCGATGCCGTGGCGATCCCGGGCCTGTGGCCTTGGAAAGCCGTTCCCAAGACCACCGCTCCGGCGGATGCCTTGTGGGTTGGCTACAAGAAGTCGTCCCTGACCTTGAAGGGGGACTCGTTCGAGGTGGTTGACGGCAAGGGCAACTCGATCAAGTCGTCTGGCAAGATGCTCACCCTCAACGGTCAGCTAGAGGTGGATCAGTGAAGGCCGAACTAGCAGTTCTCGGAGCGATCCTCGTGGTCGAGCCCGCCCCGGGATCCACTGGAGTCGGTGGGGTGGCCACCTTCGTCACCCTCCCCTCGACCAAGGCGCGAGCCAACAGCAAAGGGATCTACACCGGGGACATCGAGATTGCGGTCTCCGGGGTCACCAATCCCGGGACTAGCGCTACGATTCCTTCGGGAACTTCCCCGGACCCTGAGACCTTCACCCTCTCCCCGACGTCCACCAAGTGCCGCTTCGGGGGCAAGAAGCCGCTTCGAGTCGGGGACAAGGTTACCGTCTTGGTCAACCCGATGATCCCGGCCACTCCCACCCCTACACCTTCCCCCACCAGCATGATCGTACGGGTCTCCGATGCTGGGCAAGCGAAAGCACGAGGCGCATAATGGCTACACCTTGGGATTTCCAGTTCGACGATGACTCCGACGACATGATGTTGGACGAGAACAAGCAACTCGCTGTCACCGGGACCATGGCCGACATCGTGGCCCTTCGGATCCGCACCCGTCTCCGCACCGTGATGGGGGAGCACTTCCTCAACCGTGATCTGGGGGTCCCCTACTTCGACGAGGTGAATCAGAAGAACCCGGACGAGGCCCGGGTGAAGAACCTTTTGCTCTCCGAGACAGCCTCCGTCGAAGGAGTCAAGAAAGTACTCAAGTTTGACTCTATATTTGACGCTGAGACTCGGACTTTCAAGGTCGAGTTCAAGGTTTTGGCGTCGGATGACACCGTAGTTCCGGGAGTAGTGTAATGACTGCAATTTACCTCACGGCCGAGGGGTTTCAGAAGCGTTCGCTTCAAGAGATCCGCCTGGCGATCGAGCAGACCTTCCGGGACATCTACGGCCCGGAGATCGACATCCAGCCGGAAGGCCGTACCGGGCATCTGATCGGCATTCTGGCGAAGATCCTCAGCGATGGCTGGGACGGGGATCAGGAGATCTACTCCTCCCTCGATCCTTCCCAGGCTTCCGGGGTGGCCCTCGATGTCGTCTGCGCCTTGACCGGAGTGTTCCGCATTTCCCCGGCCAAGACCCGATGCGGGGTCGTTTGCTATGTGGAAGCCTCCGGCAACAACACCTTGATCCCGGCTGGGCGGCAGGTCAGGCGAACTCGGGGAGCACTCGTATTCTCCCTGCGAACTGCTTTCACCGTCTCGACCTCCGTCTGCCGGGATCTTTACGTGCAAGCCGCTTCCCCGCTCACCCCCGGGGACTCGGTCACCTTGTCGGCTTCCTTCGGTAGCTTCACCGTGGTTGTCCCGAACACCACCGACCCGGATGCCGCCACCTACGCCTTGCTGGCCGACGCGATCAACGCCGCCAACTGGACCGGAAAGGCGCAAGCCTACTCCGCCGGCTCCGCCCCGTCTGGAGCGCAGTTGGATCAGGACTGTCTCCGATTGATCGACCCGGCGTACGACTTCTCCATGAGCTACTCCTCCACGTGGAAAACACCGCTCATCGGATCGGTCGGGGACTTCGAGTGCTCCGTCTTCGGAACCGAGACCGTGGATGTGGGGGAAATCAGCGAGATCGTCACCGCCGAGCCGAACTGGACTCTGGCGTACAACCAGGCCGTTGGAATCCCGGGACGCCTTGCCGAGACCGACGCTCAACTCCGAGTCCGCCGCGAGCAGGTCTTCGGATCGGGCAATGCCACCGAGCGAGCGATCCTCAACGCCATTTACAACCGGGTCGATGGGGTGATCTCCGCTTCCATCCGCTCGAACCGCTCCGGGGTCACCGACTCCGATGGTCGCCCTGGCAAGTCGTTCGAGGTCACCGTCCAGGGTGGAACGGATGCGCAGATCGGTCAGGTCATCTGGGACACCCAGCCGGCAGGGATCGAATCGTACGGCAACCGCCTTGTCCAGATCACCGACTCCCAAGGCCAAGGCCAGGTGGTCAAGTACACCATCCCCGAGGATCTGTGGTTGTGGCTCGACGTTCGCTACAAGCGCTACAACGACGAGTCCTTCCCGGCCAACGGTGAAACCCTGCTCCGGGAGAAGATCCTCGAGTGGGCGCAATCGGAGTTTATCGTTGGAGCCGATGTGTTCACGAGCCGAGTCAACACGGCAATCTACCAGGTGCCGGGCATTGGAGACATCCAAGTGCGGGCCGCTGTCGTTCCTGTGTCCACCACACCGACCTTCCCCGGAGACTTCGTGCAAGGCCAAATCGTGGTTGGTGGGCGGAATGTGGCGCTGCTCGCTTCGGATCGACTCACCATCACCGAAGGGAACTTCGTATGACCCCCATCGTCTCCGTCTGGGATGAACTCCGCGACCTGATCCTTGAGCAGTACAAGGAGTCGGGCAAGTACACGGGGATCATCAAAGCCATCACGGAGGAAGCCGACAAGCTGGAGACCGCCCGCTTCGAGTTGGCGAAGCTCTTGGACATCGACGCCATGATCGGAGCCCAGCTCGATCTGCTCGGCAAGATCGCGGTGACCCCCCGGCTCCAGAGTGGGGTGGTGCTCGACGATGCGTCCTACCGGCTGGCGCTCAAGGCCGCTTTCCGAGCCCGCTACTCCGGCACTCCGGAGGAGATCATCTCGGCAGTCCGCTCGGCCACGGATTCCACACAAGTGCTCTACATCCCGGAGTACCCCGCTGGGTTCTGGATCCTCGCTGACGGGCCAATCGCCATCGACCAGGACTTCCTCGAGCGGCTTTCCCCGGCTGGGGTCCTTCCCTTCCTCCCGTGCTTCCTCGAAACCGTGGAAGATGCGGAACTGATCGTCGACGCTCACGGTTCTCCTATCTTGATCGTCGGGCCATGCTCGGACACGGTGGTCTACCCTGAGGACAATGTCTGGGATGGTGGACTTGGCCCGGTGGACCCGGATACCATGGTCTTCACCGAGGCTTGGCCCTTCCGGGGAACCAATGGGATCGGAGAACAACCAGACGGGGGCATGGGAGAGATTGATCCTCATGCGTTCACTTTCAAGGACGGCACCTACGCCGAAGATACTGGAGGCTGACAAGTGGCAAACATTCTGAGCAAGCTCAACCAAGCGGTCTCTGACCTCATCTCGTGGGGGAATCTCAAGGCCCGCCACATCGGCTGGTCCGACGAGGTTCACGGCCTGTGGTTCAAGCGGGACGATGGCACCGCCTTCGGTGATCCGATGCTGGTACCCTCGACCATCGGTCAAGGCATGGGACGCCGGGTGGGGATCATCGCCCACGGGTTCGAGCGGGGCACCCTCATCCGCAGGGACTCCGCTACCTGGGTCAAGGCGCAAGCCACCAGTTCCCCCGCAACCCAAGCCACCCACATGGTCGTTCGAGTCGTCAACAACGACGTCTTCGAGATCGCCCAGACCGGGGCATGGGACATCGGCGGATCCCCGGAAGGTCCCCTGTATCTCTCCAACATCCCCGGGGAATGGCAGACCACCCCCCCGGCTTCCCCTGCTCTGGCGCAAAGGATCGCCCTCGGTGACGGTTCTTCCTTGCACCTGACCTTCGGAGCCCAAGGCGACGCCATCGACCTGGACACCCTCGTGGAGGATCTCAACGCCCGTGATGATCTGGTGGCGGTTCCCAAGAATGAAGCTGGCGGTGACCTCGGGGGCTTGTACGCCAACCCCATCGTCAAGCAGATCACTGGCATCGGCGCGGATCTCGTCGCTATCGCAAGCGACTTCCAGTTCCCAACGTCCGGCTACGGTGCTCCGAATGGTGG
>JBBAQX010000129.1:0-4735 GCA_040400085.1 Lysinibacter sp. | reverse complement strand
AGGGCTGCTTTCCTCCTCCTCCTCCTCATCATCATCATCATCATCATCGCCACCATCGCCAACATCATCATCATCGCCACCATCATGGGCAGGGTTCTGCCTGTCAGTTGAGTGAGGTGTCCAGGAGGAGACCAGCTCGATGTCTTCAGTGCTGGAGAGATGGTACTCATGGGCCAAGGAAGACAGACCCAGGCAGCCCAGGGGCAGCGACACAGACGCAAGCACGCACGCAGGCGATGGCAGAAGGCGCGATACACGCCGGATCAAGCTCCCCTCTCTCGCTACTTGGAGGGCCTGGGGAAACTGACCTGTGGCGCACCGCTTCAGGCGTCGGAACACAAGACTGCGCAAATACGATGAAATGGTTATGATAACACAATGAAATAGTGATAATAACATGCAATCGCGATGATAACAGATAAACATAGTGATGACCACAGATAATGATAATGATGATAGTATTTATAGACTGCCATCAGTCACCTGCGGATTCCATCGAGACAGAAGGAGACGACGTCGAGGTCAGCTTCGACCTGTGTCCAGGGCTCATCGTGAGGCGTCGCGAGGAGCGTGGGGGGATGAGTGGTGGGGAGAGGGGGGAGGAGGTACCTGGCTGCTGGAGGCACTGAGACTCCTGGCCGCAGCAGCCTCTGCGAGATGCCCCTGCAGCAGCCGGCTGAAGACCCCGACCAGGCGTTTCACCTGGGCCTCCTCCTCACTCGGCACCAGCTGCAGGTTCTCTGCCGGGAGAAGGGGTGGGGCGTAGGGTTAGAGGCACGACGAGCACGCGATGAGAGCTGCGCTGGAGATGCCATACTTAGCATATGCTTTGCGTCGATGCGAGGGAACATCTGCCTGTGCAGAAGGCTGTAGACCTTGTGCTGCAGCTGCAGGTCCGGGAAGAGCGTCGCGTGCAGCACGGCCTTGACGTAGCCCCTGTCCACGGCGTCCTTCTCCGCCACCGTCCTCCTGATCAGTTCCGCGCTACTGCGTGATAACAGGGGCACCGCGGAGTCCTGGTGGCTTTCTTCATCTCCAGCCTCCATGCTCTCTGCGAGACCGACAGTGGGGTCAGAGAATCTGCGATTGATCCGCAGCAGCTCAAGCGTCAGTTTCTCCAGCGCTGCCATCTGCTGGGCGTCGTAGAGTACTGTAAGGCAGGCCACCAGCTGAGTCACCACTTTGATACGCAGCTCGCTGCCAAACACTCCATTGAAGCGCGCGTTGACTGCCGCCACCCCGGCCTCTTCTGATATCCTCTGCGAGCCCGCTGCGCCGGAGCCCTCGAGGCCTGCCCGCCGCGCCGCTGCATGCCTCGTCAGGCTGTCCAAGAAGTCATGCAGCTTCGCCACCAGCAGAGCTTCGATGGCCGCATGGTCGAACGCTGGTTCCTGCGGCTGCTTGGATCTGAACCAGCGGCCTGCGCATCCGGCATCCCCCACCACCACCTGATCCTCCCCCTGTGCCTCCACCTTGCCTCCTTCACCCTCCATGCCGAGGTCGAAGAAGCCCTGCAGCAGAAGCTCGCTCAGCAGCTGCAGAAGGCATGCGTCGTACAGCAGCTTGGCGTCGCTGTCGTCGTGAGAGACCACCATGCCCCGTACCTCGCGAGACATGAACATGCGCAGCTGGCGACGGAGACTCGGCCCATCGCAGTAGCCGGCCGTGATCTTGGCGCGGCTGTAGGCGTTGAAGACCTTTCCAGCCGTGACCATGAGCGCATCATGCCGCGGGATTCCCTGATCGATGCCGATGAAGAGCACCTCCTGAGGCAGCCTCGTCTTGATGGGGAAGACCAGGTCGTTCTCGAGGAAGATGCAGCAGAGCAGGTCGCAGGCGATGTGCTTGTCGACGGTGTCCACCTGCGGGCTGAAGAGCAGGGCCAGCAGCAGCTCTGCAGGGACCAGGCGGCTGACCGCGCGCTGTGAGAGGAGGTTTCTGCCCCTGCATAGGGCGGCAAGGAAGCCGAGAGAACTGCGGAACCAGAGGCGATCAGCCGAGTTGGCGTCGACCAGCCGCAACATGTCCTGCAGCGTGTTAGGGTTAAACCTAGGCTAAGCCACGCTGCCCTGCAGGGGCTTGTATAGCCAACCCAACCCGCACCTGCCATGTCTTGCTAGCTGCCAGATCAACCTCCTGGAAGTTCTTCTCGGCAGTGGGCAAGTCCGTGCTCAGCAGGAGCGTGATGCCGCGGTAAGAGGCGCTGCGGCGGCGGGGAAGGGGGGTAGGGGGGTAGGGGAGTAGATAGACAGGTTGAAAAGACATTTACGACAAAACGAGAGAGTGATGGAATGAGCATTCATGTTAGAACGGAGATGTGGAGTTAGCGTAAACGAAGAAAACAGGTGTGGGCAGAGCCAACGATAATAAGGTCACATGAAAAGGTCAAAGTGAAGAGACATCCGTGACAAACATGCGAGGGAAAATCGACCCTCTACGATAAAACAGGTGAAAGGCGCGGCAGGGGGAGCAGCACCTGGAGGGTTGGTCGGAAAGCCCAGGGGCTTCCTGCATGCAGTTCTCTTCGGCGCGGATCTGCTGGCCGTCCTCTCTGAGGGGGGAGAGCGTCGCAGCGAGCCGGTGGTGCTGGGCCAGCTTCAGCTTCATCTTCGTCGTGGCCTTGACAACGCCGGTGACCGCTAACATGGCGTGGTGAGCCGTGGCTTCCATCACCTTAACCTGCAGAACACCCACACGCTCCTTGTCCCCTTTGAACTCTTCGAACGATCGTATCTGCCAAGCAGCAGCCTCTTCACCTGCTTTTACGTGGTTCTTTTCCTCAAGAGTCGAGTCACCACGGCCTCTGCCGCCCCTCCTCTCTCCTTCACCATCGCTCCAGGCATCTTCTTCGTCTTCCGAGTCATTGGAGTCGTGGCTGTCTGCACGTTGCTTCCGCAGCTGGAGGATAGAGTCCCCGCCCCCTCGCTGCAATGCAGGGTCCCTGCCGTCCACCGCCGGCCTCACTGCGCGGCGAATGCTCGGTGACACGTCTCTGTGAAAGCTGTCCGACGAGAAGGACGCACCCAACGCCTCCTCCTCCGTGAAGAGCAGTGAAAACGACTCCTCCTGCGTGAGCAGGTTGAGGATCGTTGAAGAGGTCGAGAAGTACACTTTCCTGTGCCCCCACCACCAGCAGACGAAGGCGGTTATCTCGCATCCTGTGAGGTCATCGAGCTCATCTTCAAGCGCCGCCCCACCAAGACCAAGGTCCTCCAGCATCTGTCGACACTCCTCCTTGTCGAGGTAGTTGTCGCCGTCCGAGTTGTACTGGGAGAACACCTGAAGCAGACACGCGAACTCCTCCTCCAAGGCAGCTCTGTACTCGTGAGGGGCGACCTCGGCTTCTGCGAGCTTCAGTGCGGGCCGCAGCAGCAGCTGCCACTGGTCGCAGGCAGCGCTGAAGCAGGAGGAGAAGAGCACGCTGCTGCAGGAGGAACCGGGGGCGGTACTGGCGCCGCCGGCGGGAGGGAAGATGATCCTGAGGGCCATGTCCTGGAACGACTTGTTGTGCCTCTCCCCCGGCGAGCAGAGCACCGTCAGGAGGCTGAGGATGTGCTGAGCGGCATCGTCCCCTGCGGCAGACAGATCGCACATCTGCTTGATGAG
Organism: Lysinibacter sp.; assembly: GCA_040400085.1. Taxonomy (GTDB): domain Bacteria; phylum Actinomycetota; class Actinomycetes; order Actinomycetales; family Microbacteriaceae; genus HNR. Next base: position 1,129 of record JBBAQX010000129.1, on the reverse strand, counting down.
GTGGTGCACATCGTGCGGGGAGATGGCCTTGGAGGACTGCGATGCGATGAGAATGGTCTCTATGGGCGGGGAGAGCTTGTGCACCTCGTGGTTGATGAGGGAGAGGAAGAGACCACTGATGGACAGCAGCCGCACGGCAGACCTGGTGTTGCCCTTGACTGACATGCGCACGAGGTCATACACCGCCACACAGCACTCCTTGATCAGCGCGGACAGGCGGTACCTACGAACGCAGTCCTGCTTCTCTGCGGCCGTCAGCCTGCGGGGTGTGTCGTCAGCCGTGCACGCGGTACGTCAGTGATGCGACGAACCTGGCAATCTTCTCCGGATCAAAGTGCGTGAGCTCCGCACAGATCAGCGTGTATACGATGGAGTTGAAGTGCATGAAGAGCTCGAGCAGTTTGCTGTCCCGCATGAGGCCTTGTCTGCGCATGACCGTCTTCCTTGCAAGCAGCGTCATTGCCGTGCCCGCTGCGCCTGCCCCTTGCCTGCTTGAGTCCGCCGCCTCGCTCTTGAGTCGCAGATCAATCAGCAGGTCCTCGGAGGAGAAGGCCGCCTCCTTGCGACCGAGCCACAGGCCCAGGGACGATGCTCGCCCGTTGAACGCGCCTGCCTCGTTGTCGGACCGGTTCTGGCTGCAGGAAGAGAGTCAGAGCACGGTGCGTCTTGGGTTCGAAATACCCCGAAACCGTTTTTTTATATTTTTGTTGGGTTCAGGAGACCCCGAGGCTGGGATCATTGGTACCTGGAGCTTGGAGAGACAAAGCCATCGTACGAGGCGCGCTTCCTCGACTCCATCTTGTGGTTGCGGTATTCGTCCATGTTCTCCTGCTCCGGAGCCGATTCAGCCCCGCTGTCGCTGCTTTCGTCCTCGTTCTTCTTGCCGAAGCTGTGCCTGCGTCACACGGGGTCAATGCGGCGCAGCGGACCAGCGCAGCGAAACACGGGGTCAGTCAACGGTAGGGAGGCGGAGGGCGGAGGGCGGAGGGGGAGAGGAAGGGCTCGTCACCTCGTGATGTCCATCTGCCGTGCGCCCGCCTCGCTTATCGGACTGCCATGCGGGAAGAGGGTTATGCGATGGTATTCATACTGGGTAGTAGACTGCTGTGAGAGCGATGGGGGAGGGGTG
>JBBAQX010000128.1:0-4910 GCA_040400085.1 Lysinibacter sp. | reverse complement strand
CGGCCGGCTAGACACCCGCCTCAAAAGCATCAAGAAAGACCACGGAATCGCACCCGGCAGGCACGCCCGCATCATCCTCAACGGCATGATGGACATCGCCACCCGAATGGATATCATCCCCTCAAACCCCATCCGCGACACCGCGCCAATCCGCGCCAAAAAAGCCCCTGTCAAAGCCCCAGCGGTCGCCGACGTACAGGGCATCCTCAGCCGCCTTCGCGAATGGGATGCCCTGCCCGGAAAGAACGGAAGACCTCGATACACCGACCTCTACGACCCAGCACAGATGATGGCCGCCACATCGTTACGAACTGGGGAGATCTTCGGCGCCCAGTGGGAAGACCTTCGACTGGATGCTGACCCCGTACGAATCTTCGTCATACGCACCGTCACAGTAACCGAAACAGGGAAACCCTACGTGCAGCTCAACCCCAAATCCGAAATGAGTAAACGGGGCCTCGCGCTAATGTCCGAGATGGTCGGCATTCTTCTTGATCGCCGCGTGCACTCCGTCTCGGATTATTTATTCCCCTCGAGTACAGGGACGTTCAGAAGCCCGTCGAACTACCGCCGTCAATGGCGGGAAGCATTGATGGGTACCCCGTGGGCAAAGGTGACACCCCGCGGGTTCCGGAAAGCTGTCGCAACGGTTTTGGATCGTGAGCTCGGCGGCACGGCCGCTCGGGATCAGCTGGGGCATTCCTCGCAATCGATCACGGACGATCATTACATAGAGCGCGAAAGGCTCATTCGCGATTCAAGCGAGGTTCTACGATCCCTATTCTTACCCCGGGACAAGTAACGCTGAACGGTCGTTTATGCATCGTTTATGCATCGAATTGAACTCAAAGCAAACGACCGCATACGACAGAAAACCTTGATTTATCAACGTTTTACACACCAGTGCAAGCACTTGCAACCCATAATCTCAATCCGTCGGTCGCGGGTTCAAGTCCCGCACGCCCCACCAAAAAGGCCGGAAAATCAAGGATTTTCCGGCCTTTCGTCATGTTTGTGACCCGTGTAGATTCGACTCATCTACTCAATATCTACCTTTTTGAATCTCAACACAGTTCTTTTGCCCGGTCCGACCCTGGCCTTAAACCGGTAGGGTTGACACCGCACGCGAGAGGATGTTTACGAGGCAAGATCGCATCGGGAGTTCAGTCTTGAGCACGTAACGCCAAAGGTGTTTGCAGACACTAACTACATTGCGCTTTCCCCTGGACACAGACCCGCCATGACCTCACCAAGCCCAATTCGCTAGAGTCACAGGGCACCCCAACCGGATGCTCTCAGCATGCGGCGAGCTCGCAGCAGTCCTGCGCCGAGGATTATGGCAGAAACCGCGATGAGTAACCCACCTGTTAATTCCACTCCGGTTTGCGGAAGCGTGCCATACGCCCCTCTCGAAGTGTCGTTCACTACGGTGGCCGGGAGTACAGTCACGGTGTAATCGATGACCACCGCGCCGTCGGCGCTTGCACCCGAAACATCCGAAGAGCCAAGCGCATCATTAATAAGTGCGTCGTTAAAATGAATGGCAAAGGAATAGCTTCCAGCTGCTATTTGATCAGCGTTAAAGCGCACTGCAAACGTCATCGGATCGATTGTTATCATGCCCGCAGATGGCGCCTGAGCAACGGTAGCACCGCTCGTTGAACCGGCTCGGATCTGCGGCCTAAAGGTATGCGATCCGCCGGCAGGTATCGTTGCCGTTGGATTCGGATCAACGACCTCAAGCGCTTCAGCAAACGATGCAGTACTGTTTCCTTTAGCTACAAGAGGGGTGCCATTCAAATGAACGGTGATAGTTTTGTTGCCAGCAACGCTCGACGTGACCGTGGCCGTGTATGTGCCGTCGGGAATTGATTCAGAGAAAGCACTCACTGCGCCGGTTCCGAGGGACTCAGCCGCGGTAGCCACAAGGCTGGAGGCGAGCCCGCCTATCAAGTTGCCCGATGCATCAGCAAGCGAAACAGTGACCATGTGCGTTCCGGCGCCGACCGCTCGGTCGCCAGTGGATACCGAGTAGTTGGTGGATGCATTGTCGAAGCGCACATCGGAACCAATACCAAAACGGAAGAAACCGACATCGTGAGCCCCGGTGAACTCCGTAGTCACCACGACTCGCACCAATCCAGGAATATGGGCGGGCGAAAGTACAGATACCGAATTTTGGTCGGCCGAATTTATCATTGCTATTTCATCACCAAATGTAACCTCTGTCACCCTATCCAAGAGCGGGTTCAAATCGACTGCAACCGGAGAAGATCGATCGGTGAACGAACCGTTTCCAAGCTGACCGGCTGTCCCCGCGCCCCACGAGAAGGCTTCCCCCAAATCGCTAACAACAACAGTGTGGTAGACGCCTGAGGCGAGCTGCGTTACTTTTTTGCCCGCCAGCACACCTGTCATATCAACGGCGACAGGTACGGTCGAAGATGCTGCTGCGCCGTTACCGAGTCTGCCGTTAGTACCCAGTCCCCAGCTAAACAGCTTCCCGGATGAGGCCAGCACTATCGTATGTGAGCCACCGGTGCTTATCTTTGTTATCGTTTCACCCGCTAGCACGCCGGACATATTTACCGCGACGGGAAAGGGAGCGTTAGCGTTCGCCCCATTACCAAGTCGTCCACCAGACCCTAGTCCCCAGGTAAACAGCCTTCCTGATTCAGCAAGAACGACTACGTGCGCGACCCCTGCGCTCATCTGGGTAATAGTTTCGCCAGCGAGCACGCCCGTAGTATCAACAGCGACAGGAACTGTCGAGTTTGCCACTGCTCCATTTCCAAGGAAATTGGATGATCCCCAGGTGAAGACCCGGCCTGATTCGGTTAGGACGGCAGTCGAGCTTGAACCGGTGCTGACATCTATTATTTTTTCGCCAGCGAGCACACCAGTCATGTCAACTGCAACGGGCACAGAGGAGTTCACCGATGAACCGTTACCGAGGCCGCCTCCCGCGCCCCATGAGAAGAGCTTGCCTGACGCAGTCAGCACAACCGTATGGTCAATCGCGCTCAGCCGAACAACTGTTTCACCTGCAAGAACTCCGGACATATCAACCAGGACTGGAACCGACGAGCCTGCCGTTGCACCATTGCCAAGCACACCATTGGATCCGGAGCCCCATGAAACGAGTTTGCCTGATGCTGTCAGCGCGACACCGAACGTAACGCCCATGCTGACTTGAGAAATCGTTTCGCCTGCAAGGACTCCGGTCATATTTAGCGCAACCGGGGTCGAAGAATCAGTCGTTGATCCGTTGCCCAATTCGCCGTTGCTTCCCTCACCCCAGGTATACAGTCTGCCGGAGCTAGTAAGGGCTGCGGTAGTTGCCCCGCGGTTACTCACCTGAATAACCGTCTCGTCCTGCAGGAGGTCACCAACTTGAATCGCAACTGCGGTGCCGCCCGAGGTGGGGCCCGACCCGTAGTTCGTGTCAACATTCATCGCGGACACAGAAGAAATTCCTCCAGCGAATATACTGAATGAAATCGCCCCGATAGCTACAATTGCGCTATTTCTTGGCGAGATTATTCTTTTCATCTGAATCCCTAACATCTTTGTACTCGATAAATTTCAGTCGATATAATCTTGCCGAATGAATCGCTTGAGTTTCCTTATCTAATTCTAATGAGATGAGGCTGATAGGCAAATACCTACCCGGCGCGTAGAGAGTTGGGCTTGTCACGTCCAGACAATTCAACAAGCCCAGGTCGAAATGGTTATCGACTGTTCACGGCTACTTGCTCATCATCGCGTAGCCAGACGCGGTTCCGGCGTCGCAGCATTAGCACGCCTGCGCACGCTGCGGCCCCCGGGATAACGGCCCAGAAGATGAAAGCCCCTAGAACATTTTCCGACAACATCAGGCTAGGAACGTTTATGAACCCGAGAACCCACACCGCAATAGCCGCGCCGCTTGCGGTGAGAATATAGCGCTCCCTAACCATTGGGCTGCTCAGAAAAATTTCACCGATGCGAACCGCGATGAGTGAACCCAACGTGCACACCCACCCAACGACGGCTCCCACCATCCAGGCGATGAACAGAAATAGAATTAGCACACTACTCAAGGCGTCAGAAACACCTGCCCCAAAAGTCAAACCGATAATCCCAGTAGCGACAAGAACGGATGCGCCAGTCAGTCCGCCAAAAAGTCCGCCATAAAAGAAAAGGGCACCAATCCGCGCACCATTCACGGAAGCCATCCCAGTAATTGTCTTGCTGCTGAAAATCGTCACGATAGCCTTCGCTGATTATTTATGCGCATATTGCATCTATAGCCAGCCTACTAAAGCGATCTCGCCCGCTGTCACGCACGAACGTCTAGCAGCAGCAGACGACTCAGCGTGCGCTCGACATCGAGCAGGGCATCCACCCCATCGAAGAGCCGCCCCGACGCAACCGCCGCCCGCACGTGCAGCACGGCTCCCCCGTCGCACAAGACGTCGACCAGGTTCATGAAGCGACGGCGGGAGGCGGGCGACGCGAGGCTCAGCGGGGGCACGTCCACGAGCATCCATTCGCGATAATCGGCTAGCCACTGCACGTAATCCTGCGCAGAAGAGGGTTGCTCGAGAAGGTTGGCATAGCTGAATACGATCCGATTGCCGGATGCCTCGAGCGCGCGAAACCGGTGCCCGCTCGCCTCAATCTCGAGTGCGGATGCCGATCCCCACGAATCCTGCAAAGACCAGATTCCAGGCACGCCCGGCTCAACCACCCAGGTTCCTGCAAATTCCCGCGCTACAACTGACTCAGCCCGAACTCCCGACGCAGTGCGATAGTCGAGCTCCCCGTCAAGCCGCATCACGGTCATGTTTGAGCGGATTGCGTCGATCGCAGGCTGGGCAACGTAGTGAAACTGAGGATCGGGCAGGAGGTCTTCCGGCTTATAGTTT
>JBBAQX010000127.1:0-5040 GCA_040400085.1 Lysinibacter sp. | reverse complement strand
TACCACGGAGACCATCTTGCCCCCGAGCAGGTCGGACTGAGGGATCTCGGAGTTGATCGTGACGGTGTAGACCTTGCGGAAGATCCGGTTCTTGTACCCGGTCTCCTGGTCGAGCACGTCAGTGCCTCGCCATCCCATGATGTCGCACCTACGGATGGTGCCATCCTCGGGGATCTCGATGAAGCCTCTCCTGAATGGGAAGACTCTACGGAGCATGAGGGCGGTGAGCTGACGGTCGTGACGCTGTGACCTGGTGTACGTGGTGACCTGGTACATGAGGTTGACGGGGACGAGCTGGTCGGTCACGAGGATGCCCCCGTTGGCCATGGTTGCCATGTCCGCTGCGTCCATCTCCGAGGGGAAGTAGTCGATGTTGGAGGTGAAGGCCAGGTTGTTGGAGTAGACGTACGAGCGCTCTGAGTGCTGACGATCACGGGCGTGGGAGATGTCGATCAGCTCGATGGTGATGAAGGGGTACAGCTTCTCGGTCTCACCGTCTGGGTAGCGGTAGAAGACCTGGCACACACGCTCTGCGTTCTTGTCATCAGAGACAGCGAGGGCGCTCAGACGGTACTTGAGGGCAGCGTCCTCAGCGAGGGTGAACCCTGGGTTGTTTCCTGGGTTAGCTGGCACCGGGGGCCTCCTGAGCGAGGATCAGCTCGATGCGGTGACCGAGGATGTCGGACTGGCGCTGCACCTGGGGACGAATGAGGGGACGTGGCGGCGTCCCCGACAGGCCATACTCCAGGTTCTCCATGGCTTGGATCTGCTCTGGGGTACCCGTGAGCACGTAGTGAAGCGCACCCTCGTGGTACTCCACGCTGAGCAGGTCCTTGTAGGGGGCCCAGTCCTCATCCTGAGATGCAGCGTAGCGGAGCGACTTGGAGGCGTAGTCCTCAGCAGAGGCCACTGCCCGACTGAGGATGTTCTCAAAGTCGTCCTGCCAGTCGTACGTGTCCGTGACCATGAAAGGGGTGCCGGAGATCAAAGGCTTACCGGACATTATGGCACCACCGGGAAGGTTGAGGGGAACCTATTGGTAGGAGTGGCGACGACTGGAACATTGTCCCACATCATATCCTGTTCCACGTAGACCTCATACCCCTGCACGACTACTAGCACATCAGAGGGCGCACGTCCACGAACGATGTAGTTGTTCACACGGTAGTACCTACCGTCGTACACCAGCATGTCGTTCAGGCGGGGCTGGTACTCCCATGGGTCTTTCAGACCAGAACGTAGGACGTCCTGATACAGCATGGTGACCTTGATGTTCTGGGTGGGCTGACGGCCCTCTTCCTTGGCGGTGAACTCATCCTCGATCTCCTCCACGTAGATAGTGGGGATAACGATACCTGGGAGGTAGCTCCTACCAGTAGGTCCCGGAGCACCTTCGTCGTAGATGTCGTTGTACGTGCTCCCCTCACCTAGCGGGAGGAACTCGTACCAGAGGATGGACTCTCCGGCCTCACGTCCGTGCTGACGGATATGCTTGTTGATGAGCGACAACTCCGCCCTCAAATCAACCATGTCAGTAGAATCCAGTCACCAGGTACCCAGACGGGGGCTCGCCATCGACGTACACGTCCTGGCGGGTGTCGTCTTCCTTCTCAGTGATGTCGATGATGCCGGGGTCGATCTCCGGGTACAGACGCTCGATGGGCGAGTAGTCGCCAACCTCACGGCTCTTGTAGATGGGCACGAGGTAGTTGGTGGTCTTGCTGGTACGACGGAGGGTGAGCACTTCCATGCGGTCGAGACCGATGTTGAGGGCCTGGGCACGCTTGTTGTACTCCTCGGTCCAGAACTCCAGCAGGCTGGACACCATGCGGTACCTCTGCGAGGCGATGATGTGCACGGACTCCGATGTAATGACGTCAATGTCACGGCTGTACTCAGACAAAAGACCCCAAAGGGCCTGAATGAGGGTATGGATCCCCACAACATCAACGACAGCGGGGGCCATGTCTGACAAGGGTGTACTCAAGTTGTGCGTGTTGAGGTCGATGGCCATCTGGGCGTAGAAGTCCATGTCCTCTGGTAGCAACCACTCGTAGTAGTACCCTTCGATGAGCACGCTGGTGGCTGCTGGGAGCGTGACGAACCTGACCAGGCCGTTGCGAGCATCCACACTGTAGTTGGAGGGGGCGACGACAGATACAGAAGCACCAGCGCTGCCGCCACCCACATTGGGAACGTAGGCTACCCACAGGCTGGAGACGTCCAGGTTGGGCTTGCCGACGTCGAAGGTAGGACCTTGAGGCGTGAACGACAATTGGAAGAACTTGGGGAAGTCCCTGAGGTAGTTCCTCGCTATGGTTACGACATCTGCGCTAGTCGCCATGAGGTGAAGGTCCATTCGGTATCAGTGGAGTGGCGGGGCGCTGGTCGGTGTCTCTTACTGTGATTGTGAACCCGGAGGGGTTGGCCTCCTGCTGCTCTGTGTCCCTGGTTGCCAACGATGGCGTTCCTGCCAAAGACAGTCTAACATCCTCAGACCCTGTAAGGACGGCCTGGGGACGGACGAGGAGACCTGCGCCTCTGCGGCGGTCCTCGAACACGTCGATGAAAACGGAGTAGAGGCTGTACTGCACGCCGCCGATGGTGATGTAGGCGGTGACGAGGAACTGTACCAGAGGAGCTGATGGGGCGTGTAGACCCATAGCAAGGAGTGCCTGAGAGGTCAGGGACACTGTCGGCTGGGAGACTTCCTGCACCCCGAGGGAGAGTAGTGAGGGGGCGGAGACATTCATGGTAGGCGAGGACCTGCCAACCGTGCCGAGGAGCGCACGAGCTGCTACCAGGCTCTCCATGCTTGGGAGAGAGGATGTGCGCCCACCTACGTAAGCGCCTGATGACGCCACTGGTGAGAACACGGCGCTTGTGGATGACTGGGTACCCAGGAGGGCCCTTGCGATGGTGGGCAGGTCCACGTTGGCCCCTGTGCGAGGCAGGGTACCCATAGGGAGTATTCCAGGAACCGTCAGAGATACGGATGGAGAGGAGGCGGGGCGAGCACCAGTGTACGTCTGGGACCCAGCGGAGACGCTCATGGTTGGGGAAGAGCGGGTACTGACTCCCAGCAGGGCGATGCTTATGACGGTCAGGTCTGTGGCCAGAGTTGCTAGGTCGTATCCGAAGACACCCACGTTCTGCCTGGAGGTGGCAGTCACATCAATCACGGAGCCGGGGGAGCGTGTAGCGCCCCCCACCAGCATCTGCGCTACGGCGATGTAGTCGATCGATCCGATAGTAGAGCGCCCAAGCGCACCAGCGAAGATCCTACCGAGAGCAGAGACCTCAGTGGTGGCGGAGGTGCGGGGCAGAACGCCAGCGTCTATGCGAGTGGGGACAGCCGTCTCCACACTGGCCTGTGTTCTTGGGAGTGACCCTGCGAACAAGTTGGACACTACCTGCCAGGCTGCTACTGGCATGGATAGGGGGGCGATCCCCATTGGCACCCTGGATGTCGCTGACACTTCCATCGTCGGCAGGGAACGAGTGTGGATACCCAGTTGTGCAAGGGATACCACCGTCAAGTCCGAGGTCACCGTGGCAGCAGAGGGGAGGTACACGCCGGAGAAGGTCGTGGCTGTGGCAGTGGCCGTGATACTAGGGGACGAGAGAGCGATAGCGCCAAGGAGAGCCCGAGCATCGGCAGACACTTCCGCAGTAGGAAGTCCCCGAGCAATCGCTCCCGCAAGGGCACGGGCGGCTATCGAGAACTCAGGAGTGACAGTGCTGCGGGAGGCAGCACCTAGGAGAGCCTGGGCCACAGTGGACACTTCGCTGGAGACACCAGTCCTAGGTAGGGCCCCCGCTGCGGTGAGAGCGGACGCCGTGACTGCCATCGTCGGTACTGAGGAGAGCAGTACGCCCAGTTGCCCGACAGACCCGACCGTGACATCGTTGGATGTCTGAGGCTGGGACACGGGAAGTACGCCTAGGAGGGCACGTGTTGCCGCTGAGACCTCAGGTATTGCCCCGGTACGGGGAAGGGTACCGAGGAGAGCACTTGACGATACGGACACCTCAGACGTAGCCGAGGTACGTGGAAGAGTGCCTAGCAGAGCACTGGAAGTCGCTTTTGCCTCAGATGTGGCCCCTGTGCGGGGGAGTGTTCCGGCGAAGAGCCTAGCCGATACGGTGAAATCGGAACCCGACAATGCCCCAGCCTGGGTCAGCAGACGGTCGGTGCCGTTCTGGAGGAGGAGCTTGTCAACGCCACCCTGGAGGAGGATGACGCCACGAGCGTCGGTCGATGTGATCGATGCCGAGGTCGCTGACCATGCCGAGTCGCCCAGCGAGTTCGTCGCCTTGACGCGGAACACGTAGGCGACGCCGAGGGTGAGCCCGGTGACGTATCTTGTAGGCTCGTTACTGGCAGCACCATCAGCGAACGGTCCGAGCCATGTCGTGGGTGCAGCAGCAGTGGCGTAGTCCACCGTGTAGTCGGTGATCAGCGGATGCGTCGCATCACCGTTCGTGGCAGGCGGTGTGATCGAGACCAGGGTGGCGTTGTTGAACCCGTACCCACCAGCGGGGATTGAGGGGACGTCGGGGACGTCGGGTTTACCAAGCACTTCGATGGTGCCAGCGAACGTGATATTGCGGCCGGTGCCCGAGGTGACACCCCAGTTGTTAGCTCCGGCCGAGACGCCAAGCCATTCCCCGCCCCACACGTCGTAAGAAGGAGAAACGCTGTTGTCTTCGCGTTCAGTGAAAGTTCCCGTTGCGGTGACCCCAGTAGCGCCTCCACCTTTGACGAGGAAGTCTGCCCATGATGTGATGACAGCCGACTGGGCGGAAGCGGTAAGTGCCTGCGTTGGGCCAGTTCCTGTAATGGCGGCAGCCGCTGTGTTGCCTACACCACCCGATGCGGTGTAGTGCCATGCTTGGAGGTCGCACTTTGCAGTACCAGACGCGGTAAAGACTCCCGAGATGGTGCCCGATCCAGCCCCTGTGGCTACAGCAGTCCAAGAACGTGCCCAGGCACTACTACCGCTAGTACCGGCTGCGGCTGAGACAGGGGTAAAAGTC
>JBBAQX010000126.1:0-5258 GCA_040400085.1 Lysinibacter sp. | reverse complement strand
TCCATCTCCATCTGCTCGAACTCGCGGGTGCGGAAGATGAAGTTTCCGGGTGTGATCTCGTTGCGGAAGCTCTTGCCGATCTGGCCAATGCCGAACGGTGGCTTCTTGCGCGATACCTGCAGCACGTTGGCGAAGTTGACGAAGATACCCTGAGCTGTCTCCGGACGGAGGTAGTGCATCCCAGCCTCGTCATCGACAGGGCCCAAGTAGGTCTTGAGCAGGCCGGAGAACGCGCGCGGCTCGGTCCACTGACCGCGGGTTCCACAGTTTTTGCAGACGATGTCGGCCAGGCCGTTTTCGGGCGGGCGACCCTTCTTCTCTTCGTATTCCTCTTCGAGGTGGTCGGCGCGGTAGCGCTTGTGGCAGCTGGTGCACTCGACGAGCGGATCACTAAAGACCTCAACATGGCCGGATGCTTCCCACACCTGACGCGGGAGGATCACCGACGAGTCGATACCAACGGTATCCTCGCGGCTCGTGATCATGTGCCGCCACCACTGCTTCTTGATATTCTCTTTCAGCTCGGTTCCGAGGGGGCCGTAGTCCCAGGCAGAGCGCGAACCGCCGTAAATCTCACCCGCTTGAAAGACGAACCCGCGGTGGCGGGCGAGGGCGATAACTTTGTCAAGACGGCTGGCTGCGGCCATGGCTACTCCAATGGTGGGAGGTGGGTGGTATAGCTTACAAGTGTACCGGGTGCGGGTGCGCTGGTGGCTGCACGTATGCTCGGGCGGTTTCACCACCGGAATCACCCCTTCTTCGCCGAAGTCGACTACGTGAGATGGTTTTATAGAGGTGTAGGCGAGGTCGGAATATCTTCTAGTAGGAGTGCAAAGACGTACTTCCAGACCATCCAACTTTTACCCGCTTCCCCGAGCGCAGAGTAATTGTTGTGGCCTATAGCGTCCGCCCGCCTGTCCCCTAACCACGCGGGCGGACGCTTCTCCTCTGACGACGCAATTCGTACACCCTGGGACGCCGTACTAGCCCAGAGAGTCGCGCAACCCCAGCTCGTGCAAAAACTCCACAGCCTCAGCCCTCGTGTGCACGCCCAGCTTTCGGTATAGCACCCGTGCCTGGGTCTTGACGGTGTTGACGCTGACGTATAAGTCGGCGGCAATTTGAGGAACGGTGAGCGAAGACCCCAACATTTCAAGGACCTTCCGTTCACGATTAGAGAGGGCGAGGAGCACTTTAGTGGCAGAACCGGTAACTCCCTCAATGTCAGAAGCCCGCGCGAAAACCTGTTCCAGCAGCGCGGGTTCAGTTTGCGCTGCGCGCTCATAAAGCGTGTTTGCAATGTCCTGGGGCAGCATCCGAAGGGATCCAAGGGATCCGGCCCCGCGGCATAACCGCACGGCATCCAGATAAGCGCGATCGGCCGCCGCGTGATTACCCTTCAGATAGAAGGCACAGGCCCGCGCGAATAAGACATCTGCGAGGCTTCGGGGGGCGTGCAGGTTGCCGAGCTGCACGCATCCTGCGGTCTCGTTGAGTGCGGAGTCCGGTTCGCCAAGCACGACATAGCAACGCGCCCGCAGACCATACACGCAGAAGGAGTGGCTGTCGTCTACATTATGGGTCTCACGGACCAGGTCAAGCCCGTCCACCGTACGTCCCATTGCGAGATAAACATCGCAGCAGAGGTAGGTTGCTACCCACCTGGTCATCGGAAAGATTCCTCCTCGCGGCTTGTCCAGCAAGCCTCGGGCGAGGGTCAGCGCCTCGGAGTACTCACCGCGATAGGCACACATAACGGCGCTCATCAGGATGGTGAAATGCGACCATGGGTTATCCGGCTGAACCTCGGGGTCGTATTGTAAGACGACCTGCGCCAGCCCGTTCAGATCGTTGCGGCTCCCGTATGCCAGTACCTTGGCGTAGTGCGCGAGAACCAGGTAAGGTGCCGCACCCCATCCGTGACTGTCGGCCATGATGATCGCCTGATTTGCCGTGACGAGGGCCCTCTCGTGTTCACCGATGGCGGCAAGGGCGAAGGCTTTTCCGGATGATCCCCAGGCGCTCTCCCATATTTGTCCTCTGGCCTCGGCAAGATCGGCTCCCGCTGTGAACCGGGCGAGTGCTTCCTGAGTGTTGCCACTTGCGATGGCCGCGTTACCGGCGATGTTGTAGGCGGTGGGCAGGAGCGGATCGATAAGTTCTGGTTCGGTTGCAAGCAGGGAGTAAACCTCGGAGAGCATGTCTTCCGCGTATCGATACGTATATTCGTTGCTGTGGTCAAGCAACGCAAGCTCCGATCGGGAGGCATTGATCAAGATCCGGGCCAGCGGAGGTAGCCCCTCGATCGTCCTCGCCGGCAACGATTGCAGCCGCGATCGGTAGAGATCGATCACCGCTTGCTCGCGCGGTTGAACCATGGCAACTGCCATCCGAATCGCAATCATTTCGTAGTTGCCGGACAGGGCATCCCCCGGCAGGAGTTGGAATGCGTTCCGTATCTCGGAGACTCCAGAGCGCAAGAAGGCGTTTTGCCATTCGCCTCCGAGCATGGCGATGGCGCCGTCTCGGTCATCCCGGAGCAGGTATTGCTCGACCGACCGGGCGTAGTGACCCCGCGCTCGATATTCCTCCGAGGCAACGCGACGCAGGTCGTCAAGCTCAACCCCGAAAAACGTATAGGCGTCAGCTAGGAGGGGTTCAGCTACCAGGAGTGGAACCGAATATTGGGATGATCTGCCCTCCTCACGTTCGATCACGACTCCCGCCTGGATGAGGCGGTTCAGCAGAGAAAGCAGGTCAGGAATCTCGGGAAGCATCCGTGCCATGAGGGAATAGTCGAGTTCACGGAAGGCCGCGATGAGCAGGGCGACTTTTTCGCCGCATCCCACATCGATTTTCTTCATCCGCTCGCGCAGCATCGCCGCAAAGAGCAAACCGGCCGAGCGAAGCCCATCACTTGACGGATGCTCACCCCCGATTTCCCCGTATGCCGCGTATGCCCGGATCACGTCGATACGCCCGCCGCTCTCAGCGATGATCGAGCGCGCAAATTCTTCGGTGAGGGTGGTTCCATGGAGCTCGCCGACGCTGATTACTTCGTCGACGGTTACCCTGAGTTCTTCGGCCGTCAGCACCGCCGGTTGCTGCCAGAGGAATCTCTCGCGGGTTTCATTGGAGATCAGAACCGCGGAGACGCCGTCGAGCGGGTCAACCAGGGAATGCAGCAGATTCTCCTGCGGTTCGCCAGAGAGTCTGTCGACCCCATCGAAGACCAGGGTGAGGGGTTCCGCGAGCGCGGCCAGGCTGCTCTGCAGAAATCTGCGGAGTGAGGCTAGGTCGGGCGATACTGCGGAGATACCCCACTCGATGCCCCGTGACGGAGCGAGACCGGATGCGATGAGCGAGTCTACGAGCGCAACCCAGAGGTCTTGCCAGGTGGGTATCCATTCGTTGATCTCGATCCACAGCGCATTGCCTGCCCGTCCGGGTTGCCGAGCCCAGAGCGCTACCGCCACGGATTTGCCGTAGCCGGAGGGGGCTTCGACCCTGACGATTCGTTCGGAGGCAAGCGCCTGGTCTATTGCGTTATAAAAGGTTGGACGCTGAACGAGTAGGTTATTAGTCCGGGGAACACCCCAGAGCACTCCCCGTGCTGATGCCTCGTGTGGAGCTACATCGGTCATGTAATTCCCCTTACGCATAAAAGATAATGCTCCTTAACGATAGCGACATTACGCCCTTTTAATCCCGGTGACAATCGCCGCTACGAGAGTGTCGAGCAACAGTTCTCTGTACTCGCAAGTACCGGGGCGGTCAGACAACATCGGCGGGCTGATTAGGGGATGCTCGAGCGGTTAAGAAACCTGTGGCGGGTATCGATAGATAGATACTTACCTATCGATACCCGCCACACGAAGGGCTTCCCTGGGAGAGCGTTTTACTTAGAGAACCTGGTTCATGAACGTTCCCTTATAGGTTCCGGAGTAATCTTTGACGGCATTCATGGTCGTGCTGAGGTAGATTGCCGCGCCAAAGTGCGTCACCGTGTCGCCGACCTTAGCCGTCATAACGCCGCTCGTTTGAGGAGTCTTGGAAAGCTTGAAGGTCTTTGGAGCAAAGGTCCCCGTACCCGATCCGCTTGCGGTTTGTGTCGCGTTCCGGTATCCATTGAAATCGAACTTTTCTGCCGGAATAACGGAAGCAGTTTGTGAATTGGTGAAGTCTTTACTCACATGAATAGACGACGTCCACCCGGTAGAGGAAGGCTTACGATCATCTTTTACAATGATGTCATCCATTTTTCCGGTGTATTGACTTCCACTCTGAGGAAGGATCAGTTCAATGGACGCTGGAGCAGTGATCGACAGGGTTCCCGATGCGACGGTCGGTAGCGTCACCGTCACCTCGGTATCACCGGAGGTGTCGGCAAAGGCCGGGGTGGCAACACTGGCAGAGAGAACGGCCGCAGCGATAACGGTGGCCAGAAGAGTTTTATGATTACGCAATTTATTATGTTTCTTTCGGTAAAATCCGTCGTGAAAGACAGAGGAGCATTTTGGAGTGAAACGTGAATAGAAGAACATTTCTTCAACCTCACATAAACAATTTTCCCAAGCGGGCACGTCTCGAAATAGACCAGCCAGGGTGATATTGGGGGTGAGCTATGACGCCAAGCATCAGTACTATTCAGATTAGAGAACCTGAGTCGTCATCACGCCCTTAAACGTCCCCGAGTAGCCGTCGCCGATAGATTTGAGCAGATTCACTCGAAGACCGACGGTCATTACGCTATCGCCCGTGCGACTTCTCAACTTACCGACCTCCTGAAATCCATTACTAAGCTGCATCTTGTCAACGCCATCAAAGACTCCCGCCGCTTGTACCCCTGCCCCATTGCCGTAGGAATCTAATTTGAACTGATCCGCGGATATAGTTGTCGACGCGTCTTTCTTAAAGTCCGAGCTAATGCGAGTTTGCATAGCCCAGTTAGAAACAGGTTTGCGGGTGTCCGTCACCACGTGTTCAGTGGCTCCGGCATAGTCCTTACCATTGCTGCCCTGGCCATTTGTCCCCATTGTAATGGGGGCAGACTTGGCAATAGAAAGAGTTCCCGTGGCAACCACGGGAAGAGTCACCGTCACCTCGGTATCACCGGAGGTATCGGCAAAAGCGGGAGTAGCGACCCCGGCAGAGAAAACGGCCGCAGCGATAACGGTGGTCAGAAGGGTTTTACGATTACGCAATGTGATATTTTTCTTTCGATAAAATCTGCCCCGTAAGGCAGAAGAGTAATGTTG
>JBBAQX010000125.1:0-5488 GCA_040400085.1 Lysinibacter sp. | reverse complement strand
CTAGTGGTGGCCCTCCTGCGGCTCCTGTTGCGTGCTGAGGAGCCTCCAGACAGCCCCATGCGGCTCCCGCGGGCGGTGTTCATAGTTCCGTGGCTCTCGTCCCCAGAGGGCATGGAGGTTGACATCGCAGCCTCCACCACGGCGGCACCGGCTGCCTGTACACTGCCTGCGCTCTTGTCCCACTCACTACGGCTGTTGGGGAGTTCAGCCAACTGAACGTGCCATGGCTCGTTGTTGACGTTGGCGAAGTGCTTGAGGCCAAAGCGGTGAGCGTTGGCGTTCATCCATCCGAGGTCACCCACGAGGTCGGAGGCGAGACCCACTTCGTGGAAGGACTTTCCAGGAGGGGCGGCGGGGGCACCAGAGGTGTGCTCCCAGTAGCTCCCCTGCCAGAAGATGTTGGTCTTCTTGTCGGTCTTGGTGTAGCGGCTCTTGAACATCCTCTCCTGCTCACCAGACTCACGGAAGGAGTCACCGATACCGACGTTGGGGTTCTCTCGGAACATGGCCAGGAGCCTGGTCTGCATGCGAGGATCGACCTTGCGGAAGTCAGGGTCGGCCTTGACTTCGTTCAGGGACTTGCGCTTGCCACCGTATCCATAGGGGATGGCGATGTTGGCGTCATTGGCTGCACTTGAGCGGGAAGTAGAAGCAGCTCCTCCACCACCGGAGGCGTCCACGGGGTCACCTGAGCCTGAGGCAGCGGCGATGGCAGACCCGCCAACCATGGCAGCGATGCCCGCTGCCGTACCAGGTCCAGGCATGAGCATCATCCCCAGACCGGCAGCCTGAAGTACTCGTCCACCCATACCAGCCCAAGTACGTCCAGAGGTGGCCGCTCCTATGCCACCGCTCATCTTGTCTTCGAGGCTGCCGAGGGCCTTGATCAGCCTCTGGTTGCTCTTCTCCAGAGCAGCCATGTTGTCGATCTGGCGACGGATGTAGTTCTCCTCACGCTGACCAGCGACACGTGATGACTCTTCCTGTTGCGTGGCGAAGTTGTCCTCGATGCCCATCATCTTGCGCTGGGCCTTGTTGGAGGGGTCGTAGTCTCCCTTGCCACCCTTCTTGGAGTACGCCTGCTGGGACTTGGCCTGCTGGAGGATCTCGTCCTGCATCTCCACTGGGATGCCAGCCGCTGTCATGCGGTAGCGGGTGACTGAGCCGGGGCCCTGGGCACCCTTGAGAATGGAGTCGTTGGTCAGCCCAAGAGACTTCACCAACTGCTGACGCATCTCCAGAGGGTCACGCATCTTCCCACCAGTGGTGTAGGCGTTGACACCACCCAACTCACGGTACATCTTGTTGGCGACCTGAGGACTGAGGAGGGCCTGCTGGTCCTGGAGGATCTCGGCGGTGCTCTTGGAGTATCCCCCGAGGGTACGGATGCTCTCAATGGACTTCGCCAACTGCGGGGTGGCCATGTAGCCAGTTGTGGAGGCGAACTGCATCATGGCGTTAGCGCCCTCCTGACCACCGATGCGGTAGTTCTGGAGAGGCTTGCGCTGGTTCATGATCGCCATCTGCGACATGCCAGTCATCTGCTGGAAGAGAACGTTCAGCTTGTCAGCGCTGGAGGCGTACCCTGCTGCACGATCGGAGCGCTGAGCAACACCAGCGCCCATGCTGCCCGCCAACCCAGTGAGGATGGAGGCACCGATGAGGGTGGGGCCCATGCCCTGGTTGGCCATACCACGGAGACCTCCGAAGGAACCACCACCGAACCCACCAGTGTGGGAGACGGCAGGGCCACCCGTAGCAGACGGGGCAGCGGGAGGAGAGGAGAAGTGGTCGGCAAGAATGGGAGGCTTGGGCGTACCAGCAGCGAGAGTCCCCCCGCCACCGCCAGGTGCCTGTACTCCCTTGGAGGCGTTGGCCAGCTTGACGGTGGCAGCAGCGGTGGTCGCTGTGGCCTGACCGAGCTTCGTCATCGCCGACGTGTAGCCCTGGATCCCCTGGAGGTCCACCTTGATCCCAGCCTTGACCTCAGAGCGGGAATCCCGCTGACCACCAGACATGATGACCTGACGTCCAGCCTGTGCCGCTACGGAGGGCTCTGTGTTGGGATCTGTCATGGTGCTCTCTAGTTACTTGGTGGCGGAGTTTCGCCACTTTGCCATTCTGTACCAGAAGTCTCTCTGGCGTACCGACATTGTCTTCATATCAGACAACGTGAAACCATTATAGACGAGAGCTACCGTTTCGTATTCCCAATAGATGCTTCTTACATCAACCGAATAGAAGTGAGACCCAATCGAGCGATATAGCAAGGTCGTTGCCACATTCCGCACATTGAGTTTCCACCCCCTCCAGATCCGGTCCGAACAGAGCGGAGTCCAACAAGATCTGGATTAGGAGTTTCCTATCGGCAATCCCCAGCCCACGTGCCCACTTCTCAGTGCTGGCAGGCTTGTCCTTCGGGTCCCACACAGAGCAGCGAGCCAGCATCAGAGTGTTGACCTCTGCGTCTGTCAAGCTCTCATCCTTCTGCACCGCTTCGTAGTCTTCCCCGTTGGGGAGGCGTAGACGGATGGGGCCCTTGGACGTCTTCACGACGATGTCCTTGCGAACGTCGAACTTGGGCTCGACAATCGTGAAGTCTTCGTCCAGCTCGATCTCTACCGTGTTGTCTGCACCGCAGTTACCGCAGAGGACTCGGAGTTTCCTGGTGGGGCCGTAGGTTGCCTTGACCATCGCCAGGAACAGGATCTCCCTGTCCGGCGTGACCAGCTTGTCGATGACTTGAGGCGTCTGCTGAACGTCGAGATCACCGATCTTGAGAACCCCCCTCTGGAGTAGGATCCCCATGTACTTCGTGAACGACATCGCCTCTTTGGACTTGTTTGCTGAGGCTGCGAGGAACTCTTCGTCCTCCCCAGTCAGCTCCCTGACCTCTGCGATATCGTGCCAAACATCCACCTCGTCAGTGAGTTGGTGGATGCCACGAATGAGCTGCACGTGTGGGTCCGATGGTGCTGGCATCTCTGGTGCTTCGTCGGCCGAGGCCGTGTTGATGATATCCGCCTGAGCGGAGAAGTCATCACTCATATTGTTCTCCCTATGTGAGTGTTACGTGAAATGTCAGCCGAGGCTGGAGAGCAGCGCCAGGTCTACAGAACCTGTAGCAGAAGGTGACCACTCAACGTGGAAGCCCTCGTGGTTCAGCACGAGCTGCTGAATCATGATCGAGGAGTCGCCTGCGTTGAGGTCGGTCAGGCTGTAGGAGCCTGGCCATGCGTTGAAGATCTTGTAGGCGATCTTGGCCTCACCAGCGGGGGTGGGGGCGGTGCCTGACTGGCCAGGAGTAGCGTAGCTACCACTGGACACGGGGTGGTCGTGTACCGACACGAGGATGTCGCAGCGGTAGTCGTTGGCACCGGAGGTGGAACCACCGGTCTGGCCACCCTGGCTCCACGAGTGGAGGAAGGTCTGCCAGTTGTAGAGGCTCCTCTCGTGGCCGAACACTCCCTTGGAGAGAGTGATGGGGGCGAAGTCGCTCTGGCCGATCATCTTGTGAGGATGCGTGTTCATGCCACCCTCACGGTAGGCGATCAGCTCGTTGGTGACGCTCAGACCAGAGACCACGGAGAAACCGAGGTTGCCGATCTCCTCACCAACATGCGAGGCGAGGGAGCTACCCCCCTTTGGCTGGATCGTCACCTGGAACTTGAAGTTCCTGATCGGATCGGTGCTGGATGCTCTTGCCATGTTAGTTACTTACTCCTGGGTAGATCAGAGGCTCTCGACGGCGTTGGAGCCGCCAGACCACTGGCTGAGGTTGATGACGATGAACTCGGCAGGGTACTGGAGTGCCACACCGACCTGGATGTTGACGATGCCCTGATCGATGGAACTCTGCGTGTTGTTCGAGTTATCGCACAGCACGTAGAACGCATCGGTGGAGCGCTCTCCACGAAGGCCACCGGCCCTCCAGAAGTCTGACAGGAACCCGGAGAGGGTCATGTTCAGCTTGTTCCAGAGGTTGGGGTCGTTGTTCTGGAAGACTGCGAAGTCCGACAGAGTCTTGAGGTTGAACTTGAGGTAGTTCAACGTACGACGAACGTTGACGAACTTGTCAGGGGTGAGGGCGGTCAGGGTACGAGTACCGTAGACCACGACACCGGCTCCAGGGATGGCCTTGAAGCTATTGACCTGAGGAGTACCAGAGTAGAGGGTACCGATCTGGTTGTCCGAGACGGGGACCGAGAGGCCGAGGGCTCCACGGATGTCAGAGGAGTAGCCAGCGGGGGCCTTGGCCACCGTCTGAGCAACTTCGGTGCGGACGTACAGACCAGCGATGGCCCCACCTGGGTAGGTAGTGCGGATGGCTCCGGGACCGGACTTGGCGGGATCTACCATTACCAGAGCTGGTGCGTAGTGAGCAGCGTAGCCACCGTTGGAGATGCCGGAGAAGTTGGCAGCGGTGGACTGGAGCTGGGCCACGGTGGTGTCCGTGAGGTTGGGGTCGATGATGACGAAGGAGTCACCACGGGTGGCAGCGTAGGACACGAAGCCCGAGACCACCGTGGAGGAAGTCTTGCCCACAGCGTTGAGGATCAGTGTTCCCTTGACGATGTCCAGGTTGGTGAGGGCGGTGGTGAAGTCGGTGTCGATGACCGTTGCCTGCGTACCACCAGCCAATGCCTGTGCGACGGAGTTGTACGACGTACCAGCGTTGGGCAGGGTTGCCGTGTTGTACACGCTGGAGACCCTGATGAACTTGCTGTAGTTGTTGATGACGGTCGCCACGTAGCGGTTGCCGTTGGGGTCGAGGGTCACCTCTGGCCAGCGCTCAACCTCAGCACCGCCGACGAAGACGGTGACCGTGAAGGAGCCGTACGAAGTAGCAGATGCGGGGACGCTACCTGCGAGGGTCGTCACGGTAACGGTGTTGCCCCAGGTACCAGGGCTGATGGCAGTGGCAGTGAATATACCAGCAGAAGCACCGGCAGAGGCTCCACCAGCTCCAGTCGGGAGGAACGGGTGCGAGGTCTTGACAGCGGTTGCAGCGGCTGCGTTGATGACACGGTTCACGTAGCAGGAGCGCCCGCCATTGGCGAAGTAGTGGTAAACGGCGTAGCCGAGGTCGTACTGCGTCTTCAGGTCTCCGTAGAGGACCTTGTAGGAGTTCCAGTCGTTGATCAGAGTGGCGGTTGTGGGGCCACGCTCTGCTTCACCGTAGAAGGCAGCAGCGGTGGGACCACTGGAGTTGGAGATCAGGCTGGAAAGCGGGGCCTCTGTGACGTAGACACCGGGAGTGGAGTATGCGGGCATTTAGAAGTCCTCCAGGAAGGGGATTGAATGTGTCAGGATTGTCCACATGATGCACCGATGAAACGACAACCTAGACATGGTTGACGAAGCCACATCGGTGACTCCCATTCCTAGGCGTTGTATCTAAAGCAGGTATTCAATCAGAGGGCGCACGCCCACTAACAGTTCCTATGCTACCACGTAACTGGGGTCATAACTCGTGTTTCAGAGCCCC
>JBBAQX010000124.1:0-5708 GCA_040400085.1 Lysinibacter sp. | reverse complement strand
CATTCCGGGCTTTAGCCCGTCGTGCTGTTGCAAAATAAATGATTTAAGAATTACTGTTTTATTTATTTTGCATAATAAATCCTATTTATTGGCAATATTGCGCTATTTTTGATACAATTAGGAGTGCAATTCATGCACAAAGAGCCGCGCTTGGCCTAGGAAACGAAGCGCAGCCCTTACGACTACCTGAAAGGACCAGATAGCAAAATGAAACATACCATGATAGGGAACCTGCCACAAGCAGCGCACGTTCCCTCCACCCGTGAAGAGCTGGCCGCGCTGATTCGCACTGAGCAGCAGCAGCGCATTGAGAGAGCCAACCGAAGCAAAGCCCACTACCGAATATTGACCCGTGAACCTGGCGTGGTGACACTGGCCGGGCCACGTGGAAACCACCAACTGGATTACAAGAAGCGGAGCTGCAGCTGTGATGATGCGAAGCACTGCAAGCGCCGAAACCTACAAGCGGAGCTGGCAAGTTTGGATGAGAGACTGTACTGCAAGCACTGGCGCATTGTTCAGCTCTTGGCACGGCCACAGGTGCCTAACCTGGCTCAGTTTGCCGAAGCGCAGCAGCGGCGATTGTGGCGAGCTGAGGCGCAGCGCTGGAAGCAGCATGCCGAGCAGCTCGATGCCACAGGGAGCCACCAGGCTGCACGGGACGCCAGAGAGCTTGGAGCCGACGCCGTGAAGAGCATGAGAGCGAACTACCGGGGAGACTACCTGTAAAATGACCACGGGGGCGGCGCGAGCTGCCCCCAGACCAACAGAAGGGCAATACCATGGCAACGGAACCAATGACACTAGGCGAGCGGATGGCGGCAGGGGCGCGCCAGGTGGGGCGAGAGCATAAGCGGCGGGAGCTGCTACGCGAGCGAGCTGAGAGCGGATCTGCGACGCGCTACGAGTTGGAGGAGCTACAGAAGCTTGAGAAGACTTTTGCCGACGCCACACGCGAGGTAGAGCGAGCTTTGAAGCGCTGACTGCGACGGCGGCGGCGTGTGGAGCCTCTCGGATAGCACAGCGGCCAGGCCGACGACCGACGCGCACCGCCTAGAGCCTCGACGACTGGTGAGCGCTAAAAAGGAGATTACACCCAGGGCTTTCTGAACCGCCCGGCGGCAGCACATCGAGGAGCACCGGAGCTTCTTTTGAGCATCCCCGCAGGGCACACACAATGGAGCTACGGACGGACGGACGGCCCTTGGTCTTTTGAGATCCTACGTCCTCGGGGTGGGAAAGAGCGCACCGGCGACAGTGACACGATGGGGCCACGACAGCCCGGTCAGCCACACCGGAGCGACGGCCACCCGTTCCTAGGTATATAAATAAGATGGCGTACATCGGTTGGTGATCGGTTAGTGATCGGTTGAAGTTAGATTCTTCGCTATTTCTGCGCAAGTCATGCCGTATATCGTCGTCGGACAGCACATTCATGTGCAAAGTGCTCGGACATCGGACAGCATGGAAGACACGCGCCCCCGCAGGGCACTATCTTGGAATGGATGGAGCGGCGGACGGTGCCACTTCAGGAGAGGGAGTTGCTGCGCTCGGCGATGCTGTCGGGGCGGGTGACGGCGACGAGCGGTGTCTCCAGGCCCAGGGCGCGACGGGTGAGGGGTCAGCCCATAAGCCGCGGTGGGCAGTGCGTGCGGCACGCTCTGCCGATTCTATGGCTGTGGCGGAAGCGGAGTACTCGTAATACCACCACGCGAGGCCACGCGCTGCGAGCTGCTCGGCCAGGTCGCTGGAGTCGGGGAGGGTCACGGTGGCCAAGAGTCTGCCGTATCCATCCTGGTCTAAGTTCGTGAGCTCCAGGGTTTTCCCGATCACCAGCTTCTGAGTCGCTTCACGCGCCCCAGGGCCGTATCGCTGGTCAAGCTCCGGAGCATCAATTGTCGAGACTCGGACAGTCAGAGCCCGCTCTGACGATGCGCACGTGAGCGTGTCGCCGTCGTGGACTTCGACAGCTCGGCAGGAGATCGAGGAGGGCAGTGGGGTCGGAGACGCGCCAGGCGAACCACCAGGCCGACCACCCCGACCAACGAGCACGGAGGCGACCACCACGCCCAACACACCAAGACCGCGCCAGAACCTTGCACGGGCCTCTGTCGCGGTCGTAACGGTGCCTTCGCGTGTCTTCACACCCTCGCCTCGTCCTGAGCCCCTACAGAGGCTCGCGGCGGCTTGCGACGTGTCTTTGGCTTGTCGCTGTCGGGATCGTGGCCTAGTAGCGTCTCAGAGAGCCTGTCCACACGGTCGGCCAAGCGATCGAGCTTCGAGCCCAAGACGAACAAGGCCGCCAGCGCCACAATGAGCGCTGGGGCCTGTTTGGCCACCTCTAAAAGTACAGAGGTGTCCATGATCTAGGCTCCTACCTCGATGAAGCTCTCGGACTCCACCACGGTATAGCCTGCCTCGGTGAGCTGCATAACCTTGAAGCCGATGTGCTGACCTTGGACGGGACCGGCTCCGAAGTGGGTCGCGTAGATGCTCCCCAGATCGGTGCCCCAACCATCGCCAGGCGCAAGGGTTGTCAGCTCCTCCAGGTCGGCAGGGTCGAAGCTCGTCGCCGTACTCGGCAGCGGCTCAGTCGCGAAGATCTTCAGCTCAAAGAGATTCGATGCAGTTCCCTGGGACACCTTGACAGCTCCAGAGTTCTCAGAAGCATAAGGGTTCACCTGGGCTGCTTCGGACTCGACCACTTGGTAATTTGATGTCGTTCCCATTTACGCCACCACCGTGATCAATTTCTCAGACTCAACGACGAGGTAACCCGCCTCGCTGATCTGTGCCACTTTGACGCCGACTTTCTGACCCGCCGTTGGAGCAACTCCAAAGCGAGCCACGTAGAGCGCCCACACGTTCGTATTGAAGGGGTCGCCTCCCTCGATCTTCCCGATGAGCCGGAGCGCCGACTGTGGGAGCTTGGAGCGGCCAGCGCTGAGAGGTGCGGTGGCATAGACCAACACCGGGGTCATGACACTGTCCGCGCTTGCGGACATGGTGAGGCTCGTAGAGCTCACATCAGCTGTCGGAGCGAAGCTACCGATCTCCGATTCTACGACCGTGTAACCGGCAGGCGCGATTGCCACCAAGCCACCCGGAGCGATCAGGCCGGCAGAAACAGAGTTGATGTTCGCTTCGATGAAGGCGAGCTGCCCACGACGTGCGAACGTCTTGTCTTTCCAGCGGCTTGCCTTCTCGGGGAGCTTGTCGCCATACGCGGCCCACCCGTTGCGCTGGGCCTCGGTGAGAGTCGCGCTCCATGCCTGGCTGTATTGTGCGAACTGGCCGCGTTGGGCTGTTTGGAACGCTGTCTTTGGGTTTGCAGGGATGACCCGCTCCCGAACGATCTGTCCATAGGCTTGGGGCACGAAAACGACGCTGGCACCGAGCTTGCCCGATGCCTCGTTTCCAATGACCCCCATTTTGAGTTTCATAGAGTTCTCCTAAAAGTGTTCCTGCCCTTGGAACGGTCGGAGAGCACCAGGCAACAAGCAGGAGGGCACCCTGCATTGCTGCCGGGTGCCCTCCGTCACTCATATTCTATCTCACTGTGGTATAAACAGGAAACCCTCGCCGGAGCCAACCGACGAGGGCAATAACACAGAGGTATCAGCTCTATGCTACAGAATTCTGCGGCTTTATCCTACCCGGAACAGCCTACAGACCGCAAAGTTAACGAATGTTTGCTATCGTTCGTTGTTGCTCCCATGCTCGCCCGTCTCAAGGTCTCGATCCAGGCCGCTATCGCTCACATTGTTGGTCGGCTCGTCTCTGAGATTGGCTGTCCCCAATGTGTCGTGCCGGTCGTAAAGGCTCTTCTGAACCATGTCAGACAGCATTCCGATCGTGTGTGGCCATCCCGTGTGCGCCTGGCCGAGCTGGCTGAAGTAAGCACACGAACCATTGATCGTGGCCTCGCGTGGCTTAGGGCCCATGGTTGGATTTGCTACGTGACTGGAGAAGATCTTCTGAACGGTCCAGGCCCTCACCAATATACAGGTCGTTGTCGTGGAGCTGGCCCCGTGAACACTTACGATATCGGTAAGCTGGCTTCGTTACTGCCAGGGCGTTGGATTAGCCAATCTAACCCTACTGACAATCAACATAGTGTAACTAACTCTAGTCCCCCTGCCACTCTTGGCGAACATAAGAGGAAAGCACGCATGGCGGCGGTCGCTGCTCTTGTCGGACTTGGGCTCTGGGTCGCTGTGGCTCGTAAGATCGTCGCATCGAGGGGAGCAGCGTGGGCCTTGCAGCTCGCCCAGTATGCCAGAGCCCAGCCCGAGCTACCCGGCCCTGGCTGGATCGCCCGTACAGCGGCCACATGGGACAGTTGGCCTGATTGGTTTACTAGGAAGCTGGAAGCCGACCACAAAGCCCGTGGGCGGATCGTCATTGCCCCCTCTGGGTTCGCTAGAGCTGTCATGGCACCCGAGGTCAGAGCCAAGGCCGATGAGACACGTCAGAGCGCCGTAGAACGCCTCAGGAAGCTCCCAGGATGGGGGAGGGGGACAAAGAAGCCATGAGTACGAAACAGCAGCTTGTTGAAGGGCTTGACCCCTTGGAGCGTCTCACGGTTGAAGAAGCTGCTCTTGAAGTCGGTGTCAGTGCTAGGACGATCAGGAAGTACTTGGGTCAGCCGCAATGGGCAGGAGTGTTTCTATCAGAGCAACGAGAAACTGCGTCGGGGTGGCGCACTCTCAGAACCATTACCAGAGATACAGCCCGACGCATGGGAAGAGCAGCGCGTTTTTTAGAGCCTGAGCCGCTCGTCGAGTTGCAACATGGCGAGGAGGCACAGCAGGATAATGGGGATCGTCGCCAGGTCGTTGCTACGTTGGAGGTCAATATCTATGGGTGAAGTTGTTGGACGTGTTACAAGTCGTGTCGTGAGAGCAACTCTCACACTTCGGATCGAAGGCAGCGCCGAAGATGTGGCAATGGTTATGGAACGTGTCGCCCCAGCCATAACTGAGGTAGCAAAAGAGGCTGCGGCCAGGGCGAGCAATGATGAAGAACCACCCTCCGAAAACAACCCGGAACAGGCGGTATGAGTCCTGAAAGGGAAGTTTAAGGACACAACCATCTGAGCGCCTCACAGAGCACCTCTGACGACTGGCTGACCATCACACATGCGGCACAGCGGGCCGGGATCAGTCCGCGACAAATGCGACGCCGAGCCGAGCAGCTCGACCCTGCCCATGTTCGCCATGTCCGACAGCCGGACGGTCGTAATGTCCGCCTCATCTTCTTCCCGTCCACCGGAGGCGGGAGGGTCATGGTCGCGCCGGTCACGCCATCGGACACAACGGACGTCCCCTATGACCGTCAGGCGGACACACCCGAAGAGATCGAGCTGGGGAAGCGCCTGGCCGTGTCAGAAGCCCGTGTAGAGCTCCTAGAGCGTGAACGTGAGGCTCTCCGTGGTGATCTGGATCGAGCGCAGCGCCTAGCCGAGCAGCTCGCCTCTTCGTTGGCAGCCGAGCAGCAAAGAACGCTGAGGCTCTTGGCCGCCCGATCCGTTCCGCAGCTCCAGGAAGAGCAGCAGCAGCAGCCCCAGGCCGACACAGACAAGGCCGCACCCAAACCGCGCCGATGGTGGCAGTTCACCAGGCCGCGATAGCGTCCCCACGCCGTAAAATACCATTCCGGGCTTTAGCCCGTCGTGCTGTTGCAAAATAAATGATTTAAGAATTACT
>JBBAQX010000123.1:0-5784 GCA_040400085.1 Lysinibacter sp. | reverse complement strand
ACCGGTAGCACCATCGGAAACCTTGACAAGAGAAACTCGGTCAGAAATATTCACCGCGTTGACAGTTACGGTTCCGATGACGATAACCCCAGACGAACCCGCGATGGCGGTGTTGAAGTTAGCAACAGTCAAGCTGGTAGAAGGACCAGAAGAATTGCTCAGAAGGCTCGTCGATAGAGCGTTGCCCGCCATATCGGTAATAGTCCACGCAACTGTGGCGCTTGTGTTCTGAGTGAACGCTAGGAACGTGGTAGTCTGGGTAGTAGGAGTTGCTGTCCCAGCAGCGTTGTAGGTGATCGTCTGGCGATCTCCCGTAACGACTATCGTGACCGCATTGGCACCCGCCGCACCTGAGCGGGACTTGGCGAGAGAAAACACATTACTGATCGTAACACTACCATTTGCCGCGTTAGTAACAGCGGTGATAGTCAGCGTGGCGGTATCGGTGCTCATAGCAGTGACGGAGTAAACGCCTGTGGTGGCGTTCACCGAGCCGGTGCAGCCAGAAGCAACAGCAGAATAGGTTGTTCCAGAGCCAGTCGAGATGTCGGTAGTTCCAAAGAACACCTTTGCCGAACCCGTAGCAGCACTGAAGTCAGTGACCACGCCTGCATTGTCGGCAGCAAGCACATGCGCCTCGTTCGTGAGGAACGACGTAACGTTGGTAGTTCCGGCTTGAATGCGGACTACCGAAAGTGTATCGGAAAGCCCATCAACGGTAGCTGTGATAATCACGCCATTTGTTGGGCCGCGAGCGGCGTCGAATTGGGTCGGGGTCATGAACACGGTGGTTCCGGTAGTGGTGTTAGTTCCCCCAGCGGCGGTCGTCGAGAAGAAGTTGCCCGCACCGCTCGAAGTGCTATCAATTCTGGTAACCGACCATGTGATGGTTCCTGTAGTATTTTGAGTAGAGGCAGAGAGACGGACTGATTGCGCAGTTCCGCTCGGGTTCAAATTACCAAGTCCGTCAAGCACGATTGTCTGGCGATCTGCTGATACCGTGACGGCGCGCGCAGTTACACCAGCGCGTGAACGACTTACGGAGAACACCTTTATGACTGACGCACTTCCATAAGTAGCAGAAGTGGTGGCGGTAATTGTCATTGTGGCGTTTTCGGCAGATAGAGCCGTTACCGCATAGACGCCCGTGGTAGAGTTGATCGTTCCGGTGCAATTGCTGTAGGTGGCTGCGTAGGAAGTCCCCTGACCGGTTGTGATATCAGTGTTTCCGAAGAAGACGCGGAAAGTTCCGGTCGCGGGGGCAAAGTCGGATACAACACCAGCGCTGTCTGCGGCCAGAACCTGAGCTTCATTGGTCAGGTAGCCAGTAATCGCGGAAGAACCTGCTTGTAGACGGATGACGGAAACCGTATCGGAAATACCATCTACCGTGGCGGTGATTACGACGCCCAAAGTCGAACCGCGCGCGGCGTCGAACTGTGTCGGAGTCATGAACACTGTTGTTCCCGTGGTGGTGTTAGTTCCACCAGCCGCTGTCGTCGAGAAGAAGTTGCCAGCGCCGCTTGACGTGCCATCTAGGCGAGTGACCGTCCAGTTAACAGTTCCCGAAGTGTTTTGCGTAGATGCAACCAAACGAACCGATTGCGCAGTTCCTGAAGGCGAGAGGCTACCGAATCCGTCGATCAAAATACTCTGACGATCAGAGGATACCGTGATGGTGCGGGCGGTGAGGCCCGCTAGACCGGCGCGCGCCTTGGCGAGCGAGAACACCTTGCTGTTGGTCACACTTCCATAGGAAGCCGTTGTCACAGCGGTGATCGTCACAGAAGCGGTATCGGTGCTCATCGAGGTGATGCTATACAACCCTGTTGTGGCATTTACCGTTCCCGTGCATCCGGAGAACACACCCGAATAGGCAGTTCCCTGACCCGTGGTGATATCGGTTGCCCCAAAGAACACCTTCATCGTTCCTGTCGCGGGGGCAAAGTCTGATACCGTGCCTGAGCTATCTGCGACAAGCACCTGCGCCTCGTTCGTGAGGAACGAAGTAACGTTGGTAGTTCCGGCTTGAATGCGGACTACCGAAACCGTATCGATAACGCCGTCACAGGTAGCAGTAATGATAACGCCAGCAGTCGAGCCGCGAGCAGCATCGAACTGAGTTGGTGTCATGAACACCGTGTTTCCGGTAGTGGTGTTGGTTCCACCAACCGCTGTCGTGGAGAAGAAGTTGCCTGCTCCACTTGACGTTCCATCGATACGAGTGACAGTCCAGTTGACTGCGCCAATGGTATTTTGAGGGCTGGTGGCCAGACGAATAGATTGCGCAGTTCCAGACGGATTCAAGTTACCAAGACCATCGATAATGATGGTTTGGCGATCAGCGGAAAGATCAACGATCTTCGCCGAAGCACCAGCGGGTCCGGTTCCACCCGCCGCACCCGCTGCACCGGTAGCACCAGCGCGACTGCGCGTGATCGAGAACACCTTAGAGATCACCTGACTGTTATAGGAGGCAGAGGTGGTGGCAGTGATATTCACCGTCGCGTTGTCAGCAGACATCGCGGTGACGGCGTAGACACCAGTAGTAGCGTTCACCGTTCCGGTGCAGTTCGTGAATGTGCCCGAGTATGATGTGCTCGCGCCGGTCGAGATGTCGGTAGTTCCAAAGAATACCTTTACCGAACCCGTCGCGGCGCTGAAGTCGGAGACCACACCTGCATTATCAGCAGCAAGAACTTGCGCTTCGTTCGTCAGGTAACCGCTAACGACGGTGCTACCAGCCTGAAGACGGACAGCAGACACAGTGTCGGTAACGCCATCACAAGTCGCCGTAATGATGACACCCGTGGTGGAACCCCGTGCAGCATCGAACTGCGTGGGAGTCATGAACACGGTGGTTCCCGAATTTGTATTTGTTCCACCTGCGGCGGTTGTTGAGAAGAAGTTACCCGCACCACTCGAAGTGCTATCAATGCGAGTGACTGTCCAGATGATTGACCCAGAGGTGTTCTGAGTCGTTGCCTGAAGTCGAATTGACTGCGCAGTTCCTGCTGGAGCGAGGCTACCAAGACCATCGACGAGGATCGCCTGACGGTCAGAGTCAATCGTAATGAACTTAGGACTCGTCCCGTTAGAACCCGGTGACCCCGTTTTAGACTTCGCCAAAGTGAGAATCTTGGTAACCGTCACGCTGCCGTTTGCGGCAGAGGTAGTGGCAGTCATGGTGAACGAACCGGTATCCTGAGACATCGCACTGACCGAATACACACCGGTGGTCGAGTTGATCGTTGCGGTGCAGTTGGTTTGTGTTCCCGCCGCGTAGGTGGTTCCAGCGCCCGTGGTCACGTCGGTGATTCCGAAGAAGGTTCGGAAGGTTCCCGAGGCAGGAGCAAAGCTTGAAACCGTGCCCGCGTTGTCTGCTGCAAGAACAGCGGACTCATTCGTGAGATAACCCACCACCGATGAAGAACCCGCATCAACGCGGACAACACTCATCTGATCGGAGATCGTGACGCCATCGGTAATTGTCGCCCTGACGACAACACCATTGGTTGATCCACGCGCCGCATTAAACTGCGCTACGGTCATAGTGACACTATCGCCGGTCGCCGCGCTCAAGAAGCTAGTCACCGGAGTGAGCGGAGTGCTAGGCGCGTTAATGGTTGCGACAGACCAGTTTACTGTCGCGGTAGTTGCGGTTTTGGTCGCGGCGAACGTAGCTGTCTGCACAGTCGGCTGAGCGGCATTGTTTTGGAACGAGATAATCTGGCGGTCAGACTGAAGCGTGATCAGCTTCGCATCCGCACCCGCAGTTCCCGGTGAACCTGCCGCCCCAGCCGCACCGGCCTTGGACTTCGTCAACGAGAAGATTTTGGGGATAACTACGCTTCCATAAGTGCTGCTCGTGGTAGCAGTAAGGGTTGCTGTGGCATTATCCACAGTCATTGATGTTATCGCATAGACGCCAGACGAAGCATTGATTGTGCCGGAGCAACCGCTGAATGCAGCCGAATAAGTGGTTCCTTGGCCAGTCGAAATATCAGTGGAGCCATAGAAAACCTTGAACGATCCAGTTGCGGTTGCATAGTCGAACACTAGCCCCGCATTGTCTGAAGCAAGAGACTGCGCTTCGTTAGTAAGGAAACCCGATACCGCATTGACGCCCGATTGTAGGCGAATTACGGAAACGGTGTCGCTCAACGCGGTGCCATCGATTACTTCGCCCTTGACGATCACGCCATTAGTGGTTCCGCGAGCAGCAGCAAATTGCGTCGGAGTCATGTGGACTATATCACCAGTTGAGGTGCCAGTTCCACCTACGGCAGTAGTCGAGAAGTAGTTCGAAGCTGACACCAAATCGGTGGCTGAGCCATCTATCTTTGTTACCGTCCAGTTTACCTGATTAGTAGTGTTTCTCTTGCTAGCGATGAACTGAATAGATTGAGCGGTTCCGCCGGGATTCAGCGCACCCAATCCATCAAACAAGACAGCTTGGCGATCCGAAGAAACTGTCACCAATCGAGCCGTAGAGCCAGCCGAACCAGTGCGCGATTTGGCCAGCGAGAATACCTTGCTGATTGACTGTCCGCCATATGCCGCAGAGACGACTGCTGTAATGTTTACCGAAGCATTGTCAGTAGACATAGCAGTGACGAAGTATACGCCTGTGGTGGAGTTCACCGAACCCGTGCAGCCAGTGAAGGAAGCAGAATAGGTCGTGCCCGTTCCGGTAGAGATATCGGTTATTCCGTAGAATACCTTCATCGAACCCGTAGCTGGTGTAAAGTCAGAAACAGTTCCACTGTTATCTGCGGCTAGAGTTTGTGACTCGTTGGTGAGGAAGGACGTTAGAGCGTTAGTTCCTGCCTGAACTCGATTGATCGACATCGTATCATAGATCGGGAACGCATCAGCAACAGTCCCAGTAATGATAACAGAATCCGTGCTGCCGCGCGCGATGTTGAAATTAGCACCTGTTAGGGTGACACCTTCGCCGATCACGGCGGTAACCGCCGCGCCATCCGCGCGAATATATGGACCCGCAGCAGATTCTACTGCAAACTGGGCACCCCAAAGCAGCACGCCGCTTGTTCCGTTACCAGTAAAGTTCGCGGTTGAGTTGGTAGAAGTCATCCAGAAACCGCAGTTGCTTGCACTAGTAGCTGTAGTCACGCCAGTGGCGGAGCAACGATACCAGCCGTTTCCAGCGTCTGTTATCGAGCATGTCCATCCCGACCCTTGTGCGGCAAGTGTTCCCGAGGTGATGTTGAAGATGTTCGCGTTAGAGTTAACGCAAGGGAATACGATATGGAGGAAGTCATAACCACTCGCTTTGGCATAGACAGAAACCGTAACCGTGTTACCAATTACACCAGTTCCGAAGCCGTTGCGAACAATTCGGTGGATACCGCTAACCGCCGTGGGGATAATAAGATCAGCGGTGGTTGTTCCGTCTGGCGCAACTCCTGAATATGCGGTGATGTTGACCAAGTTGTCAGTCCACCAATTCGACGATGCAGAAGCACCCATCTTTTCAGAGAACGCGATAAGATTGGTGCGCGTTCCCGTTCCAGAAGTGAGAACGGTAGAAGCATTGACAGCATTGCCGCTGCCATCACGAACTATCCAAGCCACGGTGGCCGTGGTATTCTGTTTGTATGCACGTAGAGCCACGCTCTGATCTGCCGGAAGCAAGTTGCCAAGACCGTCGAACGAGATGATCTGGCGATCCGCAGCAATATCGAGAACCTTGGCACTTACTCCACTGGTTCCGTTGGTTCCGTTGGTTCCGTTGGTTCCGTTGGTTCCGTTGGTTCCGTT
>JBBAQX010000122.1:0-5826 GCA_040400085.1 Lysinibacter sp. | reverse complement strand
TCAGCCCCCTCGAACACCCCGACCGCTTCCCAAGCATTGCGAGCGACGATTGCCGGCTGGGGATCTTCCCCGAGCGGTGGGTTGGTCATCCCATCCCGGAAGAGTTCCCACGCACGCTCTTGGCGGTTCTGATCGGTGGTACGGTATGAGAGGATCCCCGCTTCGAGAAGGCCACTCAGGCCACCCCCGAAGTTGTTTACGACCGGTGTGGAGCGCTCCAGCTTCTCGATGCGCTTGGCCATCGAGTAGAGGAGGGCGGCCTCGGCGAGGCAGAGTGCAATGGTGAGGATGAGAATCACTTTTTGCTCCTGTGTTCTTTGAGTGCTTTGTTGGCGGCGGTCAAGGCGTTGCGGGCCCTGGTGATGTTCTCGAAAAAGTAGGTCTCACCCTTGCGATCAGCGAAGGGTTCCGCGGCCTTGGCGACGACGACCATCTCAGGATCGTCGCATCCTTTGGGAAGTTCCCCCACATCGGCCCCGGGCTCCTCGCATCCATCTTCAAGGGTGATCCACTGGATCTCGTAGTGGAAGTACGGACGCTGGCGCTCGGCAATCTCGAGCTTGTCCTGCCATTCCTTCGCCATCAGTCCTCCTCCTGGGACGGGTTCTTGTCGTCGAGCATCTTCTCAAGGTCCAAGAGCATCTGCGGGGACCCGTACGGGGGCTGGCTGGCAGTGGAGAGTTCCTCCAATTGGTGAACACGGGGCTTCATCCCAAGGTCAGCACGCATGCGGGCCAAACCTGTCCGTGCAGGTAGATGCGAAGGCGGTACAAGCCCTCCAAGTAGGGGCACTCGCTGGCGCAAGTGTACTGCCCAAGGTAGCGTCCCGAAGGGGAGCGCAGGAGGAAGGTCCAACGCTTGTTGCCCTTGCGCTGTTCCTTGGTGATGTCATAGGTGATGCGCACTGTCTGATCTCCTCGGGCAAAGCCCAGATGTTCCGGCATCCACCTTTCGTGGTGAGGCCGGGTTTGCTGATGATGTCTCCAGAGGATCGGAGTCTGGCGAGGGTTCGGAAAAGGGTTTGCTCATCCCGCAGGGAGATCAGCTCCAACTCCCGCAACAACTCGTTGGCGGTCTTCGGTCCTCCGCGAACAGCGCTGAGAATGCGTTGCTTCATGGCTCAATTGTAGGGGTCGGCGGTGGATTCACGAATCCGCTAACCCCGGCCATCTTGGCAAGCACTGCGTATGTGAAGACCAACTCGGCAGAAACAACTGCCCGATCCCTGAGTTTCTTGAGTTCTTCGAGGGTTGGGTGGTTCACGGCGGTTACCAGAAGCTTCCCATTGCGGGTCTGTTGAAACACCATCACTCCGAATACTTCGTGAATAATGCGGGTGGTGCTTTCCCCCGGATAATACCCGGGGGTATGGACACGAGCGGTGCATCCACCGAGGGTGTCGAGCAGATCGTTGAGGGTCTTGGTTCCGTCATTCATGGTGGGTCTCCTTGTGGGTGATTGTGGAAGGGAGCCCGGGGATCCGGGCTCCCTCAGAATCGCTGGGGAGGGTGAGTAGAGCTCAAACCATTCATCCCCAGCGAGCGGGTATTCAGCGGGCGAGCATCTCGACGGTTTCAACCATGGCCTCGAGCGCCTTCACGATTGCGGGGACGGCTTCATTCGGGAGCATGGCAAAGAGCCCCTCGACTGATCCGGCAAGAGTCGGGGGCTGGTATGGGAGATAAGCACTTACGAAGGTGAGCACCTTCCCATTGACCTTCTGGGACTCCACCTTGAATGTGTAAAGGGATGAAGCGGTGTCGAGGGTGAGCATGGTCTTGTTCATCTGGGAGTCCTTTGCCGGGGATCGGAACTGATCCCTCTTCATCCAATATATCGAACCATAGTTCGGAAATCAAGGCGCTTCTGTCATTTTCTTTTCACTCCGTGGAATCACCCCCGGGGGCCTACATTTGGGACATGAGACTCTGGCACCATCGTTTGATCCGGGCACTACCCCGCCCAATGCTCTTGCAACAGCACAGGAGTTGTTGCGCTCTACGCGGTCGCGGGTGGGGGAAGAAGTCCCCGCTGATCCGTCACATCTACAACCACACCTTCATCCACTTGGTCTCGTATCACCGCTTGGTGCTTCGCGAGATGGTGGCCCGGGGATTCAAGCCGGACCTGCGCTGGATGGAGCCCGAGTACCGCGGAAGGTTCACCGGCCCCATCCCTGAGGATCTGTCGACGTGGGACGGGATCGAGCGTCTCTACCCGGAGCACACCCTCGCCTACTTCCACCAGTGTGTTGCTCTCCTTCGGGTCAAGGCTCTCAAGGCTCGCAAGATCAGCGACGAGGAGCGTCTCAGGATGGAAAGGGTGATCGACTCGGAAGTCCTTGCCCTCGAGGACCAGAAGGCATAGATTTAGCCCAAGGCGTTAGCTCTACTAGCGCCCCAACAAGTTAGTCGCCCCATGTGGGGTCTGGAATCATCAGCGTTGTTACTCCTTTCGGCGCTGATGTAGGAGGTAGAGCCCCGCCCAGACCCCGCATGGGGTTTCTTTGTTTCAAGGAGTCAGCGTGAGTAAATCTGAGACAGCGGTAACCGAAGTATTCCGTTCCCGCCCAAACACAAGCCACTATTTGGTCATGGATCTGCGGCTCATCGACATTTGCGATGGGAGGCATTCCGAGGCCTTGGTCCTCCGCAAACTGATGGACTGGGCGGAAGCCGAGTTCAAGCGTCATGCGGTCCGATACCCACAGGACGATCTGGCGGGGCCGGTGAAGCGTTCGCTGAGCCAGTTGGAGGGGGACTGCCTTCTGCTGTATCGTCAGGACACCATTCGTGACTGCATCAAGTCATTGGTTCAGCGTGGTTTGGTTGTGGAGAAGGTCGCTCCCCCGGATGATTCGGGGTACTCCGACAACATCCCATTGAGGTACTTGAACGTCCCGGCGATCAATGGATTGTTGTTGGCCTGGGAGGATGAGAAGAGTGCAGTTCGGAAGACCAGGATAGCACTACGCTCCTATGTCCTGCAAACCAAGAACGAGCGTGGAGTGTGGGAGACCCGGACCGGGGGAAGGCCGAAAACCGGGGCGGGGGGCCCTGGAAAAATCCACGGGGAGGGCCCTGGAAAAATCCACGGGGGCCCTGGAATTTGTGGGGGAGATAATAAAGAATATGGAAAGGATATTCTCACTAAAGATGAGAATAGTATGAAATCAGACACACCCCCACGCCCCGTAAACGGGATCGTGGATGGTATGGAAGAGGAAAAGGTCTTTCCCTCGAACTCTCCAGCTTGGGACTTCCCAGTTCCTACCCCGACCGGGAAACTCGTACACGGGAACATCCTTGACACAGCATCACCCCAGGAACTGCTCGCAGTCAAGCGGCTCGTCTGGTCGATCAAGGAGGAGGACCTCCTCCCCTTCCAGTTCCCGAAACCTGACAAGCCCATCGGCAAGGCTTTGTACCAGACCATCGTGAACCTGCTGGAAATCCTGAGGGGGAGTTGGAATCCAGATGTCCCGTTCGAGTATCGGTTCCGCCCAGCGACCATCCGGGAGTTCCGTGACAAGATCCTGGCCGCGGCTCGGAAGTATCGCCAGCGGGTGGAGACGCTCTGCGATCGTCCCCACGACCTGCACTACTGGATCTTCAACAACCACATCACCAAGGAAGCCCGCACCAGCGCACTTCTACAGGAACTCACCAGGATCGAGCAAGACACGGTACGCCAGGACAGCGGGGATCTACTCGGGCAAGCCGCCAAGCGTCTCGGCCCTGTGGACTACTTGGTCTTGACGAACAAGCTGAACACTGCGCTCGACAAGAACCCACCCCACCCCAACGCCTTCTGGCGCAGGGTGCTCGATCTGGCTGACTTCTGCGACGAGCGTGAGCGGGACATCCGCTTCCACGGGATCATCAGCAAGGGGTGGTTCCGAGCACCCGACCGGAAGGTCTCCCCAACAGAGATCCTGTACCTGTATTCGCGCTATCGTGCCGTGAACAACCTTTCACCTACAGCGTGGATCCCCGCTGTCGCTGACGAGGAGTGGAAGCGCTTTGCCCAGTGGCTCCGTGGGATGGAAGGGGAGGAGGAGTTCGTCGATCTCGATTTCCAGTCCACCCTGTCCGACTCCGAACGGGAGGAAGCCATTGTGGCGGATCAAGTGGTCCGAATCAGAACGGCCCTCCCGAAGATGGCCGAGTACAAGTTCTCCAAAGAAGTGGTGCTCGCCCACATCCAAGAGCAAGCACCCAACGTGACCGCTCCCAGCGTTGCGCTCTTCCTCCACATCACCGAACTCCTCCAGCTCTCCAAGGCTTGTCGCACTGGGATGGGAGGAGTCAACCGGAAGCACGCGCTGATCGCTCTTGAGCGGGTGGCTCGGGCGGTCATCCGGGATCTCCGGGCCGGGGAAGAGATGGTCGTCGCCGTTGTTGGGTTCAACACCTTGGCGGGAGTGCGGGAATACTGGGCAGAGAACGATCCCCTGCTCCTCAGGGACGCGACGATGGCGGAACTGTTGAAAGGGGTGGCGCCGGATGACGGACCCGCTGATGACGGCGAGGACGAGTACTGATGGCTGACCCCTACAATACCAACATGAGAGTCTATCAGCGAGTCGGCCGCATCGTGCGGTTTCAGTGGTTCACCAAGGATCGTGACGAGTGGGGGAGGATCCTGGACTCTGTCCGGGCCATCCCGAACCGCAAGTTCATCGCCGAGGGGAAGTACTGGGAGGCTCCTTGGGATCAGCACGCGTGCCAAGTCATCCAAGATGCCGGGTTCACCCCCGGGGAGATCAAGGAAGCCAAGGGCCGTAACCTTGAAGCGGAAGCTCAAGCCCGTGCGGAAGTCCAGAAGGAGAAGCACGAGAGGAAGCACAGCGCCATTCGGGCTTTGCTTGCTGCGCCTTGGACTCCGCCTTGGGAGGGGGTCGAGATCGACACCACGAATCTCCCGGGGCGCCGTTCGTACCAGATCGACTCGATGCGCTTTCTCAAGCATCGGAATGGTCGTGGCCTCATCGGTGACGACATGGGAACAGGGAAGAGCTGTCAGGCACTTTCGTGGCTGGAACTCAACCCGACCATGCGCCCAGCGGTGATCGTCTCGACCGCTTCGACCAAATACCAGTGGCTCGCCCAACAGCGGCTCTGGATGTCAAGGGATTCCTCCCGCATGGAGATCCTAACGGGGCAGACACCCCACAAATGGAAACCACTCACCGAAAACTGCATCTACGTCATCAACTGGGAAATCCTCGCTCACTGGGTCGACTGGCTGGACAAGCTGGATCCGAAGATCATTGTGGGCGATGAGATCCAAGCAATCGGCAACACCACCGCAAAGCGCACACGAGCCTTCGTCAAACTCACAAAGCCTCTCCACCGTCACGTGATCCCGATGTCTGGCACTCCCATCACAACGCGACCCGTCCAGTTCTTCCCGATTCTCAACATCCTCGATCCCCGCGAATTCTCCAACTTCAACACCTACAAGAACCGATACTGCGCACAGCACAAGACTCCTTTCGGAATGGATGCAACGGGAGCAAGCAACGTCGAGGAACTCCACCTCAAACTACGATCACTGATGATCCGCCGAACCAAAAAAGACGTGATGGCGGAACTGCCGGAGAAAGTCCGGACACCGGTACTCCTCCCCATCGTGAAGGACTCAGAGTACGAGGCCTTGGAGGACAAGATCCTCTCCCTCCAAGGCGCCCCGATCAAGGAGCTGAAAGAGAAGATAGCGGAACTCACGAGATCAGCCTTCTCGATCAAGCGCCGGGCGGTGCTCGACTGGATCGAGGACTTCCTCGGGGACAGCGACGAGAAGCTGTTGGTGTTTGCTTGGCAC
>JBBAQX010000121.1:0-5855 GCA_040400085.1 Lysinibacter sp. | reverse complement strand
CTTGCCTGCTCCTTGAGCTCGGCCCTATCTTCCTCCGTCGCTGGCTCGACCCGGGACAGCTGGGGGAATCGTTCCCCGGGGCGGATCTCGTCCCCATCTTCCCGCCCGAAGCGCCACTCTACTCCCCACGGCTCCAAGCTGGTGAGCTTCACTTGCTGGGCGATGATCTGGGTTTTGGTCAAACGGTTCACCCGGCAGAGCGATTTCCGGTGGCGGGTCGAGCCCAGACCCATACGGGTCCAGATCAACAGGTCACCCACGGCAACGGTTGGCAACTGCTTCATCACATCCCCCTCTTCTGACGGACTTCGCTCAACAACTGGGTGATTTCCGGGCTGGAGATCTTCCCCATCCGAAAGGCCGACCCGGTGAGGTAATTATGCACCCTCCGCAGGCGGTAGGGGCACTCGGGATCCGTGGCCAGATATTCCCGGAGCCACGAGACATTGCGCCTGGCCTTGGTCATCCAAGACCCGACAAGATCCTTCCGCAGGCCCTGCCAGGTGGGATCCTGAACCACGACGCGAATATCCATTGCGCTGACTTCGGCGTGGGTGGGGTTCCGGGGCAACTCCCGGGGGAAGATCTCGATCTGGCCCATCTGCCGGCTCCTTGGCTGGGGATCGGAACTGATCCCTCTTCCTTCAATATATGGAATCAATGTTCAGAAATCAAGGGGTACTGAAAATAAAAAGAGCGGAGCCGGTTTCCCGGCCCCGCAGATCAGGCGGCGCCCCGCTTAGACCAAGGCGAGTGCCCGCTCGAAGACCTTGGAGGTCAAGGTGTTGCCCACACCCATGAGATTGTCGTTCATCCGAAGGTCAGCGGTCTTGAGCGCGTCGTCGGTCTTCCTTCCAGCCGGGCGATGCTGGACGTACTGGGTGACGGCGTTCATGGCCAGCCACAGGCTCACGTCCTGCTCCCCGAGTTCCATGCGCTCGATCTCGAGCCTGGCCTGCCAAGCGAACAGAGTCTCCTTCGCCTTCGCCGCCATGTTGTCGGTCTTGGCTTCCTTCCCGCCGTTCAGATCCAGCCACGCGTCCTTCCAGAAGGACTCGAGTTGAGCGCTGGTCAGCTTCCGGGAGTGGAGCACCTTGGCCGCATCCTCGAAGTCCGCGCCGGTTTTCTTGAAGTGGGCGATAGCCCTCTGCATCTCCAAGAGCCGACCCTGGATGTCACCGATGTGCCGGATGGAATGGTACTTGTTCCCGCGGAGCGCCATGGTCAGCATGTTCGAGCAGGCCGCCCGGATGGAAGTAGGCACCGCCCGCAGGGTGAGTTCGGAGTCATGCCCCATCGCCAAGAGCAGATAGCGATACACCTGGTCGTTCCCGCCGATCACGAAGGAGTCAGCGCGGAGCAAGGCGAACACCCGGCGACCTTGGCGAACCGATCCGGCGCTCTCGATCTTCACGCCGAGCCCAGCCCCGGCTTCCGCCAAGGCGAACATCTCACGATTCTGGATCGGCGCCCAGTCCATCCCGACTTTTGCGAGTTCGATGATCTCCTCGGGCTTCCCGGAGCGATCGAGCTTGCCCTCGCGGGGCATCCGAAGGGCCAACTGGCAGGTCTTCGATGGCCGGGTGATTCCATCCACGGTCCAGTCGGGGGTGACGGTCTTGACTTCCCAGTCAAGCTCCGCCGCGGCCATCGCTTCCATCGGGCTGAGCATTTCCGGGACGACATTGCCGATCCCGTGCCAGGCGGGGTTCTTGTAGAGGACGACGTTGTCCTGCTGGGTGATCTCGTGAGCCATGGTTGAACCTTTCACTGCGGGAGCCGGAACTGACTCCTCTTCAATCAATATGGCCCGGGATGGTTCGGAAATCAAGGCACTTTCTGAATTATTTTCAGGCTCGGGATCTTCGGTGGTCAGCACCGGGTCGAGCCTGATGGAAAGGGGAGCGGTCTCCCCGGGCTTGGCGGCGCCCCGCAACCAGCCCTTGGAAGGATCCAGCGCGCCGAACATCATCTTGCGTCCCTCGCGGGCCTGGGTCCGGGTCTGGAAGTAACAGGTCACCCCGTCGATGGTCTTGGATTCCCAGCCCGGGCCGGTGGATCCATCGGGAAAGATGAGGTCAGTTTTCGAGTCTGCCATGGTGCACTCCTTTGGGTAGATGTAGCCATTGTAGGGGTGGGGTGCGGAAACCCGCGTGAGGGGAGGCCCCCCAGCGGGTCGAGCCCACCACAGGAAAGGAAGGCGAAGTGGGCGTTCGCTTCCTCAGGAGCCTCTAAATCAACTCGAGTTCAGCGCGGATCGGACCGACTTCCTCTTCGGACAGGTCAGCGATGTCACGGCCTTTCCCATCGGGTCCAGCCCCCAACTCCAGGTCCACGACCTCAACCTGTTTCCCCATCGCCGCAAGCTCCCGCGCGTGCTTCATGGCCTTGCCTTGGGCTTCGGGTTCGGAGTCGAAGGCAAACAGGATGAACTCGTACTCCGCCAAGAGCCGGAGTTGGTGCTTGGTGATGTCCGTTCCGAAGGTCGCAACCGAGCCGCGGCCAAGCCTCCACTGATGGAAGATCCCTTCGACGACGACGATGCGCCCAGCCCGGGCCAAGCTCTGTCCGTAGAGGGTACGCTTGTAATGGAGCGGGGACAGCTCCACCGGGCAACCCTTGTAACGCATCTTCGACTCGCCGGTGATGTCGCGCCCTTGGAAGGATACCAGCCGCCCGAAGCGGTCGTGTATTGGTACGATGATCCGGTTCCCGAAGAACTTGCCCTCCCACTCCTCCCGGGGATCAGTCCCCAGCAAGCCGTACTCAAGAGCTAGCCAGTCGGGGTCGAAGCCGCGGTTGACCAGGTATTGGCGATGGGGCGCCGCCATGGCCTTCCCCGGGGGATCGACCTTTTCTGGACCGATGAGGCTTTCCTGTGGGAGGAAGAACCCCGGGCCACCCTCGAACTCCTCAGCGATTTCCTTGGCTCGAACCCGCTTCACTCCAAGGAGGGTCGAGATCATGGACTCCACATCGCGAGCCCCGCACCTCCAGCAGTTCGCATACCCTTTGGGGTTGATCCCCAACTTGTACTTCTGATCGCCTTCCCGACAGAACGGGCAACAGATGTTGAGCCATCCCCCACGACCGGCATCGGTCATTTGGTAGGGGATGGCGAAGGCGTGGACGAATCGCTGGCTGTCGAAGCTCACAGAGCCTGTGCTTTGTAGTACGTGGGGACCTTGGCTACCTTCCCACGCTTCTCAAGGTCGCGCAGGATCATTCTGGTGGCATCTTCGGAAGCACCGATCTGGACCGCCAACTCAGCGACGGTATAGCCCGGGTCCTTCATGGTCAAGAGGTCATGCACCTGCTTGAGCCTTCCGGTCGGGACCCAGGGCGCCGCCTTTCGAGCAGCGATGCGATCCTGGCGGACTTGGTCGGCCTTGGCCTTCTCTTCGGGAGTGCGGTTGCGGGATCCCTTGGGGCGCCCGCTCTTGGTGATGTTCGTCATGTTCGTGTACCCTCTTGGAGGCCGGGCGGAAGTTCACCCCGCTCAACGGCTTCGTTAGATATTCTCAGAACCGTCCACCCGAGTGAGTTCAGGTATTCAGTGCGCCGTTTGTCCGAGGCTTCCGCTCTGGGACGATGATGCGACTCCCCATCGACCTCAACAATCAGCCGCAATCCAGGATTTGCTAGATCCGCTATTGCACGCAATCCCCGTGGTCCTTTGAATGGATATTCAAGAAGCCAGCCATTTCCAAGGCGCTCCGCAAGTATTTTTGCATGAACGCTCGGAATCCACAGACCCCGGCTGGTCTTGGAGATCTCGGACTGGCGGGCCCGGGCTTCCGGGGAACGTCTGGACTCCGCGGTAACTTCCCGTAGATTCCCGGCTGGATCCGCCCAGCGCCGGCGAGTAGACTCAGCCCGCAGGGTTCTGGTTTCCAAGCGGGCATTGCCGGCCCGCATACGCTCCTTGATCTCTTCGGTATTCATGGCCTCCACGGTACCACGTTTCTGACTCCTCCGCCATTCGGCGTCCGAATAAGCGCACTCAGGAGTGCAGTACTTCGCCACTCCTGCACGACAGCGGTACACCAGGAACTCCCTTTGGCACTTTTTGCAGAGGAGCAGGACCTTAGTGCTCAC
This sequence comes from Lysinibacter sp., assembly GCA_040400085.1. GTDB lineage: Bacteria > Actinomycetota > Actinomycetes > Actinomycetales > Microbacteriaceae > HNR. The sequence continues at coordinate 1,757 of JBBAQX010000121.1, read as the reverse complement.
GCGGCGGTTCCCTCTTGCACAGTTACTTCGGAACGGCGGCGCTTCTGGACCACCGTAAATATCCGGTCAGCGCGCTCGGCAAATTCCGGGTCATGTGTGACCAAGATGATCTGCAGGTTCAGCTGATCCGCTATCCCCCGGAGGAGTTCCCCTGCTACCGGGCGTATACCGGCGGAGAGGTACTTGAAGGGCTCGTCCAAGATCAGCACCGGGCTGGTCCGGGAAAGGCTCCAAGCCACCACCCGCAAGGCGAAGGCGATGACGTCCACCACTCCACCGCCGCAGGAGTCCTTGGGGTCCATCAGTTCCCCGTCCTTGTCGAGGAAGATGTCCACCTCGGTCTGTCCGCGCCGAAGCTCGAACGAGATTTTGAAGATGTACGTCGCCGGGAAGACTGCGTCGAGTGCATTCTGAACCAGCGCCTGCACATGAAACTTGATCTGGTTCTGGGTCTCCTGCGCCGTCACCTGGAACAGGGTCTGCGCTTGGGTCACATCATCGAGCCGAAGGCGCAGGGCTTCCAACTTGGCCCCCTTCTCGACGCACTGCTCCTTCAAGAGTTCCCGCTGATGGGAAGCCCGGAGAACCCGATTCTCCAACTCCCTAAAACTTGAAACCGTAGCCACCGGGGGCTCCTTTCTTGGCCGGGGCTTTCACCGGGGCGGGTTGCTGAGGCGCAGGTGGAGTGGGGGCAACCGCTTTGGGGCTGGGCGCCGACAGATGGCGCTTGGAGACCTTCGGCTTGTTGGCCCCTCCCTCCCATATTGCTGTACCAAGCGGGTTCGGCGGCATGGCACTGTCCGGGATGACGTCGTCGAGATTGACGATCGTCTGGAGTGCCTTGTCCCCGGGGGAATCCGGCGCCCAGAAGGGCATGGCGTAGATCATGCGCCCGTTAGGCTCGAGATCCTTGTAGCAGGGCATGTCCTCCGGCATCACCAGAACCCGGAAGGAAGTCTCGTACCCATAGCTGGGAAAGGGGATCGCTTGCTTCTCACAATGCGGGCACCACTGACCCATACGGTTCTTGTCGAGCCCCTCCCACTTCACCCGGCCTTCCCACTTGTAGGAGGCCTTGCCGCAGTGCATGCAATGGAAGCGCCACTGCTCTTGATCCGGGCCGAATAGGGACTCACCAAGCTGGATCCAGTCCCGCCAGTACATCATCCGGCTCACGGGCATCCGTACGTGTCCCATCAGAACCCCGCGGCGGTTGCGATCTGGGAGATGTTGCTGGCTTCCTCGGAAGTCTTGGTCTCCAGCAGACGGAGGCGGTCGGAGAACTGGGACTGTTTGACCTTCGCCTCCTCCAAGGTGGCGACGCCGAACTCGGTCTGAAGCCTCGTCAGCAACTGGGTCTTGGCGCCCTGCGCTTGCGCCTGGGCATTATTGCGATCAGCGATGCGCTTTTCCAGACGTTCGACTTCGCCTGCGGTGATGGCCATTCTACTTCTCCTTGTTGAGTCCGTTGAGAATCCCGAGCACCTCGTCACGCACTCGGGGATTCATGTTCTTGTCGTCTAGTTTCTTTTGTAGGTTGTCGCGGTAAGAAAGCGAGACCGTCCCGGAAGACGTGACCGAGGCCAGGAAGGCATCGACCTTCTCGCTGCGCTCTTCGGCCTCCCTCAGGTACCGGTCAGTCACCACCCCGCTCTTCGAGTCAAGGAGGTTGGGCCCGCTGTCTCCTGGGTCGGGAACCGGGATCCACTCCACGGTATTCGCGTCCGTGTCGACCAGAGCGATCTTGCACTCGTACT
>JBBAQX010000120.1:0-5872 GCA_040400085.1 Lysinibacter sp. | reverse complement strand
CCTGGGCCAACCTCAGCGGGGCGCCGGTCTTGAATTTCCGGGTCAGCCAGATGGCCAACCGTGGGTGGGATTGGTCTGCCACCGTGGCCGGACGTATCACCTTTCCGGTCGACCCTGCGGCTGGGGAGCAAGAAGTCTTCGTGTTGCACGTGGGTGATGGCCGTGGCCACACTCTAACCTCCCCGCCCCTGGTGGCCAGCTCTCAACGGGCCTGGGACTACAGCATCGGTGGGGAAGTCACAATCTATTCGGGGACCGACCAGACGAGCTGGAAGCTGTCGCAGCCCTTCCAGAGCCTGCCCACGCTCCGCAATACTCAGTTCTCGACCATCATCAAGGCGATCGCGGATGCCACCGGGGTCACTATCTACGGCCCTACGGCAGACCTTAATCTGACGGAAGAGGACGTCAAGCAGAGCAATTGGTGGGACGCCCTGGCTCGCATGGCCGAGGTGGCCATTTGCAATCTGGTGGTTGACCCATCCGGGGCACTGCGCTTCGTACCGCTACAGTGGGTTGGGGAGACGTGCAATTTCGTGCCGGAGAAGGCTACTCGGTCTCAGAACCCGACCCGGCGGGTGACTGGATTCCTGATCAACAAGCTGACCAGTCACTACCAGGCGGCTGCAGTGACCCAGGACCGGTATTACACCTTTGACAGCGCAGGCTACAAGGTGCAGCAGCTGCGCCATCCTGTCTCGAGCGCGGTGGCAGTGGATGAGAGCACGTCCGGGAGTTGCAGCCTGGTAGGGTTCTGGGATGGCAACCCCAATACCCCAACAAGCAACCTGATCAGGTTCCAGTCGATGGGCAACGCGGACCAGGCCTTCGTGACCGTTCCGGCTACCAATAAGTGGCCGGCGACGTGGATCACGGTGGCCGTGGCCGAATCGGCCCCGCCCTTCGATGCGCGGCCTATTGCAGCCAGGCTTGCAATATCCGGGTCCTCTCCCCCGCCCGAAGGGGCGCAACTCCAGGGCGTGGATCTGTCCTTCACTGTGACGGTCGGCGTCATCAAGGGCCAGGGTGCCCGGCCTGGCCCCGTGCGCAACGAGAGCCTATACCCGTCCAAGGCCTATGTCATCGCCAACGAACAGGGCCTCATCTGGGAGAGCAACAAGGATTTTGATACCATCCGCACCGATGGCCCCATCGACTGCACGGCGCGCCTCTTCGGGAAATTAAAGATGGCTCTGCCGGCGACAGTCCCGCCAGCGCGGATTCAGCAGGTAGATCACACCGGTTCAGACTCAGGATTCTCGACCGCTCTCAACGGATTCGTCATTCCCTGGTAGGAGGCATCATGCATCAACCCCCCGCCCTGGCCGTTGGCCTGGTCAATACAGCCGGCGTCGGCTCTGTCCAGGATGGCAACGATACCTACTCCACCTCTCTGGCCCACGAGGCGAGTCTGCCTGACCAGACCCCGTGCGCCTACATACGGGTTGGCCGAGGCCTGCAACCTGTAGGATTTGCTGGATACCACGTGAGCGTGGATCCGCAATAAAAAACGAAAGAAGGACAAAACCATGGCTAAGTTAGCCCTGCCCGAAGTCGCCATCAAAATCGCCGCAAAGCTGGAGGCTCTGGGCCTCGAGGTCCACAAGGAGGACCGCAATGGGCAAAGCTGCACCCGGTTCTCTGTCGGTCACCGCGCGGCGGACCCCCTCGCCGTTTTCCAAGGCGTGGAGGGTTCAATCCTCCTCAATCTGCCCGGGGACCTCGACAACATAGTCGCAGGCGGGGCCGACCTGGTGGGACTGGGAAACTCATCGCCGGGGCCCGACTCCTCGCCAACCTGACCCCTGCGCCGCCCCTGGTCACTGCCAATACTCCTCTGGTGGCGATGGAGGACATCTATGAAGCCAATCAGCTCCGCCCGGGTGATCAGTTTCCTGCTCTGCCTCCTCTCGCTAGCGTGCCTGCTGGGGTGGACCACGATGGCCACTTCACAGTAGCCGACGTGCGGCAGATGGTTTCCCCGGCCCCGGTCAGCCTGGGTGAGGTCTCAGGGGTCGTCTGTGAGTGCGGACGGCCGATGTTCGCGGCCCGGTATTGGCCCGATGGGCGCACGCTCTACCGTTGCCAATGCGGGCTTCACATCACGTTCTAAGTCACAACTTCATACAAAGCGAAAAGCTCCCGACTTCGACCTCGAGAGCTTTTCTTTTAGAGCCACCTTGAAAGGAGGTGATTCCTATGGAGACGCTAGCCACACTAGTTGTCCTCATACTGGCGCTGGCCATCTTTGCCAAAGCGGTAAAGTAGGCCCTCGCCAATCCCATGTTAGCATGCGCGGTCAGGACTTCACAAGCCCTGGCCGCGCTGCTTTCATATCTTGGAGGCAACTATGGACAGAGTCGTTTACGCCAAGGTGTTGGCCAATGGTGCTGGTGGTATCCAAGCCGAGATTGAGGGGGAGGTCTACGGGCCGGGAGTGCCCGCCCTTGACCCTGACCTGCAGGTTGGTGATGCCGCCCCCGTGGGCTTCCTCAACCCCGGGTCCAACCGCCAGCCTCTCATCCTCAGCCACAAGCCCCGGCTCCTCGAGCTCCCCCCCGGGTCGCTCACGCGCCCCTCCTCTGCCGGTGTCGGCAATGGCCAGTGGCTTACCCCCGAGGCCGATTACCGGAACAGCTGCGGATTGACGGAGCCCACCAAGCAACTCATCCTCAAGCTCGACGGCTCAAAGCCCGGGACCTTGCGAGTCCTTGAGAGCGATTTTCATCGTTTCATTTTTGGTGTCGATTGGGCTTCTATTGGTGGAGAGAAGGCCAGGCTCAACTATTACGCCCGGCACGCAGACCAGCTGGGGCTCCTCGCCTACACCCAGCAGGCCAACGGACGGCCCAGCACGATCCTAGCCCGTTACTCGACATTGTGGCTGGCTCCCGACCGCATAGATGGCCACGTGGGAGTCATCCACGAATATGACATCGGTGGAGAGCCGTCGGCGATCGCTGAATGGCAGTTCAACTTTCACGACGTTTCCGGCAGCCCCTACACCTACGAATACTTAGGGAGTCGCAACGGATACCGTGCACAGGTTGACCGCCGGGCCGGTTACTTCTTCGCTGACATCCTGACCGAGTCTCGAGCCATCTACATGGTGTGCCTCGACTCTGGCATCCACACCCTGCGCAAGTCCGATGGCACTCAGTTTTTTTCCAACTGGTTCCCCGACCCGCTCCGCCCTCAGTCCTCCGGCTCTGTGACTGCCTGGGGCAAGTATGTCTTCGAGTGCGGGTGGTCCGGGTATGACAAGTCCACCGCGGCCCTCGACGACTTTAACGCGACAATCGGTTATGTCGACCCGGCCACCCTCTACCTACCCCTGCGTGACAACTCCCTGATCCGCTTGCCCCTGCCCGACAACACGACCTACCGGGCCGACCTCCGTTACTACGTCCGCAGCGACGACTTTTCGACCTACACCACCATGTCTTTGTCTCTGCTCGGCCTGGTGGATGGCAAGGTGACCCGCAAAATCCTCTCGTGCGGCATCTACACCTACGGGGACACCCGAATCCTTTTGGCGGATGGCTCTGCAGCTGGGTCCTTGCTCGACACCGGGCCCGGTTGGAATCTCCAAAGTTCGCGGTGGCCACTATGGATCTCCGTCGAGAGCAAGACGATCTGGTTCTGGTTGGCGTCCATGGTCGACGGGGAGACTGCGGAAAAGCCAGGGGCCTCCTATTTTCAAATCTTTGCCCTGAACTTCGCGGCGGGGAGCCTCTCGAAGAAGGGAGAGATGGCCTCCTCCAAGGTCGTCCTCGAGCCCTACCCGGGGTGGAAGGCGGACCGAATGGCCGAGCATGCAGCGCTGGCCACCGCCTCACAGTCGACTCAGACTCAGACTGGATACCATACAACCAGCGCAGTTGTAGCGCACGACCCGTGGGGAAACCCGCAAGTCATCCCGTATACGACCTATTTCTACAATGTTGGCTGGACTTATGAAGGGATCGACCCGGCCTATAAAGAGGAGTATGACGAGGCCGACCAATATCTGCCTCACCCCTGGCCTTGCCCCGGCGGCCCGGACGCATACCTTAGCCTCGTCAACACCAATGACGCCATCGCCATCAGCAGCCGTGCGACCCCTAGCGGATGTTTCGACTCGCAGGGCAATCACTACATGATTGTGTCGGAACCCATCAAGGTCTACACGACGATGGGATCCGGTTACGTCTATAACCCCCGGCCGTCGGACATTCCACCGTGGATGTTCTGGACTCCGACTCTCGTTGAGACTTTGGACCACGAGGACGTGGGGACGATTGCCTGGTTTTCGGGATACAAAGGCCTGCAGGGTTGGTATGTGGACTATTACCAGTTTTACGTCACTCCACATTTAGTTGTGCGTGCCTACACCAGACACGACGGGCAGCCGTTCCACTACTGGCTAGTCGACCCCGACAGGTGGCCCCTCGCCGCCCAGCCGTGGACAGACGAGTATGACTTCTATTATGCAAGGGTCGAGGATCTTCCGAAGATCCTTGAATTTACGTGCCTTTCTGGCTACGACAGAGGAGACATCGAGCACCTTGGCTCTATCACTTTACCCTATCCCGGCAGCCTCGAGGTTGTTGACGCCGCATACTTTACCAACAAGAAGACGTCCTTCCCAAGCCACGAAATCCGCTACGTGACCTACCTCGTAAAGACAACCCAGGGGGGCGCGCAAACCAAGCTCGACATCACCCAGCGCTTCAGCTGGTCAGGGGCTTCCCACTATCATCATTCCAAGGCTGTCGACATGCCCTTCGCTCTCAACTGCTGGCAATGGGCTGCCGTGGGGGACTATCTCTTCTGTCTTCGGCAGATGTATCAATCTGGAGGCATGGTCCGGGATCCGAGCATCTCCAACCCGGCCACCGACCTCCAAGATGAGGCACCGTGGCTTGAGGTCCGCAGCCTCTCAGATCTCAAGTTGGTGGGTCGCTTACCACTCTGGCCGGACCCGAGGAGCAAACTCAGGTGCCAATACGATACCCCACCGCGCATGGTCGTTGGTGTCGACATCAACGGGAACGCCTGGGCTCAGGTCTTCTCGAGCTGGAACGAGAAAAGTCACGACAACTACTATCGAGACCTGGCCAAGAACTGGAACGTCAAGAATGAGTTTGTCGTTAAGAAGTCGAGGCTCGAACAATTCGCTATCCACGGCTGGACCGGCCTGGCCGAGGTCGGCATGCCGTCGCCAACGGAAGCGAGCACTCTGGTCATCAACAATGGGCGGGCCTACTGGATTGACCAGGGCAACTCGGTGGTGGAGTATACCGCGCAGTGAGAGCGCCTGTCTCCCATGGGAGACATTCCGGCGGGAGCGTAGCGGCCTGATACTGACCGTTCAATCTTCAAGGGGACCATCTGGACATTTAAGCCAAAGTCTGGAATTGGCATAATATATGAGCTTCTCCAGAAAAGAGACTTAAACTTGCCTTAATCCGGCACGTCGAGTAAAATAAAAACGACCCCGGGGAGGGCTTGGACCTCCTTCGGAGCCTAGGGGTTACCGCTCTACCAGACTGGTGTTACAAGCACCAACCAGAGGAGCAGTGTTAGGGCGACTAACCAGAACCACTGTCTCATCGGTTACCTCCTTTCAAGACGCCGACGCGCATCGGCGTCTTTGTTTTTAGAGAAGGTCCTCCGAGAGGATTCTTATGCTAGGGCCCTGCCCCGTATCTCCATATTAACTGACTTTCGGATAAATGGCAATACCGTTTGACATATTTATTCGAAAGTCATATTATTTATTTATGGACACTGAACTCGAACCCCCCCCGGCAGAACCCAAGCGAGGGCGCGGCCGCCCGAAGGGGACTCGCAAATACCCCGACGCTCCCGTCGGAGGAGCTCCGCAGCT
>JBBAQX010000119.1:0-5948 GCA_040400085.1 Lysinibacter sp. | reverse complement strand
GAACCCGACACCGTCGGAGCAACACCAGCAGAAGCAGTCAACGAACCAGCAACCAGATCAGCATCATCAAACACATCAGCCAAGTTATCCGTCAGCGTCACACCGGTCAGATCAGTCTCACCCGTGTTCGACGCGACAACCGTGTAGGTCACCTCTGAGCCACGAGCAACCGTCGTACCCGATGCAGGATTAGCTGACTTCTTCAAATTCAAACCAGGAACCAACACCGGATGAACAGTGCACTTCTCGGTCGCAGGATCACACGTAGCGGGAGGAGTCTCTCCGCCACGAACGACGAGGTTCTTCAGCGAGTTGTCGCCGCCCGTCGGAGTTGACTTGACCGTAACGGAATAAGTTATCGTAACCGGCTTACCAGCCGTGAGATTCCCCGCCCAATCAATATCTCCGTTGGACTGAACCGTCGCTGCGGGCGAACCTGCGGAGACGGCAATGTCGTTGTTGTAGGTGGCGTCATCAAGCACACCAGCCATCGAGTCGTGCAGAGTAGCCGGGATCACAGCATCCGCAGGCGAATCCGCCGTAGGGGTGAGCGTCAGCGTGTAGGTTGCCTTCTGGCCCGATACCAATGCGGTACCCGTTGCAGGGTTAGCCGACTTCTTGACCGTGTAGTCGCCTACGTAGAGAGTGGCACACTCGGGTCCGTCAAGACCAACAACATTCTTCACGTTTACGGTGGGGCAGTTTGCGTAGCTACCGGTGGCGGGAGCCGTTACAGGAACGGTGATCTCACATGAGGCCTGGCCGGTTGCCAAGTCTCCCGTAACCTTCATGGTCTGACCCGCAAAAGACACCGTACCGTTCGTACAGGTCGTCTTCGCCTGAGCAGTATTGATCGCAAGCCGAGAGTCAATCTCGTCGTCAAATGACCATCCGGCCTTCGACGAGTTCTCAGAAGTATTAGTCACCGTAAACTTCAACGTCGACGTTCGGGCTGCATCGGGGTCCGAGAAAGACTTCGACAGCGAAGGAGTCGAATCGATGACGCGGACGTTATCGAACGCAGCATCATTTCCCGAGCGCCGACTGTTGCCGTTAATCATTCGAATTCCCAGGTCCGAGCCGTCAACCAGCTGCGAACCATCCGAGAAGTAGTGCCCGACGTTTACACCTTCGAGCCCACGCTCGGGGTAGTTAACGTCAAACTGTCCGGGAAGACATGGGTTAATTGGGTTTGTGAAGGTAGGCAGCATCACGTTGCCGTTGGTCACAAAATAGAATTTGAACTCGGGCTGACCTACATTGCAGTAGCTCGAGGCCGCATCGACGGCGAAGCTTAGGTAGCGTCCGGCTTCGAGGTCAGTAATTGGTTGGAGAGTTTCAAACTCAATCTGGTTATCTCCACCTGGCATTGGACCGACACCAGAGGGATTTCCGGTCTGCGGATCTGTCTGTGCAGCAACGGCGTGGTTTCCCGTCTTGCCGTTCAGGTCGCCAAGAGAACGGGCCATATCACCCAGCAGCACGTCCCAAGATTTCTGTCCAGGGTGAGCACGGTCGTTTGGCGAGTAGGTCTGGCACTGGGCGATTCCACCGGCAGGCTCAGGGTCTCCCGCTTTCATAACCCAGCCGTTGCAGTAGTGCAGCCATGAGTCGGAAGCGCTGTAACGCATCCCACTCGCACCAACGTAGTCGGTCAGAAGAAACGGCGACTTATCGCCCTGGTTCTCAAAGTCCTCCAGATAAACCGTTTGAGGATCCTTCTGCACAGGAGCGCTCGGTGCCTGCGCAAAAGTCGATGCGGCAGCCGCAGCGCTCTGCACCCCGGCGTCAATTGAGAGAGCAGTGGCCGGCAAGACTGACAGCCCACCGAGTATGAGCCCCATAATCGCGCTAGTCGCAGCGGCAAATGTGCCGAAGCATCCAGCACGTTTCCGTGATAAAGCTGATTTCATTTCTTCTTAATCTCCTGATGATCATACAAAGTTCTGCCACTCCGGTTGTGTGGCAAGACGCAGCTAAAGCCGCGCACAAAACGTGTTTGCGATTCAAGGAAGAGACTTAAAAACGCAGAAATACCTACCGCATTCGCCCCTACATCTTTTAAGAGAGACGCCTTCTCTGTTTCTTACACAATTTTGAAAACTGAGCTGCTGCGGGCATTTCGGACAGCGGAATTCGTGGGTTCTTCTACGCTGCCAACGTTGGCTGCCGATAACCATAGTGCACTTCGTTAGGCCTGCGGTAGCCGAGCGCGAAGCGTCAGCTTCGACTGCTGTAAAACCCTTCGGAGGATTCAACTAGCGCACGCAACACTCCGAGGTGAGGAGAAATGGTGAGCAGACCAGCTGGATGGCTGATGGAGTTGTCGGGATGGTCGACAATTGTCTCTCCGGATGCGTCGAAGACATGCCGCCGCCTGGAGCGGCAATTCTGGAACGCGATCACGAAGGGCGTAATCTCGGAAAACGCTACCATCAAGGCTGACGTATCGTCTGCGGTCAGGGCACGCTGGTTCCTGCAGGGTGGCGGTATGCCCGCAGTCACGTTGATTGAGCACAGCAGCAGGTATCTGTGATTCTCTGAGCGCGAAGAGATCGCGCTTTTACTTGCCTAGAACAAAGGCGTACGCGAGATCGCCCGCGAGGTGGGGGCGACCCTACTAGAATCTCGCGCGAGTTAAGACGGAACGCGGCGATGCGGGCTGGGAAGCTCAACTACCTGGCATCAGCGGAGCAATGGAAAGATCAAGGTAAGCCGCATCGGCAAGATCGGAAATGGTCGACGGCGTGGAATCCGGAGCAGATCTCTGAGCGGTTGAAGGTTGAGTTCCCGGATAATTGTTCTATGCGCATCAGTTATGGGGGGACTTCATCATTAGAACTGGCCGATCAGCGATCGGCGCATCGTCGAGAGCAGGAGCCATTCGACGTTACTGGTCCGCCTGCCCCCGGGGCGAATGGTAGGGGGAACGCCCGGGCGTGAAAAACAGTCCTGCACGTGCCAGAGACAGGGACAGGGACAGGGACAGGGAAAGGGACAAAGGAATTCTTCGCTGACCCGTATTCGCCGTGGCAAAGATCCACGAACGAGAACGCGAACGAGTTGCACCGCCAGTACTTCCCGAAAGGAACCGACCTGTCGCGCTGGAGCGCGGACGAGCTTGGCGGCTAGAGCTAGTTCAGAAACCCGGTGTTGCGTCGACCGGTTGAGTCCGTCGTTACCATGGCCGCTCGTTCCGGGGAACGTCGCACCTAGCCCATCAATGGCTCCTACAAGGCTGAACTTGTAAGCGAGCCAGCGAAGCCAGGGCCATTGAAAACGATCGATGATCTGGAGCTTGGAACACTTGGCTGGGTGCATTGGCACAGCACACAACGACTACATCACAGCCTCGGAAACGTCCCCCGGTATGGATTGAAAAGTCATTCTTTGCTGGAGCCGCCAGCGCCAAAGAACTGCCAAAATCACTTCAGCTGATTTCGTCGGGGTGTCCGCAGTCCAGATATGATGCCCCAATAATCGAGCAGGAACGTGACGCGGACATAAGGCTCAAGGCGAGCTATCGTGTCGGTGAGCGCTGTTTCTTTGAGAACCTGGCCGAGAGAAGCGCGAGCGATCGCGATCTTCCCCTACTGAAAGTTCCAAATAATACGTTTCGGGTTCTTGCGCAGAAACTTTATGGGCACAAACATCCCCGATTGCGCTTTAGGGGCGTGAATTTGCGTGATTCCATCAGTGAACTGCACGCGATGAAACATCTTCGTTTCAGGGTCTGTAAACTCCAAGGTGAAAGCAATCGTGGATTCTCCCCCACTGGTGCCCCCCGTCGGCTTGGCACTGACAACCAGCGCGTTGGCTTCGATTCCGTGGGTCATGACGGTTGAGGTGCGGGCGAGGAGAACGACAATAAAGACTACAAACCCTACAGCCGCTGACACCAGAAGAATCGATTCCATAATTTTCTATAATAGCGATTCCCGTCTGGCCTCGATAATGGGTTCAAAGGGACGTCTCTCCTACACCGGTCATATCTCGACACGTAAGCGTTATGCGATATTTCCCTGGTACAGAAAAGCCGCGACCAAGCAAGAAACCACTGGCAGGGATCCCCTTAGCTAGGTTCGAGACAATACCTCGGGTTCAGCCGAGGAAGTCAAGTTCAGCCCGGCGTATAGCGCTTGGCCCGGCGTAGAACGTGGGCCAAGCCCTACAGCCTGGGCCAAAACCGTTGTCGTCACCTACCGTCTGGGCCTAACTCACACAGGACGTGATCCGGGTGAAGGACTCTGGGAACGCACCGGATGGGCCGGACGAGGGTGAGACACGCCCAACGCTATCCCCAAGTTTTGGCCTATAATCCGGACTCTGGGAAAGTCAGAGTGAGTCATTGGCAAGCTTCACAAGCGCATATACCTTGATCGCGAGTCGTTGTCCCCGTAATGGTATTTGGGCCTGGCTTGTTCCGTTCGGCTTATTTGATCTGATGGGCCGAACGGAACAAGCCAGGCCCAAACCAAAATCTGTGTGGATACGCCCGACTACGTCCCCACGTTTTGGCCTATAACCACCCAACGCCTTATTGGATGATAAGCCGATAAACAGCGAAGCCCCCGACGAATCGGGGGCTTCTGTGGCTGGGCCGCCTGCGGGAATCGAACCCGCGACCTTTTCATTACAAGGGAAAGACTTTGGAATAAATACCCCGATTTTCCGGGGAATTGTCACAGTCGACGATTTCCTCGTTCTCTGCGCCACTGCTGACGCTTTGGCAAACGTGGAGGTAGCGTCATGAACACCACTAACCCTGAACAGTTTCTTCGCGATTTTGCAGACGTCACAGCAGCACGTATCGAATTCGAGAAGGCTCAGGAATCGCTGAGCGGATGGGAAGAATTGGTGATGAAGCAGCAGCGAAATTATGGTGTTGGGTTAGAAAAACTCAACAGGCATGCTGCAAAGGCGCGCCAAGCCGCTAATGAGGCATGGGAGAGATATATCGAGAAATCAAACAATTTGTATGATTCTGAAGCTTCGAAGTGACGAGATAGCACGATGAAGCTGAACGCAGTAGCGATATTAACTCTTTCAACCTATGATTTTACGGTCGCAGATTGGTTCAAAATCAATAATATTCCCGATGGGGAGGAGTGGATCGGCTCTTCATGTGGGTGCCCCATCCGTAATTGCTGGTTCAACTGCCGCGGCCACGCGTGGGGAGGCCGTTTATATTGTTCATGCCTTGCGATATTGCTTGAAGTCGAGGAAAGAAAGCGTGATGATGAGCTTGAAGAACTGAGGAGGTGGCTTGCTCCTCTCTTGGTACCCGAAGATCCGGATATGACCCGAGTGAAAATCCGGGCCAGTGAGTATATTCGTCGACGTTTTTGCCTTTCCTCACTTAACCCAATAGGGGCTGGGCCTGGAGTAACCATTTCTTACCATGATTTTGATTTATCTGAGGGGAAGGTCAAGTTAAAAGTAGAGATGGCTTGGGAAGCCCCATCTCTCTAAAATCAGCACCCAAAATACTTAAACCTAAACAATCAAATACAATTAACACCAGCTACCAAAGGAACCCAAATTGATTGACACCCCCCACACCACAGAACCAGACACCGACGTCGAAGAGGTATCCGGCGCCCGCCCACCTAAGAAACCTTCGAAAAAACTCATCGCTATCATTACGGCCAGTGCCTTGGTGCTCACCGGTGGGGCGACCCTGACGGCAGTGTCGATCGCATCCGCTGCGAATCAATCGAAAGTGGATTCGTTCCGGACGGCGGAGACCACCTACAATAGCGTCACTGCGAAACTTAACACAGCAAACGCCGCGACCCCGGACGCGATCACGCGGCTGACAACCTCAATAGCCACTGGCACGCAGCATATTGCTGAACTCCAAAAGCTTTCTGCCGCTGAGTCAGCTTTCTCCCCGGAATCACGGACCACAATCACCGAGATCCTTCCAACCGTTACCGCTGCCCTGC
>JBBAQX010000118.1:0-6087 GCA_040400085.1 Lysinibacter sp. | reverse complement strand
CGAAAACCTGACCAGCTCTCATTACCTGCGACAACAACAGGCGCTTGCATGTAACCCATTTTCTTGATCCTGTCGAGTGCCGATTCGTCCTTGCTCACATCAACAGTGGTGAATGGTATCCCCGCTTTGTCGAGCGCGGTGTAGGTCGCATTGCATTGAACGCAATTGGGTTTGCTGTAAACAGTGACTTCAGGTGTCATCGTAGTTTCCTTACTCTCAGAGACAACGTCTGTGGTGGTTTTTGCGTAGCGGGCGTCTAGCTCCGCTAAGGTTTTCTCGCGGTTGGCTACAGTTTCCATGCCTGCGATAGCACGGTCTGCGATCTCTTTCGGGTTGTAGAGCTCCACGTAGCGAATATTCAGTTCACGGTCGAGGTCGTTGATTCGCTCCTGCGCAGATTGCGTGGCTTGTGCGTGTCCAGCCAGGTAAAACGCCGCTACGCTCGGTGGCAGCTGATGCAGCTCGACATCGCCTGTCATGAGCTGATCGAGCCATTGCGTGAGTGCCTGATTGGCGGCGTCTGAGATAGCTATGCTCATCGTGTGCTACTTTCCCACGCGTCCAGACTAGATTTTGCTGTCCTCACAAATTTGACGGCAGCAACCATGATCAGCACTGTTCCTAGGGCGAAGTAGAAACCGGAGAGGAACAATAACTCTCGCTCATTCGCTGTGGGATCTGGCACTCTCAGCTCTGCCGAGAAGTAGAAGCACCCAACGCCAACCACGAAGTGTAAAACGATGAAGATGAGGTTTCTTTTCCACGGCTGCTTCCACAGATGAGGCCGTCGTAGTTCTGCTTCCTCTTCATCGGTATTTGTGCGTGGCCACTCGCTCCAGCACCGTGTACAGAAATACACCATTGACTTATGAATGCCGTCTGGTGTCTGCTCACTCATGTGAGCAGGTTCTTCCGCATGCCCAATAATGATGCAGACGGGAGTTAATAAGGTTTGTCGCCATCGATACGCGGCCGATTGGGTTTCGTTGCCAGGTGTTGCCATGCTTCCTCCTTGTAACAGCTCGGGGTTTTCCGGTTTCACTGTTAAAAGGGCACAACGGGACGATTTGATGGTGTCAAATATCGAATTGTTTGCACGCGGTACTTTACTCGCGCATATGGGTGATGCTTTGGATGAATTTTTGGATATCGTCTGCGTACATGATGCGGTTCTCGAGGAGGGCATCGGCGAGAGCTGCGATCGCGGCTTGGTTGTCTGAGACGAGGCGGTGGGCCTCAGCGTCAGCAGCGCTAAAAATCGCGTCCGGGGTGAGTGGCCCCGAATATGCAGTTGGATGCTTGTCGAGTGAGATGAGTTGACGAATGCCTTTGGTTGCGTATTCCACATCGCCACATCCACCCTCATTCTCGAGTCCGACGCGCCCGGCCAGTGACGAGACAATCTCAGACCAGAGCTCGTCTTCTCTCGCAGCGCTCTGACTAACGCCAAATCGGATATCAGTCATTACCTGTTTGAATTCAGGCTTTTGTGTCAGTTCACGCAGTCGTTCTGGTGTCCATCTGGTGCTGATTTGGTTTTTTATCGAGGTGAGAAGGTTTTTCATTGGTAGTTCCTTTCAGAAGTGAAATGTTCGGTGTATAGCTCGTGCAGTCGATCTGCGATGAACGAGGGTTTGTAGATGAATCGTCGGGCCGCACCGAAATCTGCGCGACCGTGGCGTGAGGGGCCAGTTCGTGGATATCGTCCGTGGATGCTTTGTGTCACGGGATCCAGCACGAACAGGCTTGTGTAGGGCTGGGGGCGCTTTTTCGGACGTGGGGCGGTCATCCAGGACAATTCGGTCTGCCACCAGGCCCACAGTTCTCGCTCGTCCGCGATACGGGCCGCACGGGTGTCCAGGGTGCCGTCAACTCCGTGCCACATCGCCACCAGGTCGCGCGTGTCCGGATGCGTGCGGATCCACGCAGGACCGGAGGAGGTTACAAGGCCAGCACGTGCCAGCTGCAGCAGCTCCGCAGGATCGGGGGCAGAGTGTTCGTTGAACTCAGCTCGCGCGTAGACATTTCCTGCATGGTGACCGAGACCGCGTGGTGTGAAGATGTCGTGAGCTGCGAGAGTAAGTCTGTTGGTCAGGGTTCCGAGGAGGGAATGTCGGGACGCTCCCAGCGCGGGGGGCGGGGTCCCTTGTGGCCCACCGTGTGATGGGATGCTGTGGAAAACGTCTTGGGGGGCGAGTTTCCATCGACGGCCACGCACTCCATCCGCATCCGCCGCCAGAACGATCCAGCCATCCTCCGCCAGACGTGCAAGGCCACGGCGAGCCGTTTGCGCGCCAATACCACACAACACCGCCAAGCGACGCTGGTCTGCCTCTACAGTCGCCACCACGCCACGCAGCGCCAACAGACACAGCGCATCGAGAACGCGGCGCATGGTCGGACCAGCCCCAGAAGACCAATATCCCGGCGCCGCATCTGCACGAACCTGGACACGCTCAACGAGAGCGGCTAGCGCGGATGCGCGGGCGGTGAACTCCGTGTCCTCCGTGCGCTGTCGTGGCGTCGATGTCACAAAGACAACGGCCTTATCCCATTGCTGGCGTAAAACGTTATCTGTTGCCGATTTGCCCTTCGGCGGCCGTGGAACACGTTTGGACCCCTCGCGCACGGTCCGCGCGTACTCCAGCCCGGGGGCCGTGGCCACCAGGTCGCGGACCTGACCGTAACGCCAGGATGCTGCGACCGCGCCGACGAGGACACGCATCAGCACGGCCGACGCGTCCATGTCCAGCGTCACCGGACTGTCCAGCGCCTGCTGGCTGGCCGAGGGCAGTGGCCGGGGCTCACCGGCCAGTGAGACAATGCCCGACGAGTCTCTGACTGTTGCCCGGGTCGATGCCAGGTCGGGGGTTTCGCCAACGGCGGCCATGTCCGCGACGAGATCGTCAGCGGCCATCCGTGCAATCCAGCGCTCTAGCGGCTCGGCCAGTGCGATCGGGTGAGTCAGTGTCCGGCGATGGCCGGACAATATCTCTGACCGGCCACCATGCCGATGCGGTGCACCTGGTGGCCGGACAATCCCCGTCGACGTGTTCATCAACGGCCCAATATCCAACGTCGGGAGACGACGTTCGAGAGAGCGTGCCAGCAGCGCGACGGTCGGTGACCGCATCGGCTCGGCCAGCGCAACCCACACATGGCGGCCATGAGTCGGCCCCGAAGCACACAC
Source organism: Lysinibacter sp. (assembly GCA_040400085.1). GTDB lineage: Bacteria > Actinomycetota > Actinomycetes > Actinomycetales > Microbacteriaceae > HNR. The sequence goes on along the minus strand of JBBAQX010000118.1, from coordinate 2,897 downwards.
CACGGACGGGATACCGAGCTCGTCCAACCACTTGGTCAGCTGGTCACAGTCCGCTTGGACAGCCTCAGCCGTGGCATGGGTCGTGTCCAAGTCAAAAACGAGGAAATGCCAGAGGCCATGCACATCTGTCAGATTGATAGCCCACGGAAGCGCCGGGGCCTCCGCACTGAGGCTGTGCTGGACGGGGTATCGGTGCTGGATGACGCCGCTACTGTCACGGACAGAGAGCCGGACAGATGACCGGCATGAGATCTGCTGAGTAAATCTCCACGCGTCACTCAAAAGGAAATGACCCCGGCCGCCCACAGCAGCAGAACAATTCCGGACGCACCCATCAGCAAAACCAGCCATATTGAGAAAGGAGTATCCGGTCCTGTAGCCTTCCACATCGCAATTCCCAACAGAATCATCATTGAAAAACAAATCACACTCATGAGAAAAATAATCACTTTTACTCCGTAACGTTTGGGTTGGCGAGGAGTGGGTGAGCCTCTATTTTGCCGGGGTATACGTGTGTGCTCTGTGGCGTCACGAGCTCAGGACTCCACTCACGAGCAGCCGAGCAGACGCTCCCAGCACGAGGAAGAATAAACCCATAGCCAGGGCAGCAATGACAGTCTGGAGCGAGATATTGAACGCTCTAGCATGTGAAATATCTGCGCAATATTCAAAAAATTCGTCTCTCGACCATCCCCGATAGGAGCCAGTAGCTTTCACCTCAGCCGAGATTTCATCGAGCTCCTCGCAAATCTCACCAAGTGACATTTCGAAAACGCTATTTATCAGAACGATGATCACTGTTGCGCAGAGCGCCAGGATCATTCCTGTATGTGATATCAGCCTCACCACAGTTAGCAACCGATCACGGCCGGGGGCTCCCGGGTCTGTGAGCAACCCGATAAGCAAGAGAACGCCAGCTGTAAGGATTGCGGCCCCCGAGACGACCAAAGCAACCCTTAACAGCCACGCAGAATCGCGATATGACACGATGTCTCGTCTTGCCTGAGATATATGTTTTAGCTTCAATTTGTGTGACATATCACTTATCCCTAATCTGTAACGTTGGGGCGAATGAGGAGCTGGTGTGGGCCTTTTTTGCCGCACTGAGTGCAGTAGACCCCAGCGATTACCGTGTGGGCGCGGCACCAGGTACACGCCGCTGTCGGCCAATGATCGATACCGCTCTCATGCGCTGGGTGGGTAGCGTCTCCGGTCTCGGAGAGTCGCGCGACACAGGCGTCCGCCCACACACCTACGCTCAGCTCCTCTTTGGTGGGTTCGGTGATGACCAGGCGCACGGGGCGATCTAGCGCTTTCGCTTGCCGTGCGGCCTGTGAGACAACGCCGATGCGGGCTTCGGCGATGGTTTCGGCGTAAAACTCCATCGTTGAAAAGGCGAGGTGCAGGGTTCCTGTGGCGTCATCGGTGAGTGAGCATTTGAGCTCGGGGAACCGGGCGATCCGTTCTTCAGGGCGTTCTTCAAGGTTAGACATGGGCTTCCGTTCGGTAGGTCTGGACGGCAATCTTTTGATGCGTGCGGGCTCTGAGGATCCACCTGTACGCTGTCCGCTCTGTCACTCCACGGGACCGTGCGACATGCTCTCTCGTTGCCCTCAGCAAAAACTGGTCCTCAGCTTCGAGACAGCTCTGCCGGATCTCGCGAATATCAGCGTGTTGGGTATGGTCTGCGAGGTCACACGCGGCCAGCACAATGCGAGTGATGCGTTGCACCTGGCCGCGGCTGTGACGGTAGCGTGACTCACCATTGATCAGTCGCTCGACCAGGTCTCTACCTAAATGCTCGGTGAGATGATTCACTAGCCGGCTAGTGCTCCATTGGGTGACGACGATCTCCAGCGGGTCCGTGGCCCCCACGGGAATATCGAAGAACTCTGCAGGCGTCGCATACTCCCTGTTTCGGGAATAGGACACGAGCTGCGTGCGTACCCACAGGCCAACCATGCCGAAAACGTAGGATTCAACGTCTGGCGTGGTAGCGGAGATCGCGTTTCGCCACACCTGAAAACGGACCTCGTTCATCACTAAGGACACGTCCTGATCGACGCCACTTTTCATCAGACGCGATTTTACGAGGGGACGGAATTTTTCAGTGATCCGGGCAATGAGTTGTTCTTGTGCGCGGGCGGGATCCGGGGGGAGACCAAAATGCATTGGTTATACCTCTCCAAGAAGAGTTCGGGCTTCGCTGAGGTCACGGCGCGCAGTGCGATCGCTGAGCCCAAACCGCTCGGCAATTCGCGTTGATTGCAGCATGGGTTCCTCTGCCAGCCATGTTTTGATAGCTTCCAGACGTTCAGGCTTGGTCACGGTCTGTGGCTGAACTGCCTGGGCGGTGAGTGCGACAGGTTCAGTGGGTACCAGCTGTACCTGTGGTGCGGGATCCTCGAGAACGTGGACCGCAGGGTGTATGGCCGCAGCGGCAGGAAAACTCACCGATGTATCCGCAGCAGGTGACGTCTCCACAGCCGCTACTGGGGCCTCGTCTGGGTCTCTGGTCCAATACCCCACCAGGACCACCAGGAAATGGCTCGCAACCAGCAACGCGATCGCGGGGATCGATGACACCATCACAGCTATAGGCGTTGCCACACGAAGATCTGATTCGTTGTTGATCGCGTGCAGCGCGTTCCCAGTAACCGAGATGACGGCAAAAAGCACCAGTGCAGCCCATGGATACCAGGTGACGCGCCTACCCGCACGCGCAAGCGAGAAAGCGGCAACTGTGGCAACTACGATGAATCCGTCCACCGTCAGAGGCCAAATCCAGGCGAGACGGGGCTGCGTCCCAGACCGTTCCGCGAGATCACGCAATGCGTCAAATGACAATACGAATCCGCCCGCTGCCAGCGCAACAATTCCCACGGCCGTGACAACCG
>JBBAQX010000117.1:0-6183 GCA_040400085.1 Lysinibacter sp. | reverse complement strand
CGGCATGCGTTGGGTGATGTCGGATAGGACCATCCAATGGATTTGGTGGTGTTCATGGTGGTGATTGTCTGAATTCAGGCAGTCAGGAGGCTTTGAGTCTGCGGGTTTGGGTTGTTTCGCTAATCTCCTGCTCGGTAATAATGATTTTGGCGGTTTCAAGCGATTCAAAATCGCCTGCGATGCGCTTGGCGTCGGCCATGCTTTTCGGGATACTATTCTCGCTGTCAATTCGATAGACATGCGATGCCTTCGGGCCGGACCATAGGTGTCCGGTGACGTGGAGTTCGCAGTCAATGGTGGAATAACGGTTGTTTTTCATGGGGTCGGGCGGGGTTGGGATTGGTTGGCGAGGGTCTGAATTCAGGCGGCGGTGACGATGTCGCGGCAGGCGGCGTCGAAGGATTCGGCGGTTTCGCGGGCGAGGTAGGTGATGTCATGGTTGACATGCTCGATGAGGTGATCGCGAAGGCCGCTTTTTCCGTGATCGTCACCATAGAATCCCCAGCATGAAGAGTCCGGGACTTCGGTGGAATCGGGGCGGAGGAGTTCGCTGACGCCATAGACATCCCCCCATGCCCATGCGGACCAGAGATCAATGCTGATTTGGAGGTCTTCCTGTTCTGCTTCCCGGTTGGGTGGGTTCCATCCGACGAGTTCGCGCCAGGCGGGCATGGCGGCAACGAAGACCCATGCGGCATCGCCTTGGGAATAGCCGGTGGATTCCTCCCACTTGCAGGGGATATTGGCGAGGGTGCAAAGGAACTCCAGCATCTCGAAATACTTCTCGGCCTCACTCCATGAGGCGGGGTTTTCCGGCAGGACTTCGGCGATGGCGTTCTGCCAGTCTTCGGCGCGAGCTTTGCGCATGCTGCCGTTGAGATGATAGCGTGCGACATCATGCTCTATGCCCATGGACTCGATGATTTCCGCACGACCTTTAGGGCCGAAACAGCGGGATGGGATGAGCCAGTAGATGTCCCGCAGCGAGAGGGTGGTGCCGTAGCTTTCCATGCGGGAGCAATTCCGATCCAGGTTGAAGACAAGGATGGGGGTGGCGCAGTCCGTGTATCTGGATGAGTAGGGATTCTCCGGTGAAAGGTCTTGCTCGATCGTGGCCGAGTAGCCGTGCGGAAGTAGAAGTGTTTGGTTCATGAGGATTCGGGAAGTGAGTGTCTGAATTCAGACAGCCCGGAATCCTTGCGGATGCCGGGCTGTCTGGTTGCAATGGGTGTGGGTGTTACAGGTCTATCGAATAGGCACTACGGGGTTGTTGGTTTGTGGTTTAGGGGAGAGATTTCAGGAGTTGTTATCAATGGTTTCGAGGGCGGTGTTGACGCCTTCGATGTAGGCATCCGATTCGACATCCACTCCGGCGCAGGCGTGGGCGAGGATGAGGGACTCGATGGCATCCACGGAATCGTCTTCGCCGTTGGCGGTTGGATCGCGTTGGATTTCCGACCAGTCGATGGTGCCGGAGCGCTTGCCGTCTTGGTCAGGTTCAGAAAGAGAGATGCTGATATTCCCGAAGAGGGTGGTGAGGATGATGTCTTTCATGGCGGAGGTGTCTGAATTCAGGCGGCTTGATCGTAGCATTGGATGAGGCTCCACGGTGGCAGGGGGGCGCGTGAAGTGGCGGAGAGTTTGAGGCGGGCATGGAGGTGACGGCGCTCGGCGGAATCCAAGCGCATGCCATCGCTGGCGGGGAAGAGGCCGAAAGAAAAGTCGATGGCGCAGTATGCCTGATGCCAGCGGTTTTGTTTCCGCAGGCGGCGGGCCTTGCGGAAGCGCGAGCGGGCGATGCGCTCGGGCGTGAGATACCATTGGTAGTCCGGGCCTTGCTTGCGGCGGCCCCAGCCGGGAGGGGTGGCGCGATGGTGTCCGTAGTTCCATGCGGTTTTCCCGATATGTTCGGCACGGCAGTTGATCTTCTGGTGGATGCCCATGTCCGGGGTGATGGTGCAGCAATACTTGAGTTGGTAGCAGGTGCCGGTACAGCGGGGATCGTGATGCTTGAAGTGCTCGAATGGCGGGAACCGGGGATCATGCTCGACGGCAACGGGACGGCATGGGCGGTCGCCGTAGTCGGATAGATAGATGATGGATTTCATGCGGCTTTGAGGTTGGGGTTTTCAGCGGCTTTGCGGCGGGCGATCTTGGGCGAGACGAGCTGGACCATGTAGCGACCGGAGCTTCGGGTTTCTTTGATGAGATCGGTGCAGGAGAAGATGTCGCAGTGGTGGATTTCGGGGTGGACATCACGGACTTCACGGGCGAGATCAAGTGCCTGCTTGAAGGTCTTGATCGAACGGTAGGGGATGGGATGCTGGAACGGATACTGGCCGTTGAGGATGGGCCAGGTGATGGAGAAGTTGTTAGGATAGGCGCTTTCCTTGAAGGAATCCTGCGGGCCGTGCATGAGGCAGGTGCCGCCGTGGATGAAGATGCCTTGATTGGCGGGATCGTGCTTGTAGTTCCGGGGTCCGCCGGTGCGGTGTGCGTAGGCCATGGTGGGAAGAAGTTGAGAGTTGAGAGTGTCTGAATTCAGGCAGAATCCAGCGACGGTCATAGACCGCCGCTACAAGATCATGCCGCTATCGCGGCGGCGATTTCCACGCCGAGGAGAGTGCTGATTTTCTCGCGGGTGAAGGGATTGTCCGGGCCGTACCACATGGCGGGTGGGACGCCGCGGCGGGTGCCGCGCCCGGAGTAGCGGAATCCGAGGGCGGGGTCTTTGAGTGCCTCGCGGATTTCCTTGGGTGGCACTCCGCCGAAGGCGATTTCAAGGGTGTGGCGTTCGGCGTTGGCGGTGACGATGGGCGGCGGGAGGGGTGCGGGCTCCGCCGGTGGAGATTGGAGATTTGAGATTTGAGATTGGAGATTGATGAGAATGCCTTCTTGCAGATCGTCCGGCATGGGCTGCGGCATGAGGTAGCCGAGGCTGTCTGAATTCAGACAGGTCAGTTTCAGCGGGCCTTCGGAGGGGTGGGCGGGAAGCTCGATGATGACGAGGTTCTCCGCGCCGATGGCGGCGGCGAGGGTGGCGAGCTTGGCGGGATTGAGGGCGATGCGGTAGCCGGGCGGGGTGACGAGCTGGGTGAGGTCGTAAACGTCCGAGGGTTCGCCGGAATCCGGGGAAATCTCATGGGCCTTTTCCTGCGGGATGAGGCGGGCTTGCGTGAACCCCTCGCTGATGGGTGCGAGGGCGATGGCCTCGCCATCGGTGGCGACGGCCATGCGGGACTTGGGATCCATCAGCACGCCCATGGTGGCGAGGGTGATGAAGGAGGGGTTGAGGTATAGGGTCGGTGTTTTCATCTGAATTGATTCAGGTTGTGGGGTTGGGAGAGTGTCTGAATTACTGCCTGAATTCAGACAGGGTTCGGCGCTGCATCTTGGAAGGCTTGGATGTCGGCGGTTTTCCAATGGGCATCCTTCGATCCGGAAACGGTGGTGACTTTTCCAGTGGTGAAATCCTGATGGGAACTTCCCCATGGAATGCGAACGATATAGCCGGTGGCACCCTGCTTGCGGATGATGCGCCCGGTGATGGATTTCCCGTTGAGCGGGACAGTGACGGTTTGGCCTTTGTGGAACATGGTTTCGTGGGGTTGGTGTTGGGTGTCTGGATTCAGGCGGAATCCAGCGACGGTCATAGACCGCCGCTACAAACCGATGAGTCAAGCGGCTTGAAGCGCGGACTGGAAATCCGGGTGGACGTTTCCCCGCAGGCGCGGCATTTCACGGCCTTGGACGAGGGCGGGCAGAAAACGAGATCCCCCACGGCGATGAGTGCCCGGCATCCTGGGGTCTTGCACACTCCGCGATAGCGGGCGTGGAACCAACGGACGGGCGTTTTCATGGGTGGATTCCGGGTGGGGAAGTTATGAGTTAGAAGTTATTGGTTAGACGTTGGAATTCCGGGATGGGCGGTTAGCCCGGCGGCTGCCTCATGACTTGCAACCGCCGGGCATCCCGAACTCCACGATGGAGAAAGGGGTGGCTCAGAATCCGAGCCAGGCCATGAGACGGCGGTGGATCTTGCGGTGGCGGTTGACGCGGGGTTTCCGGCGGCGCGGATAGAGAGACATGGCGAGGGTGAACGATGAGATAAGCATGGGTGGAAGAAGTTGAGAGTTGATGGTTGAGGGTTGATAGGGAAGAGAAGGGGGTGTCTGAATTCAGGCGGCTTGCGGGGGCGGGCCGGTGGTGTCTGAATTCAGACAGGGTGGGGGAAATCAGGAGACGCACCAGTCGGTCATTTCCGGGGTGATCGAAGGGAGGAAGTCCTCCCCATCACGGGCGAGAAGGGTGCGATTCTTGTGACGGTGGCGACGGTGCGCGGCGACCTTGAGAGACTTGAGGGAGGATTTCGGGCAAACCTTGCGCTTGCTCCGGTTGATGAAAGTGACGATGGACATGGATGGATGGGGTGGATGGTGGGGAAAGGAGTGAAGGGCATGAGCCGCCGGTTTCCACGGCGCGACGAAGGTGTTCCGCGTGACCCATCATCAAGGCACGAATGCGCAGGGCGGTTTGGTGGGGTGTGGCAACTTCTCTCATGCGATTCGTCCCGCCGCGCGTTGCCTTGCATGACGGGGTGATCCGTTTGCCCTGCGGGGCGGGCGTGGATCAGACGCGGGCGGTGCCCTCGCGGGAACCGCAAATCTGTCTGAATTCAGACAGACCGTTTCCCCATTCCTGGGGAGACGAGTGGGAAAATGATAGCTCGATATTTACGGTGATCCCACGTCGAGCCGAGCGTAGTCGGGCGGAGCCGTCTTCTCTGAGCATCCTTCAACGAGGGTGCTTCCTTGAGACGGTATTGGCCCTGACCAGTCGCGCGGTGAATCCTGCGCGACCAGAGGAAAAATTGGAGGGTGTTTTGCGCGGGAATGATCCGGGGACCATTCCCGCGCCCAAAAACACACGATGAAGAATCTCTGCCGTTTCATTTGTATCCCGATCAAACGGCGACCGGTGCATCCGGGGATGAAACCTGGGTGCGGCTTTCCTAACGGAATCGGAATCTGGCGGTTTTCCAGCTCCCGATTCCGCCCACCGGGACGAATCCCGGTGAACGGTGGGGGTGCCTGTGGGGATCAGGCGGCGGCGGGTTGGAGGGTGGGGGTTTCCGCGAGCTTGGCGGCTTCCGCTTCGATGACTTCCCAGCGGGAGTGGAGGTGGGCGACGAGTCCCTTGAGGAACTCGTGGTAGTTTTCGCACGATTCCGAGTCGGGTGCGTTGCGGAGGTCTTCCAGGATGCGGGCCTGGATTTCCGGCACCGCGAGGATGCCCGTGCCCTCCGGCACGAAGTAGGAGGTGCCCTTCGGCGTCTCCGCCGCCGGAGTGTCTGAATTCAGACTCTCGCCGGACTTTGAGGACTTGGAGGAACCCTTGGACTCCGTTTCCTTGTCCTTTTCGTCGCCTTTCGGTTTCGCGGTGAGCGCCCGGAGGCGATTCGTCACGTCCGTTTTCGAGCGGATGATTTCGAGGGCGGCGGCGACTTTTTCCGCGTCCTTCTTGCCCATGAATCCGGCCAGTTTGATGAGGCCGAAGCTCGGGGCCTTGTCGAATTCCTCTTCCGAGAAGGGGAGTTCGTTCGAGCGGATTCCGCGCAACACGTTGGCGAATTCGTAAGTGCCCTGGACTTCGCGGCGCAATTCGATGCCGGTGATCTTGAGGCTCCACGAGTTCATCTCGCCCTTCCCGAAGTCACCCGCCTCTTCGGCGGCGACGAGGATCTTGGCGATTTCCTTTTTGGTCTCGTCATCCTTGCGGACGCGGGACTTGAGGTTTTTGGCGCGTTCGATAGCGCTCATTTCCTTGAATTGGACTACTGATTTCATGGTTTCGTTTTTGTTCGGGGTTGATTGCCGTGCAATTAGACGGCGGCGAACGCTTGGAAGCGACTTGCGGGGATCTCGCGTCGGGGTTTAACCGGCCATCCACTTTACGCTTTCACTCTCAAACGCTCGCCGCTGTCTGAATTCAGACAGACCGGCCCCCGAACCTGGGGAAACCTACGAAGCCCTTTCCTCTGGAAATCGCCTCCCCCGTGCGGGCGTTCGGGGGAATTCCCCGCGCCCGTTTCACCGGGAATTTTTCGCTTCCCCGTGGGGGGGCGCTCTTCACACTTACCCGCTGGCCCGTGACAGGCTCGCGGAGCGCGGCGGGCTCGCACCC
>JBBAQX010000116.1:0-6344 GCA_040400085.1 Lysinibacter sp. | reverse complement strand
CCGCGTCGGTGCCCCCTACGGGAACAGTCGCAATAGAACACACACTTGCTTGCCTGCCCTGCCTGTTTTGCTTGCAATTCGGGTCTTGGCTGGGATTCTGCCGACCGAAACTGCACTAGCACTCAGCTTTTGCGGGCGATTCCTCTAATGTCGCTGCATGGCATCAACCAAGCAGCTCAAAGAAAAACTCTCTCAGATCGACGCGTGGCTCGCAAGCGGCGCGACGTCGGTTGACCTTGATGGCGTGAGTGTCACGGTGGATCCGGAGCAGCTCCGCATCGAGCGCGCAAGCATTGAGCGGCAACTCGGCGTCAAGACTCGCAAGCAAACCGCTTACCGCGTGAACCTGGGAGGCTAGTGATGGTCTGGCCATTCTCACGCAAGCAAAACATCCCGCCCCGTCGATCGGCGAACAAGCTCGCAGCTTCCGCCACTCCTGGATCCATCGGCGGCTACGATGCACTCGAGCCCAAAGGCCGTCGCAAGCAAGCGCCGTCGGTGATGGTCCGCGAAGACGTCCACCTGAAGGGCGGCAAGCGTCGACGCCTGCAGGCCAACGCCAACGACATCGCGCGAAACTTTTCGATCGCGGCTTGGATGGTTCGGCGTCACCTCGATTACGTGTCGCGATTCGATTTCCACTCGCGCACCAAAGACCGAGGTCTCAACAAAGAGCTTGAGATCATGATGGCCGAACAGTCGTTGCCGCTGGCATGCGATCGAGGCGGTCGGGCGAGTCGTGAGCAGTTGTTTCGTCTTGCCGAGGCTCGACGAGTACTCGACGGCGATACTGGTCTGCTTCTGTTGCAAGACGGCCGTACCCAGGGCATCGAAGCCGACTTGGTCCGTAATCCGGAGAAGTTGCTAGGCCCGCACGAGTGGATCGAGGGGGTGCAAGCTGATTCCGCAGGCCTCGCCCTGCAGTATGCAATCTGGGCCCGCTCACGAGGCGGTGGGCCTGGCTACACATTCAAACGCATCGTGCCCGCCGCGAACTTCATCCAGTACGGATTCTTCCAACGCTACGCATCCGAGCAGCGTCGTGGCGTCTCGCCGATCACCGCTGCCCTCAATCCATTTCGCGACGTGTATGAAGCGTTCGAGTACTCGCTGATCAAGGCCAAGATCCAGCAGCTATTCGCGCTCGCTCTCATTCGTGATCCAGACTCGCAAGCCCTAGACCAAGCTCTCCCCGGAGCCAACGACGACGACGAGGAAGAAGACGATTCCGCGGAAACACCCAAGGAACGGACCATCGACTTGACCAACGGCCCGACAGTACTGGACCTGGACGCAGGCGAGAAAGTCGAGCTCATCGAATCCAAGACACCGAGCCATGAGCTACGCGAGTTCACTCAGCTCGTGATCGCCGTCGGCCTGAAAGCTCTCGACATCCCGTATTCGTTCTTCGACGAGTCCCACACCAACTATTCGGGCCAACGTGGCTCGTGGATGCATTACGAGCGATCGTGCCTCGCAGCTCGCGACGATCAAATCGCGGCTCGCAAACGATGGACCGATTTCCAGTATCAACGTTTGATTCTGGATGGTCAGCTCAAGCTTCCGCGAGGCATGGTTCGGACGGATCTCAAGTACGAATGGGTCCCGCTCGGCATGCCATGGTGGAAGCCCGTCGAAGAGATCACCGGCGACTTGATGGCGATCGCATCCGGACTCGCCAGCCCGCAGCGTATTTGCAAGGAACGCGGTACCGGCGACATCGAGGACAACATCGATGACCTTCTCGAGGTCCTCAAGTACGCACACGATCGCGGCATGGAAGAGCTGGGCGAACCGCTTCGACTTAACTTCGATCCCGGTCCATTCGCGGCCGCAATCCTCACAGCCAACGCCAACGCCAATCAAGGAGCCAGCAATGACAAGCCTGCAAAGTAAGACCCCACCGACCAACGCATTCCGCTTCGAAGCTCCCCTCGAGTTCGCGAAGCAATCCAAAGATGCCGCCACCAGCGATACCAAATCGCGGCCCATCACGATGCTTGCCCGAACCAACAAGGTCATTAACCATTGGTGGTGGGGCCGCTGCGTCCACGACTTTGCTGGCATGATTCATGCCGATCGAATCATCCTGGACTACTGCCACGACTCCGACGACATCATCGGGTACGCGGACGAATTCATCGTCGACAGCAAGGGCCTCACGCTCAACGGCCGTGTCGAGTCCGTGCAGCCCGACGACGAAGCCGAGCTGCTACTCAAACGCATGGACAAGGGCATCCCTTACCAATCGTCCATCTACTTCGACGAAGCCGTCATCGAATGGGTACCCGATGGCTTTTCGGCCGAAGTGAACGGCGAGACCATTCCGGGCCCGCTCTGCGTGTTCAGAAAGTGGCTACTCCGTGCAAGCTCAGCATGTCCACACGGATACGACTCCGATTCCAATACGAGCAGCACTGAGCAATCCTTCGCAACCAAGTTTACCTGGACCAATCCAATGAGCACCAACCAAACGACCACTCAGCAAGCCACCGACGCACGCGAAGAGCTCAAGGCCTTCGTCGACAAGTTCGGTACCGACGGCGTGACGTACTTTCAAAACAAGCTCTCGATGAACGATGCCGCTCTGGCTCACATTGACACGCTTAGCAAGAAGCACTCCGACGAAGTCGCCAAGCTGACGGCCGCTCACACTGAGGCCACGACCAAGCTGACGGCCGAACTCGAGACCGCTCGCAAGGAACGGGACGAAGCCGCCAACAAGCTCAAAGCTGCTCAGCTATCGCACGGCGAAGCAAGCTCGATCGACGTCGGATCGCCCAAGAAGACGGAAGGCGGCAAGGACGCCAAAGGCTTCAGCCAATTCATTCGACCTAGCAAGTAGTTAGCTCCGTTTCCCGTCCGCCAACTCCACACGCCCAAACAACCTCAAGTCAAGGATGACCAATAATGCCAGATACCCTCGCCAGTTTAGCCGACGTCGTTAAGATCAACGACGTCAGCGTACGCGATGCCGGATGCACCGACATCTTCAATCAAGCACCATTCTTGGCGGCTTTGAATTCCTGCGTCGCATCGAACGGCACCAAGCACTCGTATCTCAAGGAAAGCGGTGCTCCAGTTGTCGGCTTCCGAGCCGCTAACACAGGTATCGACGTCGTCACTGACACCGACACTCAGGTTAATCTCGACTTGTCGTACTTGGACGCGATGGTCAAGCTCGACAAGCAACTTGCGGAATCGGGCAAGGGCGTTGACTACCATCTCAGTCGCAAGTCTCAACGCAATTTGCGGGCAGCGTTTTTCAAAGCTGAGCAACAGATCCTTAACGGCGGCGCAGGCGGCTTCAATGGATTCGCCCAAGCCCTTTCAGCACTCGGCGCGATGTGCATCAGCGCTGGTGGATCCGGAGCACGTACCAGCGTGTATGCCGTCCGAACCACGCCCGAAGAAACCGACGTATGCGTTGTGATGGGCAACGATGGCGAGATCGACATCGAGCCGTACTACATTACTCTACTAACCGACGGAACAGGCAAGCAGTTCAACGGCTACGTGGTACCAATCGACGGCTTCATCGGCTTGCAAGTCGGTGGAGCTCGCAGCATTGGCCGACTGGCAAACGTTGGCACTGGAGCAACACTCACCGACGTTATGCTGCAGAACCTGTTCAACTTGTTCCCCGCAGCTGCTCCTCCGACTCACTTCGTCATGAACGTCCGTTCTCGAGGCGAACTCCAAGCGTCCCGATCGACGATCAACGTGACTGGCGGCAGCAAGCTCATGACCATGCATGCTCCAACTCCAGTCGATTGGAACGGCATCCCGATCGTATGCGTCGAGTCGCTCGGTATCGCCGAAACGGCCGTAGCGTAGTCCTGATCTCGTCCTGATAACGGTTTAAGCAAATCACGATGACCACTCCCGCCTATCCATTGCAGCTCGCCGCCTGGCGTACGTTGCAACGGATTCGCGGCGAAGCCATCGTGTACCACTTGACGACCACGCAGTCGATCGAGATCGAACGAGCCGTCCTCACTCAACCCAAAGCCAATCGCGTCGAAAGCGATGGCATCGGATTGGCCGTGAGACAGTGGCATTGGCTGATCGATCCGGACGACTTGTCCATCAATAGCGAGCGAGTTACCCCCACCGAAGGCCATTGGATCATGCGAGGCGCAGAACGGTACAAACTGACACCCGGCGAGGGCAAGAACCTCGTTTGGCGTTGGTCCGATGCCTCGCAAGTTTGGCGTCGAATCTTCGTTGAGGAGGTCTAGCCGTGAATCCAATTCTACCTCTACGCGATGCTGTCGTTGCCAAGCTCATTGCCATGGGCAAGGCCGCATCGGCTCGATACTCACCAGTTCTCGAGCGAAAGCAGCTCATCCCGGCCAAGTGGTTCGTTGCCCTGCAATCCGATCAGACTCGCGAGACCAACCTGACCGATCGGCGCGATCTCGTTCTCGACATCGTTTTTCAACACGGACTGCCGGACCCAACGACCGCTTATCCGATCCCGCTCGAAAACAATCCTTGGATCGACTCACAAATCAACGAGGTCGACACCTTCCGTGCGTTGTTCCGTGAGGACGGCGGCTTGCGAGGCGTCGCGATCGCGGATTGCGTTGCGATCGAACTGGTCGACATGCCGTTGTACTTGCCCGACCACCTCATCGACCATTCCATTTTCACATCATTGACCCGTATCAAGTTCCGATACGGGGCTTAAGGAGATCATCATGTCAGCTGGCCGTACCCGAGCAGCCTATGTCAACACTGGCACCTACACCACTCCCGTATGGGTGCACATCTCGCGAATCACCGGAGTGCAGCGCCCTCAATCGCGTGCGACGTCCGATCGCAAATATCGCGGTGCTCGCAGCGTCAAGACCGTCACCGGTTACCTGACCTACGGGTTCACGTTCAAGTATGCCGTCAAGTCATCGAAGTTCGCGACCGACACCGTCGGTGCATTGCTGCAAGGCTCTTTGGACAACGAAACCGTTCTGGATGTCTGCTTTCTCAATCAACGTATCATCCAGCCGACTGGCACATACCCTTCAGGTGCAAACGCCGTCGGGGTTCGAGGCCCTGTCGTTGTGACCAAGTTCGACATCGCGGAAGAAGACGAAGATGGAGTGATGTTCGACGTCGAGCTCAAGGAAGTCGAGGACGAGCAGCCCGTTGGCACACCATTTGAGATGCAGGCGATCAGTATCGCCGTGACTTCCCCGTAATCGTGTTGGTGACGTAGTATCGGAGGTTGGGTGATCTATGGCGACACGCGTTGGAGGCACAATCGGTCAGCAGATCGATCTGCTGATCAAGCAAGGGTCCGATTTGATCGTCGACCTCGAGGTCGTGCTTGAACCCGGCCAGAGCCTCAACCTAAACGACTACACGTTTCCAGCTCACCTACGCAAGAAACCAGGCGGCACACCGCTACGAGCGATATCCGTCACACGATTCGCAGCCAACATGCTGCGAGTCTTTCTCGATCACGCTCAGACCGCAACGTTGACCTGCGGAGCGGATCTTGATGACGATGCATCGCAGTACGTCTGGGATTGCGAGATTGTGGAGACAGCTACGGGCTTGATCCTGCCAGCGTTTTTTGGTGACGTACAAGTGTTCCGAGACATAAGGCCCTAACGCATGAGCACATCGATACCCGTCACATTCGTACGAGGACCTCGCGGCGAACAAGGCATCCCTGGCGAACGGCTGCCGATGGCCGCCAATACGATGCTGGGTAACGGCACGAATGCAGCTGCATTTCCCACCGACCTAAACCCGACACAGATACGAGCTCTCTTGTCGTTGACCAACGTTGACAACACGGCAGACGCCAGCAAGCCTGTTTCTAGTGCTACGCAAACGGCACTTGATGGCAAAGCATCGCTGACTGGCAGCTACTCCAATCCATCTTGGATCGCAGCACTAGCCTACAGCAAGATTTCAGGTGTACCGGATTTTGCAAGACGAGATCAGGCAAATACGCTTGTCGGCAACTTGACAGTAGACATTGGCGGTTCGACAACCCTCATTAACAGTTCTGGAGTATCAACCGGCAACACGGAAGGTGGTGTGAACGCTGTTCGAATCGGTTCGGCCTATGGGTATGCTGGCTTGTATGGAAATGCTCTCAACTACATCTCCGAAAACGACGCACATATTTTTCGTCGTGGTGCGTCTGGGGCTAACAGTCCTTTAGTCACTATCAATACTAGCGGTCTAGTCGTCTCAAGCGGTGGTAAACTGGAAGTTACTAACCCTGAAGGCGTTTCAGGCACATTGCGTTTAGGGGCAGGCTACGGATTCCCAGGTCTATACTCTACCAGTCCGATGTACTTCGTTTCAGACAACGACGCATTTCATTT
>JBBAQX010000115.1:0-6992 GCA_040400085.1 Lysinibacter sp. | reverse complement strand
CGCTCGAAGTGCCTGATCAGACCCTTTGAGCTCTTGAACTCGGCGCCGCAGTCGGCACACTTGAGCTCGCCGTCGGCCAACTGGTGCTCGGCCTGGGCGCGCGCATCGGCCTTGGATTTATGGTCAGCCTTGTCGGCAGCCTTCATCTCGGCCAGAGTCGCAAAGTCGGGAGACAGAACGCCTGAGACGACCTCACCAACCTTGGCCACGACACGGGACAAGAACGAGGGCTTCGGGTTGAAATCCGGCAGCTCGCCCTCGACAATCGAGCAATGGGCCGAGTGCAAGTAGCATTGCCGCTTGAACTCTTCGGCATCGTCGATGTCGAGAACGATCTGCTCGCCTGGCTGTTGCCAGCGGTTCTCCGTGCCAGACCAGCGCGGAGAGCCGCCAACTTTCAGAACCAGGCGGGGCACTAGCTCGGTGTGACCAGGACGGTAGCCGCAACCGGCTGAGTCACCGGCTCAACACGAGCGGCGCCAAGCAACAGGATAGCGGTGTAGGTCATAGTCTCGGTTCCGGCCGTGGTCGTCACGGTAACGCGAAACCGCACATAGTCCTTGAACTGGCCGGGCTTGAAGTGGAATGCCAGAACTCTCGCAGGCAGAATCTCGCCTCCACCACCTTGAGCGGTCGGGCCAAAGATTTGGCTGTGGGTAGGGCTCGGGGCGGTGAAGTCCGCGGACACATTGGTATCACTATGGAGGATCTCCACGGTAATCTTCTCGGCGGCCGGAGTTGCAGACCAGGCGTTCAGATACAGCAGGAGGCAAGCCTCCTCAAACTGACTCGTCGACAAGATGTTCTTGTATGATTTGGTCAGGTTGGCGCCGTTCGCCAGGGTAGCTGCAATGGCGACCGGGACCACTCCCAACCGCTCTTTCAAATGGGGGTATCTAAGCATTTCGTTTTCCTCTCTTCTTGGATTAGCTGGTCCAGATGTCGGTGGACTTCTGGATAGCGCCCTCTTGGCGCAGCTTGACATCCTGCTTGGCCATCACGCGCAGGAATGTGACATCGTTCTGGATGCCGGAGATAGTGACACCGTCGTCGTCCACGATGGCGCCGTCCGACTCTACGATTTCTACGGCCTTGCGCATTAGGATTTTGAGTTCTTTCCAAAGGCCGGTGGCGAGACTGGTCGGGTTGTGAGACGCGCCGGACGGGGTGATCTGGGTGTAGACGAACACGGGAGTTCCGTCGATGGTGCCCCAAGGGGTGGCCGGCGTACGGTTCTTGCGCATCTCGTCGCGGTAGTAGTACTGGCCGAAGGAGTCCTTCATATTCCAGAACAAGAGGTAGAGATCGCTGCCCATCACGTGGGCGTTTGTCAGAGGATTGAACTCGATGTTCGCATCCATCAACGCCTTCATGAATTTTCCGAGCGTGTCACTGTTCGGGGCGGCTCCCACGGTCACGGTGCCGGCGCGGTCATCGTTGAAAATGCCGATCGGCTGCTCTTCACTGCCGTCGCCATAGAGAGCGCCGAGGTGCAATCCCTGGTTGCAGGCGGCAACCATATCGTCGCGCAGCATCATATCGAGGCCGCTGTTGTTGCCTTCGCGCGCCCAGTCATTCGAGATGACGAGGATGCCGGCATTCTTTTTGGCGTTCAGCTTGATACGCTTGAAACGCTGAGTGCTGGTCCGAATCCGCTTCGACTCACCCACCCAGTACGACGTAAAGCCGGAGCTGATGCCGGGAATGGTTACGCTGTCGGTGTCGCTCTGGATAACTTGGGCGCCAGCCTGCATCAGCCAAGACGCACTACGGAGCAAAGGCATCATCTCTGCAAACAGCAAGGTGTCCGTCAGGAACACTCCGCCCGAACTGAGATTCTGCATCTCGATGGATTTCTCGTAGTAAGTCGAGGTGCTCTTGTCTCCGAACTTGTCGGCGATGATCTTGGGCACGTTGTGCATATTCTTTCCGCCAGCGACGAAGGCACGAATGCCCATCGCCAGACGCAAGCCCGCATCCTCAGGATTTGCTGGGGGCTCGTAATGCTTGGACATCTCGCCAGCGGAGACCCATCCCTTTGCGTTGGGAGACTCCTGCGGCTTGGCTGCCTTCAGCTCGGCGCGAACCTCTTCGACAACCTCGGCCTTGAGCTCAGCCTTGATGGCGTCCTTCTGTTCAGCCATCTTGGCAGCCAAGGCGTTCGTTGCAGCTTCGATAGTAGTAATAGCCACTTTCTCTTTCCTCCAATAAAAAAGCCCGACAAATATGACGGGCTCTTGATTTGCGAAGCCTTGGCTTCAGATTTTCTTACAGTCGAGCGATTAGGTGCTCGAGCAACAAGCTTTCGTGGTTCTTGGTAGCCTCGGCCAGCGCGGACTTCATCGCGTCCCACTCAACGAGGGACACAGTCACGGTCTTGGCTTCGTCCTCGACAACGACGGTTGCCGGCTCTTCGGTTGGGACTGCGGCTTCGATAACGGGGGCGGGGGTCACGTCCCCGCTCTCCGCCGGCTCCGGGTCGGCAACAACAACTTCAGGGATGACAACGGGGTATGCCTCTGCTTGGGGCTCGTCTTCATACACTTGTGCCACCGGCGGTTCGGGGTCTGCGGCGGAGCCGCTCTTGATGTTCAGCCCCTCCAAGAGTTTGACCAGGTGCTCGACGAGTTGGTCGGATCGAGATCCAGCCGAAGCAGCCAGGGCACCGCGGTTGCTGGGAATCAGCACTTGGCTGATCTCCACCAGCTCGACTTCGGTATGAACCAGCCAGATGCGGCCGGACCGAAGCGCCTCAGCGACTCCAGGAGGCAAAGCGTCAATCTCCTCAGGGGGAGACCAGGCGCCCACCCACTTCTTGGGAAGAAAGCCGATGGAGACGGCGCGAACCGTGCCCTTGGCGACCTGCTTCCAGACAGTGGCAGCCGTCTGATGGATCTCGACGTCGTAGCGAAATTTTGCAACGACCTGCGAAGCGTCGCCGCTCAGGTCCAGGCAGATGCCCAGGGCTTTCTCAGGGTCCCCGTGCCACGCGTGACCCCACAGGAAAACGGGGTTGGCCATATAGCTGTCTTTGCTGGCCAGCACGGCCAGCGGCAGAACGATCTCGTCGTCGCGGTCGGCCTGGATCGTGTTGACGACGAACTCGGCCGTGTGGTCCTTTTCGTCGAGCGCCTTGCAGGAGGACGAGAAATAGAGGTCACGGCGAACGCCCTTCTGGACGGGACACCGGTCGGGCTCTTTGCCACGAGGGGCCGGAGCGCCCGGGCTCTTGGCCCGCAGAGTTTGGATGGCTTGGATGTTGGTGCTAGGGAGTGCCATTGGTTTCGCCCTCTTTCTTGGGAATCGCCGGCGCCTTGGGCCCGGTCACTGCCATAAAATCTCCGCCGACCACGGGAACCGCGGCCACGTTGTTGATGGGCAACAGGAAGACATCGCCTCCGTCGACGATGTCGAACCCGTGACGAGCACGCGCCTCATTGATCGTGACCCAGCCCATCCGAACGCCAGCCTGGGTAACCTTAAGTTTGTGGTCCTCGGTCTCCGTGACCGGGTTCTGAAACGTCAGCAGCAGCCGAGGGCACTTGCGTTTGGCCTTGATTTCGGCCTTGATCAGCTCTTCATTGCGGTCATCGAAAAGAGGGGTCAGCTTTAGATCGAACTCTTCTTGCCAGCAGACCAGCCGAGGCAACGCGTTCTTCGATTGCTGGAAAAAGTCGGCACCGTCAATGGTGGAGCGGTTGCTGTTTTCGAGGACGCCGGCGCGCTCGGGCGGGACCTGCCAGGCCTCGCGAATGAAGTCGCGGTTCAGCTTGCGGCCCTCGGGAAAGTTGAGGTCTCGCATCGACGGGCCCAGGTTGGTCGCGGTCACGTTGCCTGCGTTGCTGTCGGCGATGAGCGTCTTGAAGGCGTTCTCTGACCCGGTATGCTTCTCTTTGATGGAAGCGTCGATCTCTTCTTTGTTGTCGTCGTATCCAGGGATGCCGAGGATCACGCCCAACATCGCGAAGTTCTTGAAATAAAACGTGTTGAACTTGGCCATTGCCGTGTCTTGGTTGACTTCGTCATCAACCGATTGGGCGATGCCGCGGCATTCTCTCAGCGGGTCCCTGGGGTCAGGCCGCGTGAAGTAGAGCATCTCCTCGGCAGGCACGTCGATGGTGCCGGTGTGGCCCCAATAGCGAGTCTTGAAGAATGGCTTTTCCGTGCTCGGGATTTCCTCGATCCAGTGCGGGGGAATGGGCACCAACTGAGACGGCCGGCCGAACTCGTCGAACTCCATCATCCGCCAGGCACAGCGGCCAACGGATTCCATCCACGTTTGGCTGATGTAGAGGAACGTGGACCTGGGAATTCGCGGATGCGGCTGGGCCCACAGGGCCGCCAGCTTCTCGGCACTTTCCCCAGCATCCGGAACGAAGTCTTCGAACTTGCGCTTTTCGTTCTTGCGCTGAACACGCCAGGGAACGACGCTTACATCCGTCGCAATCGTGTGAATCGGCGTCAGCAGCCTGCCGTTCTTGCCAATCTCAGCAAGCCAGGCTTCTTCGCCGCGGACGCCGCCAGACGACCTGGATCCCCATAGAGCTGAGCCGAAACGGCTAGTGCGAACCGACTTGGCGACGGCCTTGAACCTGTTGAATAGACCCACTAGAGAACGCCGACCCTGGTGGCTTTCTTCACATAAAAGAGCCCGGCCGCACTGTCGCACAGGTCCGGGCTCGGAAGAAGCATGGCCTCGATCTGCTTCTTGCCGCTGATGCGCTTACGTTCGCGCTCGTCCTCGTGGGAGTCGCGCGTGTTAAAGTGTCCTGTCACGCTCAACTCCTCTGGCAAATGCAGACTTCCGCCACGCCGTTCGATGTAAGGGATCCGGTCATCCGGGGGTACGCCCAGCCTCTCGGCATAAGGCGTCTTTGGGTGGATGGCCCTGGCCAGCCGAAAGTGCAATTCGTCGACCAGGTAGACATAGGTCTCGGGCGTCTCAGCGGTCCAGTTGGCCCACCACTTAACGATCCGGCATCGGCCCCAAAGGTGAGGCTTCTCGCGCCGGCTCTTCCGGAGCTGGTCAAACAGCGACTTGCCGACGCCGGCAATGTCGACGTTCATCTGCCTCGGCTTGTCGTCGAGTGCAATGGACCCGATCCACTCTTCAACCATCTCGGTCTGCTTCGTGGTGTCCGGCTCATTAGTCGCCCAAGCGTAGTGAATGCGGTTCCCGCGAATGAAGGAAAGCGCCGTATAGTCTTCGCCGTCGCCCGCGCAGTCCAGGGACGCAATGTGAATCTTCGTCGGAGGATTGGCCAGGTCGGCCTCTTCCTCTTCCTGCTCGAGCCAGTAACGCTGGCCAGCTTCGATGGTGGGCAGCGTGTTGATCTTGTTCGCGGCATCCGTCGGAAACAGGCCCAGGATACGGGTCCGGATCTTGTCGATGTTGCTGGCCCACTCGACCAGCTTTTCCTTGACCCAACTGTAAGCGGCCAGGCCGTCGAACGTTATCCAGGGCGGCTCGCCATCGTGCCACGGCTCGTCTTCTTTGGCCTCGACGTCGTGACGGATTTCCTCGGCCAGGTCGGGGCTGATCTTGCGGATCATCTCCCAGAGCTCCCAGGCCTGCGCCTTGGTAATGCAGGGACTGTCCAGGGAGCTGATGGTGACCGTCAGCCAGATGGCCTTCTCTTTGGTGAAGATGGACCGGAAGCGGCCCTTGGCGTGCAAAGGATTTCCTGTGACCAGCATCCTCGCGCCGTGCGAAGACATCGAACTATCGATAGCGTCCCAGAACCACTGGGGCAATCCGCTGGCCTCGTCCAACATAAGCCGGAGCCGAGGATGTTTGACGCCCTGGGCGCGCTCGGCAGAGTTCGTGAACATACCACGAGCCCACCAGTCGGCCACTCCGGCGACCCTCAGCTCAGGAGAGAGAAGGTAGTCTCCCGGCAGCTGGCGAGTCGCGCGCTGCCGGTTCTTCAAGATGTCTTTCCATACCGAGTTCTTTACCGCTTCTCGACCAGGCGCCGACGTCAGCACCGAACACATCAGGCAGCAAAATTCGTAGTCTAGCAGCAGGGCCAGCAGTGTTGTCTTGCCCACGGAGTGACCTGAGCGGACCCCCATTCGGCGGTACGGCTCCGGCATCTCCAGGTACAGCTTGGCGATCTTGCGCTGCTTGCTATAGAGCCGGACTGGCCGGGGCTCGCCCGTGATCGGATGCGGGATCCGAAATGACTCGAAGCAGAAACGCTCGAAATTTTCTACGCTGGCAGGGGCATATTCGGTGAGCGCCGCCGCTACAGACTTACCCTGCGACAGCTCCTGGAAGCGATCCGCCAGGAGCTCCACCGAAGACCTGTCGAAGCTCTCGTCCCAGCGACTCCATATCTCTTCCTGATAGATATCGCTGAACAATCGGGATCACCTGACTCTCCACCACCCGCCGCACTTGCTTGTCCACGAAGCCTTGTTTCATCAGGCCCCAGTGCTCGTGCTTGGCGTTGAGGATGCCGAAGCCGGCGTTGAGGTTTTCTTCGCGTGCGGCCTTGCGCCACATCAGGTGCTCGACGATCTCGATGGCCTCGGCCCTGGCACTCTGGGCAGCCTCTCGGAAAACATCGTCGGTCTCCATCCAGAAGTATATGGTCTTGCGGGTCACATTGACCTCGCGAGCTGCCATCGCAGGCCCCTTCTGCTCGGCGAAGCATTCGACGACCATCCATTTCTTCTCGACGGTATCTGCGTCGCCCTCAAAGGCCAGCTCGTCGGCAGGCTGATTGTACTTGTACCAGAGCGCATCCAAGCCCATCCGGAACAGCGTGCTCTTGCTGCACTCATAATGTTCGAGCATCTCTTCGACGCGCGACGTGTAGGCGCTCGGCAGCCTGACCGAGTGAGGCGACTCCTGAGCCTTTCCGAATCCAGGGAACGGCTCCTGGTGGCCTTCAGGCTCGTCTGGCGGCCCGACGGAGGGCTCGGCGGGGGGCTTTTTTGTAATACAATCCGCCTTTTACTTTTTTATTACAAATTTCGCACGAAGT
>JBBAQX010000114.1:0-7004 GCA_040400085.1 Lysinibacter sp. | reverse complement strand
AATAGTGCCCGAACCAGAACCAGTGGCTACACCGGTCCATGAGGCGGCGACAGAATCACTACTTGATCCAACGGAAGTTCCGTTCTGAGTCCAAGTAATGTTAGTTTGAGCGTCGATTGTAATGGTTCGGACCGGGTTTTCACCAGTCTCAATTCCCGCCATCACAACGATAATGTCGCCTGCTGCCCACGTGAAAGTAGCAGCGACCGTCCGAGAGGAAATGCCCGATGGGGCACTGGAATTACCTTGGGAGTAGGCGACCAGTGTGGGAGTGGCCATGTCAGGCTCCTACCTAGAATGCCGTGATGATGGCGATTCCAGCCCCGCCGTTACCACCACCACCACCCGTAGTACCGGCTCCACCCCCGCCGCCACCCGAACTGAACGAGGCATCACCGCCACGACCACCAGCGGTGGCGTTGATGCCTGCGCCTCCCGAGCCTCCAGTTGAATCCCACGGCTTCGGGGTGAAGATGCCGGAGTTTCCAGACGGAGCGCCCGACAGACCGCCGACGATAGCAGGAAGAACGAGACCTGCCGAGACCGCCCCACCGGAGAAGTCAGCAGAGGTTGTCCCGCCGCCGCCACCGCCGCCTGTCACGGGGGCATTCGCTGCTGCCGCACCACCAACGGCTCCTGCAACGGCTCCACCTGCTGCTCCTGTAACTCCAGCTACCGCGGCCCAAGAGATCGCTATGGCCGAGAACTGCGCCAACGCAGCAGTAGCTATTGTTCCAGCAGATCCAGCAGCACCAACGGCGGCTCCGGTTCCTGCGCCGCCGCCGCCTGCGTCAGCAGCTCCAGAGATCAACAATAGCGCACCAGCCGCGATTGAGCCTTCGATGACACTGATGTACGTTCGTCCACCTGCACCGCCTGCTACGCCCGAGCCGGAAGCACCGATGCCCCCATTTGGAGTCAAGACGTAGAGACGGTCTGGGAGTTGATCAGCAAGAAAGATTCCACGAGCGATGGCACCAGAGCCGCCGCCACCCCCACCGCCGCCAGCAGCGGAAGCGGCACGGGTGAATCCGCCTCCGCCACCCCCACCAGAGCCGATGATGTTGATGGCAACGAATCGACAGCCCAAAGGCTTGTACCAGCAGTGCATCAAGTTGGTGGCGGCTGCAGCGCCAGAGGAACTGCCCCCCGTAAATGTCTGAGTCTCGTAGACGTTACCTGCGTTCTCTACCTGCGGGAACATAGAGTATCAGTAAGCTCCACCGACCACCGAGATGTAGTACCCGGCAGCGACGGTGGTACCAAGAGTGACGTTCAACTTGTACCCGGCCGGGAGCCAGAACCCCAGAGGAAGCGTAGGAGTGTAGAGGGCTGCCGTCTCCGACAGTGTCGTAGCTGGGAGTGAGATCGACTCAAACATGATGTTGTTCGACGCCGTCGCGTTCGTTGCTCCGTTGTTGATGAACACGCGAGCCACTGTGGCAATGTTCGTTCCGGCTGTACGGAAGCGCACTGACTTGACCCACGAGCCGTCGGTGGCGTCGGCGGTGAACACCGTCAGGACCGTGCCTGTGCCATCTTTGGCGGTATTCGCCGTCAGAAGGGCAGTCGTTCCCCACTGGATATCGGCCCTCTCGGGGAACCTTGGGATTGCGTTTGCTACCATGACCACCTCAATAGTCCGCTGTCACTTGATTGGGAAACGCCAAGAACTCCGATCGCACCAGCAGCAACGAACTCCTGAAGTGCCATCTCGACGTTCGTGCCGGAGGCATCCATCGTCGTGTCCGAGATGTCAACCACCATGGCGGCGTCGGTCGGGTCGATCGTGAACCGGTCACGTAGAGTGAGTGCGGTCAGCTTTGTGTCAGCCATCTAGGCTCTCCGATCAGCCGAACGCAGTAACGTCTACGACGAGACCCGTAGTAGTCGGGAGGATTAGGTTGCCTGCGATGCTGAATGTCTGGGGGACCGTCTTGAACCAGGCGACCTCTCCTGCTGCTGAGCCGACTGCTGCACCACCTGAAGTTGCGGCGAGGGAGAACGAGTCAGCGGTGAGGCCAGTCGCACGCACGAAGTACAACGTGTCGATGGCGAGACCAGTCGGGAGAGCGTCTCCACCGAGTGCCGTGACGAAGACACGGTCGTCAGTGGTGAGACCGTGACCCACTGAGGTGTGCACACCGGCAGCCGTCATGGTGGACCCACCACGAAGCGTAGAGCCGATCTGCCAGTAGCCCTGGAGAGTACCGACCGTCAGGGCGTCCCATACGCCAACCGCCAGGATCGTCTGACCGGCTGCGATGGGAATGGTGAGCTGTGCTGAGTTCGCACGAGTACCACCAGAGGCTGCTGCCCATGTGATGGCCTGACGGGTAGACGGCGTAGTCTCCGTGGAGGGCAGGGCGGTGATGCCGGTGACGTGCGTCATGGAAGTGACGCTGATCAGGTTGTTCTTACCAGTGGTGTTTAGGGGCATGTTAGGAGTCCTTACGGGGCAGTCAGGGGCGCTTGATCTAAATGATACCAGAGATTACAGCACTCTGATGATGTATCGAGAGTATCCTGAGGCGGGGAGTCGGGAAATGGGATCCCCCGTACCGGTCTGTCCGGTGACAGCGGATGAGGCCGCACTCGTCGTGGAGGAGGACTGAGAAGAAGTCGTCCCCGAGAAGGAGTTCACCGTGACGGGGTGCGTGTGGGTGGGGGCGACGGAGGTCAGACCGGAGGTGACCAGCGTGTCGATGGAGTTGGTCAGTACCATACCTCCAGCCAGAGGGACCGGGTAGCCCAGGGTCACGTCGGCCAAATAGCCAGTGACGTACACGGCCCCACTTGGGGGATAGGAGGGCTCACGGAAAGCAATGTTACGTCCAGCGGAGCCTGTGATCGATAGCGATCCAGGAGAGTGCTGGTGGGCCCCATCAGCGGTGGTGGTGGCAGTGTGCCCGTGGCTGATGTCGTGCGTGTGCACGTGCGTGTGCGTGTGCGTGTTGGGGTGGTCATGCGGGGGCAACTGAGCGACGGTGAGGGTGAAGGTGTCGCTACCGGTGGTCGTACCGATGAGGGCCGTGTTGGTGGTGCCCCTGACGTACTTGTTGTTGAAGTCGGGGAGCAGGAACGTTCCACCGGACCCACCGTGGTCATAGGAGTACAGCCCGTAGAGTGTTGCGTACGTGGTGGTGTTGAGACTCTGCCCGTTGGCCTCCAGGAAGTTGGAGGGCACAGCAGCCTTGGAGGGCCACAGCAAGGCGGCTCCTACAGGAGTATGCAGCCCTACATCCTTGGCGAGACCCACCCAGGTGCCGTCAGCTAGACGTACGTACACGCCAGAGACGGTGCCCTCGGCGTTGGTGGTGTTGCTCTTGAAGTAGAGGTTGCCGGGGCCCGAGCCCACGCCACTGTTGGGGACCGCTGTGCCCTGGGTGGTAATGCCAGACGTCTGGAGGGTCCTCTTGTCAGCGATCCTGGACGTGGTGATCGTGGAGCTGCCCGAGCGGAAGACGGCAGCGACGACAACGTCGGTGTCGAGGTCCACGTGCAAGGTGTTGTTGTACGCTACCGTGATCACGTTCCGAGACTTCGGGAAGGTGGGGTTGGTAGCTGAGTCCGTACCTGAGACGGTGACGAGAGACGCTGACCCTGCTGTAACCCTGGCAATGATCAGGTCAAACCTGCTGTTGACGGGGGCAGCGGGGAGAGAGTAGGTAGGGGAAGCGGCTACCGTGTAGGCAGCGCCGTTGAGGGCGATGACGCCAGCAGCAACGTTCACCGTGGTGGTGGAGCTGTTGGAGGTAACCCCCAGGCCGCTTACGACGCCGGAGCGCCCAACGTTACCTGCGATCTCGATATCCAGAGAGTCCGGCTCCGCTTGGTCTAGGGCTACATACTTGTTCCCACCAGTTGTGTCATTGGCATTGGGAATGATCAGAGGCATGTATTTCTCCTAGTGCGGGCGTTCAGTCCTCACATTGTATCGTAGATATTTCCACGCTCTCTCAAATAAGAGAACAGGTCGATGGGAAGGTCGTAGCGCTGACCATCTGAGAAGTCCCACACCTGGAGTCCCCAGTACATGGTCCATGTGCCCTTGACTCGCACACTCTTGGTGGTGGGCTCGACGGTGATCTCCTGCACGGCAGGGACCTGCTCTACCTCTGCGAGGGGAGCGGTGACGAGGGTCTCGTCTACTTCGGTCTGAATGGCTGATCGTGTCATGTCTTACTTCTCCAGTTTGATTGTGTGTACTTCACGCATTCTCCATACTAGCCCAATTGAGCAGGTATGCAAGGGCGGATTGGACAACTTCGGGGCTATCCCTAAAATGTCCCAATCCAGAGTTACAGTTGCTACAGAGAATGCCTCTGATGCAACGTCCGCATGATTCTCCCTTACCCGAGCAGCACGAATGGTCGTGGTCCACGGATAGTCTCTGGTTGGTGTCATGCTGCAAATCCTGTCTACAGATGGCACACACCCCTCCCTGACTTGCTAGGAGGGTATCGAAGTCCTCGGAGGTCATGGTGAACCTCTTGAGACGCTGAGTCTTCTTATTGCGTAGGTACCTGTCGGGGTCTAACGCCCTCCTCTCCTTCTGGTAGCTCTTGTTACAGGGCTTACAGTAGGGAGAGGAGGGGTAGAACTCGTGTACAGGTAGGAACTGAGAGCAACGGTCACACCACTTGTGCCCCTCAGGGGCCAGGTGATTGATACGTCCGTGCTTACTGCTGCGTTCCATGTAGCAAGGCGTAACACATCATAACTCTTTACGAGTTATAATCACGCAATGCTACCCCCCAATGTGTTGATGATGACGCGAGACTCGTGGGTGATCACGCCGAAGCCCCAGATGGAGTACCATGCCAGGCCGTGCTCACGACCGAAGTCGATGACGCCGCCGTCACGCAGCTCAACCGGGAGGCTGATGGCGTGTCCGAATGCGTTGTCACCGATCATGATCGATGCGTACGAGTTGGTGTTGATGGCCTGGACACCGCCGAGTGACGGGTTGGCGTCAACGTTGGTGAGGCCCTGTGCCACCTGCGTGGTCTCGATGAAGACGACGTCGTAGATACGACCGATCTCACCGAGCATGAAGTTGCCGGGAGCGGCGTACTTCGTGACCTCGATGAACTCAGGCCAGTCACGCAGCGAGCGGGACTGCGACGGGTGCACGAAGCACACGTACGTGTCGCCCAGGCGAGGGATGTTCAGGCCAGCGAGCACCTGCACAGCGTCCTTGACGGAAGCGGGGGACAAGTAGCCAGGGGAGGCTGCGGTACCCACGGTGCCTGGATCGTACGGGCTGATCGAGCCACGAGCCGAAGCCGTGGTACGACCGAACACGACGCTCGGAGCAACCGCTGCGCCACCACCGAACGGAATGCCGTTCGCATAGAGAGTGTTGCGGGCCTGGACGTCCATGGACTGAGCCATGTGACGTCCGAGCAGACGGGAGGAGGAAGCCATCACGTCATCGAAGGATGCGTTGAGCAGCAGCTCGGTGACGGCAACAGCCTGTCCCTGCTCCTTGACGGTGATCTGGATCTGGCTGGCGCTGAGGGCGACGGGCTCCATACGGATACCTTCCGTCAGCTCCGACCCGTTGGCACCTACGGCGAGGTTGTTGTAACGCATGAAGTTGATCGTGAGACCAGGCTGAACGCCCAGCTCCGTCTTCTTCACTGCGAACTGCTCGAAGCGCAGTACGGGCATTGCCTGGAACAGGATCTCCTTGGACCAGATCGTCTGAATCGCTGGGGTCAGCGATGTATCAGTCGAGTATCCGGTCGTGTTGATTGCGGAGAGGTCAGCGCCGGTGATTGCGCCGCCTAGAGGTGCGGGTAGAGCCATTGGATGTATCCTCCGAGGAGTACGTTGGGACTAGATTGTCGGAATGACTAACGGCGGGATGCCGCTGCCAAGAGACTGACTCGATGTTGTGCGTACTCTGCGGGCGACATCGCAGCGATCTGTGCTGCGGTGAACGTCTGCTGCTCCGTTGCGTTCTCCAATGGCCCCGAGGGGGCACCTCCCGTTGCCGGGATTGTTCGTGGTCGAGTTGGAATCGACGCCTGAACTTCCTCCATGATAGCAGACGTGGAGGCGATTGCGTCCGAAATCGCAGTTTCGATCTCTTCTTCGCTATTTCCCTTGATGAAGTTCAAGAGCTGTGGTGCGATAGAGTCCTGCTCCTCCTGAATACGGCGAGTCTTGTAGGACTCAAGAGCCTGGAACTCACGCTCCTTATCGAGGAGCTGAGCCTTCGCTTCCGACTCTGCCTGAAGAGCATTGAACTTCTCTTCCCATTCCTGCTGAACGGTATTGAGCTGAGAGTTCCACTCATCTTCCTTCTTGGTGAGCAGTTCCTTGGCAGTCAATTCGGCCTCTTCGGCCTCACGACGCTTCTTCGCCTCTTCATCGGCGGCGAGTGCTGCGAGGCGCTGAGCCTCATCGCGCTCCTGCTGGAACAGGTTGAGCTGCTCCTCCAGCTTCGTCAGCTTGGGGTACAGCTTGTCCTTCTCCTGCTTCCTCGCATTCTCGATGTCCTCTGCTGAGAACGTCTTCGAGTTGTCGGAGGCGGGGGCCGTTACGACGGCCGGAGCGGGGGCCGTTTCGACGGCCGGAGCGGGGGCTGAGGTAGCAGCGGGGACGGTGATGCTGTCTTCGACAGCGGTTGCCTGGGTTGGCATGAATGATTCCTTGGGTGTGAGTTGTACTTATGTAGCAGGGATGTTGCGACGACTGCTAGTCCGAATCGGGTGTACGGTTCTGGGCGAACCTAGCTCCGTATGCCCTCTGTGACAATTGATTTACGACGTCTCCATCGACACTGATGCCGGGGAGCATTCCGCCACCTTCAGGGGATCCTGATGAGGTGACACTTGAGCCGCCTGCACTTGTCAATGCGGGCTGTGTTCCTTCAGTAGATACCATACCAGTCATTGACATGACCGCGGCGTCAACTTGAGCGTTTATGAGAGACAATGCACCTTGATTGTATGCATCATCCTGTAGTTCCTCATAGATCTCGGCCATCTTCT
>JBBAQX010000113.1:0-7062 GCA_040400085.1 Lysinibacter sp. | reverse complement strand
TCTTCCCTCGTGTCTACTAGTTCCCACATGATAGATTTTTCACCTGGCGCCATGTCCATGCTAACAACGTACCGGCGGCCTCCGTCTCGGAGTTTATACCAGTCAGACACCCAGTAAGATACCTCAGGTCCTACCGGCGCGTCGGCCCCAGAGAAAGCATCGAGGTAAAATCTCCTGCTGGGCTTGTCTAAGATTCCAAGGGAAGTCATGGCATCACCAATATCGGCGATCAGGGCGGCCCAATATGCGCGGTAGGCCCAGCGTCTATCCTGCGCTTCGCGGACCCGCCTACGTTCGGCCTTGTCCGCTGCATCGAGCCATTCGTCAGGATCGGTAATTACTTCGCTACGCATTGGGACTCCAAACAGTTATGTAGGCCGACTCGCTCGATCTCCCCGGCCTGCGCCCTACGGGGATCGCTGGTGTAAGCATTCTTCCGATGCTTAGGGCCGTTGGTGGACAGATACCAATGGGTGCTCTGCTGCTTTCCTGTGGCGCATGACCACTTGGCGAGGGCTGTCATGCTCGCCCCAGATAGTCGAGCCACATTTCGTGGTGTAGGGCTGCGAAATCAGACTCGGATACCGGAAGGCTCAGGGTCTTGGCGAACGTGGTGCCCCGATCCTGGATGGTCGCTTCGGTCTGGTGCCACAGCACATAGCGGTCGCGGTGGTCCTGGTCGCAGTCCATGAAAATGTCAAGGTCTGTGGCTTCTTCTTCTGTCATCATGGGTCTATTCTAGCATCTTTCGGCGGTCGGGTCAAGGGTTTTCTGAAAGAAAATACCCCGGATGCGGGTGCACCCGGGGGATCCTCTAGGCTGAGCCTGGCGACTGACTAGCGATGATATCCCGAATTTGGGATGCCTGCCTGAATAGAGGATATGAGTCCTCGTTAAAGTCACCATAGTCGTATCTGATCGCCAGCAACTCGCAGAAATATCCAAAAGTTTGTACGATCTGACGTTCGATAAGCAGGCCGGAGTCAGTATTCATTAGGGAGTGTGCCACGGAAAGTGGGTCATACCTGGTGTCGTGAGCAGCCTCAATGATCTGCTCTGCCAGTTTGCGGTTTCTATCTCTCTGAGCCATTGTCTTAACCTCCTAGCCCATTGTATCAGCCTGTGGAGGTCTGGTCAAGGACCTTCGCCACAATGCTGGGAGGCTTGGGTCCGTCCGGACAGGCACAATAGATCGATGATTGCTTACACCCTCGACATGTGCTCCATCCGACGCGGTACCCATCCTCCGTGAGGCCATAGTACGTAGTAGGCGGACGTACCTTCAACTGCCTGGGAACAGGGTTGGCTGTCCAACCATTCTGCTCCGGCTTAGTTGTCAAAGGGTTTCCGTTATATGCGTCTATGATCTCTTGGCTGATACGGCCCCGGACTGAGACTTCCATCCCCTGTGCCAGGGCCCATGCGCGAATATCTGACGGGGAGGCCCCTGCCACCTTAGCAACAGGGGCCTTAGACTTCCCCAGGCTGTCAGAATCCTCCGACTTGCTCTCGGTGGCGATAGGCCCAAAGGTGATGCCCTTTGCGCTCGCCTCGGCCAACGCTGCGTGCGCGACCTTCGAGAACTTGCCCCTGGCGCCTACCTTGGCCAGCGGGGGAGTGAGTGATGCGAGGTACTCTCGCTGTGTCTCGAAATGCTTCGGCATATCTGTTCCTTTCTGTTCGCTCTTACCTTATAATGTTTATAAGGTCAGAGAGTCTTTGCGACAGCCTCGAAGGTCTCGCCCTTGATCCGTCCACGCTTACCAACGGGGATACCCGCCTCGCGTGCGATGGCACGGGCGGTTGCGGGGTGGAGACGGAGGTAGGCGATCTTGGTCTCGCGGGTGACACGGACCTTCTCACCCTTGGGGGCGGTGGAGACGGCGAACTCGCGGATTGCGGTCTTGACGCTCATGGTAGTTCCCTTCTTTGGTGGTTTTGCTTACTGGATAATTATAGCCTATTAGGGTAGGCCTTGTCAATAGTTTTTCGGAGAAATCCTGGGTGCTACTCCGGCTATTTGACCCCTTGCTCGACGACTGATAGGGGGCCAGAACCTCTCCGAGGCTCTAATTGTAGCACGTTCGGGGGGTTTTTGTCTACATCGTAAAGGTAACGGTTAGATAAATTCGGCGGCGCCGGAAGGTGGCGGGGGACCAGGGCCACCACTCCCTGATCCCCACGCCCGTCTATCAGCCTTCCTGGTACTCTCCGTAGCCCCAAACGTCGGACTCGTCGAGGTCGAAATCGGGTGCCCAGTCGTCGCCGTTGTCGGCGTTGATCGCGCTGTTAGAGGGCCGATCGACTTCGCACAGAACCTCGTAGCGGCAGACGCGCAACTTCTGGAACGACGAATCGCGGGGAACCGAGACGACATCGCGCGGGTTGATCTTCACCTTGACCGTGCGCTGACCCCAGCCCGAGGCGTATTCCCAGGTAGCAGCGTGAAGGCCGGTGGAGCAACCGTGATTCGGGTCGTCGTTCACGTCACCACGAGGCATTTCGACAATGCTTCCCGGCAGGTGCGGAACCGAGCCATTGACCGGCACACCATCGACAATCGCCGGTCCCGAGTGAACCGAACCGAGTTCGTTCGTCAGGCCCTTGTAGGCGATGAAATCACCATCGTCGGTGATCGTGAAGTCGCGGTCGTTCAGCCAAGTGTAGAGTTGCTCCCGGCTGTTCTTATTGGGGCAGGTCAGGACCTTCTCGTAGAAATTGACGAGAGGCAGAAAGTCCGTGATGCCTTCGGCCTGGAAACGCACGATCTGAGCCGAGAGGCTGTTATCGGCACGCTCTCCATCGACGTACAGGTGACCATCGCGGAGGCTAATGCGATCCGAAACCTTGTCGAAAGCGCGAGACATAGCAGACGCCAAATCGAACAATCCGAAAACGTCGGGATCGCCCTTCACCACTCCCTCGACAATTGCTCCGAAGGACGGGTGCGTGTTGGTAGCGGTGAAAACGCGACCGTTGGACAGGACGGTGATGCTTGACCCCTGAGGGGTGCTAATCAGTTCGTAGAGGTGGCTCATGCGGGTGTTCCCTTCGTGTTCGCCGCAGCGAACGCTGCGTTGATATATTGTACCACAGATTCGGGGTGGCGGTCAATGCCGTGGACCCAAAGTAGCGGATAGTTGTTGAGTGCCAGGG
This sequence comes from Lysinibacter sp., assembly GCA_040400085.1. Classification (GTDB taxonomy): domain Bacteria; phylum Actinomycetota; class Actinomycetes; order Actinomycetales; family Microbacteriaceae; genus HNR. The sequence continues at coordinate 3,906 of JBBAQX010000113.1, read as the reverse complement.
TGGTCGTGGGGGCTGTGAGGTCGAGGTTTCGATTCATGCCCACCTTCCAGCATTTGCGCCACACGGCACAAGCATTGACGTAATCGGCAACCGTCTTTTCGGCGGTAGCAATATCCGAAACCTCTGCGAGCAGGTCGGCATCGTTGATCGTTCCACCCTTCGCAATCTTATCCCAGGCATGCGAGGGGTGACTGTTGCGCTGATTCCAGGTGCCGAGGGCGACGGTGCGGTCAGAAATGTTGGCGCGTTGTGCGTCAAGCAATTCCTTGATCGCAACGTCATAGGTCTTAGCGGTCGGAAACTCTCGGAGCAAACGCGCGTGGCGACCCTTACCGGCCTCGATGATCGTGTAAGTCGGGAAGTCATTGACCATGCGCTTGCGCACCGATTCACGATCCACACTGTTCCAGCGGCTGTCGTCAATGTCCACCGGAGAGTAGTAAATTACCGGCTTCGTGATCTTCGCCCCATCCTGTTCTTCGATGCGACCGTTGGCGTCAATGGTGTCCCAATCTTCCTGACGGACGACTGTGCCAGCGCGGGATGCGACGGCAGCACGAGGAACCTTGATAGCCTTGATCGTGGCATAATCGACGGTAGGAATATCGACCCATCCATCGAGGATGCTCTCAGTAATGAAGATCATGTACGACGAGTGTGACAGGCCATTATCGTCGCAATACTTGTCCACCTTCGCACGCATGACAGCCGAGGGGCCACCCTCCCCAGAATATCCGGTGACCATGAGAGGGGTCTTGCCGAGGTCGCGTGCGTAGAAACCGCTGGTACGCTGATTCTTTCGGCTCGACCATGTACCCTTGTTGTGGACCCAGAAATTCTTGTCCGAGCCGAAACGGCTAGGAATATCCTGACCCTTGTAGGTGAACGATCCCATCTTGCGCTCGATGCCGGACGATCCGCGCACGCGGGTAGCAACGGCAAAGGCTTCCGCCTTCGTGCCACATGCCGCAAACTCTGCCTGAACGAGCGCCAGGTATTGCGCCTCAAAGTCGGCGATGAAACCTTCCAGCGCCTTTTCGGTGCGTGGGGTCATATTCATCGCTTCACGCGAGGGCACGAAATCGACGGCACCCATCGGCGCATAGATCACCACGCGATTATTGAGCGTGTTGGAAATCTTGCGCGTGTATTCGTAGGGCAGCGGATAGGGCACGCCACCCATGACCACGACAGACTCACGCGCGCCACTAGAATCTTCGTCGTCAAGGAAGGTCGTCCGAGCGTCGGACAGGAACCGGCCCGATGGAACCTTCGGAGCCTGACCGTTCACGAGGACAGAACCGGCAGGCCACAACGAGAACAATTCTTCGGCCTTCGATGCGAAAGAATTGTTGGGGCGCGTCGGGATCGTGATACGCACACCATTAGCCTGATCGGTGGCAACCGTGTCCATGACTTCCATGACACCGGCACCATTAGTCTTGACAGAAATCAGAACCTCGACCTTCACGCCATTCTTCACAGAGGTCATGGTGAATTGTGTGGCATAGGTGAGGGCAGACTTCGATCCGAGTCCGAGCATCCCGGTCTGTTCGTCGGTGTCGCGCTTCGTGCTGGCACCATAGCGGGAGTAAATCGCGGTGATGTCGTCGAGCGACAGGCCCAAGCCGAAGTCCTCGATCACTAGGTATTGTTCGATGGGCGAGGGCAGCGTGACCTCGATGGGGCGCGTGCTACCAATGGCAAGGTGCGAGTCTCGGGCATTACACGAGTATTCGCGGAGGACCGCCATTTCGGGGTCCGAGTAGAGGTTGGTCAGGACGCTCATAATGTGAGCCATCGCGTTCGTGTCGATGGACATTTCGATGTGCTGTCCTGTGAAGGTGCCGGTCTTGCGAATGCCGGTGGCCTGGGGGCGCATGGTGGTGGTTCCTTCCGTTTGGCTTATGGGTCAATTGTAGCATGGATACGGGGGCAGCACAACCCCTTCGGGGCATATTTCTAGGGGAAATTTTCGGGGGTTCGTAATAAGATTCGTAAATGTCTGAAAATCCTCGGCGCCGCCGTTGGCGGGTCACCACCTCGTTCTGAGTTTCGATCCAAACACGAGCCCCACAAGACAGTGGCTTTTCGGGGCGGTAGATGATTGTCGCAACCACGTTACCCGCAGTATCGAGAATGTCTGCCTCAGTCGCTTCACGGTTCTCCTTGTAGGTCTTGACCGTAAGCGGTGATGCTTCACGCGCCTTGATCTTGTGCTGATTTACATGAATGATGGTTTTCATCCGTACACCAACTTTCCGAATACAGCATACTGAATAATGACATCTGCGAGGGTCGCGTCAAACTGGCCTGCGTCCCCTTCGATTACGGCCTGAGCAACTCCGGGGTAAACCTCTTCGATTGCTCGCTGAATACCAAGCAGCACGGAGCCACGGGTCACTGTCCACTGGTTGCCAGAAGAGTCCTCGCGTTCTGCGATGTATACAGACCACCATAGGCGACTACCCATGCTATCCAGCAGGTCGTCAGTTTTGAGCCAGTCCTCTATCGCGGGTATGGCCCAATACCAGCAGCCACCGTATGATTTGTCGAAGGCGGTAATCAGAATGTCTGAGAGGAACTCTGATTCTAGGTCAACGGACAGAATAACGGAGCCGTCGATAGTCACTTGACCCTCCGGGCACTGGACATGACTTCGGATGCGTAAACATCTCCGAGTTCGTATCCTCCGTAGGTAAAGGGGGACTTGACGGCACAGAACCAACGGGCGTATTCCTTGGTGTCCTCGGCCTGATATTTCTTGAGTACCCGCCACTCCCAGTCGCCCAGTGCCCAGACCTCGTAAGCATCTTCGGACTTGACTGTCTTGGCACAGAGGTTCTTCATGGCTTGCCCTTCGTTGGTGGAGGTACCATCGTACCATAATATTCAGGGGACTGTCAATGGCTTCGTAATAGGCTTTACCTGATTGTTACCCGGCGCCGCCCCTATTTGTCCTCGAATGATTAGGGGCGGAACCCCGACATCCAGATAGAGTCCCGGCGCTCATACGAACACCAGAATAAGCAATACTAGGAAGGTAATTCCGATTAGCCAATACATTCTACTTTCCCTTCGCAGCGAAACGGATGTCGGACTTGCCGAATACGCATAGCGAGCAACTAACGCACGCGCCCCCATTAGTAGTAATTAGCGGAATACGTCCCAATACCTCCGGGCACGCTCCACCTTTACGCTCACGGAATGATAGCATCATATCCGTTCCCTGATCGGCAGTATCGGTAAGCGTTGCCACCTTGACGCTAGGGTATTCTGACACGATAACCTTAGCCCATTCCAGGTTATCGGTATCGACCGAAAGGTAAAGGGTGAGATTAGGAATATCCGCGAGGATATCCACGACATTACAGCCCGGAAGGAATGACCGCGTGTATGCCCAGAATTGAACCGAGGGGTTCGCGCGGATTACCGTGGCCCATGCCGAGGCATATCCCCTATTCAGGAAGTCTCCATCGTGGTGAATACGGAATACCTTTTCACATTCACGCTTTTCCGCCTTAGCGATAAACTCGTGAACAATGGCGTTCAGGCTAAACACAAGGTCGGTATATGACGCATTAGCAACCGCATTGTAGTTATCGGTCATTACGTCACGGAATCCGCCGAATATCTTTTCTAGCCGACCGGCATAGCATACTGCCTTACACGCATTAGTTTGTCCAGGGCAGGAATAATCCGCTCCCGACAATAGGCCGAATGCGTTAGCGATATTGGCGACCTTTCCAGACGCATTAGCGCTCGGGGTAGTCTTGCGATCGGTGGACAGGCGAAGGGCGAGGGTGTTCGTGGTGGTTGTCATGGCATCATTCTAGCACAGGGGACCGACAGGGGGCAAGCGATTAAGGGCCGTACGCGGTAACAATTGGGTAACGGCGGCGCCCC
>JBBAQX010000112.1:0-7288 GCA_040400085.1 Lysinibacter sp. | reverse complement strand
TGAAGAACACATCAATTTGTGAGTGAGTGACTCAACACAGCTTGACAATTACCGCTAACCCGAAATAGGTTAGATATAGTCCGGTGCTGCGGGGAGTCCGAAGAATTCCTCTAGCGTCCTCACCCCGGTGTTCTGCATCTCTGTTGCCAGCTCTGGGCCAACATAGCGAAAATGCCATGGCTCAAAGGTGAATCCGGTGATTGAACTTTTCCCGTCCGGATACCGTAGAACAAACCCATAACGGGGTGCATTTGCTGCCAGCCAGATACCCGCCGGCGTGTTCGCAAAACAGGCTTCCAGAGAGCATCCACCAGAATCGTCGAGATCGACAGCAAGACCCGTCTGGTGTTCCGAATGTCCGGGACGCGCCGAGTAGGTATCGGCCGCATCCTTGCCATCACGCGCGACATAGTTGTTGTAGAGAGAGACCTGTGTCGAATAGCTCCGATAGGCGCTTGTAACGCTTAGCTTGATTCCCGCAGAAGCTGCATCCGCATCCATTCGCTCGAGTGCACGGGCGGCCGGCTCCCGAAGTGGCTGAGAATTTCCATTGGGAATGCCCACAGGCAGCGTGAGGTCGGCGGGAGCAAAGTCGGCGGGGCTGAGCGCGCGTGCTTTGTTACTGACGACCCAGATTGACGAGGGATCGTCAATCGAATACCTCTTCTTGTCGAAGTCTGGGGCTGCCGGAGCTGGGGCAGAGGGCACCGCGATTGGCGTCTCGGGCGCTGTGGTTTCGGGCGCTGCGGTTTCCGTCGGCGTTCTGCTCGGGGTCGCTGCGCTGCTGGGAGCAGGAGGTGTCGCATCAGGTTGAGCGCACGCGCTGAGCAACGTAACGGAAGCTAGGAGTACAGAGAGTCCGAGCATCTGTAATCGAAGACGTCTCGCTGGGACGCGCGGTTCACGAATGGATGCTCGCACAAATGCCATGTCCTAAACCTACTATCTCTATCCGAGGTTTCTAGGCAACGCGGGATGGACCTAGAAGTTTTTTGCCCGTTTTGTGGGTGCCCCCTCATGCCTCCCCTACAAGTACGGACCAAAATTTTGGAACTCGGGACCACACAACTTGACTCTGCGCAGGACACGCCCAATCGACGGATCGAAACTATCACTGACCCCACCGGAGCAACCCTGAGGCTCCATCAGGTTGGCTAATTAGTTGATGCAGGTACCCTCTGCGAAGTTTTGTCCCGCTGCGCTGGGCTCCGGAGCAGCCGGTGCTGGCGCCGCTGGTGCGGGGGCTGCCGGTGCATTGCCGGTCGTATTCTCTGCCGGGGGCTCGGCGGATTGGGCAGGAATCGCGTTCGGGTCGACCGGTGTCAGGCCGTCTGACCCCAGGGTGAGTGTCAGCGCAGTTACAGCAGACGACTCGATGACTACCGCCCCGGGAACGTAAGCTGCCAAAGCCTTCGCCGCCGCCTCCTGGCCGGCGGGATAGGAGATTGTGGTGAGCGTCTGAATGTCAGCCGAGTCGGGTTCGGTCGTCAGGAAACCGAAACCGTTTAGCTGGGTGATCGCTTCACCTGCTACTCCCATCACGCCTGCAGCGTTCGTTACCGTAACGGTAACCGCACCGGGAGCGGCAGGAACTGCCTGTGTGTAGGCGCTCGACGGGCCCACGATTGTTGCAATAAAAGAGGGCATTGAAGCATTGTCGATCTTGACCACCGAAAGACCGTCGACCATCCCCGTGCCAAGATTAGGAATGGTAGCGTATGTGATGTTTCCAGAGGTGAGGTTTCTTACCTGCGCTGCCAGCTGGATCAGATTCAAATCCGGATCTGTCTCAATCGACGAGCTTACGGCCTGGAGCACATCGTTGAGTTTAACCGGGTTAAGAAGAGTGCCAACGTCGAGAACCTTACGCGCCTCTGCCGACAAAAAATATTGTTGACGGACCACACGGTCGAGGTCGCCGCGGGGCAACCCGTGGCGCTGCCTTACAAAAGCGAGCGCCTGGTGCGCGTCAAGAGTTGACACGCCTGCGGGGAGTGTAAGAGTTGAATAGGGGTCATCTACCGCTTCCGTGAGACACACATTCACGGGTCCGAGCGCCTTCGCTATGTTGTAGAAACCGAGGAGCGATACACGAACGTAGTGGTCGATCTGAAGGCCGGTAAGATTTTGGATGGTCGTGATAAGCAATTGCGCACCAGTCGACTCGTCGCCTTCACTCATACCTAAAGAAAACGCCGAGTTCAGCTTGTTCATGCCATAGCCCGGAATATCAACCCAGGAATCACGCGGGAGCGAGATTACCGTTGCCTTTGATCCGTCTGCAGGGATATGCATCACCATCATTGTGTCGGTATTGAGTGCACCGCCGTCGTCCTCCGTACCAAGCTCGGCGAGCATCTCTGGTGTCGCATTCGCCGGACGATGATCATCCCCGACGAGTAGGATGTTTTGATCGCTGGAATCAACGTCCGTCGGCGCATCGGATGCTCGCGTCGGAATTGCGTTGACATGCGTAATACCTGAGACAAAGTTTTGGTAATTGATCCAGGCGTAACCGGCAGTTCCCACGATTGCGACGACGACTGCTGCGCCGACCCATCGCGTAATTTTCACCCCAAGCCCGGGACCACGACGAGCATGCTTTGGGGCATCGCGAAGATAGGAGCCCCGTTTGGGTTTCACTTTGATCAATTCGTTAGTCCCGTTTCCTGGCGGAGGCATTGCGAAATCATATCTTTGATACTAACCAGTGAGACTGGGTATTCCTGGTACGCCACATTTGAGAAATATCTGCCCTGCGCCTCCGCGATTGCGAAAATCCTAAGATGGGGCCCCAACGCGAAGCCCGTCCGGGCTTGTGTATATTGCCGTCAGTAGAGAGGAGCTGGTGACTTTGCCGGCCACGGAATCAGCCGAGATCTGGTATCGGTTATTGCCGTCAGGTGATTCAGCTAAGTATCCAAACGAGGCTCGATCGGTGACGACAAGGGTGCTGTCCGGTAAAGAAGTAGCGACTATTTGGGCGTCTTGTTCTGTGCGGTGCACCGCTAGCTGCGGTGTAACAAGGTTTGCCGTGTACGTAATGGATTCCAGACTTATGCGAGAGGATTTCTCATCTATTTGCCGAACAATCACCGTGTTGACTCCAACGATGCCGCCGCGGGTTGGAACCGCCGACCAATTTCCATTTTCATCGACATTGGTTTCATTCACAACGCCGTTCACGAGAACGCGAACTTTATTTCCAGGGGTTCCCGATCCGGAGAGGAGCGGCAGAAAACGTTCTTCCGAGTTATCGAATCTTGTTACCTGTGGGGCGGGTAGAGCAGCTTTCGAGAGAATCGTAAATGAGTGAGCCGCAGGTTTTGTTTGTTCTGAACCAGGTGCCTTTTGGGAGATACGAGCCGTATAGTCGCCGTCTGCCAAAGCCGCAAGTGGTGCGTACCATGCGCCATTCACTTGTGCGGTGATGCTCGTTTGCTGCACAATGGCGGTTGCACTTGAGATTGTCAGTCGAACGGTGGATCCGGGGGTGGCAAACCCAGATAGCTGCGAACTCTGGCTGCTAAATGTTACCTGATTGTCAAACGAGAAAACAGGTGATTGATCTTGAGAAATTTTGGGAAGTGAATATAAAGCGGAGCGTACTGCATCATTCGTTCGTTCGGTCTTGGGTGGCGCCGTTTTCTCCGTGCCGTTGTCGGGGACCTGTTTCTTGACACCATCGGCTTGTGCCGTGGGAGAAGTCCCACCGGCTCCTGCTAGCTCAGGCGTGGGAACGCTTGGGCTGGTATTCCACCGAGGGAGAAGGGTCGCCCCCGTAATGAATGCCCCGATGCCCACAAGAAGAAGAGCCCTTGAGACGTAGGGTTTAATGCTTGTTTTCTTGGGGGTGATTTGGTTGAACTGATCGGCTAATCGGCCTGAGCTCGAATCGGTTAATGGCGGAGAAAACGAAAGCGTTCCCGTGCTCACGAGAACAAATGGGACGAGCACCGTGTGGAGTCTAGAAGCGATGCTGTTTGCCTCGTTGAGAAGTTTCGTACACGGGGCGCAGGTTGCCAGATGTGCTTCCGTTTTTGCAAGCGCACGAGGTGAAAGTTTGTTGAGAACGAATGACGGAAGCCGTTCCACATTGGGAGCGCAATCTTCGGCCATGTTCTGTGAGGTGAGCTGTTCTTTGAGCCAGGCTTGGCGGAGACCCTCACGCGCTCTGAAAGATAACGCGCCGACCGCATTTGGTGTTATGTTCAAGCGTGTCGCGATTGAGCGCGTGTTGAGTTGCAAAACCTCTGTGAGCCATAGTATTTCTTGCCACGAGGCTGGGAGAGACTGAAATGCTTCCTTCACGTATGAACGGTCAATTGTGCTCTCGAAATCATCTGAGGCGTTGTTGAGGAGCGCACTCTCGTCTTCAAGCTCGAGAGGGGTGGTTTTTCTCTGTTGCTGACGCCAATCTGCAGCAATATTTTTAATCGTGACCTGCAGGTAGGTTCGGAAGTTCGTCTGTGGCCCCTTCCCTTCTGCCAGGGCAACGAAAATTTTTGCGTAGGCCTCAGCGACCAAATCGAAAGCGGCGAACTCTTTGCCATAGTATCTTGCGCTGACGATTCCCGCCTCTGAGTGGCGCTCCCAGAGCAGGGCATAGGATGATTTGTCTCCCGAGCGGGTAAGGCCAATGAGCTCGGCATCCGTTTTTACATTGAGGCTCTCAAGCTCATTGTTGGGAATATGATGTTTTTGCATTACTGTTCATCTCCAGATGAATTGTTGCTTAAGTAATAAAGAGCAGCAACATATTATATAAAACTATATTGCTACTTTCGGCGTTGAGTGTTTAATCTTTTGTCTCAACGAACGAAAGAAAGAGCGTAAGAGATTGCTATAGCCGAAAGCAATTAAGTTCTGATCTCATTTGGCAACGGTCCACAAAGTCGTAAATACCCCAAGAGATTCTCCCTAATGCTTTCCCAAGTGTAAAAGACTTAAGCTCGAGGAGTCAAACCCTAAAGTGCTGTGAAAAAGCCTGGAATTTTTCTTTGGAAGTTTAAACGGGACTATTGTTTATCGGTGCGAGACATAGGGAGTCTCGCTTTCTCTGGGCAAAATATCGTGATTTTTCTGCTTGATGAGTCGTAGTCAAATATTTATTTTCAAAGTTGCGTAATGAAACCACGCTTTTAACGTCTAAGCGTGGAGTTCTAAGGTGAAGCGGCATGCGAATGCCGGATACGCCCTTGCCGCGATGTTCGCGGTTCGTTACTTAGGGGCGTTAGATTCACAAAATTAAAGTGAAAATCCATTCTGAGTGGAAAGTTAAAAGGGGAATTGATGAGGACAAGAAAACACGTCGCCGTATTGCTGGCGGCATGTATAGCGATACCAGCGATTGGGGTGTCAACAACTGCTCAATCGTCTTCCGCTGTAGCGACAGGTATCGTAAACATTGAGCAGGATAGGCCAGCTCCGGTTGCTCCTGCAGTGGACTGCAGCGCGCCGGTTTCGGTGTCAACGGTTGCGGAATTCAAGCTTGCTTACAATAGCTCCGCGAGTTGCATTGACGTACAGGCCGATCTTCATTTTATGCTGGTTGACGGTCTCACAATGAACTATCCAGACATTATTAGGCTCGATCGCTCTTTGCAGATCAATGGTAACGGGCACACCCTTACTTTTGATCAATTAGCGGCTAGCTATAACATTCCATTCTTATTGAGCAATACTGGCGTGGGTAAGACGCTTGTGCTTAAAGATATGGATATCGTTTATCCCTTCGGAGCATGGTTGGTAGGTGCGGATGGTGCTCTCGGAACGGGCTGGAACGTTGTTTTTGACGGGCTCAACCTCTCGGGTGTTAACGGGACTCCACTTTCAGCAGGACGACCATTTAGCGCGGTTCAGGCGAACCTCCACCTTCGTGGAAAAGGTAGCGCAGAGTCTGTCTACGGTCGGGTTTTCCCCCGCAATATTATCGTTGATGAGGGCGCTGACTGGACTTTGACACCTTCTTCTGCGAGTCCAAACGAACCTCAGATCGACTTGGACTGGGGTAAAGCTTTCGAAGGTACACCCACTATTGATAACCCGGGTGCAGGTAACGCATTTATTAACGGAAAGCTCAACCTGACTGGTGGCGTATTCGGTGCCATCTGGGGTTCAGAAGGAATTTATGTGGGCTCCAAGGCAGAGCTCAATATTGATAACAACTACAACGGGTACTCATATGGCGCACTAACTACCGCTGTCGGCGGCGCAGAGGTGTGGGTGGATGACAACGGAAAACTTGATATCAAGAACGAACAAGGTATCGCACTCTACGCCATCGTAGGTCAGCCTCTTGACTTCAGGGCTGATCCTGGATCCAAGGTCCAGCTGACGGGAAGAACGGGCGCTCCAAATGTGTGGCTTAAAGAGTTTCAGTTGGGTGTTGTAACTATTGCAACGGATAAGTCCAACATTCGCGCGCAAAGCCCAGCCAAGTTTCAAATTACAAACCTGTCCGATGAGCCGACAAATAACTTTGCTATCGGGTCGCTATATTACGATCCGACGCTGACTCCACCTGCGGCTTACAGTACCCTTTTCTATGGTTACAACCTAGACATCAATGACACCAAGATTGCAGGATACTCAAGGGCGCTCTCGCTGAGTGAGTCCGCGGTTATCGGCTCGGAAGAGGCGACGCTGCTTTCATTGCCGACGGGAAAAGCAACAGCTGGAAGCTCGCCAGATAAGTTTACTTCCGGGTGGAATCACAATAATTATCGTCAGATTGCTGCGGGTTCGGAGATCGAAATTGACCCCGTAGACCCACCAGAGCCTGAAGCAGACGCGAATGCGAATGCGTCGGCTTCGGCGGCGGCGTCTGCTACTGCTGATAGTAATGCGAATGCTGGTGCTCAGGCTGCTGCTGTTGCGGCGGGTAATGCTGATGCGTCGACTCAGGCGTCTGCTGCTGCTGATGTGACGGCGGGTGCTGCTGCGGAGTCGGCTGCGACTGCTGATTCGTCGTCGGTGGCGTCTGCTGATGTGACGTCGGCGGCGAATGCGTCTGCTGTTGCGGCGGCTGTTGCTGCGGCGAATGCGGATAATTCGTCGGATACGAATGCTGATACGTCTGCGGCGGCGACGGCTAATGCGGATGCTGCTGCTCAGTCGGCGGCGATTGCTGATGCGACGTCTACGGCGTCGTCGAATGCGGGTGCTGCTGCTGATGCGAATGCGGGTGCTGATGTGAATGCGAATGCGTCGGCTTCGGCGGCGGCGTCTGCTACTGCTGATAGTAATGCGAATGCTGGTGCTCAGGCTGCTGCTGTTGCGGCGGGTA
>JBBAQX010000111.1:0-7673 GCA_040400085.1 Lysinibacter sp. | reverse complement strand
CCAGCGAGAAGGTCCAGGACACAATGATCTGGAGTGAATACACCCTTGTCGTCTACACAAAAGCTCAGTACCCCTACTCGGCACTGCTTGGGGCGCAGATTGACGCGAAGTATTTCACCTCATGGCCGCTTATCTCCACGCGGCGCCGTGGGATCAAGGTTGCCATTCCAAGCAATGCAATAGTCGATCAGGTCACCGGGCGCCTGATTTATTCCGGCATCTGGAATGGCACGTTTGGCGCAGCGCAATGGACAAGCGATCCCGCCTGGTGCCTCTGGGACCTTGTTACCAACTGCAGGTATGGGTTTGGCCAGCACTGTCAGCCAAGGTCCCTCGATAAGTGGAGCTTTTACGCCGCCTCCCAGTATTGCGCTGAGCTGGTCCCTGACGGCAAGGGCGGCGCCGAACCACGGTTCTCCTGCTCGGTCAACATTCAGAGCCAGTCAGAAGGCTTTGACCTGATCAACCAGCTTTGCAGCGTCTTTAGATCCATGCCCTACTGGGGCACCGATCTGATGAACATCAGCCAGGACCGCCCAGGGACCCCTGTGATGACCTTCCACAACAGCGACGTGGAAAATGGGGAGTTCCGCTACATCGGGGCAAGCCTTCGCAGCCGGCACACTGTTGCGGTGGTCAAGTATTTCTCCAACGACCTCCAGGATTTTCTCTACGAGGCAGTGGAGGATGTTGATGGCATCGATAAATATGGAGCGGTTTCCATTGACCTCGACGCCTTCGCCTGCACGTCTCGAGGGCAGGCCAGAAGGCTTGGAGAGTGGCTGCTCTACACAGAGCAGCGGGAGACTGAGGTGCTCTCTTTCGTTGGGAACCTCTCGGCTGGCGCACAGATTCGCCCGGGGCAGCTCATCAACGTCATGGACGACCTGAAGACGGGCGTTCGGCGTGGCGGCAAGATCATGGCAGGAAGCACAGGCTCCCTCACCGTTGACGACACCGCTCAGACGGATCTCCCCTCGGGGCCGGATGCAACCATTTCTGCCATGCTGGTCAGCGGCACGGTTGAGTCACGCTCAATCTCCTCGATCGTTGGGGCCGTGATCACTCCATCGGCCGGATTTACTGCAGCGCCACTGATCGGCGCAACATGGTGCATCAATAACAACCTGGCCAAGGCCCAAACATGGCGAGTTATAACGGTTGACGAGGCAGACGGTGCTAAATACACAGTCAATGCGATTAGGTACAACGCAAGCAAGTTCGCCTACATAGAGCGAGACATTCCGCTCGATGAAACGCAGTTTGCGCCCATCAAAGTGGTGCCACCAGCGGCGCCAGCGAGCTCAACTGCCGCGGCCACGATTAACCCCGACACTAGCAATACCGATCTCTTCCTGAGCTGGGGGGCGGTGCCCGGAGCCGTTGAATACGAGGTTTCCTACAGGGCCGTCTAATGAGTAGCAACTGGGTAACTGTTAGGACCTCCACCCCGTCACTCACGATCAAAGGAGTTCGTGATGGAAACTATGTGGTTGAAGTCGTCGCCATTGACGCCTTCGGCAATCGATCAAAGACCACCACCTCCCAGCCAGTTGTTGACCGGGGCCGCAGTGGTGCCGAGGGGCGAGGTGTAGGGCTCGAGACGCCGCAGAAGTTCGCCGCAACCGCGCTGAGCGCCACCACGGTGTTGCTCACCTGGACCCCCCCTGTCGCCGGAGGCCTTAGGGTCGCGATCAGGCACACCCCTGATGCGGGTGGGGGCGCCTGGGGCGCTGCCAGCCCTGTAACGACCGACCTACCGCTTGCCTCCGCCGGCATGGCACAAGTGCCAGCCCTTGGCGGCTGTTACCTGCTGGTGTTCGTCAACGATGCCGGGTTAAAATCATCCTCGATCTCTTCGGCGCCGTTCCTCCAGTCACCAACCGCGCCGGCCTTTACGGTCGCCAACCTCCTGCAGTCTGCGGACGGATTCTCTGGCGCCAAGGCCAACTGTGCCTATGACTCTGCGTTGGGAGCCCTCAGGCTGAGCCGCACAAGTTTCGATGCGATGGGCGCCATCGATTCGCTGAGCTCATTCATTGACGACTTCGCCGCGATTGTCGTGGACCCCGACAGGGTTGATGATCTCGCGTCAGGTGGCGACTGGGATGGGCTGATCACTTCTCCCCTTGACGATTACGGGGTGGACGGCCGAATCGCCATGTATTCGTTTTCGTCCGAGCTCGACTTGGGCAACGTCTATGACGTTGAGCTCATCCGAACCATTCGCCTCTATTCCCTGGCTCTCTATACCGAGTGGGATTCTCTTGTCGGCGACGTTGATGACGCCTCTGACATTGATGGAGTCCTGATTGATGGCGGAGAAGTTTCGATCGAGTTCAGCACCGCGGGAGCGTCTTTAGAGTGGACCGAATGGGCCCCGTTAACGCATTGCTATCGGTCGATGCAGCTATTGCGCCTTAGGGCAATACTGGCCGTTAGAGACGTTAACAATGATATTGCGGTCAAGGAGCTGGGGGCTGTCGCGCTGTTGCCCCAGATCACCGAAGCGTCAGTCATTCTTGTGAGCAGCAGTCTGAACACCTTGAGATATGCCTTTTCGAGCAAGTTCTACCAGACCCCCTCATTGACGATTTCACCGATTGATGCGTTGAGTGGCGAGTTCTGCGAACTAACGTCAGTTACGCCTACCGGGTTTCAGGTCAGCTTTAGGAATGCGGCACTTGCTAGGGTTCAGCGCAGCTTCAGATTTCATGCGGTTGGCTATGGCAAGCACGGCCCCAACCCCTTCACTGTGCAGTCGTCCTCAATCGGCGAAGACCCTGGGGCAGACACCAGGCTGTTCCTGTGGCCGCCTGGTGTTTTCATGCCTCCGGTGTTTCTCTAGCATGGGCCAAGCCACGCCCTGCTGGGAGTTCGCCTGTGCCCCTCTCGCCCCGGTCTTTTAGGCAAAGTCTATGACTATCACCCGCGATCTTCTGTTCAGACCTACGAGCTTGGGTGCCACCACGGCTGCAGTTTTCACTTGCCCCGCCTCCACCAAGATTTTCTACAGCGGGTTTGAAATGCACAACACGAATACCACGGCTGAGACGGTAGAGCTGTTCGACGTGCCCAACAGCACTGGCTCCGTAGGCTCCGCTGCGGCTGTTCCGCACCGCTTCTTTAAGCAAACACTGGCGCCAGATGAAACGGTCTGGTATGAGGCCCCCTCCGATGGCCGGGTGCATAACGCCACGAATGACACAATTCAGGGAAAATCGACAACTGCCTCGAAGGTGAACATCACACCTTTCGGCACGAAGGACGTTACTTAGTCATGGGATTTCGCAGAAACAGTATTGGGGATGGTCAGCGCTTTAGTAGAACCAATGGCGGATTGATCCTGCTGCCAACGGTTTTCGCCAGCCTCCTGGCCGCAAAAAGATACTGGAGGCTGCAGGGCTGGTCAACCGAAACCCTGACGGCAGACACGATTGACCTGAGCGAGATAAAACTTTTTGAGGGTTTCAGCGTTCAGATCACTGGCTCCACGGCTTCCTCTAATTTCGCCTTTTCATCGGCTGGAATCACCGGCTTAACCGACGGCACGATCAACTCCGGCAGCCGTGCCTACTATCCCGGTTTTAACGCTGCCCGGAGCACTCTCTACATTCAATTTGACCTCGGGTCCGCAAAGTCTGTTTCAGGCATCCAGCTTTATCCGCTCTACCATGCCACTAGATTTCCCGCAAGCTTTGAGCTTTGGTCTTCCGACACCGCCGGATCGGGCTACTCTCTTGCTATTGGGTTGAATACGGGCGCCATCACCGATCTTGGTGGAGATCTTTTTAGATCCAACGAGATAGCCTGCGGGACCCCCGATCTACCCAACCTGGCCACCGTGGCAACGCCAGGGACAAAGGGCGCTTGGCGTGAACGTGTCTACGAGTACGTGGCGGCCAACCCAGACATTGGATCTTCTGCTGGTTGGAAGCGGCTGACCCTGACCTAAGGGGGTGTCCGAGCGCCAGAGCATCCCTTCCTAGACTTCCCCACAGCAGTTCCGCATCATGGCTCAGCACGATTTCAACATTGCCAATCAGTCTGGCGCTGGATTCCGGGCAGACCTAAACGCTGTCCTGCTTGCGATTGTCAGTCAAAACTCAGGGGCGACTGAGCCATCAACTATCTACGCCTATCAGTTATGGGCTGACACGACCACAGGCTTCCTGAAGATGCGGAACGCCGCGAACAGCGCATGGATAATCCTATTCAGCCTCTCACTCGTCAACGGCGGCCTGCTGGCGCTTTCTGGCGGCACGATGACTGCGCCGCTAGTCCTGGCAAATGGCACCGCAGCCCTGCCATCGCTCACCACGCCCGGTGGTGGTGTCGATACAGGCTTCTTCGGGACCGGCAACCCTGACGAGATTGCTGCGGCGACCAACGGCCTCGTTCGATGGCTGCTGAATGCCACCGGATACATGAGCGGCACGGTCAATGGCTTGGGCGCAGGGGTGTACCAGGCCCAGCAGATGTACCGCCTCAATGCGGCGCTCGCAGGATTGGATGCCACCGGAGTTCAGAATCTGCTCGGTGTCAACGTCCAACTGGTCGCCGGCACCGTCTACGAGTTCGAGGTCGTTTTCGGCTTGGCGAAGACTGCCGGCACGACCTCCCACACGCTCTCCCTTTCGTTTGGCGGCACCGCAACGCTGAACAATATCGCCTATCAGTTGGACTACCGCAGCTTCGACACCGGCACGTTCCCCCCAGCTGCTGCGAGCGCGGGCTTCACCACGTTCCTGCAATCGGCGGCAGCGTCGGTGATCAGTGGCGCGTTTGTTGGCGCCAACGCCACCCACCACGGCTCTATCAAGGGCACCGTGAGCGTCAACGCTGCGGGAACCTTCTCGCCGCGTTACACCCTCTCAGCAGCGCCTGGTGGTGCCTACTCCACACAGATCGGCTCGTACATGAAGATCGCCCCCATCGGCGCTGCTGGGGTGATCAACCAAGGCAGCTGGTCCTGATCGGCTGGGGCTTGCCCGCCGGGGCGATTGGCCAGTCTTCCTAGGCTGGCAGGCGAATCCCGTCCTATGGCTCCAACCCAGCCCCTTTCTCCGGACCCGAGGGACAGGATGTTGATGAACATTGTGCTCTCGATCGTGGGCCCGGGTGTCCTGGCCATCGCGGCGCTGTTCTTTCAGGGTCAGGTGAGCGCTGCTCGCCTCGAGGCCCTGCTGGGCCAGGTGCAGGCCTCAGTGGGCGAGCTGAAGGCAGAATCGAAGGAGCGGAGCCTGCAGTTTGAGACGCTCCGCAACGCGCTCGACAGCCGGGTGCGGGCTGTGGAGATGAGGCAGTGATGGAGAAGCTCTTCGCTGGCGTGACGATCAGCACCCTCGCGGCGGCGGCATTCGGGATCGCCCTGGTCGCTCGCTGTGAAGTCGGCCCTCAGCCCCCTGGCGGGTGGATCAGCTGCTGGCTGGTGGGAGGCATCGTGGCCGGCGTCCCAGGCCTGGCCAAGACGGCGGAGCAGGTTGGCTACCTGAGGGGATATAACACCTACAACCCAGTGCTCCGGAAGCCGGAGGATGACGGCCCGCCGCCTGGGGAGGGAGACGCCCCAGCATGAGCATTACCCCTTTCCGCTACATCTTCAAGCCGATCAAGCGGGGGTTTGATTTCGAGTGGTCGTTCTTCTGGTTCGATGACACGGGCGCCGCACTCGATCTGACCGGCTCGACGGTGAGCTGCATCCTGTGGGATCGGAAGAAGGAGGCCCAGCTGGCGGTGATGGGTTTGCAGGTCATCACCCTGAATCCAGGCAACACCCGGCATTTCCTCACGAAGGTTCAGACGGCCGGCCTCGAGGGGCCCGTACCCTATGAGCTACGGCTGCTCGAGCCGGATGGCAGCCTGCAGTGCTACATGGACGGAATCATGCCTTTCGTTGACTTCCTGCCGCCATGATCGGCCCCGTCCTGCCCACGGCGATCCAGGTGATCGAGGCCCAGCAGGAGCCGCTGGTGCTGAATCTCATCGTCCCTGGAAAGCAAGGCATTCAAGGCGCTCCGGCTTATGTCCACAACCAGGCCGCGGCATCGACGCAGTGGACAATCAACCATAACCTCGGCTACTTCCCCTCGATAGACTTGTTCGACAGCGGTTCTCAGCTGATCGAGGCTCAGGTTTATCACCAGAGCACCAACATCATGATCGCCACTTTCAGCATTCCTATTTCCGGCTTTGCGAGGCTTGTGTAAATGGCCAAAAGAGTTCTCTCTGATCTCGATTTCGCTTCCGCTTCGAGGATCACCAACCTGCTCAACCCGGCCTCCGCTCAAGAGCCGGCGACAAGGGCCTATGTCGATTCGGCGATTGAGGGCCTGGCATGGAAAGACTCATGCCGGGTGGCCTCCAATGGGGCGAACATCAACCTTGCCTCCCCAGGCGCCACGATTGATGGCGTCACGATGGTCAGCGGGGACAGGTTCCTGGCAAAGGACCAGTCCACCAACAGCCAGAACGGGATTTACATCTGGAACGGGGCGTCCTCCGCAGCAACCCGTGCGCTGGATGCCGATACCTTCAACGAATTAGAGCAGGCAATTACCCCCATCGAGGAGGGGACTGCTGCTGGCGCCCAATTCCGGCAAACAGCTGTTAACGGCACCATTGGCTCTTCCGCGGTCCTCTGGACAAACTTCAACACAGCAGCCCCAGCCGCAAGCACCGGCACCCCGGGCATCGCCGCCCTGGCGACCCAGGCGGAGGTGGACGCCGGAGCGGTAACCAACAAGATCATCACCCCTGAGACTTTGGCCGCCTGGGCGGGGCGCATTAGAAAGGCCGCGGCCAGTATCGGCGACGGATCCGCTACCGCCTATGTCGTCAGCCATAACTTCAACACCCGGGACGTTCAGGTGGCCGTCTTCCATAACAGCACTTTCGATGAAGTGTTCTGTGATGTAGTCCATACCGGCGTTAATAGCGTCACCCTGACATTTGCCTCGGCTCCGGCGACGAATGCCTATCGCGTTGTGGTGATTGGCTGATGGCCAGTAGAGTCCTTGCTGCGCTTAACTTTATCACTGAGATCCTGCTCAGCGGCAGCGCCGGGACGGCTGGCCAGTCGATGCTCAGCGCTGGCCCCGGCCTCCCCCCGACATGGGGAACGCCAAGCGCCACATACAACGTGGCTGTCAATTTCGGCACCCAGCCTGTGGATTCCAGGTTCTTTCAGATTACATCCATCACAGGCATCACCACCAGCAACAAGGTCACGGCGGCGCCGTCCGCTGTTGATGGCGATGAATTGGAGTGCGACATGCTCGATTGCGCTGCATTTGTATCTGCAGCCAACACGATCGATTTATACGTCAATTCATATCCAGGCCCGGTGACGGGCATTCGAAACCTCGTCCTCTCGATCAACTGAGCCATGGCTTTTTTTCAGTCCACCCTCGATTCCGCCGTCCGCGCTGCGGTTGATGCCGCGAACCTCGCCGTCCGTTTCACGCTCTACGGCGCGAGCACCCTGCTGACCAAGGCCCGTGGTGGTCCTCACGCGGCGGCGGATCATCATGTGCCTGTCGGCGGCCTGGCTGACGCGAACTACAGGCCCTTCCGTGTGGATCGTGCAGGCGGCTTGGCCAGTAACGGGATCTCGGTGCTGCTGCATGAGCCGTTTGAGGGGGCCACGGTCAGCAGCCCCAACCGGCTCACGG
>JBBAQX010000110.1:0-8026 GCA_040400085.1 Lysinibacter sp. | reverse complement strand
GCTTGCCTGGTCAACCGAGGTTACCGGTGATTAGCCTGATTCGTAGCGATGAAGGTTCAGCTTCAGTTGCCGGAATCGGGGTGGGCTCCATCATCGTGTTCGTTGCTGGGGCGATCATCTCAACGCACTCCCTCTTTCTCACCCACCGTGAGGTTACGGCCGCGGCAGACAGCGCGGCATTAGCTGCAGCTGATGCCGCAGCGGGTTATGTCGCAGGGGTGCCCTGTGACCTCGCCGCGCACATCGCGGAACGGAACCGTGCCACAATAGATAACTGTACGGTCGAGGGGCTTGAGGCTCTCGTATCTGTCTCTCGTCAGGCGATGGGAATCACGATTCGAGTATCTGCCCGTGCAGGCCCGCCGACACATATTCAGGCTAAATGAGCATGTTCTCACTAAAACTGTGTAGTGTGTCGGCTAAGGTTGATGATTTTACCTAACCCGTAGAAGTCGATCTCAATTGTGAATTCGCCAGACGAATCTCACGCACACAAAACCAAAGGAGTCGCGTGCCCGGCACGAAGAAGCTGGTGATTGTCGAGTCACCCACAAAGGCAAAAACCATCGGAGCATATCTCGGTGACGATTACGAGGTTATTGCCTCGGTTGGCCATATCCGTGACCTTGCGGAGCCATCTGAACTACCTGTCGAGATGAAAAAGGGACCCTTCGGTAAGTTCGCGGTTGACGTCGAAAACAACTTTAGTCCCTACTACGTTGTGGCTGAGAACAAGAAAAAAACCGTTGCCGATCTCAAACGTGCGCTGAAGACAGCGGACGAAGTCTGGCTCGCAACTGATGAGGACCGCGAGGGGGAAGCCATCGCCTGGCATCTGCTCGAGGTGCTCAAGCCGAAGGTACCTGTGCGGCGAATGGTCTTCCACGAGATCACACAAGAGGCGATCGAACACGCCAAAAACAACACGCGAGACATTGACTTCGCGCTCGTCGACGCCCAAGAAACCAGAAGAATACTGGACCGTCTCTACGGCTACGACCTCTCACCCGTGCTGTGGCGTAAAGTTGCGCCAAAGCTGTCGGCCGGCCGCGTTCAATCTGCGGCCACCCGACTCGTTGTCGACAGGGAAAGGGAACGCCTAGCTTTTGTCTCGGCAAATTACTGGGACCTCACCGGATTATTCGGTGCCGCACTGAGCGGAACAGAAATCGGAGATACTTTCTCAGCCCGTTTGGCTCGCCTAGACGGACACACCGTTGCGACCGGTCGCGACTACGACGACCGCGGCCAGCTCACAGAGAAGGCAACACAAGCCGGAATCGTCTCGCTCACAGAGACCGATGCAACTTCGCTTGTCGAGCAACTTCGTGCCAACGGCGTTCCCATCCAGGTAACCAGCCTTGACACCAAGCCATACTCGCGTCGGCCCGCTGCGCCGTTCACGACGTCGACCCTGCAACAAGAAGCATCACGCAAGCTTCGCTTTACCTCACGGCAGACCATGTCGACCGCTCAGACCCTATACGAACGTGGATTCATCACGTATATGCGTACTGACTCGCCGTCACTTTCCGCTCAAGCGATCAATGCTGCCCGCACCCAGGCAGCAAAGCTCTACGGATCAGAGACTGTCCCCGATGCCCCACGCGTCTACACGGGAAAGAGCAAGGGAGCTCAGGAAGCACACGAGGCAATCCGCCCAGCAGGTGAAAGCTTCCGAACCCCGTCGGAGGCCGCATCCGCTCTGACCGGAAACGAGCTGAAGCTCTACGAATTGATCTGGAAGCGCACGGTTGCTTCCCAGATGGCAGACGCAAAGGGTTCTACCGCCACAGTTACGCTCTCTGCCGGACCTACGTCGCAAAGCCATACAGCAGAATTCACCGCCAGTGGAACCGTTATAACGTTCCGCGGGTTCCTCCTCGCCTACGAGGAAGGCACCGACGAACGGCGACACACCGTATCGGCCGGTTCCGACGAAAAGCTGCCTGTCCTGGCGGAGGGGCAAAAGCTTGCCCTCGCCGATATTGAGGCGAAGGGGCACGATACCCTGCCTAAGCCCCGCTATACGGAGGCCAGCCTCACCAAGAAACTCGAAGAGCTTGGCATCGGCCGACCATCGACGTACACCGCCATCCTCTCGACAATTATGGATCGCGGCTACGTATCGAAACGTGGTGAGGCGCTCGTTCCTAGCTGGATCGCGTTCTCCGTCGTTCGGCTCCTCGAAGAACACTTCACCGAGCTCGTAGAATACGACTTCACCGCATCGATGGAGGACGATCTCGACCGGATCGCCGCCGGAACAGAAGACCGCAACGAATGGCTTAACGGGTTCTACTTCGGCAACGACACGCATCCGGGCCTGCGCAGCATTGTCGATAACCTCGGCGAGATCGATGCAAGGGCGATCAACTCGATCGCGGTTACAGACGACATCACCCTCCGCATCGGAAAATACGGCCCCTACCTCGAGGTGCCGGATGAAAACGGAGCCGTGGCAGAAGACGGAACCGTCGCCCCGCGCCGCGTCAATATCCCCGAGGGGCTTGCCCCGGACGAGCTCACGGCCGCCAAGGCTCAAGAACTGGTGGATGCCCCGCCCTCGGTTGACCGCGTCATCGGAGTCAACCCGGAAACGGGCAAGGAGATCGTCGCGAAGGACGGTAGATTCGGTCCGTACATCACCGAGATTGAGCCCGAACCGGCCGAAGCACCCGCGAAGAAAAGCAAAACGGCGCCGAAGCCGCGGACGGCATCCCTGTTTAAATCGATGGACCTTTCAACGATCGACCTTGAGACAGCGCTTGTGCTTCTCAGCCTGCCACGAGTCGTTGGTGCTGACCCCGAAAGCGGTGACGAGATCACCGCTCAGAACGGTCGATACGGCGCCTACTTGAAGAAGGGCACAGACACGCGCTCTCTCCCGAGTGAGGATGCCATCCTCAGCATCGATCTTGCGGGAGCGGTAGAACTCTTCTCCCAGCCAAAGTACGGGGCGCGTAAAGCATCCAGCGCATTGAAAGAGTTTGAGGCTGACCCGGTCAGCGGCAAACCCGTAAAGGTCAAGGACGGCCGATTCGGACCTTACGTAACCGACGGTGTCACCAACGCCACGATACCCCGTGGCGAAGAGGTCGAAGACATCACCTTCGAACGCGCAATCGAGCTGCTCGAGATTAAACGAGCCAAGGGCCCAGCTAAGCCCCGTACGAAGAAAGCGCCGGCAAAGAAAGCTCCCGCGAAAAAGGCGCCAGCGAAAAAGCCCGCCACCAAAAAACCTGCCGCGACGAAAGCAGCAGCAACGAAAACTGCAGCGACTAAACCTCCTGCAAAAAAGCCTGCCGCCAAGAAAGCCCCTGCCGCGAAAGCTCCGGTCACGAAAGACGCCACCGAATGAGTGGAATCTTCATCACGTTTGAGGGCGGCGAGGGGAGTGGGAAAACCACTCAGTCTCGCCTCCTCAGCGAGTTGTTCACCGGGAAAGGATATACCACCATTCTCACCCGCGAACCAGGTGGAACCGACCTGGGGGTAGAGATTAGGCACCTGGTTCTCCACCGTAAAGGCCATGTGTCGCCGCGGGCGGAGGCTCTACTCTACGCCGCAGACCGGGCACACCACATCGAGACCGTCGTGCAACCCGCACTTGACCGCGGAGAAGTCGTCATCCAGGATCGATACATTGATTCCTCGGTCGCCTACCAAGGTGCGGGTCGAGTTCTCGACGCAGGCGAGGTCGAAACTATTTCCCGCTGGGCCGCGGGAGAGCTTATGCCGCAGCTTACAGTCCTACTCGATCTTGACCCTACTGTCGGCCGCCAGCGTATCACCCAGAACGGTGCAACGCTCGACCGGCTCGAGTCAGAGAAGATGGAATTCCACGAACGGGTACGACAAGCTTTTCTCGATCGTGCGGCAACCAACCCCGAACGTTTTCTCGTGATAGATGCAAGCCTGGGGATCGAGGACATTGCGGCGCGGATCAGGGAAAGGGCAGCATCCCTCATCGAAGCCGGATAACCGATTTTGCGATGTCGCGTGTTTCTGCGGGCGATGCCCGATAACCTAAAGGGGTGAATGTGTGGCAAGGGCTAGTGGGTCAGGACGAGGCAATCCGTGTTCTGCGCGGCGCAGCTGAGGCTACGAGCGGCTCCGAGGGTAATCAGAGTGAGATGACTCACGCCTGGCTGATCACGGGACCCGCCGGTTCTGGACGCTCAAACCTCGCATTTGCCTTCGCCACAGCACTGCTCAGCACGGGACCTGACGACGTCGCTTTCACCTCATCTCAGGTGAAAGCCCGCACCCATCCGGACCTCGGGACCCTGACTACTGAAAAAGTAATTATCAGCATCGACGACGTTCGATCGCTCGTCACCAGCTCGCACTTTTCCCCATCAACAGGCAGATACCGCGTGATGATCATCGAGGACGCCGACCGGATGCCCGAACGAACATCAAACGTGCTGCTCAAAGCGCTTGAGGAACCACCCGAACGCACCGTGTGGATATTATGCGCTCCGAGTGAGGCTGACGTGATTCCGACCATCCGTTCGCGAGTTCGCTCGATTCGCTTGCGAGTGCCCAGCGTCGAAGAAGTAGCTCGGCTTCTCGTAGACTCCCACGGAGTCGACCCCGTCGTAGCGGAACAAAGCGCCAGACTCGCACAAAGCCATATTGGGATGGCCCGCAGGCTTGCCACGAACGAAGAGGCCAGCACACGCAGGAGCGAGACGCTATCGCTCGTCTTCGGCATTAGGGGAGTCGCCGACGCCATGCAGGCGGCAAGGCGCCTCAGCGATATCGCGGTTGAAGACTCGAAAGCAATATCTGCTGAGCGCGACGAACGGGAACGCGAGGAGACCCTTCGGAACCTGGGGGTCGCCCCCGGCGCTGCCATCCCGCCCGCGTTGAGATCCCACGTGAAACAGCTCGAAGACGACCAGAAACGACGGGCAACCCGCAGCGTCCGCGACGGGGTTGACCGGATTCTTACCGATCTGCTCTCCGCGTATCGGGACGTCCTCGTGCTTCAGCTCGATACCAACCGGCTGAGCGAGAATCAGGTCGGCCGTGTAGAGGATCTCATCAATCGCGAGTTCTCTGCTCAACTTGAGGCAACAGCTGAACGGATGCGCCCCGACGATGTGCTGGCATTTATTGACGAGATTTCGATCGCCCAGACCCGAATCTCGAGCAACGTAACACCCCTGTTATCCCTAGAGGCGCTGCTATGCGCGCTGATCTGATTGACCGTGTGAGAGGACCACGTATGACCCACAAAACCGTTCGCAGGATAGGCATTGTTGCCGCCCTAGGGGTTGCCGTCGCGCTGGTCGCGGGATGCACGATAACCCCGATTATCCCAAACTCTGCCCCGACGAACTCCGGCCCGGTCCCGGCGAACCTCGAGGAGTACTACGGCCAGACGGTCTCTTGGAGTGCCTGCGAAAATGGGATGGAGTGTGCGACCGTCCGAGCTCCGCTTACGTGGGAAGAACCCTCGAAAGACACGATAAACCTTGCCCTCATCCGGCAGCGTGCGCTCGGTGGAGCGCCCCAGGGGTCCCTCTTCGTCAACCCCGGTGGCCCAGGGGCATCCGGCGTGAACTATGTTCGGGACAGTATCGACGGGGCAGTCGGGAAACCCCTACAGCAAAATTTTGATGTGATTGGGTTTGATCCCCGCGGAGTGGGCGCATCATCCGCTATCGCCTGTCTCGATGCGAAAGGAATGGACGAATACCTCTTTGGCCTTGCAGAGAATAAGACGGGCACCGATGCGTGGATCCAAGAAATACGCGACTCTTCACGGGAGTTCGGGAAGGCCTGCGAAAGCAAGACCGGTCCGGTACTTCAATACGTGGATACCGTGAGCGCGGCGCGAGACCTCGATATGCTTCGCGCGGTGGTCGGTGACGACAAGCTCAACTACCTCGGTTACTCGTATGGCACCTTCCTGGGTGCGCATTACGCGGACCTTTTCCCGGAGAATGTGGGACGCCTGGTGCTCGATGGAGCGATAGACCCCAACACCACCAACTTTGAGGTAGTCAAGACGCAGACGGTTGGCTTTGAGAACGCGATGAAGGCCTTCCTGAAGGACTGCATCGGAACATCAGGCTGCCCCTTCACCGGCACTGTCGACGAGGCCATGGCCCAAGTTGGTGCGCTTCTCGATTCGGTTGATGAGCGACCCCTTACCGCCTCCGACGGGCGTGAGCTCTCGGCAGGGACGATGCTCACCGCGATCATAACCCCGCTCTATAGCCAGGAGAGCTGGCCGTTTATGAAACAGATGCTCACATCGGTTATGGCTGGTGACGCTGACCCAGCGTTTCGTTCGGCAGACTTCTACTTCGGACGTGGCGAAGACGGAACCTATGAAGACAACTCTTTTGAGGCGTTCGTGGGAATCAACTGCCTCGACTACGAATACGATGACAACATCGACGTCATGCGGGCGCAGGCCGCCGAACTAGCCCAGGCGGCCCCCACTTTCGGACGCTTCCAGGGATACGGCGATATCGGATGCGCGGAGTGGCCTTACAAGAACACCACGCCCCGTGGGGAGCTTAACGCGCCGGGGGCCGCGCCCATCCTCGTCATCGGCACCACAAACGATCCCGCGACCCCGTACGAGTGGGCCGTGTCGCTGGCGGAGCAGCTCGATAGCGGCGTGATGATCACCCACGTCGGCGAGGGACATACCGCGTACAGCACGGGGAACACGTGTATCGCAGGCACGGTAGAGAGCTACTTTATTGACGGAACTGTGCCGACCGCCGACCCCAAATGTTCCTAGCCGGAGCTGGTTTTGTGGCGATTTAGCCGCGACTGGGCTGGCACGTGTACGGAGTGGGTCAATTTATCCGCTATGCTAGTTGATTGTGCAACGCATTAGTGCGTGACACGAGCCGCCTTAGCTCAGTCGGCAGAGCGTTTCACTCGTAATGAAAAGGTCGCGGGTTCGATTCCCGCAGGCGGCCCTGGCCAGAAGCCCCCGATTCGTCGGGGGCTTCGCCATTTAAGAGCCAATCAAAGTCCACGCCTGTAACAAGCGCCCACTGGCGGAGAACAAGTGGCTTCATCTTTGAAGGACGTGTCTTCTCAAGCTCATAATTTGTCACGGTATTTCTGTCGACACCGAGCATCTCGGCAAACTGCCGGACGTCTAGGTCGTCGTCGACCGAGAGTCGAGCTTTGCGAAGGCGATCACCGATCGTGAAGGTTGGAATGCGTCCCGTAAGCGCTGGCATTGAAATGGTCATGTGCCTAACTTACGGCATTTTCTGCATACTCGCAAGTGCCTAACTTACGGCTTGTCATTTAAATTATGCACAAGCCGTAATTTAGGAATTGACTTAAATAAGCACTTGCCCTACATTGGGCGTATGCCTAATAAAAATCCTAAGCAAGATCTTGTGGGTACAAGTGAGGCTGCCAACATCGCTGAATGCGACCCCCGAACAATTCATCGGGCAGTAGACAAGGGCGATTTGGTGGCGGAACAAAAACTGCCCGGACTCAGGGGTGCATATATTTTTGATCGGCAAGTCGTTCTCGACTTCAAGAAGAAACTTCAAAAATAAATAGCCCTCAGAGCTACGAACTCTGAGGGCTGTGATCCACCTAAATACCACTAAAGGAGAACCAAAGTTGCTTCAAAACAACAATACCATTTTGTGTCCAAATCTCAACAAGCTTTCAGCAGACAATCAGGCTGACCCGAAAGTTGTTGAGTCTGCCGAGCGAATTGTCGCTGAGTATTTATCCGCGATGGTTGCCCCGTCTCAGCGTTCTAAGACGACTGCAACAGTCATGCTCGCGACTCACGATGTTGTGCGTGACCTCGTCTCCGCTGGACTACTTGTGGGGGCGTCAAATGACTAAGCCCATCACGGACCCAATAGAGACAGAACAGATTCTCACTCTGCAGAGAGCTATCCGTAAGATCATCCATCTTGAGATTTTCGGCATGGTAGCGACACTTGTTTTTCTGGTCGCTGCTGTCTCCATGGCATTGCTGCGCGGCCCTCTCGTGCTGTCCATCTTTGTTCTG
>JBBAQX010000109.1:0-8088 GCA_040400085.1 Lysinibacter sp. | reverse complement strand
CTGTGGCGGATCAGGGGCAGGTGGATGATTTGTTGGCTAGTTTGGGGTTTTGAGAGGAGGATTCAGGGTGGCTCTAATACCTGCCCGTTTCGGTTCAGGTGGGTAGATCGGCTGCGTTTTTGATAACCAGCAAGGCTATATCCTGCAACTCAATTTAAACCTTGCACCACTCAATCAATCCACGCCGAATCCAAAAATGGCATCTGCACATTCTCTGTTGATGAATTGACGGCGAAACTGTCGGTCGCCGCCAGAAGTCTTGGTCAATCTCCCAGCGTGGGCGACGTTCGGGGCTCAATGAAAGAGATATCTGCACACCGCAACCGCCGGGGCAACTCAGGCATGCCCATTTCTTGACGTCGCCGTCGACGACGAGCCATAGTTCGCCCGCAGGAATTTCGGTCTTGCCCGGATATCGATCCACTTGTTTGATGAGGAAGTAGAAGTCCAGAAGGCCGAGGCGGCGAAGCATCAAAGCGAAAGAGCGTTTCATTTAGTCAACCGATCACGCCAAGAAAGGGGCTCACGTCACCGCGGCCCCAGGTGGATTGCGTTCCACAAACAGGGCATGTCGGAACTGATCGACATGTCATTAAACGATCCTCTAGACGGTCGAATCGGCGAATGCGGTTGTACTCCATGCCGCCAATACCGCGATAACCCGTCACACCTTGGATCAGCTCGTCCACTGCTGCGCAAGCAATGCCGGTGGTGAACGTGACTACTGCTGGGGCCGGATCGCCGCCGCCCTCCACGTACGCTTCAGCCTTGCGGCGCTCAAATTCCGCGGGGTCATTACGCTGTAAATCTTCAGATGCAGCACGTTGGGCGTTGACGACACCAAGACACATAAGGCAAGGATTGCCTGGCCTGACAGTCGTCACGCGGCCAGTCATTTCGTAATCCACTCCGTGTTTAGCTGACCGCATCCGCAGCCCCACATCGATCACAGGAATTCCGTAGTAGTGTGCAAGTCGATTCAGGGTCAGACGACCCTGGTTGTCGTCAGTACAGCCGAAAAGTACGTCGCAAGACCGTAGAACGTCACGCAGCGACGCATCGCCCACCCACACCCGCCGGGTGACTACGTGGTTACCCAACCCGCACGCCTCGACTTCGCGCGCGAGAATATCCACTTTGGCAAGCTTCGTAGGAACATCTGTCGCGCGCGATCCGTGGACCCGATTGAGGTTGGTTGTGTCGATAGTGTCTTTGTCTATCAACGCAAGGTGGCCGATGCCCAGCCTGGTCAGTAGCGAAACAACTGCACTACCGGTACCACCGCAACCGATTACCCCGACGCGCAGCCCGCGCACGATGGGATTAAAACCCTTTCCGAACAGTGCTGCTTGTCGAGCCAAAAACGCCGCTTCTTCGGGCTTAGCATCCGCTCGCGAGATATTGATCTGGCTGCCGACGATGGAGATGGAAGACGCTTGTGTGAATGCCTTGGTCGAGGTCCACAGGCGCCCACCTATTGCATCGTGCTGACCAAGGACGATGCTCGCGAGCCCCTGGGCCCCCTTGTGAAAGGTGGTGCGCGCTAGCTCAGCTTCGTTACGATCGTCCTGGTCGGAAAAAATCGCGTTTGCGCCAGGATGAGTGTGAACTAAACCAGGAACGAGGTTGCGGTGGCGCGCCGTGCCAAGCAGCCGCATGAATCCCTGAGTTGACCATGTCACATGCTTCGAAGAGCGCGACACCATTTCGTCGGGCGTGATTGGAACTACCTCGTGAGAGATCAGGCGGATGCGTGGCTGGTTGGACCACGGGTCCGCAGCAATCTCGGCCCTACCGAAGAGCACATAGGCCGCAGCCTCCGAGCCGTTCTCCTGATGAAGCAACGCGCGCAGCGCAGCTTCGTGGGATTCCAGCAAGATGATGTCCAGCGATGCAGCTGACATCATTTCGCCTCGGCCAGTGCGTGCTCGATTCGCTTGATCATCGTGTGCAAGCCATCGACACCTGGCCGCCAACTACTGTTGTGGCGCGACCAGCGTTGCCAGTTGCGGCCCATGAAGACGTGCGGCTGATCCGCACATGTCGGGAAGCGACCAGCGGACACCAGGCTCAACCAGGGATCGCAGAAGAACATGTCAGGCGCCACATCGGGGTAGCCAGCCGGCAGGATTACCAACACGTCGGCAGCCGTGTGGTTGAACTTACCTTGCGGCAGTTGTACCTGCATTAGTACAACGCCCGTGTGGGTGCCGTCAGTGCCCACTTCCACTGCGAAGCCGTGGCTGTCCAGATACCGCTGGTCGGCCTCCGGTAGTGCCGCTAGTCCTTCCGTCGTGTCGCGGATCAATGTGATGAAGCGCTCGATGCCTGGCTTGCTGAGGTCGATTAAGTCGACGTCACGGATGAGAAGGTCTTGACCGCCCCCACGCACTTCGAGGTATACGTCATACGTGTCGGTAGGGACGCCGGCCAGCGCCTTTAATATCTTGCCGCTGATCGAGGGTTTGCCCCACTGCATCTGGCGATCGTCGATCGTGAACTTGAATGAGCGGTCCGTCTGGAAGATGACGAAACGCTCTGCGCCGCGTCCACGCAGGTCGTAGGTCTCGTCAAGGCGAAGATCTTCGAATTAGCCGGATGGCAGGATTGCGTAAATGCTGTAGTCAGCCATCGGGCGAACTCCAGCAGCTTGCAGGATCTGGCGGCCAGTGGGAACCGGATCGCTCAAATCAAGGTTGCGCTCGTTGAGCTGTTCATCGGCCACCGCGATGCGATAGAGGTGCGCTAGGCGAAGACCACGGCCTTCGCGGATAGCGACCCCGATGTCTTCAAGGGGGATGCGGCTGTCATCGCCTGGATTCTGAGTTTGCATTTGATTAACTTTCTGTCGGCCATCTGCGGGATTGCAGTTTTCTTGGCCTTCAATAAGTCAATCGCAGCTGACTCCCGGAACGGAAATTTGGCTCAAATTTTTTTTAAGGTGATCGCGCCACGCGGGATGTCGCCGCAGATGAAGAAGCTGGGACACCTCGGGCAGGTACGCGCCTCTTCCTTTGCCGGGAAGTCGCCAGCGCTAACACGTCTGACGAAATCCTGGACCTTACTAGTTCGCGCCTTGAGCTTCTTCTCGGTGATCGCCAAGGACTGCGTTGTTTCGCTGGTCAAGTAGGTCACCTCGACCTGGGCCGATTCACCGTAAGCCTGGGTTGTTGCAAGGTGTAGCAAGGTGTACTCGATGTCATCGAAGGCATTGGATCGCGGCTTCCCGGTCTTGACTCGCCGAACGACGATTTTCCCTTTGTCGCCCAAAGCTACGCTGTCTGGTTGGACAAGTATTTCGCCTTCAGCCCATCCCAGAGAGATTGGTGTCGCCGGAGCGGGTACGCCATGGCTACGGGTCTCAATGACAACGTCAACCAACCGCCGAGCAATGCGACGGTAGTCTTCTGCATAGCCATGCCCGACCGATCCTTTTGCTTGCCATGCTTCGTCAAAGCGCGCATCGAGTTCGGCCTTGCTTGGTGCCGTAACCGCATGCTCGGTCTTAAGCCAATGCAGTACGTCCCCAACAACGTTGTGCATCTTCATAAAGGCCGTCTCAGTGCGCCGGCCTCCCAGTTTCATGACGTGGGTATAGAAAAACCGGCGTGGGCATCGTTCGAACAGGTTGATCTGACCGTCGGTCCAGACCGGTTTCTCTTCCCACGCAATTTGCAGGGCTGGCTGTGTCAGCAATCCTGCAGGGTGCTGTGCCTGCGCTGGTGGTTGTACCAAGTGCTTCAGGATAGCGGGCATGAACTTAGAAGGGTTGCGTATCTTGCCATCCGACTGAACTGACGAGGCGTAGAGGAACAATCGGTCGCAAGAGCGAGAAAGAGCCACGAAGAATAGGCATTCCTCCTCCTCGTCATGCCCAGCCTTCACAGCTTCCAATCCGGTTAATGCACGGGAGCCGTGAATGAGCCCGTCGGGTGGTACACAGCGTGGTGCCATGTTGTTGCGCGGCAAACTCGAAGTCACCATCCCGGGAATATGCACCGTGTGGAACTCAAGTCCTTTACTGGCATGGATCGTCAAAAGGCGGACAGCATCAATGCCATCTGCGACATTCGGTAAATGGCGTAACCCACGATCTTCGGAGAGCAGGACTAGTCGGCGAATACGTTCAAGAAGTCGCTCGCAAGGCGCGCCGGTTCCCGAGGGTTGTTGGCGACAAAAGTTGAGGAACTGCCAAAGCGCCAAGCCCTTCATCCTGCTTGGTGTGTCGCCGGCCGAATACAGAATCTTGGCGAGGCCCAGGCTATCTATCAGCCAAGTAGCCAAGATGTCCCAAGGACTACTTGTCGGACTCACCCCGTCGAAAAGCATGGCCATGCGGGTCAGCGCGGCTTTGCTAGCTATCGCGAGTTCCGGTGGCCAGTTTTTTTCAAGGCGCCACTCAAGTGCGGCAACTTGTCTTTCACGCAACCTTGCGATGATCTGCATCACATCTTGCAGCGGTAGTTCGTACGTCGAGAACGTAGACACACGCACTAGTCCCACTGCATAGGGGTCGCTCAACATCGATAGCAGTGCGAGAAAATCTTTTATCTCTGGTCGCTCGAAGAGGCTCCCAAGGTGAAGTACGGGAATGCCTCTGGCTTCAAGGCCCTCGGCTAGTTCGCTCAGGCGGGCGTTTGATGCGCAGAGAAGAGCTTGTTGACCATAAGCAATGCCAGCTTCCTGCTGACGCTTTATCGTTGCAGCCACCGCCGAAATCTCGTCATCCGTTGAGCGCACAACTTTGAACTCTGACCTTACACCCGCAGCCCCGCGACTTGTGGTCAGGTCCAGGGGCGGGGAATTGGTCGAAGCCTTCATCGTGACGGAGAAGGCAGTAAACACATCGACAATCTCTTGTCTAGACCGATAGTTAACGCCCAGTTGGGCGATTCGCGCGTTAGGAAAATCCAAAGTGAACTGGGCCATGTTGGTGGCCGATGCACCTCGAAAGCGATAGATGGATTGCCGTGCATCGCCCACAACCCAAAGGTTTCGCCCGTCACCCACAATGGCCTTTAAAAGGCGCACCGACGAGCGGTTGACGTCCTGATATTCGTCCACAAGCACATGTTTGTGCCGCGCGCGCAATGCATCTTGCACTTCTTGATCAGCCTCGACTAGGGTCACAGGCTTTGCAACCAAATCGCCGAAGTCAATCAGTTGCCTCTCTGTCATCAGGCGCTCATATGTCTCATAAACCAAGGCAACTTCCGCGCTCTTTTCAGCGCTCTTTATCGCTTCTGCATCAGTACCGCAACTCTTCGCCATGTCCACGGCCAATGCCCGGTAAGCGGCCGAATCGACTACTTCATCCTTTGCGCGTGAGATCGCATTCAGCATGTCACTAAGGTCGAGCGCCGGATCCCACAAGTTTCGGTAGTGGCGGAGTAACAGCCGCGGCAGCTCGTCCTCCAGCAGTTCAATACCTTCGGCTCGATCAATAACACGCGGGTTGGCGGGTAGCCCGAGCTTGTCGTGAAAGCGGCGCACTATATCCAGGCCGAATGCGTGAAACGTGCCGATCCACATCGCTGCGGCAGCTTTGGGATTTCGGGTAGCAAGCCGTTCGTTTAGCTCATTTGCTGCCTTGTTGGAAAACGTGAGGACAAGAATGGACATTGGGTCGGTGCCCTCTGCCAGCAAACTCTCGATACGCTGCACCAGTGTGCGTGTCTTGCCCGTTCCCGGGCCTGCCTGCAACTGAAATGGCGTGTTCCGATGTGTGGCTGCCTCCATCTGGGTAGGGTCGGGGGTGGGCAAAGAAACTGGCGCCCTAGTTTCTGTTTCGACCGGGAGCTCGCTCGGCAAGAGAAGCGCGTCCATCAGTTGCTGTTGGACAACCCGCAAGGGTGCGCCGAGGCGCTTAGCGATGTCGGCGGACGAGCAGCCGCTATTGATGTGGTGGTGCCGCACCACTGAGCGCGGCAGCAGGAGTTCGCGTGCGAACAGGTCCATCCGAATTTCACGGCGTTCCCTCGCGCCGTAGTCGAGCACGCGTTCTACGCCGACTGGCGCCTCTTCGGCAGAACGGTCCGGTTCGACTTCCACTGTCACCACATTCTGAGCGTCGCCCTCCAAGACAAAATGGCCCAGTTCGTGCGCTATCAGGAACGCGCGGTCGAAAGGAGAGCCTAGGTCTTCATAAAGGATGCACCCGGCTAGACGGTCCAGCACTGCCCGTCCGCCTTTCAGTGCCGAGTCACCCTTTGATAACGCATACACATCGAGAGATCGTCGAGCAGCTTCTCGGCTGACGAGTTCGAGCAGGTCCCATGGATCATCACCGCTTGTGACCGCGGCTTGGTGGATACGTTCTGCCTCGCGCCGTGCTGCCTCGGTCGCATCCATGATCAGTCTTGCAATTTTTGCAAAGCTTCCTTCTGGGCGGGGGTTAGCTTGGACGTCTCCAACGCTTTATGGAACGGTATCTGAGCGGGCACTTCCGGCTTCACGTTTGATCGAAAACTCAGGTTGGTCGACATGGTGGGCGGGCTTCGCAGATAAGCTGAAATGGCATCAGTGGTCGAGGCAAGCTCGGTTGCGAGCTTTTGAACGAAGTGTCGGGGAATTGTTGTTGCATCGATTGCCCGTTCACGCACACGAACCAAGAACAGATTGCTGATGTCAAGCTTCTGGGCCACAGCTTTGAATGCTGCAGGTGGCAAATGCGCGAAGGGATTGGTAACAGCAGCAGTACCGTCTAATGAACCCACTGCTGCTTGAAATCGCTGCCAAGCCTGTTGGACGACCTGATCAGATGTAACCTGCGCTTCGTCGCCCGAGTGGGAGGCGTCCATCATGATTTCAATCGAGCAATCCACGAGCGCCAGCGCATGTTCTGGGTACTTGTTCAAGTAATGTTCCAACGTAACCCGGTCATGTCTGGGCTCGACGGAAAACGCTAGGAGAACCTCTTCCTCGTCGTGCTTGGAATTATTGGTGTTCATTGTTCGACTTCCTTTTTAAGGATGGCCTTGAGCGCATCGCAGGCGCGAGCCTTCCTGTTGCGAACCGTGCGTTCATCGCAATCGAGAATGCGTGCAATTGTCATGACGTCTGAATCCTTGGCGTAAATTGGAATTCCCTGCAGAAAGAGGCCTATCACCCGCTTCTGATCTTGGGGTAGTTGATCAATCGCAGTAAATAGCTTCAACCGGAAAGCGGGATCGTCAATTAGTTGTGGGTCGCCACTCAAAAAATCTTCAAGTGCCGCTTCGACTTCAGGGGAAATTTCAGGACCCTCGCCATCCTGACTACCCAGCGGAACAGCTTTGATCTTGCCAGCGGGACCGATCTTGCGTAGTACCGTTGTTCGAAGGGCAGCCATTGCCTTGTCAAAACGGATTTCGTAGAAGTCCAGTAGATCCTGCTGTGAGTTGCAGTCTCTAGTAAGTAGAAGGACGAAACTGCTGCGAATTTCGTCGCGAACGTCTGCTGCACAGTCCATTCTCGTATCGGGTATTGCCGAGTGAAGGGACTGATCAATACGTTTCAGAAGAATATGGAAGATTTTTTCAAACTGCCGCTTATCGCCATCAATCCATGCCCGCCGCAAGTAGTGAAGCACTGCCTCTGTTGGGACATATGGCGGATGCTTTTTAGATGCACTGTCGAACAGATCAAGCCGACCCACTTCGCCGAGGGCATCAAGCCTCTCGATACATGCCTCGATCTCAGGCGGCCTCTCGTAGGGCTTGCCATCTTTGTCCTTGCGTTTAAGGGCTGCCGGCATTTCTTAACTCCTATTCCGTGACTGGCTTCGTTTTTAAAGACTTCGGCTGGGCACTGCCACCTGATGCTGGAACCACCAGGGCCTTTTCATGTGGGTCTTAGTACTTAATTATCGAAGTAAAAACTCTACCAAATTAGCACCTATGTTTATGTTAACTAAACGGCTGGTCGCAAGGGCTGACAGGACCTAAAAAATGATGGAGACATCCTTCAAATGCGCGCTTAGCCGCAGCCGTGGCTAGCAGTTCCCGTTCTAAAAAACTTCCAAGGTAGAGTGCCTCCCCCCAAAGAGCACCCCAATCCCCCCGCTGTTCCCCGCATTCAAACCTCCCCACCCCCTCAATAATTTTCAGA
>JBBAQX010000108.1:0-8219 GCA_040400085.1 Lysinibacter sp. | reverse complement strand
GTGAGTGCTCAGCCGTAGCGACGCTTCGACCTTGGCCGTGTCCGACTGTCCAACTGGTGGCCGACCGCCTCACCGGGTGGGGTGTGCTGTGAGTTATTGCAGATGGTCTTCGGATGACTTCCAGTGCGACGTGTACGTCTATGAGTCTGAAGACGGGTACGTCATCCATGTGGCGTCGAACAGACTCTTCTGGCTAGTTCCCCTCCCCAAGCCCTACACCGGGTATGGCGACGAGTTCGACTTCGAAGACTGGTACCAGCGACACCGTACCGTTCGGGACCTGATGGACAGCCCGGACACACACACCATAGCGCCGATCGGACTACCCCACGACGGGGAAACGTTCATTGAAGACGACGCCGAGGAGGCTGCCGCCAGGTTGGTTGAGCTCCAGAAGCTCGGGTACCAAGTTCCGGACTACGCGATCGAGGAACTTCGTGAGGAAGCGAATGAACGGACATGAGAAACACGCAGTTCGCGACAAGGAGGGTGCTCCTTCAGAAAGTACAACCGCTCCTTACGCAGTTCGCTAATGCGATTTCAGCTCTTCAGAGCTTCTTCAGCCTCGATCAACACAGAAGGGGCCTGATCCCGGAGGACCAGACCCCTTCATGTCACTTCTTCTTGCGGCGGCGGTACGCCGCTGAACCCACATCCATCATGTTGGGGATGTTGGACAGGCCCTTACTCATGCGCTTGCCGTGCCAGATGCCTCGCCGTTTGAGATCGGCTGCCATCTCGGAATCTTTGGCTGACTGTGCCTTGCCGGTCGCCATGACTGCTCCATTCCGCAGCCCCGCCTTGGGGCCGCTACCTGGTGCTAGTCATGACGTTCTCCTTCGATTCAGGCGCCCAGTCAGGCGCGGCGTAGAACATACCCGCCGAGGGGTGGATCTGTCTACAGAGAGGCCCCAGTCGGATTCGAACCGACAACTCACCGGGTTAGATCCGGCAGCTCTGCCATTGAGCTATGGAGCCGACCTGTACTGCGCCCAGCGCCTGGGTATCGAACCCAGTCCTCTCGGTCTAGAGCCGAGCGTGCTGCCATTAACACTTGCGCCGGTTAGTGCAGGGACCGGGACTTGCGCCACGGCTACTCTCGTCGGAACGAGCGCATCGCTACCTATGCTTCCCCTGCGTGGAGCCCCGCTCCTGAGTGAACAGGACGAGCCGGTCGGAACCGGGCGGGGCGTGATCCGTTACCCGGACATGGTGAGCTCCTTGCCGAGTAGCGGGAACGCCGAACAGAGACGGCGGGCTTCAGGGTGGGGTTCGATCACGATCGCAGTCAATTGGTCATCCACATCCGGTTCGAAGTTGAGGGAGACCCGGAGACCTCGCGACGAGGCGCTGGAAACGACTTCGGAAAGAGACTGCTCATCTGGCACGGTGACCAGGACGATGAAGTTCGAGACTTCCATCCATCCCCGTGTGATCAGGGGGTGGGACTTGCTGAATTCGAAAGCGGCGTGCGCTGCTTGCGCTGCCTGCAGTCCGAGCGGTAGATCGGAACGAGTGACGATGTATAGACGGTCCAGCTGGTCCGTAGCATCCGGCCCCATCGTCTCGGCCAATGCGTTCTCAGTGCGTACCTACAAGGTTCAGTCCTCCTGGTTGAGTAGATGTGGGAACAGTAACCGTGGATCAGGACGAGTGTCAAGACCCGAGCAGGACGAGGATCGATTCGCGAAATGTACTTCGCAGAAGAGAACAGCTGCGGGCAAATACGCATTTGGCGAGCTGGCCAGCTAGTAACCCATACATGTAGAAACTTTCCATGTACCTTCCATTACTTTCCCATACGCTTCCATACGCTTTCATGTTGTAGCCGCCGTACACTAGCGGTGTTGCACGTTGTGTAAACAGCGGTATGCACGTGACGTAACGAGACGAGGTGGCTGGTGATCGAGGTCTGCATTCTGCACGGCGAACGCTCGGTCATCAAGGTTGGCGAAGCTCAGCGGTCATGGGTTGCACGGTCCGGATGGGTGTTGATCCTGACGTGTGCGTGCCACCGCTTCTTGACGAGGGAGCAAGTTGACGAGGAAGTGCTAGAGCGCGAGTTCCACCTGAAGGACGGGAAGGTCTTGCCGCATACGCACTACTCGGTGAAGTTTCTTACCGAGACAAGCTGGGCGTTCAAACGCGCAGCGAATCAGTACGCGATCAGTTCATCCATCTCATCGGGTTCGTTTCTCGATGAACCTTCTTCGATCAGCTTGCCGTCAGCTGGATCTCCCAGTTCAGCAAGCCGAGAGCTGACGAGCTCGGCCGGTGACGCAGTTGATGTTGATGTCTCTTCAGAGACCTCAACTGCAAGTTCGCCCATCCCCAGCTGAACTTCAGTTTCGAGCGGTCGCCACAGCGTGTGGGGCAAGTCGTATTCGTACGGAAGGCGCGGTTGTTCCGGAATGTACGGTTCGTACGGACGGGCGACCATGTGCGAGATGCGATTTTTGAAGGTGACGAGCTCGTCGGGATTCATGAAGCTCGGTTCCCAGTCCTCGCCCATGACGTCGATGGGCTGTGGCCGGTCGGGGGCGTTGTGGCGGGGACGGCCTCGTGGTCTGCGCGGTGTGTTGGCCGCGTTCAGGGAGGTCACTACGGTGCCCTGGGAGATGTCGAGGAAGTCGCAGATGTCGATGGTCGAGCATCCACTGCGGTAGAGCATGTCGATGGCCTGGATACGGGCTGCGCGCTCTTCAGGGGAGAGTTGTCGTCTGCGCGGCATGATCAGTAGCTCCTTGTTCAAGAGTGAGGACGATGCGCTGCGCTCGGGTAGCGGCAGCAGTCAGCGCGATGTGTTCAGCACGGATACTAGCGCGTCCGGCTGCGGATGTGAGTTCACGAACAAGTGCGTGGGACTCCGTCAGCAGAAACGAGATGTCCTCTGTGGTCACTCCGGAACCTCCGACGCAGGGGTCCCGGCTTCTAATGCGCGTTCGGGTTCTGGTTCAGGTTTCGCCTCCGGCGCTGGTGCAGGTTCAGCAGTTGCAGCTCTGAGTCCTTCTGCCATCGCTTCGAGTCTGCGGCGGATGTCGGCGGACGGGTCAGATGTGACTTCGGCCCGAATGTCGATTTCAGTTCCGCCTCGAACTCCGACCCTGTCGAGAACTTCAGTTGCTGCTTTCAAACGGACATTCGCAGGGACGTCTTCGTCCTCGATCAACTGCGCAATTGTGGCTGCAGCTGTCGGCACCATTCGGAGGAGATCGTGCTTGGCATTGAGGATCATCTGCTCACGGAAGCGCTCAAGATCGGAGGTCTGTGAGGTACTGGATCTCACGTGATGACGAGCGCAGAACTTCGAATCCGAGAGGGATACCTGCGAACAAGTGTCGCCCTCAGGAGTCAGCAGGAACGCGCAGTTCCGATCATGGCGAGGGTCCGCGAACACTGGCGGGTACTCGATGGGAGCATCCGACAGCAAGATCGTTCCCGACAGAGGATCATCCATGTGCCAAAAATAGAAGCACGCAGCCCCCAAATGCAACCTTCTTTGTCGACATGTTGACTTACGAAATGAAGTCCATTTGTGCGAATAACTTTCGATTATGCGACATTAGCCAGCCAGCGCTTTCTGCCAGCCTCTCGCAAACTCACGAGTCAGCAGCACATACTCCTGAGACTCATCCGACCACGTCTCCCCACCACTCTCGACGTAAATCCGCGCACCCTCTGGATTCTTGTGCTGCAAGATCGCGCCATCGATCGCTACCTTCCGGGGTGTTCCAGCCGCTTCGCAGACAGCCAGGAATCCATCCCGAGAATCCCGCCACCGACGAGCACCAATCCGCAGCGCCTTGATCGGGTTGTACGCCTGGTCCAGCGTCACCGACGTGTCTTGGGTGTTGCACTGCACCAACCCCGAGTCGAACGGCGTCAACCATCCCTGAGCCCCAGGGTCAAAGCCCGATTCCTTCTCGACCTGAGCCAAGATCCACCGGGGCGCAATACCAAACTCCAAAGCCACCGACCGTGCGTGCGGAATCACCAACGCCCTCATCGTCATCGGACCGACGTACCCCCGAGTCGAAGCAATACCGACCGACGCCTGAAACACCAAAGCCCGATCCCGAAGCGCCATGCCAAAGACCTGAACTCGCTTTCCATCCTCAGCCGGGTACCCCGCCAAACTCAACAACTGATCGATCGCCCGGACTCCGCGATACACCCGGTCATGCCAGTCCGACACAGACGGCGTCGCTCCGTCGTACTCCGTGACCTCCGTCCCCGGCACCATCCCGTAAGACGTCATCCCGTTCTCCTTGCCGCGAAGCGTCCACGCACCGCGCCCCTCAGCAACCGCACCCGCAACAGGCTCAGCCTCAATTGTCATTCCGTCACTCCAGTTTCTTCATCTTTAGGTACGCCCGCACGAGCTCTGATTCGTCGCTGAGCCTCCCACACTGACAGTGGTTGACGCATACGTTCTAGTCCTTCGGCTTCACGATACGCCCGGTCACTGAGAGCTTCAACGTGTCGATCCAGGCGTGCTTTTCGCTGCGCCTTGGTCAATCGTAGTGGTAAATGCTCAAATGCAAGTCCCTGAGAGATGCGACGCTCAGCATGACTCGGACACAAGAACACCGTGGATACACCCGCTCGATCCATGTAGAGCGGGACTAGAGAATACTGCTCTTGGGTGCATGACTCTGGCGCATACACACTGGCTTCACAGAAGAGTTGCTCGGTGTCCCACACGAAGATTTCCGGCCAGATCCTGTCTGCTCCAGTAGATCCGTCCACCGCATAAACCGCAGCCACGCCTTGAGCGAGCGCGTGTCCCTTCAACGGTGATTTTCGGAACTTCCGCAAGTCATGCCGCAAGATCGTCAAAATTGGCTTTCCAGTTGGACACTCACACCTGCTCGACCCCATCCCCTCACCGTACGCCGAAGGTCTGCGTGACCGTGCCGACTGACAGCCCACCCCCACGTAATGCTCCATCACCGGATGCCCACACCGACAGATTGCCACACGGTCCGAATCCTTCGGCGTGCGTGTTGAGATTGGAACAATCGGCACTTCGTCCGGCGTCCAAGTCGAGATGTCGCTCATCAATGCCTCCCAAGGCTCAGATCTACAGACTACATGCTTATGTACAGTACCGTCTAGTCCTGACCCTGTTCTACTGAGTAACGCTATAGAGATAAAAGCCAAAAAGCCTCGCGTGCGCGCGAAGTAGAGTTCTATCAAGACTAACGGTTATTGTACATACAACAGCAATCCTTTAACCAGATCACTCAGTCCTATAACCGACTCGAAAATAAGTTCAGAGTCCTATACCCAAACACAGACCACTCCAACTAACAGCGTTATAGGACACTGACATTAAACTACTCCACCCGTTACAGGACTTAGTGATTTTTCTCAGGAACTGGTGACGTAAACAGGGCCAAGAGGTGTCGTTCGCGCCCCGATCCGAGGCCGTAGCCCCACGACCATCCCGCCCGAATCCACCGGCATGTGGCCAGCGTCCACAAGTTTCCGACGCAGTGTGTCTTCCCGAAGCAGCGGTTTGCCCGTCTCAACCGCCCAACCGCTGTAGGCACCGTGGATAGAACTGAGGTCCATTGGCGCAGCCTCGCTTGCGTCCACAACCTCATACATGCCCGAGATGAACGCCAGCACCAGATCTTCCTCACGCCGGTACTCAGCGGTGTACTTGTCCACCGGGCCACACGCTCCGAAGTGCCGGTCCGCGTAGTACGCCACAGCACCGCGCACCATCCACGCAAGCGCTGCCCGAGCAGCCGGACCGTCCACCGCCGAGAACCAGCGCCTCAGCGAATCGTCCGCCACTTCTGGCACCTTCTCAAACGGCACCACCTTGACGCGGCGCCAGATCGCATCGTCTTTGACAAATGGCTTGTGGTTCGTGCCGATCCACAGTTTCTGCGTCACGGGGATCTCAAACTCCACGCCGCGAGGGAGCCGACCAGTGATCTGGCCCTCACCTGTCAACGGCTTGACGAAATCGGATTTCAGTTCTGCGTTCTCCGCGAGCTCCGAAACGTGCACCATGCGCTTGCCCAGCAACATGGCCCGCCCGAACGACTCCTCATTGGTGGACTGCGTCTTGCCCTTCTTCTCTGCGATGGCCGTTGCATCCATCCGGACCGCATAGCCGCCCAGGATCGAGTGCAGCATGTCCAGCCAGGTCGATTTTCCCGAGCCTGACGGCCCGTAGACCATGAAGAACATCTGCTCCGACTCACCTGTCAGGGTCAGCCCTGCTGCTTTTTGCAGCCACGCTCGATAGACACCGTCTCCGTCTGTGACGAAGTCCAAGAAATTGTCGAAGCGCGCATCCCGCGCATCCAAGTCAAATGACACTGCTGATGTTTTCGTAATCAACATTTCCGGGCGAAGCGGTTGCAGCTTCCCAGCCCGGAGATCCACTACCCCGTTCCGCACTCCGAAGTAGTGCAAATCTGCATCCCAGCGCGAGGGCTCCAGCAGAGTTCGAGGATCTGAACTAGCCATCGACATGGCCTCGCGGATCTTCGGCCCAGATGCAGACTGCTTCCGCCAGCCCTCCCGCGCCCGAATCCCGGTAGAGACTCGCTTGATGTCTTCTGGGTCATCCGCCACGAAAGCCGCAGCCAGCTCATCTCGCATTGGCTGAATCTCAGCGTCGAGCATGTCCGGGAGGTTCTTGGCCAGTTCGACTATTTGCTTGTCCGCAACCGAGTCTCGCGAGCCCACCACCCAGCGATCCTGCCAGTACCCCCAGCCCAGCCCTGTGGAGTAGCGGATCTTGTCCCCGTACGCATCGACTAGCCGCCGACCGTTCCCCAGGTCAGAGTCCGAACGCTGTACTGAGCGCCGCCAGGGAGAGTCCTGAGCGAGTGAGTCCCCGAACCCCGAGACCAGCCCCAGGTCATTCAGATAGGCCACCAGCCCCACCGGAGCCACTGCGAGTTTCCGGTGAGCCGGGTCGAACGCCCACCGCCCTGCCCGCTCCTGAGAGGGTTCAGCCACGACATAGCCACCGCGACCCAGCACCGAGAGCCCAGGGTAGTCGTCCAGTGCGATTCGATCCGCATACACAGCACCCCC
This sequence comes from Lysinibacter sp., assembly GCA_040400085.1. Taxonomy (GTDB): domain Bacteria; phylum Actinomycetota; class Actinomycetes; order Actinomycetales; family Microbacteriaceae; genus HNR. The sequence goes on along the minus strand of JBBAQX010000108.1, from coordinate 1,154 downwards.
ACCAGCCCGCATCTCTTCTGGCAGCCGGTAGTAGACGTGCTGCCCACCAGAGGGAGTGTTCGCCACCAGTGTCTTGGCCAGCCCCAAAATCCCGCAGACGTCCGCTCCCAGCCGCGTCAACTGCTTGATGGCTGCCCCGCCGTTTGCGTGCAGCACCAAAAGGTCAGAAGCCCCGCCACCCCCTACAGCAGCGGGGCTCCCGCCCCAGGAACTCTGGTCGCAGACAATGCCGATGTTCCACGGGTAGTCCGCCCAGAAAAAGTCAACCTTCTCCGCAGTGTTGGCTACATGCCCTGGCAGGTCCCAATCATCTCCGTACCAGGGGTGTTTCCCTGCTCGCGCACAGAAGGGGTCCCCGCAGGCACAGGCGCCAGATTCCTGCAGGTACCACAGCGGGATGACAGCCCAGCCACACGTCTCAACGTAATACTTCGCCCACCCGCGAAGAGCCTCTACCGCCACTGCTTACACCGCCCCTGCCCTATGTGTTGCAGGGTCCGTAAACGCATCTCGCCACCAGTTCTTAAAGATCTTGCCGTCTTCGGTGAGGACATCCACAGCGCTTTTCGGCCAGTGCCGAGGATAGCCGTAGAGAGCGACGCGCACGGCGTCAGCTGCTGCTGCCATCTCATCACCTTCGTACCGCAGCCGCACCCATGTTCGCCATTTAGTGTTGGCCGTTGCCTCTCCCCGGCGCACTTCGTCCCATGCCGGGAGCCCAGCCGCCTCCGAGAACACCACCAACACCCAGGGAGCGTCCGCAAAGACCACCGCAGAGGACGTCTCAACCGGAGCTCCCGAGCCGACCAGCGAGTCCGAGCGAGGTCTGCCCCACCGCTCCAACTCCCCGACACCCTCCGGTGCCATTGCCACCCAGCCGCCCCCGATAGCCAAAATCTCAGCCCACGAGCAAGTGTCCAGCGCTTCCTGTCCGGACAGAAGCGTGCCGCCTGCGCTTGCTGGTCCAGTTCCGCCTTCCAGGCGCGCTTTGATCAATCTCGCATTAGCCGCTGCTGCTTCCTCCGCAATCTGGGCTCGAAGTTCATCCGTCCAGCCCAGCTTCTCAACGGGAAAACGCATTCCGGGCCAGCAGCGATCGAGTCGTACCAGCTCCGCTTCGTCCAAATTGTCGGCTTTGCGCCAATTGATCGTTT
>JBBAQX010000107.1:3205-8479 GCA_040400085.1 Lysinibacter sp. | reverse complement strand
TGCTGGGATTCTCTCCTGAAGAGCTTCCGGTGTTGTTGGGTTGACGTTGCAATAATAGGCGCGGTGGCGTCATAAGGAATTGTAATGGAAACTACACATAACACCAAAATGCAGATCAGCGAGGCCATAGTCGCCTCAATGATTATCGTGGGCACCGTAGGAGCCATAGCAGTTTGTTTAGCGGCATCCGACCTGTTCAGGATGCTTCGTGACAAATTTACTGGACGAGCCTAGCCTTCTTATTAACACCTCAACACCTAAAAATATGTTTCACTTATTATTCGATTTGTGCACCAACAGCTTACACTGGATGGCTAAAAAAATGGACCCATGGTTCCCGGGAGGAATGGACTATGTTAAGATCAATGTGCTGATCTTCTGCATCGCCGTGCCAGTTGTGATGCTGGCGTCACTGGGACTGAACGCAGCGTTTATTCTGGGTATTCTGTAGGGTGCAATTCCTCACCTATTCGTGGCATAAGAGTTTGATAAGCTCTGCTATTATGCCACGTAGAATCAACATAATTCTTAGGTCGTCGGTTCAATTCCGACCTGACGCACCACTTCGCGACCACCACCAATGGCCGCTTCCCCAAAGACCCGCAGGTCTCCGTCCATCAAGGAAGGTGTGAGATACCCCGTGCGGGGATCTGCGGAATGGGGAGCTTTCTGAGGCAACAGGGAAACCGGGGTGCGTGGTGTTTGCTCACCGCAGGCATCACGCACTCCCGCCTCCGATCTCGGTCTGACGAAGACCACCGGTGTCCCCGGTATAAGGGACGTGTAGAGAACCACAGTGCCTGAAGGTATTGTCTCGGTGATCACGATCGGAACGTCCAAGTATGGCGTATTCCGTGATGGCACCCTGGTCCGCATCCAGAAATAATGCGTCAACGGAGGACCCGACAGTCCTCGGACGGCTATACGCCCATCCGAATGTCCGGTGTGCTGACATCGTCAAGCTTGTTTGAGAACGAGAACTCCTGTTGCCAAACGGATTTCTGTCCCATCGCGAACAAGCCCATTAGCCCGGCGGGTCTCCCCGCCGGAACCATTCTCAGCGGCGCCCAGGTATGGGGGAGACGCCGCGCGAGACGCCCATGATGTTGAACATGGGCGGTAACAATTGCACGGAAGGAATGTCCATTATTCCTCCGACCGTGCTCTCAGTAAGGAATGATGGCGTGCGGAAAGACGATGCGGGACGCCCTAGCTAGGCGTCGTCATCGTGGTCTTTCAGTTGCGGGCACGGCAAAGCCGCACCAATCAGGGGTAGAGGGCGTCGGTTCGGAGCCGCCCTCCCCCTTTTCCTTTCGCTGCGCGCGTAGCAACCCAACCGGGACACCGGGGACGGCCATTGCAAAAACGCTACGTGCGGCAGCACACCACCCGGTCTAGTACTCTTGGGTGGTGCACCATTTCAGCGACAGCCGTGACGAGGTAGGATCGTCACGGTGTAGACCAACCTCCCTACAATCGCGGTATGCCGCCATCAACGAGAAATGAAAGCATTCATGTTCAAAACGCTGGTAACCATAGCCGCAGCTCCGCTCATCGTCATTGGCGAGGCCCTCATCGGGCTTGGCACAGTCGTTACCATTGGTGGCCTTGCCACTAAGGAAACCGGCGAGCGCAAGACCATTGATTGGAACGGCCAGGCTGACGCCGCCAGGGAAGCTGCCGCGGAGCGTAAAGCCCTGCGTAACGCCGAAGCCGAGGCCCGCAAGGCCGCCCGTCTCGCTGCAGCCAACGCCCGCAAGATGCAGGCGGCCTTGTTGCAGCGGTCCGTCTTGGAGGTCCGCCTGCGTAAGCAGGACGAGCTGTTCCAAAGCTTCGGGTTGACGCTCGAAGCGGAGTTGGTGTAATTCAACCAGCCCGCGGGTCGAAAGGCCCGCGGGCGAATTCCCTTCTTTTTTAGTTGGCTTGGCTAACCGAAGGCGTAGCCTTCCTCCATGCAGAAGCACAGCGATGACGACGACATTGACATGATGGCGATGCTTGGAGCCATACGCTGCGCCAATGATGACAGCATGGACGCGGCGGTTCTCATCCCCACGCCTCCATACTGGACCAAAAATAGAAAGCAATTGCTGGCGCAGCAGTGCAAGGCAATGGGCGGGCAGGAGGCTCTCCTCAATCAATACGTCGAACTTCTGGTGAGGTGCCAGGCAATGATCGATTTCATACAAGAGAACGTGGGGCCAGACGATGACTGGCCCCTCGCCGTTTTAGGAGAATCAGAGGAGGCCGAGGACTGCTTCACTGAGATTATGGAGAAGGTGGCGTCATCGGTGGGCTGCCTCACTGAAATCTAGGATGGACGAGGAGGGCTCCGTCTGGTAACTTCCCTCCATGTCCGGTTCAAACCAATCACTGACTCGTCCAGGCGCGCTGCCGACCTGGCCCGCCGCCTCGCCTCTTAACCCGGCTGGGCTTGTTACCTACGCTCATCCTGCTGGTGATGGTCACGAGCTGTATCAGCTTCCTGTTTCCCGTTTGGGAGGTGCCAAGTCTGGCGCTCCTACCAACGGCACGCAACAAGTGGCTGGTATCACGCTGACCACTAGCTCGTCCACTGCGGGCTCATGGGCCATTACGATTGCCAGCCCGCGGCTGTCTGCTCCTATCACGGCTACCGCTACGCTCGCTGGAGCCGTCAATACAGCCTCAGCGCAAGGCACCGCCGTCCGCGCTGCAATTGCTGCCGCTATCGCAGCCAACGCGGCAGCTGCTGCTCTGTTCGCCAGCACTGGCTCTGCCGGCACGTTCTCGGTTACCGCCGTCAACGCGGCTGCCGACACTGCTGCGTTCACCATCACGGCCACCAAGACCGGCTTGGCCGATACCACGCAGGCCGCCGCCAATACCGCTGGCGTCCTCGGAACCGTTCCTGATTTCCTCGGGCAACTTGCAATCAACGGCACCACGGTATATTCGGCCACCAGTCTGGCCACCAACACCTGGACGGCTCTCAACTAATCCTAGCCCAACAAAAGCCGACACCGGGTCTTGCCTGGTGTCGGCTTTTTTGTTTTAATGCCGCCATGTCGAACCAAGGAAACACAGCAGCGCTGCGCTATGCGCTCGAAAAAATCGTCAGTGAACGCAACGAGCTGGCGGACTTGCGCAAGCTGGCCTTCATGCCGGCGCCCGCCATGCCGCAGGGACCTCCTCCAATGGACCCGGCGATGATGCAACAGGGCGGTGCCCCTCCCATGGACCCTTCCATGATGCAGCAGGGCGCCCCACCAATGGACCCGTCGATGGCTCAAGGGGGAATGCCTCCGCAAGGAGGTCCTCCGATGGACCCCTCCATGATGCAGCAAGGAGCTCCTCCGTCCGATCCCAACGCCGCCCCTCCTGAATCCCCAATATCGCCTGAGATGATGGACCAAGTGCTCGGTATGCTGGAGGAGATTGGGCAGAAAATGCAGGCCCTCAGCGACGATAGCGGCAAATTCCGCCAACAAGTGGAGCAAGCCATCAACGACTTGGGAGAACAAGTGACGGAGTTGGACCAGCGCTTCGCCCAGATGGCCTCAGTGACGGCTCCGGCTGCTATGCCCGCACAGTAAACTGCCATGCTGCAGATACGTAAAAAGAACGGGGACGTGGTCCCCATTGACAGCTCCGTGGCGGTGGAGTTTGTCGACACGACCGGCAAGCTGGCCGTAGTGATTACACAATCACCCGGCGGATCTGTGAATATAGTCACTCCGGGTGATCCTGTATTCAACGCCTACCTGCATATCAGCGGGCTGCGCCAGTCGCGCGTGGCAGTTCATGAACCATTCAAAACAAAATCAAAATGATCGATACTGAACTAACGCAAGCGTCGCTCAGCGTAAGAAACCGCATTCGCGACCTTCTGAATAGTGCTCCGCTGATGGTGATCCGGACTTCCGCTCAGGGTACGCCTCACGGGGTTGTCACAGCATCTGCGGCCGGCCAGATTTGCCGCGTTGGCGACGGGCCCTCCTACGATTGGTATATAGCTATGGGCGGCACCGCGTGGAAGGCTACGTGGGAGGTCGGCTGGGGCGATGGTGGCGCGTCCATCTACCGAGGAGAAACACCTCCGCCCAATCCAGCCAAGTTTCCGCAGTGGTATAAACCCAGCACAGGTCAGACTTTCGTTTATACGACAGAGGGGGCATGGATGGAGAATATCGACATTGCGGCGGTTGACTATGAAGACACCGTCGTCAAGACGCTGGCGAGCAACATCACCGCCTACACGCTCACGATCAACGACCGGGGATGCCTTATCCGGTTCACAGCTCCTGGCTCCAAGTCCCTCTTCATACCCGGTATCGGGGTTGGAGGTTTCGCGCCGGCTAAAGGAGCGACGTTCACCGTCAGGAATGCCAGCGATGGTGGGACTGTCACCATTGCCCAGCTGCCGGGCTCCGCTGTGAACATTGCCTGCGAGACAGGAGCCAACATACTGGCCCCCAAGACCACCGGCCAGCTTGTACACGTCACCGACAGCACCAACGACTACGACTTGATTTGAATGATCCAGGTCACAAGTTTACCTGCGGCGAAGCGATTCCGTAAGAAACGGGATCACATTGCTGATGTCGGAGGTCCCGTGCTGCTGGTGCAGCCTACGTGGGCCGACGGGGTGTTTTATGACGACATCATGGGGTATCACCGGACACTGTCGTTCGAGGACCAGATGGTGTGGATCAACCCGCCGCAATGGCAGAGCACGGAAGGTCTCACCGTGGAGCGCTTCTGGTTCAACACGTGGACGGATGAGCCGATTCCAATGCCGTCCATAAACGAACAGCAGGGAACCATGGGCGAGGACCCGCTGGGACCGTTCTCGAAAGATTTGTTTGTCGTGGTGCCTGCCGGAATGACTGACGCAGGTGCTATCGCCTTCAGGGAGGTGGCCACCAGAAATGGGATATCGGTGGAGGTTTATGCGGTCGATTCCGTTGAAATCATACCCATGAAGCCGCCGCCTCAGTTCAGCTATCTCAAAACCCCGATTCGTAGCGCCCACGGACACAATCTACCGACAAGCGGATTATTTGAGCAGTGGCTCACCCCGCCGGAATACGTATGGGCCGCCGACGCAACTTACACGGATCAGCTTCCTATAGTGAGCAGGCAGGGCGGCTGGCTTAGGGCTAACCCCATTGCTTTCGGAACCGATACATTTGTAGCAAGCATCCCCAATTCAGGAAATATCCGGCCGGGCGACATATGGTTCTACCAGGAGACGGTGACTGATGCGCTGGGACAGACTACAACGTTTGGACC
>JBBAQX010000107.1:0-3105 GCA_040400085.1 Lysinibacter sp. | reverse complement strand
GGTTCTACCAGGAGACGGTGACTGATGCGCTGGGACAGACTACAACGTTTGGACCGGACAACCACTACATCACCGGCTATTTCGGTAACGACCTGCGGTTCTTCTACTACCTTCACACTCGCGTGGAAGCGATGAACGTCACCATGCGAGACTCGGTGCACCGCCGTATGGCCGGTCAGGACCCCTTGGTATGCCGGGACATATTCAGCAACCTCGGATACCGCGGACTACCCGGAACATCCTTTGTTCCGAATACCAATTTCTGGGCTCCCGATCTGCGGCAGCAGCTTACCGGCGTCCATGTATTGCGGCCTGCGTGGGACCAGAGCGGCGCGCTCACGATGGTCACCCCGCGACACGCCCTCACCTGCGCCCACAGGGGACCAGAAACAGGAGAGACAATCACTTACGTGAGCGCGGACGGATCGCAAATCTTCAGGACAACCATCATTTCGCACATACGAGACCTCCACGATGAGAACAACGCGGCCCTGTGGCTCAGCTCGTCGGACACCCCTTCTATCACGCGACCCGGGATCCACGACTCCATGATATGCATGTTCGCCGATCCTGCTCCGGAGTGGCTACACATCATGCCTGTTCTGGCCTTGACGAATTATGAAATGGCAGCCCTGAAGGAACTGCAGCCGCCGTTGGTAATCGTATCGCAGGGTAACTCGAGTCCCGAAGCTTTTCCTAATAACCCCAACAGCTGGACGCCTCACGGACGTCGCCTGTGCGTGACCAACCTAGCAGGTAACTTCGTGCATTCCGACCCCTCCGACATTCCGTTCTCGAGGGACCTTGTCGTCGGCGACTCAGGCACGCCCGCGTTCGCGCTAATCGACGACACCCTCTATTTTTTCAAGACCATCTCGGATTCAGGAGGCGGCGGGGCCGAGGTGTGTCATGTCTATGATGGGGCCTCGACGGCGGACTACATAGACACACTGATTGCGCGGGCCGACGCGGCTGCCGGCGTTTCTACTGGGTATAAGCTGAACCGTCAGATCCCTTACAGCTTCAACAACGTGTTGTCGCAGCCCGACAGCGACACATCACGTAAATTGAGGCTGGCTACAGACATGGGCGACCAGATCATGTCGCGCATCGCTGGTCGCACAGCCGCCAACTCGCTGCCATTCTTTACCGCCGGAACTGACGTATTTGCCGGGACATACGTGCCGAATCCGGACTTCTGGGCGATCGACATCAGAAGCCAGTTTACTGGCATGCACCATTTCACATACTACAGTCGCGGTCACGGACTGACCGCAATAACGCCTAGACACGTGATAAATTGCGCGCACAACGGACCCGGTGCCGGGGATATAGTGCGCTACGTGAATGTGGACGGAACGGTATTCCAGACTACGCTTCAGGTTTATTTGAATGATGCGGGAACTTCTCACGGTGCTTGGACGGGGGCAGGTAAGGGCTACGGAGATTTGTCCATTTACTTGCTTGCTGATCCTCTTCCGGAGTGGGCTTACAAAGCACCGATCGTGGACGCGGAATGGCTCGGCATGAGCACTATACCTTACGCTTATGGCGGCGAGCTGCGGTTCCCTTTGTTGAGAGCTACACAGGCTTTCCCGACCGCGTTGGGACCAATTTCCAGGAAGCTGGAAGTGATTGGATTTCAAGGCGCAGAACACCTGGACATACCGCAAGAATGGTACGCCGGTTTTACTACTGGAGATTCGGGCACGCCAGTATTCATGCTCATAGGCGGGCAGGTTTACCTTTACTCTGTTTTTTCAGGCGAGGTGTGTGCGGCATTCGTACACTACATCAACGACATGATAGCCCGGGCGGATGTGCAGGCTGGGATTTCCACGGGATATTCCCTTCATCCATACCAAAACGACTACCTTACCTACTGGAGCTACGAAGTTCGATCGCTCGCCCCTCCACCTTAATTCAAGCTTGCTTACCCACCCTACAACAACGATCATAACCCCAGTAAGCCATGCCCGTTCCAACATCACCTTTGAACAACCAGCTATACGCCATAGGGGCACGTATTTGGAAATGGAATGATTCTGTCGGAGCGTGGGAGAACGCCACCTCGGTTTCCCTGGGTGGAGGAACTGGAGGAGGCACTGCTGAGTTGCCTTCTTGGTTCGGAGACGGCTCCGGTTTCCAGTCCGTCAAGGCGTTTAGCTTGGATGCCTCGGGCGCGGGCGACGGGTCGGCGGCGGTTGGATATCAAGCCAACGCGTCTTGCTTTGGGACGGCGGTAGGGCAAGGGGCCATGGGTCGCTGTTGGGGTGCGGGGCTAGGGCAAGGAGCCTGCGGCTGCTGCACCGGCGTGGCGGTGGGAGCAAGCTCCAGTGGCTCCTACTACGGAGCCGCTGTCGGTCACGGCTCCAGCGGCTCCCACTACGGAGTGGCTGTCGGACAAAGCTCCTGCGGTTGCTGCTACGGCGCATCTGTGGGACAAGGCTCCAACGGATGCCACTACGGAGCGGCTGTAGGACAAAACTCCTGCGGCTACGACTACGGAGCGGCTGTCGGTCACGGCTCCGTCGGCTCCAACTACGGAGCGGCTGTGGGTGCTAACGCTTGTGGTCACTGTTGCGGAGCCGCCATAGGATGCGGTTCCGACGGTTGCTGCTACGGAACGGCCGTAGGTCACGGCTCCATCGGCTGCAGCTACGGAGCCGCCATAGGCTGCGGCTCCAGCGGATATAACCGCGGAGTCGCTGTAGGACAAGGCTCCGACGGCTCCTACTTTGGAGCGGCTGTCGGAAAAGGCTCCATGGGCTTCGACTACGGAACGGCCGCGGGCTGTGGTTCCGACGGACATGACTACGGAGCGGCTGTGGGCGGCAACGCTTTGGGTTACTTTCGCGGAGCGGCTGTCGGCTGCGGTTCCGCCGCCTTCTGCTACGGAGCGGCTGTGGGAAAAGGATCCAGCGGATCCAACTACGGATCCGCTGTAGGCTGCGCCTCTGTCGGTTCCGACTACGGGGCGGCTGTAGGACAAAGCTCCCTCGGCCACAACTACGGAGCCGCTGTAGGCCACTGCTCCGTCGGTGCCTGCTGCGGAGCCGCCGTAGGACGAAACGCCAACGGATCCTGCTGCGGAGTGGCAGTAGG
>JBBAQX010000106.1:0-8663 GCA_040400085.1 Lysinibacter sp. | reverse complement strand
TGGAGGACATACTCTATTTTATCGAACATAGATACGAATGTTAAGGGAAATGCAACACGAGTTTTAAATGGAGCAAACTACTTCGGGGCACCCAGAAAAGTGCTTTGCCTAACCTAATGCGGAACCAATTCCGCTAATAGACCAAGCGAGTAAATGCTCACGAGGCGAAACGCTAGCGTTTCAGGCGACGCAGAATTGGCGCGGCCGCTGCCCGAAGATCCTGCGAGCGGAAGACCCAGAGCAACGCCACATAAACCACTGACATGATTGCGGCAACGATAGCAATCGTGATTAGGGAACCGACAAGCGTAGACCCGAATCCTGTTGTCGCGTATCCGCCCATTGAGTTAGTCACGACAAAACCGATGATTGCCGAGATAGTTCCGGCAGCAAGGAATAGCGCGATGCTGCGAAGTATGCGGCCCCCGTCCAGATCTGTGCCGAGTTTCTTCTTCAACCAATAGAGAGCTATAGGCATTGCAGCTAGCATGCCAATTCCCTGGGCCAGAGCCAATGAGAAGGCCAGATATTCCTTGGGAACTGTGGCTCCCGCAACGAAAACAACGATGGACTGAACCCCGTATTGAATCGTAAAGAAGATGAAGGGCACGCGTGTATTGCCTAGGGAATAGAAAGTGCGTTGGGAGATGAAGATCAGCGTAAAAAATACGAGGGCGGCAGTCTGTCCGATAATCACTAAGGCGAGCGCACCTACCTGTGTGGGGTCCTTGATGAAGATGCGGCTCACTGGCATGGACAGCACAATTATTCCAAACATTGCCAAGACGATAGGCAAAGATGCGCTCCTCACGATGGTTGAAAACCCGTCACGAACCGCAGGGAAATTATTTATCGCAGCGTTTTCGCTCATCTTGGTGAAATGAGCGGTAGTTATGGACACCGTGATTATTGAGTGGGGAAGCACAAAGATGAGATAAGACAGGGTCAAAACTCGCACGGATGCATCGCCGGCTCCCACACCCAATACCGTGCTCATCGTGATGATAAAGGCGATCTGGCCAACCACCATGATGCCAAGTGCCCCGCTAGATGCGCGGCCCGCAGAGCGCAACCCAACGCCTCGCCAGTTGAAATCCCATTGGAAGGTAAGGCCAGCGCGCTTCCAGAACAGAACGAGCACGATTGCCTGACACATAACGCCCAGGGTTGCAGTCCCCGCAATTACGGCAATCCGGGCGCTATCCCAGCCTGAGATGGGTAGTAAGCCAGATGGATCAGAGCCGAACAGCGTGACATAAAGGAACATTCCCGCAATTGCTACTACATTGTTGAGGACGGGAGCCCAGGTAAACGGGCCGAACATCTTTCGGGCATTCAGGACCTCGCCCAGAACCGTGTACATGCCATAAAAGAAGATCTGCGGCATGCACCAAAAGCTAAACGCAATGGCCAGGCCGATGATAGGTGTTCCAATCTGCTTGAATCCATAGATGGAAACAACCACAGGGGAAGCGAGCGTGAGAATAATCGTTGCTGCGGCCAGCAAAACAAGTGAAAGCGTGACGAGCTTATTAATATAAGCCAAGCCCCCATCATGGCTCCTGGCTGCACGAACGATTTGCGGAACCAGAACCGCGTTCAATACCCCTCCCGCTATGAGCAGGTAGATATTGTTGGGCAGACTATTCGCAAGAGCAAAGGCGTTGGTTCCGTCTCCGACCCCGCCGATTGTGCCAACCAAGATCGCGGCACTGATAAATCCTGTTATCCGCGAAATTAAGGTTCCGGAGGCTAGCCACGCCGTGGCCTTTCCGGTGTTCTCGACCCGTGTCATCTAGAGTTTTGCTTTCTTAGGGTTTTGGATGCGTAAAACGCGTTTGTCGACGCCTCAAAACGTAGCGAAAAGAAATCTGAAGGTTCAGTTCTCACTGAATCCCTTATGTGAAGTCCTGGACCAGCATATCGCGATGACGAGAAGAAGGGATGCGGCGACAAAACATACTGCCCGATCCTCAGGCTCGCGCCTGTGAGGATTAACACCGGAACTGGCACTCCCGCCGAGTCGGCTAAACTCATCAGTATGGCTGGACTAATTCGACAGAGCGACATCGAAGAAGTGAAGTCACGGGTAAACCTGGCCGACATCGTGAGCGATCACGTGACCCTCAAACCTGCCGGGATCGGTTCGCTGAAGGGTCTCTGTCCTTTTCACGACGAGCGCAGCCCCAGCTTTCATGTGCGACCAGCCATGGGCTATTACCACTGCTTCGGTTGCGGTGAGAGCGGCGACGCCATCACATTCTTGCAACGGATGGATCACGTTACATTCGCTGAGGCTGTCGAGCGCCTTGCCTCCAGCGTTGGGTACCAGCTTCACTACGAGGAAGGTTCTGCCCCGAAGGATGGGGTAAACCGCGCCCGCTTACTGCAGGCGAATCAGGCCGCGGCCGCATTTTTTGTCGAACAGCTCAGCTCCGCGGAAGCCGCGATAGGTCGTACCTTCCTCGGCGAACGCGGCTTCGACGCCGCAGCCGCAGCTCACTTCGGGGTGGGTTTTGCCCCCAAGAGTTGGGATGCCCTGCTCTCCCATCTCACGGGCCTCGGCTATGCCCAGCAGGAGCTAGTGACGGCTGGACTCGTCTCGCAGGGCGACAGGGGCGTATACGACCGGTTCAGGGGGCGCCTCGTGTGGCCCATTCGTGACACCAGCGGCCAGGTCCTCGGGTTCGGAGCCAGGCGGCTTCTCGAGGACGATAAGGGCCCGAAATACCTCAATACTCCTGAGACTCCCGTGTACCACAAATCGCAGGTGCTGTACGGCCTCGACCTGGCCAAGCGCGACGTGTCGCGTGCTCGCCAGATCGTTGTCGTCGAAGGATATACCGACGTGATGGCATGCCACCTCGCGGGCGTCACCACGGCTGTTGCGACCTGTGGGACGGCTTTCGGAGTCGACCACATCAAGGTGGTGCGCCGCATCATGGGCGATGATAACGGCATCGGCGAAGTGATCTTTACCTTCGATCCGGATGCCGCCGGTCAGAAGGCCGCCCTCCGTGCCTTTAGCGAAGAAAAACGCTTCAGCGCCCAGACCTTCGTCGCGGTGGCGCCCGACGGGCTCGACCCGTGCGATCTGCGAATTGCGCAGGGTAACGAGGCTGTGGTCTCGATGATCGCCACCAAGAAACCCATGTTTGAGTTCGCCATGAGGCAGGTCGTCGGCAAATATAACCTGGACACTGTTGAGGGCCGCGTCGGCGCGCTGCGAGAAGCCGCTCCGATCGTCGCGGGGATCCGCGACGCATCCCTCCGCCCCGGTTATTCTCGCGAATTGACCCGGATGCTCGGGGCAGATTCTCGCGAAGTGGATGCCGCCGTCCGGCAGGCGGAGAGAGAGTTACGTTCTCCGTCGCAAAAGTCAGTGCCTCGCAGGCAGAGCCAACCCGATCATCGAGGATACGATCCGGAACCACCGCCTCACTATGAAGGCGAGCCACCGGTTGGTGACTTTGTGGATCAGATTCCCGCGCCGCGGATCAGTATTGCGAGTCTGCCAGCCGACCCTGTGACCCGGCTGGAGCGAGACGCGGTCATGGCGATGCTGCAGCAACCCAGCCAGATCGAGCCGGGGCTGCTCGCTGACGGCTTGCGGGTGAAGCTCTCTAATCAGACCCTTGCCGTTGTACGTGACGCGGTAGCGGCGCATATGCCGCCTGCCGAGTCCGCGGCTTGGCTTTCGCAGCTGATTGACGATGTGCCAGAGCCGTTCCAGGATCTGGTGCGCGAGCTCGCTGTAGCCCCGCTTCCCGTGCGTTCGCAGGAGGGCCTTGTGCGCTTCGTGAACGACGTTGTTGTGAACCTGGTCGAGCGGGATATGTTGGCCTTTAAAGCCGAGCTGGTTGGGCAATTGCAGCGATTGGGGGATGCCGCGGGCGAGCCCTATCAGAGGCTGCAGCGGCAGTTGGTCGAGTTGGAAGCTGCGCGTCGGCGGTTGCGGCCGGCTGGGGCCTGATCCACATCTCGCAATTTTTTGCGCATCTGGTGGCTGTTATTGTGTTTTTATGGGATAAAGTCGAGTGTATTCGTGCTCGGGCGCGACTAATTCAGCTACAAAAGGATAGGGAAAACCATGGCTGAGCTACATGCTCACGCAGACGATATTATCGTTTCTGATTTGTCGATCTACTACCCAGCGCACGGGGGAAGTGCGAGTCATCAGGCTATCGAAGGCGCAAATTTTACTGTTCCTCATAACTCGGTGTGCGGGCTGCTCGGGGAGAGTGGTTCCGGAAAGTCTACCCTGGCGAAGGTTCTTGCAGCACGAGGTAATGAGGCTAGTCAACGCAGTGTTCTCCCCGTGATCAATGGCGGAGAGGCTCTCGTTCACGGAATCAACGTTGGCAAGCTGTCGAAGCGTAAGCGTAACCGCCTCACGGCCAACATCGGATTTCTCGGCCAAAACGATGGTGCTACGCTTCCTCCGGACCGGACGATCGCTGATTGTATTCTCGAGCCGATCGCCGAGAGGTCCAAATACTTCGACAGGCAGGATGTGGGTTTTGTTATCGCGGAGTTGATGGATCAGCTTTCGTTGCCCCTCGCGATGCTGCAGAAGTATCCCTCAGAACTCAGTAAGGGCCAGAGGCAGCGTATTGCCCTGGTCCGAGCTCTCGTAACCCAGCCCGATCTTCTTGTTGCGGATGAGCCAACCCTTGGCGTTGACCTGATGAGTCGCCCGAAGATCGTGGATGTCCTTGAGAGATGCAAAAACGAGAAGGGTATGACGATGCTTCTGATCAGCCATGACATCGCGGTTCTCGAGCGACTGGTTGATGATCTTATTGTTCTTCAGAACGGATCGATGGTGGGTCGAGGAAGCATCGAACATGTTTTTTCTTCGACAAATCACAGCTATGTTCAGCGACTTGCCGCGGCTTTAAGGGAAACTGCCTACGACGAATTGGCTCTGGAATAGAAAAGTGGTCAACGGAGGCGAAATCTTTTGCTAGAGTATTATCTGTTGTCTTCAACACCGCAAGGTTAGTAAGAAACATTCCCCGATAGCTCAATTGGCAGAGCAGCCGGCTGTTAACCGGCAGGTTGTTGGTTCGAGTCCAACTCGGGGAGCGAAGGCCTGGAGGCTCCACCCTCCGGGCCTTTTAGCTTTAACACGTGGTGGGTAAAAGTCCTAGTGCGCGAATCCTTGGCGGGAGGTCGAAGGCGATTGCGGCATCGGGCTAGCGAGGCTATCAAGGTATGCGGTTTCCTCGTTGATCGTGTTGAGGAGCGCAACCGCCAGGTCCATGCTGAGCCCGTTCCTCACGACGATGCGTTGTACCGTTACATCGGCGAGGTTATCGGGCATTGGGTAGGCGGGGACCAACCAGCCTCGCGCCCGTAGCCGCTCGGAAAGGTCGTGCAGCGTCCAGTTCTTCGTGTGCCCTTCCCTGAGCCGCCAGGCAAAGACGGGAATATCCGATCCGTCACTCCACAGATCGAAGGCTGGGTTCTTAGCGATGCCACCGGACAGAAATAGCGCGACCTCCCGGGATCCCTGCTGGATAGCGGTGTAGCCGTCCCTTCCCAGCCTGAGGAAGAGATAAAACTGCAGTAGCACCTGAGCACCGGGTCTGGAGAAGTTGAGCGCGAAGGTCGGCATCTCTCCGCCGAGATAGCTCACCTTAAACACGAGGTCCTCGGGAAGGTATTCGGCGTCGCGCCAGATGACCCAGCCCAGCCCGGGGTAGACGAGTCCGTACTTGTGCGCTGAGGTGTTGATGGAGTGCACGCGGGGAAGTCGGAAGTCCCAGGTGAGGTCGGGCTGTAGGAACGGCGCCACCATGCCGCCAGAGGCCGCATCCACGTGAATGGGGATGTCGAGGCCCGTCTCGCGTTCGATCTTGTCTAGTGCGTCGGAGATCGCCTGTACGGGCTCATACGTTCCCGTGTAGGTCACACCCATGATCGCGACGACGCCGATGGTGTTCTCGTCCACATATGTGTCGAGGTCGTGGCCGTCGAGCATCCTGTGCTCCTCGGAGACGGGCACGTAGCGGGCCTCGACGTCCCAGTAGTTGCAAAACTTTTCCCAGCACACCTGCACGGCGGAACTCATCACGAGGTTTGGCCTGTCGGTAGGCTTCCCGGCCGCCCGGCGCGCGTGTTGCCAGCGTCTTTTGAATGCCAGGCCCCCGAGCATGCAGGCCTCGGACGAGCCGATGGTGGATGTTCCGATCGCTTTCTCGGGATCTGGCGCGTTCCAGAGATCGGCGATGATACGCCATCCGTAATTCTCGATCTCGGCGGTTTGGGGGTATTCGTCCTTGTCGATCATGTTTTTGTCGAAGGATTCCGTGTACAGCTGGGTTGCCGAGGGATCCATCCAGGTGCTCACGAATGTGGCCAGGTTGAGCCTGGCGTTGCCGTCAAGCATCGTCTCGTCGTGCACGATCTGATAGGCCGTCTCGGGCAGCATTCCAGCGTCGCCGAGGGTGTACTTGGGTGCCAGCGAGTTTTCTCCCGGGCGGGAGAAGATCGGGTTTACGGAGACGAAGTCTTGGTAGTGGATTTTGTTCTTATGCGACACGGTTATTGCTCCTTAACAGTTAGTTCAGAGAGCTTTACGCTCCGTCACTAGCCTGTCCCCTGGGGAAGCTTGTGTCAACCGTTGTGAAGGTGGCGGTCGCCGCTACCTATTTGGGGCCGCGGCGACCACCCAAGTTTCTGATGATGAAAAAGCCGAGTGAGGCGACGCCTGCGATTTGCAGCGCAAGGGCTATCCCGGCGGCCGGAGCCGAGCCGGGGTTGCTCAGGACGAGGACAACGCCGACGATGATCATAATGCAGCCAGCGAGCGGTAAAATATAGGGCCTCATACTGATCAATCGTATCGGTTCTGAGAACGGACTTTAGCGGGTAGATGCGGCTCAGAGCCGATCGTGTTCTGCCTCCGCTGAGGGGATGAGGGGGGTCGCGATCGCGGGGAACAGCGCGGCAGCTGCGAACGCTAGCGGGTAGCCGACCACGCCGATGAGTGCTCCGAACAATGGTCCAACGGCTGATGCCGCGAGGAACTGCCCGGTGTTTTGGATGCCTAGGGCCTTTCCCGACCACGAGCTACCTGCCATCTCTGCAACAGAGGTGAAGGCAAGTCCGTTATCAGCGACAGTCACGGTTGTTGCGATGATGAAAACGATCGCGGCACCCGGCCATGCGGTAGCGCCAGAGACTGCGAGTAGCAGCATGATGGCAGATGCGGCGATCGAGACCCAACGCAACGGCCGCACCCGGCTTCCAACCTGGTCGCTGAGGACGCCAATGGCGATGCGTCCGAGTGCTCCGACGAATTGTGAGAGGCCCACGACTATTCCTGCGGGGAGCGGATCCCAACGAAGTTCCGTGACGATCCAGACCAGCCCAAACGTCGAGAGAACAAATTGGGGAACGACCAGCAGCGCCGAGACGCTGTGGATGCGTAAGAGGAAGCTGCTGCGGCGGTAGGGGTTTGGGCTTGACGCTTTCCGCGGGGCGGCCTGATCGCGTGGCGCGGGGGCTATCGTTGTTGCCCTTTCGGGGTTGACGATCCCTATCGCGCAGGCGACGGCAAGAATCGCCGTCAGCGCGGCCGATACCGATATCGCGGCTGGGATGCCACCGGTCGCCGCAGTGGCCGGGATTACGAGGGCGGCGAGTGTGACCCCTAGCGGTTGCGACATTTGGCGGATGCCCATGGCGAGTCCGCGCCTCTCCTTGGGGAACCAGCCAACGACGAGCCTGCCGCTCGCCGAGTTCGTGCTGGCAGAGGCCATCCCCCCGAGGAGCAGGAAAATGCCAAGGGCGACATAACCGTCTGAGAGAATCGCGCCGAGGGCGGCACCCGCCGTGAGTAACAATCCGCCGGCAAGTACCCACTTCTCGCCGACCAGGTCGGTGAGTGCTCCCCAAGCCACCAGTGTGAGTACCATGCCCAGGGTGGGGATTGATGCGAGGAAGCCAGCTTCGGCAAGGGAGAGGCCCTGCTGCGTATGGAGAAGGGGGATGAGGAAAGCGGGGGTGCTGACGAAAAGTGTTCCTGCCGTTTGCGCAGCAACGCCGAGCGCGAGGATCACCCAGGAGCGTGCTGTTACTCGGGTTGGGCTAATGGGCGGTGCGATGCGATTCATGCTTCTCAAATCTCTGGGGGCGTTTCGAGGATCAGTATCGTGCAATTTCACGATTACTTAAAGGTACACCATTTTGGTATACCAAAATACCGTCGGCTCAAAACTGTGCCAAGATATTCCACAGGACCGAGTCTGCACGAGCCAAGGAACGCACTGCCGCGAGAAGACACGATAGCCCCTGACCCAATTGATACAGAGGAACAATGGAATCAGCATCACAGAGCGACCACATCTACAAGCTGCTGCGCCGCTCGATTCTCGCTCTCGACATCACACCCGGCGAGAAAATGACAGAACGTGGACTCGAAGCGTCGTTTGGGGCATCCCGCACCCCCGCACGCGCCGCACTGATCCGCCTCGAAAGCGAAGGACTCGCCCGCAGGGTCGGACGCGGCTGGATAGCAAGCCCCATCGACCTCGCCGAGATACGGATGCTCGCCGAATTTCGAGAGGCCCTAGAAACGGCTGCCGTGCGATTGGCTATCGAACGAGCATCCGATTCATCGATCCGCGCGGTGATAGACGTTCTCGACCGTTCCC
>JBBAQX010000105.1:0-8762 GCA_040400085.1 Lysinibacter sp. | reverse complement strand
CGCTTGACAGCGGTGCCCGATGCAGGATCAGCAGACTTCGACAGCTTCAAACCAGCGGCCAACGCAGCAATCGGATGAGTCGTCGTGCACTCAACCTCAACACCCGTCACACAATTCGACGGCACCGGAACATTGTCCGGAGCAGTACCCGAACCGGTCACCTTATTCAACAGCGTCGCAGCAGCAATCGAATCAGTCTTGACCTTGACCTTGTACGTCAATGTAGCCTTCGCGCCCTTCGCAAGGCTGCCCGTCCAGGACAGGGTCGAACCCGTCACCGTCGGAGCAGCACCAGCAGAAGCGGTCAACGAACCAGCAACCAGATCAGCATCGTCCAAAACGCCAGCCAGATCATCCGTGACCGTCACATTCGTGAGCGCGGTCTCGCCCGTGTTCTCAGCAACTACCGAATACGTCACAGTGTCGCCACGCTTCACAGCAGTACTCGACACCGGATCAGCAGTCTTCACAATCTTCAGTCCGGGCATGAGCGCGTCTAAAGTAGCACGGCACACAACACCATCAGAGAACTTAACATTCGCTGTCACCGACCGACCATCTGCAGAGGTTGTAAGCTCACTGGCGGGGATTGCAACACCGTTATTGGTACAAGCCCAAGAAACCGTGTAGTTGTCCCAGCTAGACGGCGACCCTGCATCCTTCGTCAGAGTAAAGGTGACGGGCTTCTCTTCGGTCGGGCTGAGAACCAACGGCTGCTTACCCGTCGATGCTGTGACTCCCGTACCTGTTGAGGCTCGCGTATCGGCATCGTTAGGGTAGTTGGACGAAACGCTAAACGAGTCACTCGGGCTCACCCGGTTCGCAACGTTGACTTGTCCCTCCGCCGAAGCGAACAGCACGGCAAATGCTACACCCTGGCTAGAGATAGTGTTCCTCGTGATAAACGATGAACTCACCTGAGTCGGGTGGTCGACAGAAACAATCGTGGAACCATAACGCCCTGAGTCATCACTAGGTCCTCTAAGACCATCACCACTACACGTTACAGAATTTGTCCCAAGTCCCACCGGCGTACAACCCGCAACCCAGCCGACAGGCTGGGCCTCGGTCAGGAAGGTGAAGGGCTGATCGGAATTCCAAAGAAATCCTTCGCTATCATCAGTAGTCTCAGCGTCCGCAACGACCATTGAGAAGTTCTCACCAAGAGGGACCCCATTCAGCGTCGCAACGATACCGGTCAGGGACACCGTACCCACAGAACCGAATGTCGTTCCCCGGTCTGTAACGAGAGCAGGCTTTCCCGGTGTGTTCTTGTAAAATCCGTTACCAAACGCAGCATATTGCCAGGTTGGAAAAGCTGAAGCAATAAGAGGTCTGCCCCCATTCGGACCGTCCGCGTAACGCAGAGTGAAGTCCAAGGTGAGCCCGCTACCAAGATCGATATGCATTGGCTGCCCCGCGGGGGAACTCATCACTGTTTGATCAGCACCTGCGAAGTTAATCCAGCACAACGCATCAGCGTAAGGGCCCTCAGATCCGTAACCGCACCCATCGCCAGCTGCCGCGGGCGCGACTTCGCCGGCGAACTGTGTCGGCACCGCAGTCGCAGCACTCTGAATCCCGGCATCAACCGGGAGAGCCGTAGCTGGTAAGGCCGACAGCCCACCGAGCATGAGCCCCATAATCGCGCTAGTTGCAGCGGCAAATGTGCCGAAGCGCCCAGCACGTTTCCGTGATAAAGCTGATTTCATTTCTTCTTAATCTCCTGATAACCGTTCAAAGTTCTGCCATCCCCGGTTGCGTGGCAAGACGCAGCTCAAGCCGCACACAAAACGTCTTTGCGACTCAAAGAAGAGACCCCGCTACGCAGTAATGCGTACAAAGTCGCCCCCTATGCAGAATTAAAGAGGCGCGGTTTCCGGATTCATTACAGACTTTTCATAATTTATGGAAAATCAATTACTAAATCCTAAAACAAGAATTCCCCTTGCAACTCCTCCAACAATTGATCTCTTCCCCAGAGACGTGACATGTTGTTTCCCTACTAAAACAATACCAGACCCCCGTGGTCCACCGCGAAACACCCAGTCAACCCCCAGTCGAAAGAACACCATACGAAGATGGCATTTCAATTACTGCGTGGTTTTCGGCAAATAATTTCATAAGGGGTCATCCCTGCCGCTAAACGCATCTGTGGCCATAAGAAATCTTCGTATCGAGAGCCCCGACACAATAGACGCCACGATGTTGCAAGCTCGAATACTTCACTCGGCATTGAGGGCTACTGGAGAATCCCTGCTACCTCAGACAAGATCCTACCGCCCCAGAACGCAGCAGGGATTTCTGGCGATCATCGCGAGCTAAGCACTTCACGCCGCTTCGACAAGAACAAGAGTGCCGCAAGAAAAATCAGGATTGGTCCGGCAGAAAACAGCGGAGAGGTAGCAGCACCCGTAACGGCTAATGAGCCTGGCTCAGCCAATCGATGCATAGTCATGCATTCAGCTTCAACACCCTGGGCACAATTCGAGGGCACTTCCTTGCCACTGGGATCATTACCCCCAGCAACAACTTTGTTCAGCAAGGTCGATCCATAAGCTGCGTCGGTCTTCACCTTTACCTTGTATGTGAGCACCACATTCGCACCCACGGCCAAATCATCCGTGACCGTCACGTTCTCTAGCACGGTCTGACCCGTATTCTCAGCAACAACTGAATAGGTCACCTCGTCACCACGAGCCACAGAAGTGTTCGAAACTGGATCAGCAGACTTTTTCACCGAAAAACCAGAAACTAACGCAGGATTCGCATCTACAGCCGCAAGACACACAACACCATCAGAGAACTGAGCACCTACCTCCACAGACAAACCATCGGCAGAAACAGTCATCTCACTTGCAGAAAGCGGCACACCATTATTGGAGCATGCCCACAAAACTTGGTAATCATTCCATGAGGACGTTGATCCCGCATCCTTCGTAAGGCTAAAAACAACAGGCCTATCCTCTGCAGGATCCAATACCAATGGCACTTTACCTGTCGAGGCTGAACTACCTGTTCCCGTTGAAACTCGCGTGAGATCAGGGTCAGGGTAACTCGAAAACACGCTAAACGGGTCATTCGAGTTAAAACGATCAACCACATTTATTTGCCCCTCGGCTGATGCAAACAGCACAGCAAACGCTACTCCCTGACTGGAGACGTTATTCAATGAACGATGAGCTCACCTGAGTCGGGTGATCGACCTACACGATCGTGGCACCATAGCGGCTTACATCCACAGGATCTCCCATGCACGTGACGGAGGCGGTGCCGAGTCCCACCGGCATGCAGCCCGGCAACCAACCATCTGGCTGTGCCTCGGTCAAAAACTCAAGAGGCTTGAGCCGTCCCTCCCAGATCTGCCAGATAAGGCTCAGAGTTTAGTTGACAGACACTTGCGCTTGGAATATCCTGATGCTCGTTAGTTGAGATTGCGTTGAATTAGAATAATTGACATTTTGCGAGGGTAGAACTTGAACAGCAAGGTTCGGAGTCGAACGAAAAAGCTTCTAAGTAGCCTAACGGCGGCAGCGCTTGCATTGGGTATGGTGATCGCTGGCGGTCAGGTTGCGAGCGCCGCCCCGACCCCCCAGAACTGTTCATACGCTGACTCAAATTCGGGAACTTATGCGCGTACGCTCTGTTGGTTCGACATGTCCAGTTACGACCCCACAGCGGCTACCTCTGCTGGCGGGCAACAGGTCCAGGTGACATTGCCGGGAGGCTACGTACTCTCCTACACGCTTCTTTTGACAGGGCGAAGCCTTTTTGCAGCTGCTCTTCCCACCTATTCGGCGGCTTCTCTCGGAAGAAATGTCTACACGGGCGTCTCGGGCAGGCCGGCTCTTTACCAGGCATTCGGGAACCCTTTTACTGCAACCGCAACGATGCAAAATATAACAATGGTGGATGCGAACAACAATCCCGTGACAGCCTTCTCCATCGTTGGCGCAGACGCCGAATCCACTGACGGCGATGAGCAACTGATCTGGACGTCGGATCAACCAATGAATCTGCTCGAACCTACGGGTAACGCCTGTGATGGGGGCTTGACTGGAGTGGGAACGACAACGGTAGTTTGTTCTAGTCTTGTTAACCAGGTGCGGACAGGCGGTGTCATCGTTGCGGCGGAGGCACCGACTCAGATGAGTCAGCAGCTCATCACCAACAACTCCGCACGGGCGCAAGGCGTGGCCTTTGGAGTGCTTATTTCGAAGGTGCAACTGAATAAATCGGTGGCGAGTCGCGTTGACCCGTCAGATTCCTTCGGCCTGTCGGTGACGACGAACGACGCGATTACCCTGAAAACGGCATCGACGGGGGCAACGTCGAGCGCAACGACTGGCGAAGTTGAGACGATTGGGGCAGTGAAGTCCTCCCCCTTTACGCTTTCTGAGACGTCCGGACCAAGCGCGATCGCTGATTATGCTCAGTCGTGGGCTTGTACACGAAACGGCACTTCTGACCCGGGGCTGCCCTCAGGTGCTGCTGGCACCTCCGCTGCGGTAGTGCTCGGTATTGGTGATCTTGTGTCGTGCACGATCACAAATACCGCGTTGCCGGGAAGCCTCTCCTTACAGAAGGTCGCTGGTACGGTGACAGATGTAAACAACAACGGTATACGAGATGCCGGCGACACCATTCCTTTTTCATTTGTCGTGACGAATACTGGTCAGCTGACGATTGAGAATGTCGGCATCACTGACCCGCTAGTTGGCGCAGTGACCTGCCCTGTGACGACTTTAGCTCCTGGCGCATCCACGACATGCACGTCTAATTCTTCATATACGTTTAGTGTTGCAAATCAGACGGCTGGCTCGTTCACAAATACAGCAACGGCCCGGGGCAACCCTCTCGGCGCTACAACGACGATTACCTCAAACACCTCAGCCACAACTACGACGCTCGCGGCGGCTGCCCCAGCTTTGAGTCTAGTCAAATCTGTAACACCATCGACGGTCGCTGTTACCGGGTCAAGTGTTTCGTATAGTTATCTAGTCACAAATACTGGGAACGTTCCAATTACCGGAGTGGGGATTTCTGAAACAGTTTTTTCCGGTACCGGAACGGCTCCCGTACCTAATTGTTTGGTGACGTCGCTTGCTCCTGGGAGTTCAACCACGTGTACGGCGACGTACACAACTACTCAGGCTGATATTAATGCCGGAGTCGTGACGAATACAGCGCGTGCGACTGGTACTGCTGGGGCTACACCGGTTGTCTCTCCGGATTCGACGGCAACTGTGACAGCTCCGGCTTCACCCGCGCTCGCACTGGTGAAATCCGCATCACCAAGTGACGCAGCATCGTTTGTAGTAGGTCAGGTAATCACGTATACGTTTGTGGCAACAAATACCGGTAACGTCACGCTGACAAATGTGGGGGTCGCTGAGACGGCTTTCACCGGCTCCGGTGGGCCATTAACTCTGAACTGTCCGGCTAGCACACCAATCGCGCCGGGTGGGCAGGTGAGTTGTACCGCGACGTATACCCTTACTCAGGCAGACATTGACAGTGGTCAGGTTACGAACACGGCAATCGCGTCTGGGACTCCGCCAACAGGTGGTCCCATAAACTCGCCGCCAGCAGATGTCGTCTTACCTGCTAATCAGGTTCCTGCTATTACTCTAACGAAGACGGCCAGTCCGACGAGCATCGCCTTGGCTGGCGACTCCATTACCTATAGTTTTGTCGTCACCAACTCCGGTAACGTCACGCTAACGGACGTTACTGTCGACGAGACGGCCTTTTCTGGCACGGGTACTCCCCCGGTGATTAATTGTCCGGGCTCCATATCCATAATGCTTCCTGGCGCTTCAGTAACCTGTACTGCGACATATATTTTGACTCAGCCTGACGCCGATACGACCTCGGTTACAAACACGGCTACTGCTACTGGCACTCCTCCGCCGGCAAGCGGGGGGCCAATCACGAGTGCTCCGTCGACTGTTGTCGTAGAAGTCACGCAGAACCCGGCATTGACCATGACGAAAACGGCATCTCCATTGCAGGCATCAGCAGCAGGTGATCTTGTCACATACTCCTTCACCGTGACGAACACCGGTGATGTGACGGTCACTGGTGTCTCGATCAACGAGGTTTCCTTCACAGGGAGCGGTCCAGCGTTATCAGTCTCATGTCCATCTGGGGCTTTGTCTCTTGCTCCAACTGAGACAGTTGTTTGTACTGCGACGTATACGGTGACCCAGGCGGACGTGGATGCGGGTTCAATTCAGAACACAGCCACTGCGGAGGGAACACCACCCTCCGGAGGTAATGTCGAATCCCCCGAGTCTTCGGTAGCGGTTCCTATTACCCCTTCACCCGGCGTGACCCTGATCAAGACGGCTTCTACCCCCAATGTGACCACTGTTGGTGAAATTGTGACGTATTCGTTTGTCGTTACGAATACCGGTAACGTTACGTTGAGCGCTACGGGGATCACCGAAACCATTTTCACCGGACACGGTGTCATACTCACACCCGTGTGCCCACCCGGGTTCGACACGCTACTCCCTGGCGCCTCGGTAACGTGTACAGCTGACTATGTTGTTACCCAGGCTGACCTCGATGCGGGAAAGATTGAGAATACGGCAACTGTGTCAGGTACAGCCCCAGGCGGCACCCCGATCACCTCGCCGCCATCAACAATCAACATCGAAGCCCAACCCGCTCCCGCCCTGACCGTGCAAAAAACAGTAACGCCCGGGTCTGTAATCGCTGCAGGCCAGCAGGTGTCATATTCCTATCTCATTACGAATACCGGGAACGTAACGCTCACTGATGTGACAGCTATTGAGGGCACCTTCACGGGCGCAGGCCCTGTGTCTGTTGTCACGTGTCCGGCGGAAGCCGCCTCGCTCGCCCCTGGCGACACTGTAACCTGCGCCGCCCCTTACACGGTAACGCAGTCCGATATGGATGCGGGAACGGTGACCAACACAGCCACTGCAGAAGGCACGCCACCTGCCGGTGGAAACCGCACCGTATCTCCGCCGTCCTCGGCGACATTCACCGCGATTGTGACGCCCCAGTTGAGCCTGGTTAAGACCGCCAATCCGACGAACATCACCTCTGCCGGGCAGTCGGTCACCTATAGCTTTGTAGTGACCAATACCGGAAACGTAACCATGACCAATATCGCCGTCTCCGAGGAATTATTCTCGGGGACGGGAACTCCGCCGGTCATTACCTGCCCCCCTGCACCAATTAGCCTTGCCCCTGGCAACACGGTCACCTGCACGGCTACCTACGTCGTTACCCAGGCTGATGTTGATGCTGGAGTCATCGATAATACCGCTGTCGTGTCCGGCGCTCCGGTGAATTCGCCTCAGACTGCGATTCAATATCCGCCATCGTCGAGTACAGTCACCTCGCTGCCTCAACCGGCAGTGAGCATCGTAAAATCCGCAACGCCATCTGACCAAGCGTCTTTTGTTGCGGGGGCCGTGATCACATATTCATTCGTGGTGACGAACAGCGGTAATGTCACGCTCGCCGATGTATCCGTAACAGAGACTGCATTTACCGGCACCGGTGTCGTCTCGACACCGATTTGTCCGGCAGAAGCAGCTTCCTTGATTCCAGGAGCTCAGGTCATATGCACCTCGACATATACGGTTACCCAGGCAGACGTTGATGCCGGAGGCGTCGACAATACAGCCACTGCTAGCGGCTTACCCCCGACAGAAGGAACGACTGTCACAAGCACACCATCAACTGTGCATATTCCGCAGACGGCGACCCCGTCCATCAGCCTCGTGAAAACTGCTGTCGCCTCGGGCGACTCGGTCACGTATGGGTTCACCGTGACGAATACGGGTAACGTCACTGTGAGCGATATAGCAATTACCGAGACCTCGTTTAGCGGTTCGGGCAGCTTCCCAGCGGTTAGGTGTCCCGGTGAACCGATAGTTCTTCTACCCGGCGCGACTATAGTGTGCACTGCAACATACGTGCTCACAACCGCAGATCGCGCTCTCGGTACACTAACGAATACTGCTGTTGCTCACGCCTCGGGCCCTGCCGGACCTCTCGTCTCTGATCCGTCTACCGCGACCGTTTCTTTCAGTGGGCTTCCAGTGACAGGTTTCGACGACGGAACAATACAGGTCATAGCGGCAACTCTTATGACGTTAGGGCTTCTCTGTGTAAGTGCTGCGCGCCTCAGGAAGAGACGTGCTCGCTCAACAATTATTATCTAAATGCCATGCCGATAACTTGGTTAGCACGGAGCGTTAATCGGCAAACTGAGTCGAGACCTCGTCAAAGATGTTAGCGCGAAAAGAACATCAACAATGTGCTTCCTGACCGCTGTTTCATCATCGATTCTCAACCCGATTTAGTGCCAGGTCGATGCTTTGACCCCGCCTGAAAACAGTTAACCTTCACTGTGAGTTCGTGGCCCATGGATCATGGATCATGTTCCTCCACTGACGCAAGCCCTCGTGACCAGTGCTGCGCACGCGAAAGTGTTCAATAGCGCTGAATCAGCAATCACAAGTCGTCAGTGTACACCTGAAGAAATCTGACAGAACCTGCCTGAAGGTTGAGGAGATCTCCCTAGATTCTTATGACACGATGACAGGGCTTGAACTCGGTGAGTTTTCTGCTGACGGATATATCGTGGAAATCTCCGGTGATGAATATGCAACAGGTTGTTATGTAGCGAGTGAGGGAGCAGCATCCTCATTGAGAGTCCTCCTGATATAACAAAGCAGGCGGTGTGCTTCCCGAGGGAGGAAACACACCGCCTGCTG
>JBBAQX010000104.1:0-8905 GCA_040400085.1 Lysinibacter sp. | reverse complement strand
TGCCAGTACCTGTGTTTGCACGCCGATGCCGTGCAAGGCGGCCGGTTAGACAGAAAAAAGCGCGTTATACGAACTGTTTCTGCAAAAGGTTGGACCTGATGTTGCGTTTTGTAAACTGTTCTGGTATATAATCCGCCGAGCTACCCCAACAACCAGTGCAAGGAGCAATACCATGGGTCAAGGATCGCAGCAGGTAAGCATCACCAAAGGCGGATGTGGCGGGGCAGGCGGTACAGCTACTCCCGGCGGGTATAACCAAGGAGTATCGTTTGCAGCCGAGGGGAACTACTCTTCTACCGGCACGAATGAAGGCGTTACCATCACCCAACCCGACCTGCGCGTCAGCAACGCGGCCGGTTCCGGGCCGAAAGCTGCTGCCAAGGGCACCGGATACAACCAAGGGGACCAGTTCGCTGCAAAAGCAGGACGCAGCCCGGTTGTAGGCGAAACGGGTTTCGGTAAGCTCGTGGTTGGCAGTGGCGATGTGCGCGGCGGGAATTCGAACCCCGGCACTGGCTACAACAAAGGCGCATCGGTAATCGCTGCCAAGAAGTAGGTCGGCTGTAATGGCCGGTTTGCTAATGCTCAAAACAAATAGTCAGCTTGATGCTGAGGCGGGCGCCCGTGCCGCCGCGGAGCAGAGGCAATCCGAACCGCTTATTCAGGGTTTGGCTGCGCATCTTCGCTCCCTCTGGGACCCGGCCCGTATGGCCAAGGACGTGCAGAAGAACAAGATGCTCCGGGCGCTTCGCCAACGGAACGGCGAGTATGAAGCCGACGTGTTGAAGGAAATCAGCGAGCAGGGCGGCTCCAAAGTGTTCATGATGCTCTCGGAGACAAAATGCCGCGGCGCCGAGTCTTGGTTACGTGACGTACTACTGGACGAAGGTATGGTGCCGTTCAGTTGCGAGCCGACACCGGTGCAGGACCTGCCGCCCGAAGTAGGCTCCCGCATCCACAAGAACCTGTCGAACAAGGTTATCCAGACCATCGAGCAGACCGGGTTTGCCCCGGACTCTGAGGAAACGGAAGCCCTGAAGGAAGTAGCCGAAGCGGATATCCGCGACGAGCTTCTGGAAGAGGCGCAGGAAGCCGCAGACAACATGAAGACGCTGATCTCCGATCAGTTCTTCGAAGGGGGGATGATTCAGGGCTTCAACGACTTCATCTCCGACTTGACCACCTACCCGAACGCGTTCCTCAAGGGGCCCGTCGTGCGCCGGCAGCGACGGTTGGCGTGGGGCAAGGACGGCGAGGGCAAGACGAAACCTGTCGTTACGGAAGAGCTGGTTCCCACGTACGAGCGCGTCGATCCGTTCCACGTGTACCCTGAACCAGGCATCAGCAAGCTTGAGGACGGGTATCTGTTCGAACACCACCGTCTGAGCCGGCCGGAGCTCTCCGCGCTGATGGGCTGTCCGGGGTACGACGACGACGCGATACGGCACGTTCTCGACAACATGCCGAACAACAACATGGCCTCATGGCTGTGGTCCACCGAGCTGCAGAAGGCTGAGCTCGAGCAGAAGCACCTGATGTGGATGCGCCCTACCCGAGTGGTTGACGCGCTTGAATTCACCGGCAAGATCGACGGCAAGAAGCTCCGCGAATGGGGTATGGGCGACGACGAGATTCCGGACGAGGCGGTGGAGTACGACGTCAACGTCTGGCTCATCGACCGCTGGGTCATCAAGGCCACGCTGAATTACGATCCGCTCGGCCGAAAGCCGTACTACACCACGTCGTTCATCAAGCGCCCCGGCGCGCTGTGGGGCTCCAGCCTCCCTGAAGTGATTGAAGACGTGCAGCAGCTGTGCAACGCCGCCGCCCGCGCGCTGGCGAACAACATGGGCTTGGCCTCCGGCCCGCTGGTGGAAGTGAACATCGACCGGTTGCCGGACGACGAAGAGATCACCACGCTCAAGCCGTGGCAGATTTACCAGACGCTGAACGACCCGCTGGGGTCAGGGCAGCCGGCAGTACACTTCAACCAGCCGGACGATCGCAGCGGGCCGCTGATGACCGTCTACACCCACTTCTGCAAGCTGGCGGACGATCAGTCGGGTATCCCGGCGTACGTCTACGGCGACATGAACGTCACCGGTGCTGGGCGCACGGCCTCCGGGCTCTCGATGCTCATGGGCTCCGCCGGCAAGGGGATACGACAGGTGGTCATGCACATCGACATGGACGTCATCGAGCCGGCCGTTGTGGCGCAGTTCAACTACAACATGCGGTACATCGACGACGAGTCGATCAAGGGCGACATCCGCTGCCGCGCCAAGGGCGCCATCACACTGGCCAACCGCGAACAGCTCAACGTACGCCGTGTCGAGTTCCTGCAAGCTACCGCCAACCCGATCGACCAGGAGATCGTAGGCAAGCCCGGACGCGCGGCGATCCTGCGCGAAGTGGCCAAGGGGCTGTCCATGCCAGTGGATGAAATCATCCCCAGCAAGGAGAAGATGGACATACAGGAGAAGCTCGAAGCCGTGCTCCAGCAACAACAGCCGCAACCGCAACCGGGGCAACAACCACAGCAAGGGCCTCAACCCGGTGCGGCACCGACATTCCCCGGCGGCACCCCGAAAGGTGGCGCGGAGTCCAACACCGTAACCAACCAGCAAACAGGCAGGAGCTAATCATGGCAGGCTTTTCCCCCTACACGCAAGGAACGTACCTCTGCGCAGTCAGCAACACAAGCACCTCGCTCACGCTTCCGGCCAGACCCGGCACTGTTCGAATTTACAACGGTAGCGTCAACACGGTGTATATCGAAGTTGGCAACGCCGCTGCCACCATCCCCGGTGTTGGCGTGCCTGGGTCTATCCCGCTGGCCAGCGGCGCGGGATCAATCCCGCTACTTCTCGAAAAAGGCTTGGTGACCAACATCAACATGATCGCAGCGGTAGCCGGCCCAAGTAACGTATTTGTCACGCTGGGCCACGGCGACACTGTGGGTTAAACCGCGTATTGACTTTTATTTTTGTTACCTGTATAAGCTGCGTAGGGAAATAATGACCTCTTTTGGTAACACAAACGCCGAGTATCGGCAACGCATTCGGAGCGTGTTCTCCGTCACCGTTTAGGATATTATCATGAGCAGATATGAGGACTTCAGCGCTTCGCTTATACGCACAGGCAGCGCGAACGCGGCAGCAACAGGTAACCCGGCCGGCGCGTCAGCCGCGGCCAACGGCAACGCCAGTTCATCGTCGGTTATCTACGCTTACTTTGCGCCCGGCGCGCTGGTAGCCAACACCGAATCCCTTTTAACTTCTGCTGTTCAGGGCTTGGCCGTTGGCGACGTTATTGTCTACGCCCCAGCTGCACTGGCGCCGAACATCTCTGGCGCTGCAGTTTCCAGAGCGTACTGCGCAGTCGCAGGCACGCTGACCATGGGGCTGTTGTCCGGCGCTACGCCGACCCCGGCAACCGGTATGTACCGGTTTCTGGTGTTCAAGCCGCAGTAATGAAATTAACGCCGGAGGAAGTTGACATTTTCAAGCGTGTAGCCCGCCACAATCCTGAATTTGCTCAGGTAATTGAACGCTGGTACATGCGCGAACTGGTTCAACTTCCCTTGGCAGGTAAACAAATCGTGGAGACCATGCAGGGCCGCTCCCAAGTCTTAGCAGAGATGCGAGACAAACTTATGGCCGTGTGAACCCTTAGCAGCTAGCAAGGAAACAGTAAAATGAGCTTACCTGAACAGCTTCAAAAGCAAGTCGACGACGCGAAGAAAATCGTTGAGGAACATTACGGACAGCCGAACGAGACCAAGGACGAGAAGTCCGAGGCCCCCAACGCTGAGACCAGTGCACCTCCGCCGCCTGCCGCAGAAACTGTTGACAGAAAAGCAGTTGATGATGAGAACAGCCAGACGTACGCACAGCGTTGGCGTTCACTGCAGGGCGTGTATAACTCGCAGCATGCACAGCTTCAAGCAGCAGCGCAAAGGATCGCGTCGCTGGAAGGTGTGATCACCGCGATGCAAGTCACGCCGTCCGCTTCGGCGGAGTCGAAAACCGAGCAGCAGTATCTCACCGCGAAAGACCGCGAGGAGTACGGCGACGAGATGATCGACTTCACTACCCGAGCTGCCAAGCAGGAAAACGCCCGACTTGCTACCGAGTTGGCACAGACGAGATCGCAACTACAGACGCTGGCGCAGCAATTCCAGCAGCTGCAGGGGCAAGTGGTACCAACGGTTCAGCGCGTGGCGCAGACCCAGCAGCAGGGTCAACAGCAGGGGTTTTTAAACGCTCTTGCCGCGCGACTGCCCAACTGGGAAGCAGTTAACGCCAGTCGGGAGTTTCACCGGTGGCTTCTGTCACCCGACCCGATGACCGGTATCACCCGCCAAACGTATCTCGCCGACGCCGAAAAAACGTACGACGTGCACAAGGTTCTCTCAATTTTCAACGCCTACCTGTCCGTCACAGGAACACCAAGTGCTGCTGCCCGCAAGACTCCGGGCAGCGAACTCGAACGACAAGTTGCCCCCGGCCGTACGCTGGCGGCACCGGCTCCGGCATCCAACGACGCTCGTAAATGGGCGCGCACGGATATTTCGAAACTCTACGACGACAAGCGTCGGGGAGTTTACCGGGGCCGGGAGGCAGAGTTCAGAGCACTTGAAGAAGACATTTTTGCTGCGCAGAAGGAAGGGCGAATCGCCGCCTGACGCGCCTGTTAACCCTTAAGGAGATTCACCATGCCATTCCCCGTATCAGGCGGCGGTGCTAACTACACCGGCAACTTTATCCCAGAAGTTTGGTCGGCCAAGCTGATCCAGAACTTCTACGACGCGACCGTACTGGCCGCGATTTCCAACACGGATTAACGTCATGGTCCGTGTAAAACTCGGTGAATTGCGGGAAGGCTGAAACGCTAATCCGCAGCCAAGCCCCGTAAGGGGAAGGTTCAGAGACTAGGAACCTAAGTACGATCTTCGGGCCCCGTGCCCTGAATGGAGATGAGATGAATGTAGAGAAGCGTGGGCGTTTGATCGGTATGGTTTTGGGTGATGGCCACATTAGCACCTCGAACGGTAAGCGAGAGCTCTGTGTGTTACACAGCGTAGCCCAGAAAGATTATTGCGAGCACAAAGCGGCTTTGGTTAGGCAGACACTCGGTAGTAGCTTCAATGTTCGAGAATACGCGAACGGCCCCGGTGGTAAGTACAGAGCGGTTAAGTTTGTGTCGAGCAATGCTTACTGGGGGAATTTGAGGGATTGGTGTTACCCAAACGGGGTAAAGACATACACCAGAAAAGTTCTTGATATGCTGACTGCCGAGGGCATCGCCTTATGGTACATGGACGACGGCCACGCAAAGACGAACCGGAACAAAGACGGTTGGGTAACGTCCGCTTCTACAAACATTGCTACAATGTGCAGTGAGTCAGAGTGCATCGCTATATGTGATTACTTTAGAGAAACACACGGCATTCATTGGAAAATACGCTGTCGTAAAGGCAGTCTGCCCAATAAAGCGTTTTTCATAGAGTGCAACACAGACGAGAGTCGGAAATTTGTTCTGCTGGTACAGCCGTTCATTATTCCTTCGATGATGTATAAGATCGCGCACGTAGCAGACTTAGGTTCCCACGAGTGCCGAGCACCTATCGGTAACTGCTGTAAATGCAACGCTGTTATTTATGAATTTCGTCGCACGGGGTTATGTGGGGCGTGTTATAGCCGGAGATACTACCGCGAGGTGGTGAAGTTCCGGGACGGCAGAGCAGATAGCCCCAGAGGCTTTTACTGCAAAGATAGGTGATGAGATAGTCCGATCTAACGGGAACAACCAACCGTTAGAAGTGGGGGATAAAGAGCCCCTGCGATAACAGCCGTGTATGACGGCGAGATCAAAGCCTTCGGCGACAAGGTGAACATCCGCACCACGCCGGAACTCACCATCCGTGACTACCAGAAGGGCATGCAACTTCAGGTCGAGCGCCCGGACAAACCGAAGCTGACGCTGAACATCGACCAAGGCGACTACTTCGCTGCGGTGGAAGACGACGTCGACAAGATTCAGTCGGACATCAACCTGATGGACGCTTGGGCTCGTGACGCGTCTGAAAAGATGAAGATCAAGATCGACGCCAAGGTTCTCACTGGCTTTCTGGCCAGCATCTCGGCCGGCAACCTAGGCGCCACCGCGGGCCGCATCTCGGGCAACATCAACCTCGGCGCTACCGGTGCACCGGTGCAGGTCACCAAGACCAACATCGTCGACTACATCGTCGACCTTGGCACCGTGCTGGACGAGGCGAACGCCCCGGAAAGCAACCGTTGGCTGGTTATCCCTGCGTGGATCGCCGGCATGATCAAGAAGTCGGACGTGAAGGACGCCAGCCTCACCGGTGACTCCCAGACCCCGCTTCGCAAC
The DNA here is from genome assembly GCA_040400085.1 of Lysinibacter sp. Classification (GTDB taxonomy): domain Bacteria; phylum Actinomycetota; class Actinomycetes; order Actinomycetales; family Microbacteriaceae; genus HNR. The sequence continues at coordinate 2,506 of JBBAQX010000104.1, read as the reverse complement.
GGCCGCCTCGGCATGATCGATCGCTTCGAAGTGTACGTGTCGCACAACCTGAACCGCGTCGTTGACAGCACGTACCCGTGTTTCAGCGTGATCGCCGGGCACAAGATGGGGCTGACCTTCGCTTCGCAGATGACCGAAATGGAAACCCTGCGTGCGGAGTCCACCTTCGGCTCCATCGTCCGCGGCCTGCAGGTTTATGGCTATGCGGTTGTGAAACCGGAAGCACTGGCTCGGCTTTACTGCCGCGCCTAATCGGGGCACCAGTATCGGCGGCTTAGCGGCCGCCGCCTCGCGATTTTTCAGGAGAATCAAAAATGGCAACTTTCATCACCTCTGACATGCTCGCTGCGGGCATGTCCGTTTCAACGAATCAATCGTCAGTTAACGGCCCCTTCACCATCGAGTGGATTATCGATGGCTCGAAGAAGGCCATCGCTGCGGCTGACATCATCAACCTCTTTGACATCCCGGCGTATACCGCGGTTATCATCCAGTCGGCTACCATGACTACGCTGACCGCCGGTACGGCCTCCGGAGCGCCTGAAATCGGCATTGCTGGTACTGCTTGTACCGGCCTTACCGGCTTCGACTCGGCAACGCTCAATGCGCGTAAAGCGCAGCTGGCTACTGCAGCGAATACCGTCGCTACTACCGGCACAGCGTCGGCAGTGACGTACAAACAGCTTACCGCGGGCTTGGGCTCCGGCAAGATGCGGGTACGGGTGCAAGGCGTGCTCTTGGCGAGCTACGCGTAGTAAGTAGCTAACGACGGGGGCTACGGCCCCCGTTTTTCGGTATAATTGCGCAAACCACACGGAGCCACAGCATGTCCGATCGTTTTCTGAAGCACACCCCCTCGGGGCAGGTTTTCATTTACCAGAACCCATTCGCCCAAAGCCCCGATTTCGTCGAAGTCGCTGACGCTATTGGCACCCCGTTCCCTGAAGCCCTTGAAGGCGAGTTCGAAGCTGTCAATGAGCCGGAAGCCCCGGTTGAAGCCCCGGTTGAAGCCCTGGTGAAGAAGCGCGCTGCAAAGATGAAGCCTGCTGAACCTGAGTCCGATACCACCAAGGAACTCGAAGCGCTACTCGCCGCGCAGGAAGCGCTCAACGCCAACGCTAGCCGAGGCGCGTAATGTCCACCTTCACTCCACAGGACGTTATTAATGAGGTCCGTGGGGCGATTCAAGACGCGACACCGTCGTACCGGTACGACGACGCCACCATACTGCGCGGCGTCAACCACTGCTTGAAGCGGATCGCGCTGCTTCGGCCGGACCTGTTCGCGTATGTTGCCCCGTTCACTTGCGTCACCGGTACTCTACAGACGATGCCGGCGGACAGTGTACGCATCATCGACGTCTTGATGAGCGGCGGCGGGGGCAACGTCAACGAGGTAAACCGGCTGACGCTGGACCTTGCATACACCACTTGGCAGGCAGGCACCACCGGGCCAACGCAGGACTGGATGCGCCACGTGCGCAACCCAAACGTTTTCTTCGTCTACCCCCCTTCCACAAACGGGCAGATTCTGACGCTCGAATACGTGCAGGCGCCGAAGAATTACGCGGTCAACGAGGTGATAACCCTGCTGGCCGACGTGTACTTCCCAGTGCTTGTCGACTGCGTAATCTGGTGGTTCGAGTCGTTCGACAACGAGAGCGTTTCCAACCAGCGTGCGCAGATGTTCCAGCAGTCGTGGAACCAGATGCTCAACATCACCGTTCAGGCCAAACCGGTAACCGACACGGAAGCTGGCGGCGGAGACAAGAAGGCGGTGATCTAAATGGCCCTTGTACCGTTTCTCAACTTCGCCGCAGACGTCGCTCCGCACGTGGAAGGCTGTCCGTCTGCTGTGATTGCGGCGACCATCCGCAAGATGTTCATCGACCTGTGCCAGCGCGGGAAGATTTGGCGCGTGCCGCTGACCAGCGTTACGTTGTCCTCTGGCACCTACGCATACGCGCTCGCCAGCCCGATCGCTGAAACCGAAGTCAGCGCCATCTTGAACGCGCAGTGGTACAAGGCCACGACCTCGACAGTGATCAACAATCTCGAGATCACGACTTCCGAGGTTATCAACTCGATGTACCCCGACTGGCCGAACACGGCGGTGACCGGGGAACCCCGAGCGCTGTTTCAGGCGGCTCCCAGCGCGTTTAATATCGCGCCCGTTCCCGGAAGTATTGACACGTACACCGTGAAGCTAACTGCGGCGATACGCCCTACAACGACGGCGGTCAACGTCGAGGACTCGCTGATGAACGAGTTTCGTCGCGAGTGGTTCCACGGCGCGCTATGCGAACTCATGACGATGCCGAACCGGGTATGGTCGAACGACAAGCTGGCCACCTACCATGGGAAGCAGTGGACGTATCTGCTCTCCAGCGCCCGGGCGCGAGCCAACAAAGGGTTCGGACGAACCGCGATCAACGTACGCCCCCGCCCGTGGGCTTGAGGTAAATCATGGCACAGATACAACTCGCAAACTTCGCAGACAGCACGCT
>JBBAQX010000103.1:0-8925 GCA_040400085.1 Lysinibacter sp. | reverse complement strand
TCAAGCAATTGAACAGTATCGTTCCGGTAGTCACTGATCTCAAAGGCCACCTTAAGCGGAGCCTCGACGTGCTCGAACGCGATGGTGAACGCATTGGGGTATGTCTCAACGTCCCAGCACCAGTCCTTAGACATATTCATCCTTACCCGAAGGGACACGAGTTGCCCCGCGTCCCCGAGACGAGACTGGTTACTTCATCCAGGGAGGGTTAACAGCCGGCGCCGCGGGAGCAGCGAACGGGGGAGGGGGCATACCAGCACCGGCCGGCATCTGGGGAGCGCCCCACGCGGGCGCAGCAGCGGGGACCGCCTGCGCCATCCACGGAGGCGAACCACCAGCAGGAGCGGCAACGGCCTCCGTGGCACCGAACATCGCGGAGGCATCGTTGATAGCCTCGCCGAACGGTGTGTTGTCCTTGTGGAACTGCACGGCGATGAGGTCGCACCGCACCCCGAACCCGTGCTCGTTCTCCTGCATCCACGGCTTGATGGCCGCGTTGACCATACACCCCGGGTACAGCCCACGCGCGACCGTCTGGCAGACCATCGTGTTGGTCGGGTCGATACCGTTGCCCTGGAGGTCGATCAACTGGGGCTGCGTCTTGCGACCCGCGGTGATGTACAGCATCCCCTCGTACCCGTCGTACGGCTTGAGGGTCAACTTGTTGATCTTCTCGTTGCCCTGACCCATACACCGCTTCTTGTTGTCCTGCCAGACGATCTGGAGGACACCACCAGCCTTGGCTCCCCACTTCTCCGTCGCCATCTGCTGTACGACCTCCATGAACCGAGCGAACCCGGGATGATCGGGGGTCATCAGGAAGGCAGCGGAGTACGAGGGTTCCTTGTTGGGGCTGTCACCGGGCTTGCGCGGCTGGGGCGCGGCGATGTGGGGGAAGCTGAGGCGGACGTTGGTCAGGTGAACCACGCCCTTACCAGCGAGGTCGTTTGCTTGTGTCACGATTACTCCTTCACAATCACAGGGGTTGGGTTACTTCATCCAGGGTGGGAGGTCATTGCCTACCGGTACCGGTATGGCGGTCATCCAGGGCGGGATCTCGACCGGGGCTGTAGCGGGAACCGCTCCGGGAATGACTGCCGTCATCCAGGGCGGACTAGACGGCACCACCGTCGCCTGCACGTCGATCGTCTGACCAGCAGCGCCGAACATCGCCGACGCATCGGTGACCACGGCGGACCGCCTGTCCGACTCGGGAGCTACGACGATGCCGCCGGGACTCTTCGTGACGTACTCGGTCTCCATCTTCTCCAACTGGGGCTTCGTCAGTCGGACAGGTTCGCCCTTCTTGTCCCACACCAACTTTTCAACCTGAGCGGGAGAGATGAACTTCTTGACGTAGACCTCGGACTTGGGAACACCCATCGCGACCAACTTCTTGGTCATCTCCTCTTCGGAGAGGTTCCACCCACGCGAACCATTACCCCGCACGAGTTTGAACCCGGGCACGGGGATGTTCGATTCGAGGCGGCGCTTCACCTCGTCCTTGACCGCCTTCAACAACTGCTCCACAAGCGGAGCCGCTTCGAGGATCTGAGCGAGTTGGGCACCGTCCATCGTACCCGGGTCCTTGTTCGCCGCCTGCGTGGCAACGTCGGTGACCGTCGCAGGAGCCGCGGAGAACAACAACCCGATGTCCGCGGACACCTTCGCCGCGAGCGCGGGACACGCGCCTTTGGCCTTGCAGTACCGGCATTGCGACTCGCCCGGCACCAGCGGTGCGTTCGGCTCGTCGGTGGCAGCAGCCTCGGCGGCGATGACCTTCGCGGTCTGCATCAACTCCGGGACCGTCACGTCCCACGAGGAGATAGCGTCCATCCCCTTGAGCGCGAGTTTCGGTTGGATGATGGTCAGACGCATTACCTTCGGGTACTTGTCCGTGTCCAGCCCGGCCAACACGCCGATGGCGTACTGTTCCAACTGGGGGTTCTGGAACGCCTCGACCGGGTGCATCCCGTCCTTGTAGTCAATGACGTGGTAGATGTCCTCGCCGGGGACCTGCACGTCCACCGTGCCGTGCAGGTCGGCACGACCGGTCAGCCCGTCCGGGTACACCCGCGTCTCGGCGATCGCCTTGTGGGCGTTGGGGAGCGACCGAATGTAGTCGATGGCGACGTTCACCCGGTCGATGCGGTCCTGGTCGATGGTGTACGTGCCGTACTCGTCCGTGACCACGGTACCCACGAGCATCTGAGGGGCACGGAGGGGAGCACGACCAGCCCCGTCCTTCCCACCCGTGACCAACTCCTCCAGGAGCGCGTGGGTGCGTGTACCGTCGTAGGCGGCCGGTCCGGTGGTAGGCTCGGGGTACTTCGCCTCCTCGCGGATAGAGCCGGGGCACACGCCCCAGCGGTGCCGCTTACTGGGGGAGAGTTCGGCGTGTGTCGTGCTATCCCCCACCGAACACCCCCTCGACGGGACGATCCTGCGGACGAAGCCACCCCTTCCAACACTCGGGGTTAATCGAGTGGTGTTCATGGGTCACCTCATCCACGGCGTGACGCACCGCCGCCTCCCACGCCGTCTGCACCTCGACGGGCAACTCGTGGTACGCGTAGTTGATCGCGTGGAAGCCGTCCATCACGGCACGGTGCGCCTCGTACGCACGCTCAGCGATGAGGGTCCACGTCTTGACCCCGTTCGCGAAGTGGTTGGGACCAGGGTCCTGTGTCTTCGACTCCCCCATTACCGCAACGACTCGACGCGGTTGAAGAACTCCTGGTAGTGGTGCGGCTGGACGTGCTGGATGTCCGCATAGCCGAGGGTGGTGAACGCAGCCTGGATCTTCGCACCCACGCCGGGATCCTTCGCCTTGATGGAGTCGTACGCATCGGTCGCGTACTTGACCAGGCTCGGGGTGTCGTTGAACGGGATGCCCGCGGGCGCGGCCGGCGCAGCAGGAGGGGCAGCAGGCGCCGTGTTCCACGCGGGAGCAGGCGGCATCGCAGGAGGGGCGGCAGGGGGCGCCACGGGCTGCGCAGGCGGCACGAACGGGGCGGCGGCAGGAGCCACCTGCTGCGCGACCGCCGCGGAGTTGAGGAGGGTGCCGCCGCTCAACATCTGGGTGAGGGCCTGGACGGCGGCAGTGTTGGCCGCGAGGGCCGCTTCAAGACTCATTGTACAAGTTCTCCTTTGCATCGGTAGGGGGTTTCAAGGTCACGCGCTTCTCGATGAAGGCCACCACCAGCTCGCGCAGCACGTCCGAACACGTCCACGGCCCTGTCAGGTTGGCAACCACTTTCGCGAACTCGGCCTTGACCTCGGGTGCGACGCGGACATAAAGCACGTCCTGTTTGAGTTTCGGGTCTTTCATCGATCAACCTCGTAATCTGATGGTTGCAAGTGTACGGGGTGTGAGGTACAGTGTCAAGCGTTAGCAAGCATTTTTCCCGGATGCTCGTCTGGGTAACAGAACGACGGAGCGGAATTTGACCGACACAGTTTACCCCGACTGGCTCCAACGAGCACACGCCTACGTCCGGTTGCTGGCGCCCAAACAGAAGGCCATCGCGTGGTTCTCGTGTGGTGCCGCCAGCGCGATCGCCACGGTGCTCGCCGCCGAGAAGTATGACATCGAAGCGGTGTACTGCAAGGTCGTGGAGGAGCATCCCGACAATCTCAAATTCATTGAAGAGTTCACCCGCGCGACCGGGATACCAGTCACCATCATCATGAACGAGCGGTACGAGGGGTCCATCTACAAGGTGTTCGAGCATCGCCGTTTCCTCAAGGGTCCTCACGGTGCTCAATGCACCGGTCTCTTGAAGAAGCAGGTTCGCAAGGACTACAAGCCTCGTGGCGAGTATCAGTACGATTGGATTCACGTCTTCGGGTACACGGTGGACGAACAGCATCGTGCCCAGCGGTTCCTTGAGGGCAACCCCGAAGTGACGCCTGACTTCCTGTTAATCGAGAACGGTATTAACAAGCAGGAGTGTTTCACTCGTCTTCAAGCGTTGGGTCTTGAGTTGCCCGCGATGTACAAACTTGGATACACCAACAACAATTGCATCGGATGTGTGAAGGGCGGGATGGGTTACTGGAATAAGATCCGTAAGGACTTCCCCGACACGTTCCTTAGAATGTCCCTGATGGAGAGAGAGATTGGTCACTCTATCAACAAGGACAAGAACGGTCCAATCTACCTGGATGAGTTGGACCCCGACCGCGGCGTGCTCAAGGACGACACCCCGGGAGATTGCGGCTTCAACTGTGAGGCGCGATAAGTGATCGCCGACTACATCGAGCACGGGTGGCGCCTCGCTCCGATCGTACCGGGTGGCAAGAGCCCGCAGCACGCCAACTGGAACCACCCGGAAGCCGCACTCAAGAAGGTGTCCGACCTTCCACCCGCCTACGGGGTGGGGCTGATGCACGCCTACAGTGGTACGTGCGCGCTCGACATTGATGATTGGTTCTTGACCCTGATGAGCGGCATCAACCTCGACGAGTTGTACGCCGCTCCCGATGCTGTGACGATCCTCTCGGGTAAGCCCGGTCACGGTAAACTGCTGTATCGTCTACCTGACGGAGTGATACTGCCGACGAAGCAGATCAAGGCACATAAGGGGAAACTGGACGGGAAGGGTAAGCCTGTAGCCGAGACCATCTACGAGTTCCGATGCGCCACCACCGAGGATAAGACGGTCCAGGATGTGTTGCCCCCGAGTATCCATCCCGAGACTAAACTACCTTACCAGTGGGGTGGCGCTGGTCACTGGTCCCGACTCCCGTTGATCCCCCAGCACCTACTAGAGCGGTGGCAATTGCTCATCGTGGACATCCGCCCTCCGCAAGTCGGCGGGGTGGACTCGTCGTGGGAGGAGATCGAGGGGGCGCTGACCCACATCAGTCCCGATTGCTCTCGCGGTGATTGGATTCGAGTCGGGATGGCGCTCCAGTGGGCGGGTGCTCGCACCTTCAACCCCGAGCAGGCGCTTCATATCTGGCAGGAGTGGAGCAGACCTAGCAACAAGTACCCCGGTGACCGTGGCATCGCTCAACAGTGGAACAGCCTGCGTGATGACAAGACGGTATCCGTGACGCTGGGTACGCTGTTCGACCTGGCGCGGCAGAACGGTTGGGTACGCCCGACCCCCGATGCGTCGGTCTTGTTCGGTCCCGTGGCGCCCTCCACCCCGACCGACATCATGCAACTCCTCAAGCCCGTGCCGCCTCCGGTGGACCTCGACCTGTGGCCGGCTCCGCTGGCGCAGCGTGCGCGCGAGGTGTCGGAGGGGGTGGGCTGCGACCCGCTGGTGCCCCTGTGGGCCGGGATAGCTGCCGTCTGCGGGGTGATGGACTCGCGCATCCGGCTCGAACTGATGCCCGGGTTCAAGGTGCCGCCTGTCTTGTGGTTGATGACGTGCGGTGAGCCGGCCGATAAGAAGACCCCGGGGTCGCGACCGATGATCGAGCCCATCAATGCTATCGAGGAAGAGGATCGCAAGCGATTCGCTCAAGCGATGCAGCAATGGGAGATTCAGGAGAAAATATATCAGATCGAGTGGAAGAAGCACATCGAGTTCGTAGGCAACCCAGAAAATATGCTCGGAGCACCCGACACACCGCCTCCCACAATGCCGGTTCGGCCCGTATCGGTGAAGGTCATCGTACAGGACATCACCTCCCAAGAACTGGTTCGCAAGTGCGCTGGTCGCCCTCGTGGGTTACTGTGTTACCAAGACGAGTTGAGTGGATGGGTTGGTAAGATCACGAACAAGTTCAGCGGCGAGAATCGCTCGGCCTGGGTGGTTGCTTACGAGTCGTCAAGGTACGAGATGGACCGCGTTAGTTCGGGCGAGACACACTGTGATAACTTCGCGGTGTCGATGTACGGGAACATTCAACCCCGTGTTCTTCAAGAACACTTTGAATCACTCACACAGGATGGGTTGATGCAGCGGTTCCTGCCCGCCGTGCTGCGCTCGGACCAGACGAGGTTGAACAAGCCCGTTCCGGAGTTCTTGACCAGCGCGAGTCAATGGGAGATGACCCTTCGCGCCGTGTACGCCATCGAACCCAAGACCTTTCATCTCTCGCCCGAGGCGCACGCTGTCTTCCGCTCGTTCCAAGAGTGGTACGAGAACAAGAAGGTCACCGAGCGACTGGTTCGTGCGAGCGGTACCTATATGACCGCGTTCGGTAAACTGGAGGGTCTTGCTGGTCGGCTCGCGCTGGTGTTCCACGCCGTCGAGTCGCCGTTTAACAACACAGTATCCGGCTCCATAATGGAGCGGGTCATCAAGTTCATCAAAGGGTACGTCATTCCCGTGTACCGCCACCTGTACGACCAGGACGATACATCGTCTACCACCTTCGACCTGTGGGTGACCGAGCATATCATCCACCACGCCGACCAGGAAAAACTCTCGCTGTCCGACATCAAGCGAAGCGCACGCCGTCAGTTCGATAAGGTCGGTGTGAAGAACACAATGGAGCAGGCCCAATGGGTGATGAATTCAATGGGTATGCTCCAGGACCGCAACTGGGTCAGACGTTGCGACGATGGGTCGCAGGAGCACCGCGGTCACGTCGAGTGGTTGATTAGCCCTTACCTCGTCAGTATGTTCGAGGACTATCGCAAGGCCGTGGTCAAGGCTAAGAGGGAACGCCTTGATGAAGTTGTCGCGATAAGTGGACATGGGGCTAGTCTCCACCGAGTACACGGCGAGGAGTTATTGAAGTGACCTGTCCTACCTGCGGTAGACCCTCGACTCACCAAGAGTGCGGACGCTGCGCGATGTACCGCCGACGCAACGGCAAGCCCAGACCACCCACGATGGACAGACTACCGCGCTCGGACAAGGGTAAACCTCGACATCACACGAGAGGACCAAAGAAGAACCCCGGACCGTGAAGCAACCCAGTTTCATCATCCAACCAATCACCAAACAAGACGTGAAGGACCTTTGTGCTAGGTACCACGGGTACGGTAGTGCTGGCTCGGCAATGACCTATGCCTTCGGTGTCATCGAACACGGACGGATAATTGCAGCATATGCTTGGCAACCTCCACCACCAGGAGCCGCGCTGGCGATCTCCCCTGACGCACCACAAGGCGTTCTCTCGCTTTCCAGAATGGTAGCGGTACCGCGTTTTTTGCGGTCATTGAACCACGTTTCGAAGCCCCTTCGTTACCAGATGAAAAACCTTATCGACCGTACACGGTGGCCGGTGCTAGTAACCTACTCGGACGGAGGACAGGGACACACGGGGCACGTTTACAAATGCTCTGGTTGGGAACAGACCGTTATAAGCCAAGTACCGTTCTTCACCGACAATGATGGATATAGAGCATCGTCTTACTGCAACGGTGTCAGCGGGTCACGCGACCTCATTAGAGGTGGAACAACCGAGATTACACGATGGGAGCACTGGATATGCCCTCGTGGTCGCGCACTTGCTTATATGGAGATTCACGGTTGGCAACGCGAGCCAATAGAGGGCAAGACGTGGCGCTCGGGCAACCAAGCGTACAAGTACAGCAAGAAGAACCCCGGGCCGTGAAGCCCGGGGTACTCTCGTTAGGGATAGAGATGGTTAACCGGTAACAACCACGGGCTGGAGGAACGACGGCACCTCGGCGGCCGGCGCGGGAGCAGGGGGCGCCTGCTTGGCCGCCAGCGCCTCTTGCTTCATCGCCTCGATCTCCTCGGGGGTCTTGCCCTCGATGGCCTTCTTGCCCTTCTGGAGCTTGAGGATGAGCGCATCGATCTGCTCCTTGGTCATCCCCTCGGCGAGCAACTCCTTGGCCGTGTTCTCGGCCTCGACCGGATCGACCGCGCCGCGGTTCTGGTGGTACGCGATCTTGGCGTCGATACCAGCGAGTTCCTTCTTGTGGCGCTCCAGCACGGCGACGCGCTTGTCCTGGAGTTCCTTCACGATCTCGTGACCCGGCCGGCGCACGATCGCACCCGGGACATACGGGGTGCCGTCATTGTACGTGCGGGGCTGGCCCTTGATGGCCTTCATCAACTTCTTCGGTTCGGTCACGGCGGGTTCCTTCTTCTTGCTGGTAGCCATCGGTTCATCTCCTATCGATATGGTGAACGAGGTCACCTTACATCATCGGTTGTCTGGGGTCAATCCCTTCGCAGCATCAACGGCTCGCGGATGAACCGACCCATCCCCGCCCCGTACCCGCCAGCCACCCTCGCACTTCTCGACGCGACCAGCGAGGTCTACCCCAACATAAACGTTATATACCGACCTTCGCGTATCACCGTTCGCACCGCACGCTACCAACTCGAATGGTGCGTTCTTGAAGTGGCTCGGCCTCGGGCTGGTGGTGTACCCGGGCATCGCGGTACCACGTATCACGTCAATCGCCGGCTTGACCTTCGCTACCTTGACCCGCTCGCGGTTCGGCTTCACCGCCTCGCGCTCCCGCGCGCTGCACACGCGGCACAGGAGGGCGGTCCGTCTGGTCGTCGGGGACAACTGCACCCCGCAGGGGCACGAGCGGGCTTCCCGGGGCCCGTAGCGCGCTAGGTTGCGTGCCCGGCTGGCGCAGCTCCGACAACGCTCGGGCGGGGTGCTGTTCTTGGTGGACACTGGCGCTCCACAATCGACGCAAACCGGTGCCGCGCGCTCCACTGGAGCGCGCGGCGGGAGAATCGTGGGTTCCCATACGGGGGTCCAGTCCATGTTACTTCCTATCACGCGCCGGGGGTACGAACGTGGCGTGGATGGATGGCGCCAACATCTCCAGTCGTTCGAACACGTCGAGGAGCCGAGCCACCACAACCCCAGGGGATCGGTAGTTATGGTGATCCTCGGGTTTGAGCCAGTTACTAATGGTCGGCTGGGGCACGCCGAGGTAGGCGGATACGTCCCCCTGGCTCCACTCGTGACGATCCATCAAGGATCGGATACGATCGGCGGTTTCACTCATCTTCTTATCCC
>JBBAQX010000102.1:0-9038 GCA_040400085.1 Lysinibacter sp. | reverse complement strand
GAGACGGGGGAAGGCGACGTCTGGTGCACCGATTTGAAGGGGCATCAATACGTTAGCGAAACCGGCAAACAGAGGCGTCGCGAACATCAACAACATGATCGTGCCGTGCATAGTGAACAGCTGATTGTACTGTTCCTTCGTCGCAACAATTTCAAGACCTGGAGCAAAAAGCTGCGCACGAATCACTAGGGCCATAAGGCCACCGATAAGGAAGTAAATGAACGAGGAGATGAGGTACATGTACCCAATCACCTTGTGGTCGGTGGACGTTATCCACGTAACGAGGATGTTTCCTTTTTTCACAGTTGTTACTCCCCGTTGCTCTTACTCGAAGATGTATTGTCACTTTGGCTGATCTTGGGTGCAAAATCATCAAAGTTGTAGCCGGTCTTGCCTGACTTTCGGAGGCCTGCGATGTAGGCGTCATAGTCCTCCTGGGACTCTACCTTCACCTTGAAAAGCATCATTGAGTGATACTCACCACAGAGTTCGGCACACTTGCCCTCGTATTCGCCAATACGCGTCGGCTTAAATGTCATGTAGTTGGTCTTGCCGGGAATCATGTCCTTCTTGTATAAGAAGTCAATGACCCAGAAGGAGTGAATCACATCATAAGACTGAAGCTGGAGTTCAGTCTCCTTATTCACCGGAAGATGGAGTACGGGGAAGGACGACTGATCTACAGCCCCCTGCACATCAGAGTTCTTATCAGGTTGAATCTGAATACCCTGGTAATAGACATCTTCATCAACATAGTTGAAGTCCCAGGCCCAACGCTTTCCCACGACCTCAATGGTTACGTCGGGGTTATCTGCACGAGCCTCAATCTTCTGCTGTTCCTGCGCAGTAAAAGCAAAGAAACCAAGAACAAGAAGAAGAGGAACGATAGTGAAGAACGTCTCGATGGGCATATTGTACCGAAGCTGCGCAGGAAGACCGGTCTGGCCTTTACGACGACGGTAGGCAATAACTGCCCAGATAATCAGACCCCAAGTGATGACGCCCACTCCAAGCAGAACGATCCATGAGTTAACCCAGAGACTAATAATGCCATTGGTATGGTTCGTTGTTTCGAAGCCATCACCGGGCATGAAGCCCTGAAGTTGTTGTTGAGTACAGCCGGCCAGCACCACTGTTAGCATCACTGCCAGTGGGGCCGCCACCCATTTCAGACGACGATTGGATCGCACTGCAGACCTTTCAGACGTTAGACATTCGTTCGGTTAGTCCATGACCAACCGCATACAAGCCTACCCTGAGATTCGCCTGAGTCGTGACACATCCGGCGCGAATCGCCTAAAACGTTATTAGCTGAAGCTATCACCACACGCACAACTACCCGCAGCATTAGGGTTGTCAATAGTAAATCCCTGCTTTTCGATAGTGTCTTCAAAGTCGATCGTTGCACCGGCTAAGTAGGGGACACTCATCTTGTCAACGATGACCTCAACACCGTCAAAATCAACGACGGCATCGTCATCGAGATACCTTTCGTCAAAGTACAACTGGTAAATCAAGCCAGAGCATCCGCCTGGTTGAACCGCAACACGCAGTCGGAGATCGTCTCGCCCCTCTTGCTCGAGGAGACTACGAACTTTTGCCGCAGCGGCTTCGGTAACCCCAACGCCGTGTTCCGCTTGCTCAATAGTGTTGGTTTCAGACATGGTGTCTCCTTCGAGTAATTCGCTTATACGTCCCGTTGACCTGTCGTTTCGAGGCCCGAATACAAGAACGCATTATGGATTGTAACCTGTATAACCGAAGAAACCGTGGGAATGTTCCCCCGAATTTCGCTGTACTCTTGTAGATAAGAGAGTTCTCTCCTTTTATTACCAGAGGATTTATGGTGGCACGAAACAAAATTACTTCGGATAGCGGCTCGTCAGTCAATTCGGTAGGCGAACAAAACATAACCGAAGATGAGGCAGTAACTGGGAAGGGACGCCCTACCCCCTCACGAAAAGAACAACAGGCAGCTCGCGCTCGTCCCTTGGTAGCCAGCGACCGCAAGGAAGCAAAACGCGTATCAAGCGCGCGCATGGCTGAGCAGCGAGAGCGCGCCCGAATCGGTATGGCCGCGGGCGATGAGAAATTCCTGCCCGCGCGGGATAAGGGCCCGCAGCGTCGCTGGGTTCGCGATTATGTGGATGCTCGAACCAGTATCGGTGAGTTCATGATTCCCATGATGGGCATTGTTCTCGTGATGACGTTCATTCAAAACCCGACTGTACAGCTGTACTCGGTACTCGTTATTTGGGGTTTCCTGCTGCTCGCAGTCCTTGACGTTGTATTCGTCGGATTCAGGATCAAGAAGAAGCTGAGCGACAAGTTCGGCGAGGATAGGGTACAGCCTGGGTTCCGATGGTACGCGGCCATGCGCATCCTACAATTGAGAGTGCTTCGTCTACCGAAGCCACAGGTCAAGCGCGGCAAATTTCCTGAGTAATTTACTTCCCTGAGTTCAGCGCCTTCGGGCGAATCCTGTCCAGACCCCTGTTGATCGAACGAGCCCAGAGCGGCCCGCGATACAGAAAAGCGGTATAACCCTGCACCAGGGTGGCGCCGGCATCAAGCCTGTCAGCGACATCCTGGGCGGTGTCCACGCCTCCCACGGAAATGACGCAGAGATCAGCCGGGACGATGGAACGGATGAGGCGCAACACGGCGAGTGAACGCTCGGCCAAAGGCGCTCCCGATAGTCCGCCATCTCCGGCAGCATCCACGATACGTTGCGAGGTTTTGAGACCATCACGCGAGATCGTCGTATTTGTGGCGATAATCCCGTCGAGACCAAGTTCACTCACGAGATTCGCGATTTCGCTGACGCCCTCATCACTCAGATCGGGAGCTATCTTCACCAGCAGCGGCGTTGAACCGCTCGCTTCTTTCACAGCGGCCAGCAAAGGTTGCAGATGCGAGAGTTCCTGGAGACCCCGTAAACCCGGGGTATTGGGCGAGCTGACGTTCACGACCAGATAGTCGGCAACAGGGGCGAGCAGCGAGGCGCTGTAGACGTAATCGGCAGTAGCCGCATCCACATCCACGATCCGGCTCTTGCCGATGTTGGCACCGATGATGGGGCGCCTAAATCGGGCCCTCTCCCTCACGAAACGCGGCCTGGCCTCGGCTGCTCCCCCGTTATTGAAGCCCATACGGTTGATGACAGCCTGATCCTCGACGAGGCGAAAAAGTCGGGGTTTCTCATTCCCCGGTTGGGCGTGCCCGGTGAGCGTTCCCACCTCGATATGGCCGAAGCCTAGCTGACCAAGCCCACGTATGGCTGTGCCCTCCTTGTCAAAACCCGCGGCGATGCCGAAGGGCGTCGGAAAGGTAAGTCCAAGGGTACGCACCGTTTGATCGGTCTTGGGCATGGTCATCCGGCGAACAATCGAGCCGATTCCGGCCGTTGGAAGCAACTGAATAACCCGATGAGCCATGAGATGTGCCTGCTCGGGGTCCATCTTGGTCAGGAACGTTCGGAAAATATAGCCGTACATGGATACCTATTCTGCGGAAATTTGTGGTGTGTTGGTTTCAGCGGATTGGTCAACGGACACTCGCTCGTGACGCTCCGCTCGGAGCTCCGAAATCGCCGATTCAAAATCGCTGAGGGACTCGAATGCCTGATAGACACTCGCGAAACGCAAGAAGGCGACCTCGTCTAGGTCACGCAGCGGTGTCAGGATCGACAGGCCAATATCGTTCGCCTCGATCTGAGAAGCACCTGTAGAGCGGATACTCTCTTCCACCTTCTGCGCCAAAAGTGCAAGATCAGTATCGGTCACAGGGCGACCCTGACACGCCTTGCGAACACCCGAGACAACTTTCTCCCGGCTGAACGGTTCGACAACACCGCTACGTTTAATGACGGTGAGGCTTGCTGTCTCGGTCGTACTAAACCGACGATTACACTCTGGGCATTGGCGGCGTCGACGGATTGCAGTGCCGTCATCGGACGTGCGTGAGTCGATGACTCGCGAATCGGGATGACGGCAGAACGGGCAGTGCATGCGGGTTCCTTACTTGGAGTGGTTGCTAAAACGGATAGATGCCGCGGCACCGTGTGCGGGGAGATGCTCAGCTTCGGCAAGTGCGACAAGTCGATCGTGCACGTCACCGAGGGCGTCGGAGCTATAGGCCACTACCTGCTGGGCACGCAGGAACGCATATGCGCCGAGCCCGGAACTGTAACGGGCGCTCCCGCCGGTAGGCAGCACATGGTTGGATCCCGCGATGTAATCACCGAGACTCACCGGAGTGTAGTCTCCCATGAAGATGGCGCCGGCATTTCGGATGGTAGGCAGGAGGGCATCGTTGTCAGCGGTGTGTAGCTCGAGGTGCTCCGGACCGTAGGCGTTGCTGACCATTACGGCATCCTCGATTGAATCGACCAGGATGATCGCGGATTGTGGACCGGACAGCGCGGCTATCACCCGGGCCGCGTTTTCCTCTTGAGGCGCGGTTTCCTCGAGTGCGATACGCACAGCATCCGCTAGCTCAATTGAGGGCGTGATGAGAACTGCGGCGGCAGCTTCGTCGTGCTCCGCCTGGCTAATAAGATCGGCAGCAATAAAGGATGCGTTCGCCAACTCGTCCGCAATAATGACGATTTCGGTTGTCCCGGCCTCCGCGTCAATCCCCACAACGCCGTTGACGAGACGCTTTGCGGCCGCGACGAAAATGTTCCCGGGTCCGGTAACGACGTCGACGGATTGGAGCCCGAGATCATCAACACCGTATGCGAGGGCTCCGATGGCACCGGCTCCCCCGATGGCGTAGATTTCGGTGACGCCAAGCAGGCCAGCCGCGGCGAGGATTGTGGGGTGGACCTTTCCCCCGAAGTCCTTCTGGGCGGGGGAAACGAGCGCGATGCTTTCGACTCCCGCAGCCTGGGCAGTAACGACATTCATGACGACGCTCGAGGGGTACACGGCCTTGCCGCCGGGGACGTAGAGCCCGACCCGTGACACGGGCACCCACCGCTGGGTGATGGTGGCACCATCGGCAATTTGAGTAACCCGTTCATCAGGAACCTGAGCGGCAGAGCCCACCCTGACACGGGCGATGGCTTCTTCGAGCGCCGCCAGAACATCAGGTGTGAGGCTGGCAACTCCTTCTGCTATATCGTCGGCAGTCATCGCGAGGTACGGCGGAGTAACGCCGTCAAATTTTTGTGCCTGCTCAGAGAGCGCGATACTCCCCCTGTCTCGCACGTCCTGAATAAGCGGCTGAACAACGCCAAGGGCAACGCCAATATCCATCTGAGCTCGGGGAACCGAGGACAGCAGTTGAGAACGCGTCGGCAGCGCGCCCCGAAAATCTACACTTTGAATCATCAGTACTATTCTAGGCGAGCGACAGTCCCAGAATTGTCGGTGCGCTCATCCTTTGGTCTTCTTTCGGTAATCAACCGAGACAAATGAGGGAATATTTGGCACACCGGGTAGGTTTGGTTGAGTGATGAGTAACAAAATAGGGTTCGATAAGGCGCAACAACAAGCTGTTGCCGATCAGGCACTCAACGCGTTCCGCCAAGCGTTTCAGCGGCACTCCGCGGGCGTGGCGATCATTACGTTGAGCGATGCTGAGGGAACCCCTGTCGGGTTCACTGCGACCTCGCTGGCCTCCCTTTCGGCGCAACCTCCGATGTTCACATTCAACACCGCGACAACGGCCAGCTCGTGGCCAGCCTTGAATAGCATGGAATACGTTGCGGTCCATATCTTGGGGGTACGAAACCACGAGCTGGCGATGCGCATGGCGGGCCCGGCCTCTGAGCGCTTTGCCGGGGAACACTGGCATAGAGGAGCTTTCGATCTTCCCATTTTGAACGATGTCACGGCAGTTCTTATTGGAAAAATAGAGCGCAGGACGGTAATCCATAACGCGGCATCAACTATGGCAGAGGTCGTCGACGGGTTCCTCGGGGCTGATGACGACGGGCTGCTCTACCGGGGGCGGATGTACCTGGCTCCGCATGAGCTGGCTGCACACACATCACCCGGTGAAGGCGATGTGCAAAAACCCGTCACGCACTAGTTCCCGAAGCCGCGAGACCAGTACCCTTCGCAACTCGTAAGGGTTAGCATCGAGTAGGTCTGCCAGCGCCGACGCAATAGCACCAACGCTGAGTTCTCCGTCGCATGCCCCCACGCACGCGGCAAGGGCCGTATCTGCGTTGATGGTTCTGCCGAATCCGCCACCCTGGATCAATTGGATGATGGCGGGGTCATCTTCACCCGGAAGATAGTGTCGATGCTCGGTAACATCGGTGGCGGTGATCAGCTTAAGAGCGCAGACGTCCTCCTCACTGAGCTTCTCAATGGCTGATGCCGCCTCCAGACTGGCCTGAATCGCTACTCCGAGCCCCAGAGCGTTCTCGCCGAGTGCACCGCTCACCGTCTCCATGCGGATTTCCCCCGGAGCGGGCCTCACGACGAGATACCCGAAGCCGATAGAGACGACCTCTCGCTCCTCGAAGTCTCGCACCCAGGAATTGTATAGCCTGTCGAACTCCTGCGTGTGGGGAAGATGACCGCCATCCCGGATCCAGGTTTCTGCGTAGAGGTCGCACGACTGGCGTTCCCGCTCAATTGCCCAGGCGGAGCATCCCTCATCGAGGAACCATTGTTCCACCTGTCGTAGGTTGTCTTCGCCCAGACGGTATTCCCAATTACCTAGCAATTGTGCGACACCGTCGTCGCGCAGGTGCCGGGCGACACCGGTTGCTACGGCTCGGATGAGGCCGTCGCCGACCATGCCCCCGTCACGATATTCGTAGGAGGGAACATCAGCAGATCGGGGCGTGATCACGAAGGGCGGGTTGCTCACGATTCGGTCAAAAAGTTCACCGGCGACGGGGTCGAAGAGGCTGCCGTGACGCAGTTCAATGTTGTCTGCGTCTGGAAGGTTGAGGGCGATATTGAAGGCCGCGAAGGCCAAAGCACGGTGAGACAGATCGGTCGCGACAACTCTCTGAACATAGCGACTAGCGAGCATCGCGAGGACTCCACAGCCAGTTCCGATATCGAGAAGTGATTCTACCGGGCGGGGAAGCATCAGCCCGGCTAGGGTCCTCGTGGCACCGCCGACGCCGAGAACGAAGTCGTCAGGGAGGGGGCCTCGCCTACTGAGTTCACCGTGGTCGGATGCGATGAGCCAGTCGACTGTCCCGTGAGCATCCGTCCAGGAAAAAGGTACCAAGTCAACCGCTGCGCTGACGAGAGAGTCCTCGAGAGAGCCCTCGAGAGAGTGCTCAGTAGGCCGAGCCTGGCTCAGCAGGCCATGACGTACGGCATTCTCAATGCCAAGCCTAGAGAATACGGCTGCTACCTCGTGCGCCGGAAGCGCGTTGCCCACTATGAAGAGTTCGATGAGTACGTCAGCGTTGGCGCGCTCACCAGATGCGCGCCGGGCATCGAGTCGCCGCTGGGCCGGAACCCTCTGCGAACGCCGTACCGAGTGTTCTGCCGAGTCGAGGATAGCGGTAACGGTGGATCCGGAATAGTCGGCAGCGCGCAGGTCGTTCCTCAGGGCATCCATGAATTCACGATCGGTTGTGAGAACATGATCGGCCGCTTTATTGTCGAAGGTCATAACTCAATTTTGGCCTATCGCGGAAAGGTGCCCACACCATCCGGTCGCTGAATCAGCATATTTGCGACAATACCTGCAGGTATATCCTGACGGCCAGCTCTGAGGAGTATATTTATTGCACACATCGTTATCTCGGCGCAAGCCAATCTAGCGCTGCGAATAACGCATTTACAGGAAGAAAAGTACATATGACTCAGGTTTCGGCACTCTCGGCATCCTCCGCAACATCTCCTCTTACCCCGTCAGTTATTGAGCGTCGCGAGCCGCGCGCGCACGACGTGGTGATTGACATTCAATTCGCGGGAATTTGCCACTCTGATATTCACCAGGTTCGCAATGAGTGGGGCAACGCCTCATATCCAATGGTTCCTGGGCACGAGATCGCGGGCGTCGTGACCGCGATTGGTAGTGAAGTGACCACCTACAAAGTCGGCGACCGCGCAGGAATCGGATGCTTCGTTGATTCCTGCCGCGAATGCGAAAACTGCTTGTCAGGCGAAGAACAGTACTGCCTCAAGGGCATGACTGGAACCTACAACGGTAAAGATCGTGTCACTCACGAACCAACGTTTGGCGGCTACAGCACGCAGATCGTTGCAGACGAGAAGTACGTTCTCCGCATCCCGGAAAGCATCGATATGGCGGATGCTGCACCACTGCTCTGCGCAGGAATCACGCTCTACTCACCGCTGAAGCATTGGCAGGCAGGACCGGGCAAGCGCGTCGCCATCCTCGGAATGGGCGGGCTCGGCCACATGGGTGTCAAGATCGCTCACGCCCTTGGAGCTGAGGTCACCGTGCTCAGCCAGACACTGAGCAAGAAAGACGATGGCCTGCGGATGGGCGCAGACCACTACTACGCGACCTCAGACCCGCATACTTTCAGGGAGCTCCGCGACCACTTCGATCTGATCCTCAACACCGTCTCGGCAAACCTCGATGTCGATGCTTACCTGAGCCTGCTCCGCCTGGACGGCAGCCTGGTGAACATCGGAATCCCGAGTGCGCCAGATAGCGTCCGGATGTTCTCACTCGCGTCGCGTCGTCGCTCACTTTCTGCCACCAATATCGGCGGAATCCGTGAAACTCAGGAAATGCTAGACTTCTGCGCCGAGCATGGCATTGCCGCTGAGGTCGAGGTTATCTCGGCTGATGAAGTCAATGAGGCCTACGAACGTGTGATCGCTAGCAAGGTTCGCTACCGCGCCGTTATCGATATCAGCACGATGCCTTCCGTAGAATCACTCCAGAAATAAGAATGACCCGATGTTTCTTCCGTAGGTTGGCGGTCTGTCAGCCTACGGAGAAACGACCGGCATCTCCTGCGTCTCGGTACGGACCTGCGGGTCCGTTGTGAGCATCCAGACAATCGATGCCCCGATCAAGATAGAACCGGTTACCGCAAAGGCCGGTCCAAATCCGGCTCCGTCTGCGATAAGCCC
>JBBAQX010000101.1:0-9145 GCA_040400085.1 Lysinibacter sp. | reverse complement strand
CTTCGCCAGCAATATCAAGACATCATTCCCGGTTACTATTCCAACAAAAAACACTGGAACTCGGTTATTCTCGAGTCCACCGTTGTCCCTGCCGACCTCGTGGCCGAGCTTATCCAGGAGTCGTACCGCCTGGTGTTTGCGTCGCTCACGAAAAAGGTGCGCGAGGAGATCGGTTAGGGCGGGCATCCTCCCATCGAGTGCTATGCCAGCGCAGCTCCGCGCTGATCAAACCTCCACAGCACATGCACCAGCACAATACCGAGAGCACCAACCCCAACGGAGAAGAGCAGCTGCGGCCAGATAAGCTCGAACTGCAGCAGTTCCCGGGTCCATGGCAGCAGAATAAGACCAACGAATACTGCTTGCAGGCTTACTATGAGGGCGATCTTCCAGCGCCTGAGCGGCTGAGCCAGGCAGATAAGAATCCAACCGCCCATCATCATCACCACAATCGCGGTAAGGGTGCTGGCCGCGTTTGCGCTAGCGCCAAGGTTTACCGCGATGATGTAGTTTCCGAGCATCATCACGGCAAGTATGAAACCTGCCGGAACCGCAAACTTGAGCACGCGGCCCAGGAAACCCGGTTGATAGAGTCGAGAGTTGGGTGCAAGCGCGAGGAAAAAAGCGGGAATGCCGATAGTCAGGCTCGAGATAACACTCATATGCCGCGGCAAGAATGGGTAGGGAAGCATCACAACTGTAACCGCGAGCGCAATCACGATTGAGTAAACATTCTTCATGAGGAAGAGATTCGCAACCCGCTCGATGTTAGCCATCACCCGACGCCCCTCACCCAGGACACCGGGCAACCGGGAAAACTTGTTGTCGAGAAGAATCAACTCGGCGACCGCCTTAGTCGCCTGCGCACCACTGTTCATAGCAATTCCGATGTCCGCGTCTTTGAGCGCGAGGGCGTCGTTCACGCCGTCACCTGTCATCGCGACGACGTGCCCCTGCGTTTGAAGCAAACGAGCAATTCGGCGTTTCTGCTCCGGCGCGACACGACCGAAAACCTGCTCCCTCGTGACGATCCGTGCAAACTCAGATTCATCCTCGGGCAGATCGCGCGCGTCGAATGCGCTTTGGGCGGGTATCCCCACCGCTTGAGAGATGGCAAGAACAGTGCGCGGGCTATCCCCAGAGATCACTTTAAGCGATACACCCTGCTTCGTGAAGTACTCAAGAGTTTCCTTGGCATCTGGACGTATCTTCTCACTCAATACAAGCAGCGCAGTTGGGCTAAGACCCTTGGGGAGATGCTGTGCATCAACTGCCGACTCGGTACGCATTAGGACTAGCACTCGTTTTCCGCGATCGGCTAATTCTGCTGCCGTCGTTTTGAGCGGAGACTCACCCGATGCAAAAAGGACCTCGGGGGCACCAAAAACCCACGTGGTATCTGCATAAGTGACCGAGCTCCACTTTCGGGATGACGAAAAAGATACTTCGGAGGTTGGTTCGCCAAGCGAAAGCTCCTTAAAATGTTCGCGCATCGCCTGGTTTGTGGGCGAGTCCTCTCGGTGGGCAATGACCGCGAGAACTTTTTCGACCCGTTCTCTGTCACTTTCGCTATCTAAGAACAGTTCGTCAAATTTAATCACGCCCTCCGTGAGGGTTCCGGTTTTATCCATGAGAAACATATCGACTCGGGCAAGTCCCTCAACCGCGGGAAGTTGCTGGACAAGAACTTTTTGCCGTGCCAGCGCGAGCGTTGCCAGCATGAACGCCATCGAGGTGAGAAGCACGAGCCCTTCAGGGACCATACCGATTATTGCGGCGATAGAACGGATGACCGCTTCCTGCCAGGTCTTTTGGCCATTATAAATCTGTCCCCAGATGAGAATAGGTGCGACAATGACGATCGCCCAAGAAACATAGGTGAGGATCTTGTTCGTACCGGCGACAAGTTCCGAATGCGCCTTCGTGAATCGCTTCGCATGCGATGTAATCTTGTAGGCGTACGAACTCTCGCCAACCGCGGTCACTCTCATATAGCCAATTCCAGAGACGACGATCGAACCTGACAGGACCGGATCTGTAGGCTTTTTATGCACGTGGTCGGATTCGCCCGTCAGCAGTGACTCGTCAATTTCTAATCCGTGCGAAGAAATAATCTCCCCGTCTGCGGAAATCTGATCGCCTATCCTCACCTTGATAATGTCATCGAGAACAATATCGGATGTTGTTATTTCGTTTTCCGCGGAATCACGAACGGCCACCACGGTTGGGGCATTGAGAATCGCCAGCTTGTCGAGAGTGCGTTTTGCCTTGAGCTCTTGGACGATACCGATACCGCTATTAATAACGGCAACAATTGCGAAGAGAGAATCAATAGCCGATCCAACAAGGGTCACGGTCACGAACAGGATGCTCACAAGCGCGTTAAACTTAGTGAAAACGTTGGCCCGGATAATGTCGGCAGCGGAACGACTGGCCTTGTCATCGGCGCGATTTACCCGACCTAGAGCGATCCGCTCATCCACTTCGGCCTTCGTTAGCCCCGTTAGCTCAGTCACAGCCTTAGTCTACAAACGGTTACCCGTATGGGCGCTGGCAAATCAGCCTGAGTTTGAGGGATTCGGCCGCCGGGCCCAACATATTCGATACGGGCCCAAGCCGCAGGTTGGGCCCGGCGTGACAGGTTGGGCCCGGCGCGGCAGGTTGGGCCCGGCGCGGATAACTTGGGCCCGCGAGATTTGTCCCTCAACGATTCTCTCAAAGACTCTCTCCACGCTGCTTTCGGTCAAAAACAACGCGCGTCTCCCGGAAAGGGAATACGCTAGATATGCATTGTGGGGCATAAAGAAAACAAAAGATTATCAGGTATATTCCATTTTGTTTATGAGGCTTCTGTAGATTACTCATGAAGCGGCAACAAGCCGCCCCCGCCCAACGAAGGGACCGATCATGAATAACCTCGAAGACTTACAGAAGCCCACGCCAGCATTCATCGGAGCATCATGGCTCGCTCTCATCATTGGAATGTCTGCCTACTTGATCGGCCTATTCAACACGGGAATGGAGCTCAATGAAAAGGGTTACTACTTCACCGTTTTGATGTTCGGGCTCTTTGCCGCAGTGTCGCTGCAGAAGACAGTTCGCGATCGCATGGAGGGAATCCCCGTGACGAACCTCTACTACGGGCTGTCGTGGTTCTCACTGATCCTCGCAGTTTCCCTTCTAGCAATTGGGCTGTGGAACGCGGGAAGTATCGACCTGAGCGAAAAAGGATTCTACGGCATCGCATTCGTGATGAGCGTCTTCGCCTCAGTCGCTGTTCAGAAGAATGTGCGTGACGTCGCTCGGTTCAAGCGAGCCGAGGAGGCGCGGTACATGGAGGATTCTCAGCTCTCCGGCCACGGTTACAACGAGCAGCAAGCCACCACTTTCTAGTGCGGCTCCCGGTTGGTGGATAAACACCAGGTAAGAGCATCAACAGAGGATGCCCGGCTCAAGCCCATCCGGAGGGCGGCGGAGCGCTGGGCATAGCCCGCCCTCGCTCAGCTAGTCGAGCAGCAGCGCCGGTTCCTCGATCACGCTGGCCACGTCCGCCACGAAGCGACTCGCGACGTCGCCATCTACCACTCGGTGATCGAACGACGCGCCAATCGTGGTGACAAAGCGCGGCCGCACCTCGCCGTCGACAACCCACGGCTTCTGCTTGATGGTTCCGAGGGCAACGATCGCGACCTCGCCCGGGTTCAGGATCGGCGTACCAGTATCCATCCCAAATACGCCAATGTTGGTGAGCGTAATCGTGCCATTCGCCATGTCGGCAGGCTGCGTGCGTCCGTCGCGGGCCGTCAGGGTGAGCTGCTCCAGCGACTTCGCGAGCTGCAGCAGGCTCAGGTTCTGAGAATCCTTCACGTTGGGCACGATCAGCCCGCGCGGAGTAGCGGCGGCGACACCGAGGTTCACGAAGTGGCGAACGATGATCTCCTCATCGGTCCAGGCCGAATTCACCATGGGGTTGCGGCGCACGGCCCAGATCATGGCCTTTGCCATAATCAGCAGCGGCGATACCTTCACGCCCGCAAAATCGGGGGAAGTCTTAAGTCGCTTCACAAACTCCATCGTGCGGGTGGCATCCACGTCAACGAAGACGCTCACGTGAGGCGCGGTAAATGCGCTGTCTACCATGGCATTGGCGATGGCCTTGCGCACGCCCTTCACGGGGATGCGCTCCTCGCGGTCGTCGGGGGCATCCGGCGTCTGAATATTGCGGAAAACGCTGGCCTGCGACGCGTGACGTACAACATCCTCACGCGTGATCTCACCAGCGAGCCCCGTGGCCTCGACCGTGTGTAGATCAACATCAAGGTCCTTGGCCAGCTTGCGAATAGGGGGCTTTGCGATCACGGGGGCTGCGTGGGCGGCGGGTACCGAGGCGGGACGCTCGGGAGCTCCCACTGTTTGGCCTCCCCTGCGGCGACGGCTCGAGGCGTTCCCCGCGCTTCCATACCCGACCAGCACGGCGCCGGGTTTCTCGTCAGCGGCAGGTTCTTCAACCGCAATAGTCGCGGCTACGTCCCGGGTGGCCTGGGCAAGTTCTCCGTGGTCGATACCTGCGCCAGGGGCGGCGGAGGCCGCGGGAGCATCGCGAATGGATGCCGAGGGGGCGACGGAACCGGCAGCATCCGCCATCGATTCGCCCACCATAAAAATCGGCGAACCAACCTCGACGGTTTCGCCCTCCTTCGCGAGCAGGCGCGTTACGGTTCCTACTAGGGGGGAGGGCAGCTCGACCAGCGACTTGGCTGTCTCGATTTCGACGACGACCTGGTTGATTACGACCTCGTCACCGACGGCAACATGCCACGACACGATTTCGGCCTCGGTGAGGCCCTCGCCGACGTCGGGAAGTAGAAACGGCTTTTCGCTCATTGCGGTGCTCCTCTGGGAGAAATTATAGAAAGTTTAGTCGAGTTGCGCTGTTGTTAGTAGGCCATTGTTAGTAGGCCATTGCCCGGTCGACGGCTTCAAGGATGCGGTCAGCGTCCGGCAGGTAGTGCGACTCCAGCTTCGCCGGGGGGAACGGGGCATCGTAGGCAGAGACCCTGAGAACCGGCGCCTGGAGGGAGTAAAACGCCCGCTCGGCGATGGTCGCGGCGATCTGGCTGCCGACGCTGGTATTTTCGGGGGCCTCCTGCGCGACGACGAGGCGGCCCGTCTTGCGTACAGATGCCAGGATCGTGTCGTAGTCGATGGGTGAGATCGAACGCAGATCGACGACCTCGATGCTCGTACCCTCCTCCTGGGCAATCTCGGCCGCGCGCATAATCATGGGAACCATAGCGCCGTGACCGACGATCGTTACGTCAGTGCCCGTGCGGGCTATCAGGCTCTGGTGCAGGTCGGCGGCGTGCGCGGAAAAGTTCACGTCGCCCTTCTGCCAGTATCGGCTCTTGGGCTCGAAGAACATCACGGGGTCGTTGCTGGCGATGGCTTCTTGGATCATCCAGTACCCATCGTTCGGGGTCGACGGGCTCACGAGGCGCAGGCCGGCGCTGTGCGCGAAGTATGCCTCCGGGCTTTCCTGGTGGTGCTCGATTGCGCCGATGTGTCCGCCGTAGGGAACCCGGATCACCACGGGGAACGATTGCGAACCCAGGTAGCGATTGGTCAGTTTTGCCAGCTGAGAAGTGATTTGGTCGAACCCGGGAAAGATGAAACCGTCGAATTGGATTTCGCATACGGGACGGTAGCCGCGCAGTGCCAGACCGATCGCGGTTCCGATGATGCCCGACTCCGCCAGCGGGGTATCGAGCACTCGCTGTTCGCCGAACTCCTTCTGCAGGCCCTCGGTGATGCGGAAGACTCCGCCGAGTGTACCGATGTCCTCCCCCATGAGGAGAACCTTGCTGTTATCGGCCATGGCCTTCTGGAGCCCCAGGTTGATGGCCTTGGCCATGGGCAGGTTCTTAATGTCAGAGTTGTCAGTCATTATGCCTGGCTCCCGTCGTGTGATCCGTTTGCAACATGCGCATCGCTTGCATCGCCGAATGATGCCTCATACTTAGCCTGCCACGCCGCCTGAGCCTCCAGGTTGGGGTGCGGCTCACTGTAGACGAAGTCGAACATATGCTCAATGGGCGGTGCTTCGAGGGCGAGGGTGCGAACACGGATGTCTTCCGCGAAGTCTTTGGCCTCAGCATCCGTCTCATCGAAGAACGACTCGGCGACGCCCTGCGAGCGCAGGAACTTCTCGAGGCGGATGATGGGGTCGCGTGCGATCCAGCTTTCGGTCTCTTCGTTCGTGCGGTACTTGGTGGGGTCGTCGCTCGTGGTGTGGGCGCCGATGCGGTACGTGAGTGCCTCGATCAGTGCTGGGCCGCGACCGGCGCGCGCATCGTCGAGGTGCTTGGCGGTGACCGCGTAGCCGGCCAGAACATCGTTTCCATCGATCTGGACGCTCGGCATGCCGAAGCCGGTTCCCCTGCGATACAGCGGGGTGCGGGATTGGCGGCTCACGGGGACGGAGATCGCCCACTGGTTGTTTTGGAGGAAGAACACCTGGGGCGTTTGATAGCTCGCGGCGAAGACGAAGGCCTCGCTCACGTCGCCCTGGCTGGTCGCCCCGTCGCCGAAGTAGACCATGGTGGCCTCATCAACGTCGGGGTTTCCCGTGCCGACGACACCGTCAAATCGCTGGCCCATCGCGTAGCCCGTGGCGTGCAGCGTCTGGGAACCGATCACCAAGGTGTAGATTCGGAAATTGCCGTTCTTGGGATCGTTGGGATCCCATCCGCTGTGGGTCACTCCGCGAAGAAGCGCGGCGATGCCAAGCAGGTCAACCCCGCGGATGAGGGCAACGGCGTGCTCGCGGTACGAGGGGAAGATGTGGTCCTGCTTCTTCGCCGCGTGGGCGGAACCGACCTGCGCGCCCTCCTGCCCGTGGCTCGGAACCCAGAGACCGAGCTGGCCCTGACGCTGCAGGTTGGTGCAGGCCTCGTCGAATCGCCTGGTAACGAGCATGTCGCGGTAGAACTGTTTGTAGTTCTGCTCGCCTAGGGAATGCAGGAAGGGAAGGTACTCCTCGTTCGAGGCGTCCTCCACCAGCTCTCCCACGTGGTTTAGAAACTGTACTGGTGCCTCGTCGTGGGTGGCAACCTGTGTGGCCGGGCTCATTGTGTGTTCCCTTTCGTGGCGTGGTGTGGGTCTATGTGCGTTGCAATCTCGGTGGTTACAACGTCATTGGTTACAACGTCATTGGTTACAACGTCGAATATGAGGTCGAGGCTTTCTTGCTCGCCGATCGAGATACGGATGCCTTCGCCCGCGAACGGCCGCACCACGATTCCGGCGTCGTTGAAAATGCGTGCGGCATCCTCAGTGTGTTCCCCGAGGGGAAGCCAGAAGAAGTTGCCCTGCGCTTCGGGAATGTTCCACCCGGCATCCCGCAGTCTGGCGATGATCTGATCGCGTCGCGTGGCAATAACCGAGACCCGCTCGAATAGCTCGGCTTCTGCCTGCGGCTCAAGCGAGGCGAGCGCAGCCTGCTGCGCCGAGTCGGTGACCGATAGTGGGATGGCGGCCGTGCGTGCCGCGTCAAGGATGCGGCTGTCTCCGATCCCGTACCCGATCCGCAGGCCGGCAAGGCCGTAGGCCTTCGAGAAGGTGCGCAGCATCACCAGGTTGGGGTAGCGCGCGCCCTCGCTCGTGCCGAAATAGTTGGCGCCGTTCACGGCATCGAAATCGGTGACGAACTCGCAATAGGCCTCATCGAGGATGACGAGCAGGTTCGCGGGAACTTTGCCCATGAAGGCCTCGAAGTCACCTGCGGAGATCGTAGTTCCTGTGGGATTGTTGGGGGAACAGAGGATGATGGCGCGGGTTCGGTCCGTTACGGCGGCAGCGATCGCGTCGAGGTCGTGCGAGAAGTCGGGTTTGTTGGGGACCTTCACGGCGGTGGCACCGGTCACGGCGCCCAGGCCGGGATACGCCTCGAAGCTGCGCCACGGGAAAATGTATTCGTCGCCCGCACCGGCGGCCGCCGCGACGAGCTGATAAAGCAGGGCGACGGAACCGGCACCGACGTGAACGCTCTCGGTGCCGACGCCGAATCGCGCGGCGAGGGCCTCGCGCAGGACCGGCATCGCAGCATCCGGATATCGATTGAAATCGTTCACGCCCAGGGCTCGTGCGGCGACCGACGGGAGCGGACCGAACGGGTTCTCGTTGCTTGAGAGCTTGAAGCCGCCGGGTTTGGGGGCGCTGCCCTGTTTGTATGGTGGCTGCGCCAGAATCTCTGCGCGCAGGTGCACGGGGGCATCATTCGTGCTGGTCATCATCTGAGTCTACCGATCACATATTCTTGCGGCGGTATTTTGGCGCGGAATCGAAACTTTTTGCGTTGAATTGCTGGGTCGGATTCTGCGAGTGACACTAGCACCTCGACGGAACGTAAAAACCTGAAATCTATCTGTGTATTGTGTTCGGCGCACTGAAACGGCATATTCATGGCAAAACTGTGATGATAAATTTTAGGAATAGCCTTATTCGAAGGCTATTCGAAACGATGATAAAAATTTCTGAGGAGACCACCGCTTTGCCTTCTAACCTAAGATATTCCCTGGTGCTGTGGTGGGTCACAGTTGCTCTCGGAGTCCTTGCAACCGTTCTCAACATTTTCCAGCTCCAGGCAAATATTGATATGGGCGTTACAGCCTTTTCAACAGGTTCCGAAACGGATGCGGAAATCGAGGTGCTCAGGGCCAGCTCCGCCGTTCGGGTGTATTCGACCCTTGCGTTCACGGCGGTCGTGACCGTTGTTACCGCCCTGCTTATCCCGCAGCTAGCCGCTGGCAAGAATTGGGCTCGAATTACCATAGTGGTTATCGGCCTGGTTAATGCACTCGGTGGGTTGAGCGGTCTCGCGGCACTTTCAGCAGAGATTACTGCCGAATCTTTGATTACCCTTATCACCGGCATCCTCATAGCCGTGGCCACTATTCCGGCGATCATTCTTGCGTTCACGAAACCCGCAAACGGCTTCTTCGCGGACCACAAGCGCGCGAAGTAGGGGTTTCAGTACCCTCCCGGGGCAGGCTCCAGAAGTTTTCGGTCCGTTTTGTGGGTGACGAAGGCTGAAATGTTATGTCTCAGGACATCGGTGACAGTTCTGTGTCAGGACATCGGTAACACT
>JBBAQX010000100.1:0-9450 GCA_040400085.1 Lysinibacter sp. | reverse complement strand
GAGCGTCTTGGTTTTGCTTCCTCGTTAGCGAGCTGTCTTCAATGGAGCCCGGCATAGACCGGGAAGGTAGCTTGGGCTTGGGTGAAGAAGATCTTTAGCCGGCCGTCTTCGAGGGTGGTTCCGTAACCGGCCGTAGCTAAGGCTCTGGCGGCTTTCGTGAGATTCAAGCCCATAGCCGATTCTCGATAAGCACGCCAGGGTTCTTCTTGATTCGACGCTCCTCCTTGGCTTCTTCGAGGCGCAAGGCGAGCGCCTCGCCTAGAGATCTGGCCAGGAATCCTTTGGCCTCGTAAACCTCGCGCCAAGAATACCGGTCGTCCTTGTAGAGGCCGCGAAAGACCCACCCGTAAGGCCCGCTCCGAACACCGAATTCAGCTAGCTCAGATTCCGTGACAGGGACAGCCTCCTTTGTTTGCGCGACCAGTCCAGTCGCCTCAAATCCTCCAGCCTCAATCCTTCCGAGAACAGCCTCCGAAAGACTCTTGGTCTCCGTCAATTGGCCCCTAATGGGGTCTGCGAAGAGATAGCCGTCCCGCCGCCCATCAATACGTCTGGCAGCGAAAATCCCCAAGGTTGCCATTTCCTGGCCCACATCGGTTTGTTGTTGCGTCATTTTTCTTCTCCCGTGACATAGTGTTTCGCTTCGATTGATTCGGTCCTCATGCTGATCTCCTTGAATTTCTTGCTCTGCTCTGCGTGCGGGTCTGCCGGCGCCTCTACGCCCAGAGCTGCCAGCACCAGCTGGCGAGCCCAGAGGGAAGGCCCGCCCGTGCGACCTGGGCCGCCGGGCGGAGGGCAGTCCTCGCGCGCCTCGATGGCCGCCACGAGTTCGGCGGGGAGCCGGAATCGGAGTTCGGGGTTGCGAGGACTGCCGGACACTCTAGGCCTCGACGAGGCGGGACTGAGCCCCGCTCGAGGCATAGATTATTTGAGCTTCGGGAATCGCGGACACAAGGTTCTCCAGGGCCTCCTCGACGGTGGCCCCCTCCTCAACCGGTACAAGACCTTCGCCGTTGAACTCGTAGTGCCAAACGAACTGGTCGGGTTCGCCGTCCTCCTCGTCGGGGAGACAGTCGTGGTAGAGGTAGATTTTTACGGTTTCGGGCGCCTTGGAGGGCAGTAAGCCCTGCTCCATTAATATACTACAGGTGCGCGCACCTGTCAACAGGGTGGGGTCATTTTTCTCGGTTTCTTTCTGGCTCTTTCTCGAGTTCCCGCATTATCAGCTCTCTAGCCCAGGCCGATGCTCCGCCGGTCTTGCCTCTGGTTTTTGGCGGACAATCATCTCTCCGCTCAATCTTTTCGACCGTTCCCGGCGGGAGCCTTAACCTCAAAAACTCTCCGCCCTGGCTCAACTATTCAGTCCCAGGGCCTTGCCTAGCCGAGTCATCTCTTTGGAGCTGCGCTCAGAAATCGCCAACTGGGGCGCGGGGCCGTGCGACTTTACATTCCCCTTGTCGTCTCTGATGGTTGCAATAAGGCCATGCTCAGGGTTCGCCAGCCATTCCTCCATCTCGATCCAGCGGGAATAGGCGACACAGTAAGCCTGGAGAACGTCCAGATTCCTGATGTGCCTGCCACTAGCGACAATTTTTCTCCACTTCTCGGCGGCTCTAGCGTCGAGCATTGTTGGAGGGGATGGCTCGTCGGCCCCGAGCTTAGTCGTAGCTGACATTTTTTGCAGTTTTGGCATAATCTATTCCTTTCTCTTCTCCGTATCCGATCTTAACGTCTTTTTGCTCTATGGCGCCCAGGACACGGGCCAATCCGGAATCGCATTGGCTTCTGTTCTTCTGGGCTTTCTTGGCCGTCAAACCCTCGGCCTTGATTCCGTCATAGAGGGTATGGATCATCTCTGCCATGGGCCGACAGTCGCTTACCTCGTAGCTTTCAAGGCGTTTGTTTAAATTCAAATTCATGCTGGTCCGAATGACAATCGACCAATTCTCATTCTCGATGAGCACAAATTTGGCATGATTGGCGGTGCAGAGGACAGAATCTTCTCCGAACAGCTCAATCAGTTTTGCCGTGTAGCCTGGCTGCCTGTTCACAAAAGAGCTGTCTACCAGCCATTTGGCGGAGCGGATATTCCCATTCTCGAGGAGCCCGTGAGTATGCTCCAGGTCAGCGCCCGCCGCTGTCCATGTCGATACGATTATGTCAGATGGGCCCGTCGCGTCCAGGCAGTGCCCAATCAACTCGACCAACGAAAACTGCCCCTTGGATAGCCCGTAAATCTCACATCCCGGCGTAATCTCTCCAACTGCGTCCGAGGCCTTTGCGTAGTTGATGTTTCGCACAACCGTGCGCCGGACTTTTGTTCTTGAAATGTTCATAGCTCAGTATAGCACACGGTGAGCACACCCACAACGAAAAGAGACAAAAGAAAGCCCCTCTTGCGTGCAACACGAGGGGCTTTCGCGGCATCTCCGCGTTGGCGGAGTCACCTACCGCAGAGGGCGGCTATGGACGTTTCGATCCGCTCCTCTCTCGAGGAGGCCCTCAGCATACCATGCTGACAGAACCTGTCACAACCCTGGGAGTCTTTTCCATAGCCCGAGGATACCAGGGCGCCCTGGCTCCCGAAGTGACGACCGTCACCGTCGGCCCGACTGCGGACCGGATCCGGTCAGTCGGGCCCCTGTTCATTCCAGGCCGATCCGGCGCGAGCCCAGTAACGGCAGGGATTTGCGGTTCGCTACTGGCCCCAGAAAAGAGAGAGCCTCTGCGGGGTCACCTGGGGGGCTAGTTGGTGGTATGAAAAAGGGTCAATTGGAACGAAGACGAGGAGCTTCGAAATTGATTCACGAGGAACGTGAAAGGCTCCAAGAAAAGCAAGAGGCCCTTGATTTCTCAAGGGCCTCTGTTTGGTGGGCAGGGACGGATTTGAACCGCCGTACAGTAAACTGAGCAGATTTACAGGTAACAGGGTTTTCCCGAGAACCCTTACTTTACCAGGGTTAGAATGTGTCCATTTGGAGATGGTCCAGTCCTGGGTCCAGTAGGGCGACCAGGGCCACCGGTGCCGTACACCAGGGACACAAGGCCTTCGACCGCCCTGGTTCCCGAATTTTCCATCAGGTGCCGGTAGCGTTCGGTAGTCTTTTGACTGCTGTGCCCTACCAGTTCCTGAATCACGCCCAGGTCTTCCCCTGCTTCGGCCAGCCAACTGGCGAACGTATGCCTCAGGCTGTGCCAAGTAATGCCATTGATGCCAACCTCTAGCCCGAGCTCTCTCAGGGCCGGATAGAATTGGGTTGACGCGAAGTGGGCAGCGTTGCGGTACTGGCCCTTGCTCCCAGGGAACAGCCACTTTGAGTGACTCTTGGCGCTGAAGTGTGCCAGAATTTCCACGCATCGTGAACTCATTCGAACCCAGCGGCGGATACCGCCCTTTGGATCAGGCAGCCAGAGGCCCCTTCGCGAAAGGTCGAGATGGCTCTTCTCCAGGCTGAACTGCTCATTCTGCCGGAGTCCGCTCAGGACCGCTAGCTCGATGACCAGGAAGTCCTCCGGATCAACGAGTTCCCGCATCGCCTGGAAGTGTTCTATTTCCAGGAATCCAGTGCGTCGGTTGTTTTCGGTCAGGAGCCTGATCGATTTTACCGGGTTGCGATTCGCCCATCCTTCGCGTACCGCGACCTCGTAACAGGTCTTCAAGAATGCCAGGGACCTGTTGACGGTGGCCGGCTTCACCTTCGAGCGGCGCCAGGCCACCCACTTTTCCAGGGCCGAGGTAGTTACTTCGTTGACAGTCACGTTTCCCAGCCAGTGCTTCCAACATTTGCAGTGACGCCGTTCCTCCCTGGCGCTCTTGCTGTTTCCGCTCGTTTGGACCCGGTGGTCCAGGAGTTCGGCCAGGCGCATCTCCTGCTTCGCATCAGCTACCAGCTCGGGGGCCACGTGGCGAAGCAGAACCTTTGCGCGCTTCTGCTGGACTGCCGCCAAGGCAGCGCTCTTGGCGCCCACCTTCATCTTCTGGATAACGCCGTGCTCGTTCTGCCAGCGAATATACCAGACGCCGCTCCCTTTTACTCTCTCGTAGACGCCTCGAGCCCTGGTTTTGGTTTGTTTAGACTTGCTCATTCGGCGGCCTTTCGATAATTATTCAAAGTCCCATGTTGATTAGAATTCATGTTTCCAGAGGGATCGGAGATGGCGTGATGCTTGTCTGTCCCAAGCCTCGAGTCTCCCCGAACGTGGCCAGACACCCACATCGACCCTACTCGCCCGCTGACGTGCGGCCTTTCGGGCGTGTATGTCTTAGCGTGTCCTCGAACGGTATGGATACTGGTCCGCTCGTTCCTGAGCGGTCTTCATTGGAGTCCGCCCGATCTCGCTTCCAAATGGGCCGCCGCCTGGCGCGCGGCAACATCTTTCGAGTGTGCCTCGGGCCCACTCATTTGAACAGAATTCTGCTGGCCTTCCGCTACCTCGATAGGCCAGCCGTCCCCGTCGAACAACTCCTTGGCGGAGACTCCCAGAGCGCCGGCCACCCTTGCCCGCACAACGGAGCCGGCCTTTGTCCGGGCGAGCTCCAGAGTGCAAAGGTTTGGACGCGAGAGATTCGCGGCCTTGCACACCTCGTGGGCCTCGAGGCCTTGTTCAATCCGAACCTGTCTAAGCTTGGTCATTTTTCATCGCTCCTTGAATTTGATAAGCTAATAATAGGAATCAAAACAAGAGAAATACCATACAATAAAATTCAAATATCAGGGCTATTTTGGAGCATAGCGTTTCCAAGGACTAATCCCCTTTACTTCCTATGCGTTACTTCCTTATCGCCTATGCCTAATGGACATTTCCAGCCCGAAATGTCCATTAGGCATAGGCCCCTGCCCTGGAAAACTCGAGGACGTTGGACCTTTGAGGCGGCATCGGCTCAGGAGGCTGGGCTTGAAGCGTGATCAGGAGCCCGGCGTTGCGGATGTCGTTCAGGCGAATCTCCATCGCCGTCGGCGTTACCTTGTATCGGTTGGCCAGGGCATAGATGAGTTTC
This sequence comes from Lysinibacter sp., assembly GCA_040400085.1. Lineage (GTDB taxonomy): Bacteria > Actinomycetota > Actinomycetes > Actinomycetales > Microbacteriaceae > HNR. Next base: position 4,451 of record JBBAQX010000100.1, on the reverse strand, counting down.
CATTGATGATTCCGGGAAACGCCCGCCTCGATTTCAGCCCATTCACTACTGGCGAGAATTTCGGTCCGAGGCATAAGGAGGACCCCGGCATAGAAGTCCGCCTGGCGCTCGTGCTCCCTGGTCAGGGGTATTCCATTCTGGAGATACCAGGGATGCAGGCTCAGGTGCCCGAGCTCGTGGCCAATCGTGAAGTGCTTGACCCTGTTAAGGTCGGTATTGTGATGCATCATCGAGAACAGCTGACTGTTGACCCGGATGAGTCCCCATTCCAGGTCCAGCTCTCCGTGGTCGTTGCCAAGGTCTTCGTGGACAATCCTGAAACCAAGCTGCTTAACGAATCGTGGCAGACAAGCTGCCGGCACCTCCGCCGACCCCTTTAGCCAATGTCTCCTGTCGTCGCTCGCGATTGCTGCGATTGCGTCTTTCATCGTGGCACCCTCCGTCCGTTCTCAGAGGGTAGCATATAGGTGCCTTTCTGTTCACGTAGGAATCGGAGAGGCCGATGTCATGACATTGAAATACCTAGGGAAAATCGTCTTGAGCGCCTATGATCGGCTGCCAGGCTTAGAGAAGGCCTGGTTGATGGCGCTCTCAATTTTGACCGCATCGTTTCTGCTCAGGGCCGCAGTCAGATTTTTCCAGGTGTTGCCGTGGCTGATTTGAACGACCGTAGTTCCTGCCTGGTCGGGGCCCGTCTTCTTCGTCATAAGAGACAACCCGGCGACCATAGCGATGCCGGCGCCAGCCATAAACCCGATTGCGGCCGGACTCGTTCCGTTGGGTTGGGCCAGGGACATAAGGGAAGCCAAGAAAAATAGCGCACCGCATCCGCCCATACATCCGCCAGCTGTTTGGTTCTGAGCAACCACGTCGACCAGCTTGACGCCGTTGATGTTCGCCATCTGGTACGTCTCGGCGGCGGCCTTGATAGTGCGCGCGGAGACTATCACATCTCGGAAACGGAAAATCTCGGCGTCAACCGGGCTTTCAGAGGCAGGCGATGGGTCTTTTCTCCAGTCGCTCTCTGTCGACTGTTGCGCCTTTTGTCCCAGCATCTCTCCGCAATGTTTGCACTTTACCGCCGCCGCCTTGATTGTCTCGGCGCAAAATGGACACGCCTTTTCATCTGACTCCATAGCCCCTCCCCCTGGTGCTCTAATCGGCTTCCGTCTTCTTTGGACCCTTTCGAGCCGCCTTGCCCTTGCTAACGCCTGGCGCATATTCGTTAGATATAGCCAGATTCTTGAGAAGATTGACGGCCAGCTTGCGGTCTTTGTTGGCCATCTTGACGAGCTCTCCAATAGTTTCTTCCGAGTACGGCTCTCTGAAGTCGCCCATCTTGAACCCGAGCTTCGCTAGTTGACTCCTCACTGCTTGGCTGTAGACGTTCTGGATTTCTTCAAGACTGAAGCCATCAGCCTCCTCGGGCTGGTCGACTTTGTCGAATAGTGGGTTGCCGAAAAGGGCCGCCATCTTATCTTCCGCTAGAACCAATGCCTCGCGGGCCTTGTGAAGATGGTACTGCAGATCATAGACCTCTTCCGGGAACGGCTCGGCGACCTCTAGCAAAAGATTCGACATCGCCTCTGGGTCGATGCCATAGCGGGCCGATAGCCGAAGAACGCGACTCTGAGAGAGGTTGCCAGGTAAGGGCGTGGGGTCGTCGGTCTTAAGCTCGAGATAATCGACGGACGTGGCAAGAACGGTGGCCAGCTTGGCAAGGTTTTCACGCCCCGGTACGACCCTGCCGTGTTCCCAGCTGTTTACAGCGGCTCTTCCGACGCCCACCCTCTGTCCTAGGTCGGATTGATTTATATCCAATTTCTGGCGTAACCAAGCGATCCTTGATGCAAGGGTCGCTAAACCATCTGGCGGAGCTATTGACGGTTTGTCTGTCACAAAATACAATGCGTTTATTGAGGAGGATGAATGAACGAGAAATTGATTAAGCGTTGGCTTGAAGAGAATGACCGTAGCGTTGCTTGGTTGGCCCGCAAGGTTGACCGAACCAGGGCTACGCTTGGGCAGTGGCTTAAATGCGGCTCCGACATTCCCGTCTCCGTGGCACTAAAAATTTCTGAAGTAACAGGCTTAGACGTTCGGCAAATCTGCCCGCAGTCAGCAGCCGGCTAATTCATTCGGTCTCCCTTCTGTCGCAAAAGTTTCACCTAAGGAGTTTCTGAGATGAAATCGATTCATCCTGTAGAAAAGAATTCAATCCCGGCGAACCCGATTCAGGCCGCCCTGGATCGGTCCGGTCTTTCGGCACTGAAGTTTTCCACCGTGCTCGGCGTCAGTTCGATCACGGTGCGCTTCGCCCTTACCGGTGAAGCCATTCATCCCAAGGTAGTCATTCGCGGGTTACAGGCCCTGGGCTACGACCCGGCCGACGTCCTCGAGAAGTACACCGCTTGGCGCGGAGCCAATCGCGCTCGGCTGATCGATGCCGCCAACGGACGAACCATCATTTCGATGCTGGCCAGAACGAGCGCCCAAGATGACCAGGGCGACGGGCCTCGTTCGCTGGTGTCGGCCGGCCCTGGTCCCTCCCCTACTCTATATGAGCGGGGTGTCTGGTAAATGAACCATCTCAGCTTGTCGTACAGATTCAACGAGAAATTTACCGGCCCGAATCGGTTGGGAGTCGTGCTGAATACTGAGACCAAGGAAATCCTGGCAGAAGTAGTTCGTCGGCCCGATCAAGTGAGGATCATCAAAGGTTCCAGTTCTTTCCCGCTAGGAGAGACGACGGGCTTTCGCCACACGCTGGAAATGGTCGCATCTCATTTTGGCCTTCCCCTTTGCCCCGTCATCAATGTTGGCGGCCGTCGATACTCTGGCCCCGCCGAGGTACAGAGAGAGATCGATCGACTGCAAAGGGCACTGGTGGCCGCTGTTGCCGAACCGCCGGCCCAGGCGCCTACTCAGCCCGCTCCTAGCAATGAGCCGCCGAAGCGCCCCAGGCCCAAGAAGTTCACCGACAACATCACGACCAAGAGCCTCTCCCCTGCTGAGGAACTCCAGGAGGTGCGCCTTGGTCGCGGTTAATGCGCTGGCGGGAAATGCAAGAGCCCAGGGCGCTCATCACCTGCTGCCCTGCGGAACCGCCGTCCCTATCTATAGAGACGACATCGCGGCGATGCCCTGGCTGACCCGGGCTTACCAGCATCAGGCGCCGGTCAAGCGCTCGATCCTTCCCTGGTGGTCAGTGGCCGCCCTGGGTCTTCTGCTGCTGGCGCTGGCGATGCTGCCGGGAGACGGGTTCTAGATGGCTAGGGACTTCCATAACGTACCTCTTGACGACTTCGGGCGTGGCAGATCTTCCCGCCGGGTTCCTAGCCGTTCAAACCTGGACGGGTCCTCGTCGCCCGAGGTCGCTGTCAACTATGGTCCGGATTGCGCCCGGTATTCGGTGGATGGCGTCTGCTACGTCGAGATGTTCGGCCAGCTCATTGTTCTCAAGGCCGCCCCTGGCTTTCTAAGCCCGAAGGAGGCCAACGCTTGCGCCGCCTGCCTAGACAGGGCGGTTGCTGATACTCCGGCCGGAGCGGTTTCCGCCGCCAGGGCGGTTTAGATGAAGCTGAACCTCACAGACCCACCGAAGTCCAAGTCGACCCCCCTACCAGAAACCTGGAGCCTTCCCGAACGGCAGCGATCCAAGCCAAGGCTCGAGCCGGTGACCGGCAAGGCTCCGGCTCGAAAGCCCAGTTCAAAAGAAGGGCCCGACTATTCCGACACCGGCGGCCTGCTCACGGTTGAGGCATCCGCCCAGTACCTGGGGATTTCCGTGTCCCATCTCTATACGCTCCGGTACTCGGGGGCGGTCACGATCCCCATTGTCAAGTTGCCGAGTCGCAAGCTCGGCGCCGGCAAGCTGGTCCACTATCGGAAGCGGGACCTCGACGCCTTCATCAACAGCTGCGCCAAAGATTAGCTGTTGCATCAAAAAAATTTCGAGTAGAGCATGAATTCTTTCCTGCTTAGTCTTTAACTTCGCTCAATTATCGGGAGGACTTTCGGTTGTGTTGACTCTTTGGAAGAACAAAAATGAATCTCTGGTCTTGCGAACCTGTAACGCGGACCTCAGCTCGCGCCACAATTGCGCCAACGGCTTTAGGTGGAAGAAAAAAGGGTGGGTTGAGGCTCCTGACTTCCAGGACATCAACCGATGCGGACGCGGCCTGCACGGCGCCCTTTGGGGAGAGGGCTCTGCTGAGAGCTTTTATTTCGGGCCAGACTCGGCCTGGCTGGTTGTGGCCGTGCCCGCGGCCACCCTTGTCGACCTCGGTGGCAAGGTCAAATTTCCCAGGGGTCGGGTCGTCCATTGCGGCGACCAGCAAACCGCGACTGCCTTCCTAAGGAAGTACGCACCCGAAGCTAGGATTATTGGCGGCACAGCCACGGCAGGCGTACGCGGCACAGCCACGGCAGGCGATAGCGGCACAGCCACG
>JBBAQX010000099.1:0-9601 GCA_040400085.1 Lysinibacter sp. | reverse complement strand
TCATCCCCCACTTGGTACCGGAGGTGAAGTCGAGTTCGCAGGTGTAACCGCAGGACAATGCCCGCTTGCGCCCTTCGATGGCTTGAATGGCGTCGTCCCGCAGGAAGGTCAGCGGAGAGTAGACGCATTGGTCATCGTGGGTGATCTCGGTTCCAACGGATCCGACACCGTGGTTCTTCACATTGGTGGGATCGACCTTGACGTCCGGGTGGTCATCGGTCAGGGGCTTGCCCTTGAGCGTGTCCAGTGAGTCCTGAGCGAACACCTCCTCGGGAAGGCGCAGTTCCATTCGGATCGTGCCATCCGCGAGCATATAGGGGAAGATGCCGATGGTCGTGACGCAGGCAGTGCCTTGGAGGAACCCTTCATCGGTGCGCTTCATCTTCTCGGGGCCAGTCGGGCATCCGAAGATGAGCTCCAAGAAGTCTCTGCGTTCGACGGTTGTGGTCATGGGTTCCCCGGAAACACGAAAAAGCCCGTGGCGATTGCTCCCAGGAGTGGAAGATCGCCACGGGCCTCTGTTGTTCAGTCAGCCTGTAGGTGTACAGGTGATATTATAGACTCCTCAGGGCAATTTGACAAGAGTTTTCGTCAAGTCTTACAAATAAAAAGCCCCCGGGTTTCCCCGGGAGCGAAGGGCCGTGCTGGTCTTTCCCGTTCACTTTGTCACGTTAGCGCATTCGTCGCAGCACGAGCCCCGGATCAGCCCCGGTTGTAGCTCCCCGACTGAGGAAGAGCGGAGGGTGGCGGGGCTGAGGCTGGCTTGTTCTCCTGCTTGGTCACCCGGCTGGCGAGGGTGGCTTGTTCGATTGCGAAGCGTCTTGCCTCGTCGCATTCGGGACAGCTCATCGAGGGTTCCTCACTTTCCGGGGCTTGCGGGGTTCGTGATGCTCGCAAAGGTATCCAGTAGAGCGCTCGATCACCACGAACCCTTCGAGACAGTCGACGCAGGTTTCGCGGTCTGCGCCTTCCGGGGCTCCGTGGGTCCATGCCAGCCCGTGGGCCTTGAAAGGGGACTCGTCGTCGAAACAGGCCCCGAAGAGGGAGCCCATTGCGGGGTTGTGGGGGTTGGGGGATCGAAGCAGAGTGCGGATCCGGGCGGGGTCGTCCTTGAACTGGCGGTTCAAGTGGTCCCGGATCCGCAACAGCATTTCCACTTCCGCCCAGTTGGGAATATCTGGACCGCTCACAGCTTGATCCTTTCGCGGGAAGTGTGCTCCACATCCACCGTGTCCCGCTCGCCGTTCAGGTGCAGCACGATTTGGCCGTGATGAATGGTCAGGGCCAAGGTCGCGAGCTTCTGGAGGAACTCGGGGGAGAGGGTCACGCCTGGTTGTCGAGTGCTTCGTTCCATACGTTCCGAAAGATAGGAATGCCCACACACCGACAGGAGATTTCCCGGGAGGGGTGGGTCTGTGACATCCGGGCAGTTCTGGGTACCCATGCTCCACCGGACAGATAGACGGACCCGTTGTCCCAGCGACAGGTGAGCCCGTCCATGAGGTAGTGCGAGGGTATGGCCTTGGGGTTGGTTCCAAGGGGGTTGCCCCGGACCCTTTCGTCCCCGCTGGTCGACCACTCATACTCCTCCACCCCGGCATCCACTTGGCGGCGGCGGGCGAGTTCTCCGTTGAGCTTGGATACCTGGTCCCGGGCGATCAGCTTGGCGCGGGTGTAGGTGATCTGGTTGTCCATCTTGCGGATGTCGACAATCAGTTCCTCCCAGCGTGTCCCATTGCGGACCCCATCGGTCACGATCTGGTTGACCTTGGCGATGTAGGTGTCGGACAGGGAGCGGATCAACTCGAAGTTCTGGTCGGCCCATGTTCGGAGGGTCTCGGCCACCCCGGGGTAGTCGATGGGGTAGAACTCAGTACCCAGCATCCCTTTGAGGAACCCTTGCCACTGAGCCATGTTGAAAGCGGAGACTTCTCCTCCGAGCGAGAAGATGCCGTTGTAGAAGTTCTCCCCTTCCGGGCCATCGAATAGGTCCCGCTGAGCCCCGCGGAGGGCTTGAAGGTTCCGGGCCATCCCATCGGCGAGGTTCTCCTCATCCCGGTGGTACGTGCTCAACCATTCGTTGTAGCGGGACAGGTCCAGCTTCTCGGTCAGCTTGCGCAGGTGGGCTTGGATCATTCGGAGGTAGCGCTTCTCCAAGGCCCACGGGGCGAGCCAAGAGCGCTTGCCCACCGGGGGCTTCCGGGGCATCCGCTTGCCAGCCGCCCGGAGCATTCGCATCCGGTCAGTGAGGACCGGTACTAGCCAGCCGCTCACTTCTTGGCCGGGGGAGTGTTGCTAGGGGGCCGGGTCTTCCCGGGGACAGGGGGTTGCTTGCCATTTCCTGCGGGGAGTCGGGGAGTCGGGGCTCCTCCGTTGGCGTTCTGGGTGAGGAGTGCATTCTGAGCGGCGACTTCGAGGGGGTCGGGCTCGGGCTCGACGTAATCCCCGTCGAGGTTGTACTCCACTGTGTAGCCATTCTTGAAGCGGGTGTTGAAGACCTGCTCTGCTTCCAAGACCGACATGTCGAGGTAGAGCTTGTCCGTCTCCGCGACCGTCTTGCGCATGGTGACCAGTTCCGACTGGGAAGGGGTCCAGATGGGGCGGAAGGTCACCCCCAGTTCGTCCACGTCGACGATCCCCCCCTCTCCGGAGTTGATGCACTGGAGCAACTGGAGAAGGGGCGCTTCCAGGTAGGACGTCTGCTTACTCCCGACCATGTCGTAGTAATCACGGGCGTCGCCATCTCCGTTCGCATTGAGCCCGGAAGCGGACTTCCCGAACAGGCGTGACACGGGGATGCCATCGGAGTAGGCGGATACCACACACATCAGACGGTCGAGCACATCAGGGATACCCGTGAAGGTCAGCGAGTCGCGTTCGTACTTCTCAGTCGGCCCAAGGAGCACTGCCCGGATGCTCGACTTGCTCTCGTCGATGATGCGCATGCGGTTCCTGATGGACTTCCAGTCGTTCATGGCGACCAGGTCCTCGAGGTTGCTGATGGTGTACTTGCCGATCGTCATCTCCTGACCCAGATGGCCGATGGCGGAAATGAAGGAGCCGAAGTTCTTGGTGGCGTCCTGGATCGACTGGAGGACTGAGGATCCCCAGTAGCGATGGTCAAGGTCGTACCCAGCAAGCTCGTTCGTGTCGGGGATGGGACGCCCCTTCAAGACGATGCAACGGGAGGCATGCACTTGGAAGGTCGGGCCGTAGAGGCGCTTGATCGTGAAGCGCTCGACTTCCTCGAACCAGGTGGAGGCGGTGTCGCTGGAGTAGTCGGACTGGGCGACGATCACTCGCGCGGCGGAGTAGACCTTCAAAGCACGGACGGGAGCGGCCCTGCCTTTCTTCCAGTCGTAGGGCTGATCCCAAGGGAGACCGTCCTGGATGTCGAGCACGATGAGCGATCCACCGAAGAGCCGTACCCACTTGAGCGCCTGCGTGAGCTTCTGGGATAGGTGGAGGTCCTTGCACTTCTTGGCAAGGTCCCCATCCTCGTCACCGTTGATCGTCCAGCCGGCCCGGACCATGTCCTCCGCGACGATGTCGACGATGCGGGTGGTCAAGCCATCCGACTCGTACATGGCCGCTAGCTCCTGCCTGGGAATGAGGTCAGAGGCTTGATAGTGGGTCATGCGGCCCTTGTCCCCCATGCCACCCATGCCGGAAAGGATGTTTGCCCAGCCGTCCTTCACCAGTTCGGAGAGGTCTCGGAGTTTTGCTTGTACCATGGTGTTCCTCAGTAATCGTTCAGAGCGTTGTTCTTCGACCGCTCCGGATCCACAGGGTAGAACTCCCGGTGCAGGAGCGATGCCAAGGAGTCCGGGCCGTCATCCGGCTCAACATCCTGACGATAGTCGAGGATCTGAGCGATGTAAGCCTCGTCACATTCAGGGTCAAATATAAGCTCGTCCCAGTATTCCAAGAGGTAGGAGACGATTTTGTTGTGTTTGTTGAGGGTTTCCTGGTACCGCTTGATAAGGAGCGGGGGGTGTCCATCCTTTGGGGGACGGGACAGGAGGTCAGCGGTGTACCCCTTGTCGGGGTTGAGCTCGTTCCACAGCTTGCGCGCCTTGTAGGTGCGGCAGAGGCGGAGGATCTCGGGGATCTTGGTCTTTACGTTCTCGGTGAAGATGCGGCCGTGCACTTGGATCTTCCCATCCTTGCGCCGGGCGGCGAAGGTGAGCGCCATGGTGTGGTCTCCGTCGTACTTGGCATCGAGCTGTCCTGCAACCATGTAGCACGTGGGGTCCCACTTCTCGAACACCGGATCCTTGAACAGCTGGTCGTCATCCGCTATGTGTTTGAGTTCGTAGTTGGCGGCGAATAGGGAAGGGGTGGTGGTCCGCTTGATCTTGGCGATGCGGGCCCTGGATAGGAGACCCGTGGAGTACACATCGTAGCACAGGGGAGCTTGGAGGGTCAGCGAGTCGTCGTCCTCGTCTGGATCGACCGGCTTCGTCCATAGCTCCCAAGCATCGTACTTGTCCCAAGGGGTCCCAGTATGGAGGACGGACTTCCCTGGGTCGATGATGTTGGCGATGACTTCCCGGATGGAATCCTTGGTGCGGGTCCGCTTGGCCTTGGAGATCCGATCGTTGCGGGTGACCACGTCGTCCATGATCGCCTTGTCGAAGTGTGTACCGGTTGGGAGCTGGTCGATGCCGTGGGCTTGGATCGACGTCTCCTTGGTCAGCGACTGCTTGCACGACAGGAGAAGCTTGCCAAAGGGGTTCTCGAGCACCTTGAGGGGTCCAAGCTCGGGCTGGACGCAGTAGAACAGGTGGATGATCTCGGGGGTCTTGCACGCCTTCTCGATCACTCGCAGGGTTTCAGCGGCAACTGTGAAGGTTTCCCGAAGGAGGCCGATGCGTTCGTCTGGATGGAAAAGGAGCCACCACAGTGGCCCGACTTGCGTCTCGCATGTGGTCTTGTAGGATCCACGGTGTGCTTGGAGTGAAGGGTGGATGCCGTCCGGCTGACCCCATAGGTGCCAGATCCATTCTGAGTGCATCTCCGTCAACTTGGTGAAGCCCATAATGTGGCCCAGCAAGTGGGGGTGCTCGAGGATCTGCTGGATCCGTTCGGCATTGAAGAACATGTCGGTTCCGGGCTGAATGATCCGGGAGATGCTCATGTTCGATTACCAACGGGGTCAAGGGTCAGATCACAGGGGGTCGCGCTCAAAGACGCAAAAACACTCCGTTTTATATGGGGGAAATACGCCACCTTGACGGTTTTACTCGATCCACGACCTGTACTTCCGAACACTACTTTCCCCCTTTCGCCGGCCCACGAACGGCCCTTTTCGCCGGGAGCACTTCCTTGACGGCGGCGAGTGCCTTGCGCTCCTTGGCCCCGGGGTTGGTCGAGCCATTCGTGGATGGGGTCAGCTTGGCGCTCTGCACTTCCCCGAAGATCGAAGCCAAGCGGGCCCGGGCATCCGTGGGGATGGCTTGCTGGATCACGTTGTTCTGCTGGTTGATCGTGATGGCGGGGGTCTCAGCGAACAGGGTGATGTAACGGGCCAGCATCTCCATAGCTCGGTGTCGGGCAACGAGTTTCACGGTTGTGACGGAGCGGTCAGCGTCCTTCCCATAATACTTTGTGTCGATGTGTTCGATGCAGAGCCGCTGGGCGAGAGTGAGGTCAGTGAGGCTCACTTTCAAGTCTCCCTCGCTCGTTAGGAAGTCCCCTGGGTCGTAGAACGCTTGCGCTTCTAATACTTGGAGGATTCGGGGAGCGTAGGTGACCTTCCTTTCCGCTAGGAAGTAGTTGGTCAGGGCCTTGAGGGCTTTGACTACATGGGGGCGGTTGAGGATATAGGCTGATCCATTGGCATATATCCGTCTTTCCTTTTCGTGGATCTTGTTGGAACCGGGATGGAAAGTGGTTTGATAGGCGGCGATGTCATCGAAGCCGGTGGTGAAGTACTGGTATAGGAAGTAGGACTCTTCCGGGGCAAGTATGGCCCAGTCTGGATCTTTGGCAAGGGCTGGGGCTAGGGAGTCCAGGGTTTGGGCAAGGGGAGGGGGCTGGGTGATGGGGGTGGGGAGTGGGACTGTTCCCTTTGGGGGTTGGGCTGGGGAGGGGGACAGTTGGAATGCGGCGGGGAGCTTGGCTTTGTTCTTGGAGCCCTTGGGGCGTCCCCGTGACTTTGGAGGAGTGGGTTGGGTAGACATGGTTGGGAAAATAATGCGTGACTATTTTCCCGGGGAGAGTGGCTTTGTTTATTAGTGCTTTATTTTCTGAAGTAAGCGAGAAAGCGTTTCAGGAGTGAGGGAGGCTCGGGTTCCTCTTGCTGGAGGAGCCACTCGCTGATCTGTTGGGTCTCTGCGTTGTTGAGGGGGTCGAGCATCTTCTGCCAGGTGTAAATGCTCAAAGGGGTGTGTAATGAAAGGGTCCTAGCGAGAGGGTCGGCGAGTTGGGGTTCCTCTTGGCTGGCCCTAAGCGCGTTGCGAAACATCGGGGGTAGTGATTGGTTGTTGTGGGGGTCACCTGTGCTCATTCGTACGTTCCTCGTGGGTTCTGTTGATTTTCCGAATCTGTCTGGATCGAGCAAATATGTACCGATCACTTTTCCCGAGTTGTCGACTATTTCCGCCAGGTAGCGCTGGGTCATTCCTCGGGTTCCGGGTGGGTGAGCCGGCTCCTCCCCTGGTAGCCATGCGGTCTGTCCGGGGTTCCGGGGGTGAAGTCCCAGACTCGGCCCTCTCCTTCGGGTACAGGGGTGATGGTTACGGAGGGGTAATGGTGGAGGAGCCCCCTTCGATACTGGGAGATGGGTATGCCCACCAGTCGGGCTTGATCTTCCTGTGCTTGCTTCCTCTTCCAGCGGGGGCGGACGTTGTGAGCGACCGGTGTTCCCCGTATGCTCATTGGTACCGGCTTGTTGGCTGGGACTCCGTAGAGGGCTTGCCTGGTATCCATCGCCCAATCGTGGAGGGTGATGGTCACGGTCCCTTCGATCTTGGCTGGGGGTCCCGGAGTGATGACGCATTTGCTCGGGTCGTAGGTACGGATGGTCATATTCAGTCTGCCTTCCCTTCCATCGGTGGGGTCTTGATCTTGGGTGGTGGGGATGGTGGTACCCAGAAGTCGTGGTCCCCCACATGGGGCGGCTCGATCGGTCCGTGGCTGGTTGCCCACTTCTTGATTGCGGGGTTGTAGGCGACCTGCACTCTCCCGTTTCGGTTCCCAGCCATCTCGAGAAGGCGGTGCAGGTCTTGGATTGTGAACTCCAAGATGTAAGCACCCACGGTTGGGATCCGATCACCCCAGCGGGGGCCGACTTCGGACCATTCCGGGGCGAACCCGCAAGCCTGACAGGTTTCGGTGGAGTTCTCGTTGGTACAGCGGGGGCAGGCCCAGATGCCGTGTGGATCCTTGGTGACGCTCATACCATTCTCCTGATCTCGGCGCGGATCTGGTCGGCCTTGGGTTGCTTGTGGCCTTTAGCCTTGAGTCGGCGTATGGCTTCGACCCGGCGCTCGGTATCCTTGAGGGCGTCCAAGCGCTGTCGCGGAAAGAAATGCCCGTGGTCGTCAGTCCTCAGCCCGGGAAAGTCGGCACGCATACCAAGCGCTGATTGATCCATTGCGAGAGTAAGGCCGGCGAGTAGACTAAATCCTCGTCCGCGCGGAATGGAAACCACCGGCGAACCGAGTCGTACCACATCATCGCCCCGGATCTCGGGAGAATCTCCCCGGGCCAGGCGAAGCGCATTCCCGAAGGCGGAGTGGTCAAGGCCAACGAGGGCGGTGACAGGTTTGCGTGGTGCAGGGTCGACAGGTGGCTCATGTTCCGTCTGTTCCATTTGGGATCCTCGGGTTGTCACGAAAGGTGGATTCGTTGTACCCCGATCCCCCGCAGTCATCGCAAGGGGTCGGGGGTTCGGTGAGGGTGGTTCCTTGGTTGGGGACCATCCCGGACCCTTCACAGGTCGGGCATTGGTGGATCAGGGCCATGAGCGCATTGCCCTCCTGTTGGCCATGAAGCGTTCGGCCCAGGACTTCTTCGGTGGCTCCTTACCACCATACATGGCGAGGAGGATGCGGGCTTTCAAGGCGCAGTCGGTCTCAAACCAGCGCCGCTTCAGCCCGACGAGTTCAGCATGCTTGTCAACGTCTTTCCCCTTGGCGAACTTTCGGGGCTTTCGGTAGCTGGAGAAGATCCAGCGGAAGAGGTACCAGATCATCTTGGGAGGGCCTTTCCGGTTGAGGGATCCAAGCAATGGTCCCGGGTTATGCCCCTTATGTAGGTGCCACCGTTCAATTCACAACGGGAGCAACTGTAGATGACTGAGCCGGCGACGTAGGTGAAGAAAGCCCACAGGAGAATGGCGATGAACTTCTCGTGGTTCAAGAGCGGCTCTCCCAGACCTGGTCCTCGAACTGCTTGATCCGTTCGAGGGTGGTGCGGTACTCCTTGACCAAGAGCTTGACGGGCAAGCGCTGATCCTTGTCGATGTCCCGGAGTTCGAGCGGGTCGTTCTCCCGATGATTCCCGTGGAGTTTCCTGAGGGCTTGAGCCAGTTCGTCCCGGGCTTCGGTGAGGGCCTGATGCTCACGGACGATGGATCGGGTGGTTTGTGGTTGGTTGCTCATCTGACAAAGCCTCCTGGGGGTGTTGGAAGGTTGAAGACCCGGGTGGAGATCGGGAGACGCAGGTACCAGTTCTCCCACTCCCGCAAGCGGTTGTAGATCGCATCCAACTCGGCCACGGTAAGCATGACGGTCTTACCCCGCATCTCGATGAGCGCCGGATTCCCGTTGACCGCATGCATGGTGAAGCTCACCAAGTGGTCCTGATCTTCCCGATGCACCATCTCAGCGATCATGCGGCGGATGTGGCGCTTGCCGACAACCCGGGTGTCGACCTTGGAAAGGGGCGCCAGTTCTTCGTGGATGTGGAAGCTGGCTCCCAAGACCGGGTCCCGGACCGGGAGCCGGTTCAGATCCTTGCCGATGTCGTTCTCGGTCATCAGAAGCCCCGGCTCTTGGGAAGGTTCCCTACTTCGATGCAGAGGCTGTAGGCCCGGGTGGTGGGCTTCAAGGCCGCTACGATCTTGTTCCCGCGCTCAGTGCAAGCGGAGATGGTAGGCTGATGTGGATAGTCCACCGTCTTGGTTGTGGAGTCACTGAGGACCATCACGATGGTCAAGAGAAAGCCGTTCATCAGTTCCACTCCACGTGCTTGTGGTTGTAATTGTCCAGTTCAGCCTGGGCCACGACGTCAACCGGAGTTCGGTGGCCCAGGTGATAGCAGAGCCCGCACCAAGTCGCAAACTCCCGCCCGGTCAAGCGATAGGCCTGAGCCTGATTGAACAAGCACTCCGGGTGAGCGTAGTAGCGGTGGGTCTCTTCCGGGGTGGGGACCGACCAAGCGGCGTGGGTCTCGTATTTGTTGAGTTCCTTGCCACAGCAAATGCACTTCTTGTCACCGCTCTTGTGCTGTTGGAGTCTGAACCCGGAAGGCCCAGCCCATCCAGCCATGAGCGTCGAAGCCAGGAGTTCGGGCTTCCGGCGCTCGACCTTGTATCGGATCGTGCCGGTGGCCTTGTCGAACCGGAGGTGGCTCACGGTGGAACCAGTGGCGA
>JBBAQX010000098.1:0-9656 GCA_040400085.1 Lysinibacter sp. | reverse complement strand
GCACGGGTTCAACGCGCGTATCACCGTGTCGGGTCGTTTCGGCAAGCTCCATCAGGGGATCGAACCCTGAACCTCACGCTTACAAGGCGCATGCTCTGCCAGACTGAGCTTATGGAGCGGGAAGCACGCAGTGGGACTTGAACCCACGACCTTCTCGTTGGCAACGAGATGCTCTACCACTGAGCCATGCGTGCAGACGTGCAAATGGGGGGACGCACGGGATTCGAACCCGTAACCGCTTGGTTCACAACCAAGGACTCTGACCGATTGAGCTAGCGTCCCAGTGCCCTCTGAGGGAGTCGAACCCCCACTTACCAGTGTTTGAGGCTGGTGCCTCTGCCGGATTGGGCTAAGAGGGCATGTACTACAGTGGTAACGGAGAGACTTGAACTCTCGACCTTCGGGGTTTCAATCCGGTGCTCTACCAACTGAGCTACGTCACCTAGAGAGGGGAGTTGGACTCGATACCAACACTACCGCCAGCTTTCGCTCTAGGCGGATGATCCATTATCAGGCTGCCTCTCAATTGGGCTACCCCCTCAGTGCGCCTGGCAGGACTTGAACCTGCACAACCTTGCGGTCACTAGGCTCTCGACCTAGCGTGTCTACCCATTCCACCACAAGCGCGGGTACTTCAGTGCTCTAGGAGGGAGTCGAACCCTCAATCCCTGTGGGCGCTAGCTTCTAAGGCTAGTGTGTATGCCAGTTCCACCACCAGAGCATAACGCCGGACGCTCTCCCACTGAGCTACCGGACGGTGAGCCGAAGCTCGTTGTCCGAGAGGGATTCGAACCCTCGCCCTTCCGGCCCTGTCGGCCTTGCGGCCAGTGGATCGCACAGGAATTGAACCTGTAACCTTGGGATTAAGAGTCCCCTGCTCTGCCAATTGAGCTAGCAATCCAATACCTCGAACACCCAGAGCGGTCTTGCCCTTCGGTAAGCTCCGTCTTCCCTCTGCCGCGCGGACAGGGTACTGGAAGAGCCTTGACCCATCAAGAACCACTTGATGTCGAGCGGTGGTGAAACCGCGCAGCGTCCAGAGGAGCCGAATAGGTGTTCAAGAGTGCTCCCGGTAGGATTCGAACCCACGACCTTGGGATTAAAAGTCCCTAGCTCTACCACTGAGCTTACGGAAGCAAGCCAGGGCTTCCACCTGGACACACGGGCGCAATACCCGCCTAGATTGGCCCCGGCATAGGGGCGTGGCAATCGTACAAAGAGAAGGAGTGGTGGAAGGGATTCAGCAACCCTCCGACGACCTATCCACTGCTTGACCATTGACTATGGATTACAGTTTCAGTCGTACCTTTCCTGCGCCGTCAAGCGCCACCGTCTGTCCGGGAAACTACTCCCCGACGAGTGCCGACCAATGCTTCCCTCACCGATTGGCTCTGGGTCGCTGCAACACCCTTGTCGCGGCTGCTACTCATGCCGGTTGCCCGTCACTTTCGCCAGTTGTGCCTTCGCGGCTGTACCCCTCGTGGAGAGGAATCCAGTCCTACTCGGCCACACCACCACGGACGCCCTAAGCTCTCCGGGAGCAACCCCTTCGCGCAGACGTGCGTGTCCTTCATGCCCCTCGAAGGATTCGAACCTTCACTTGTCCGGGCTTAAACCGGATGCCTCTGGCCAGTTGGGCTAGAGGGGCGTAGTAACAGGGCTAGGATTCGAACCTAGACCGACCTGGTTCAAGGCCAGGGAACCTACCGTTAGTCTACCCTGTTAAGAGTTGGAGGGGCAGGGTTCGAACCTGCAACCGCTCGGGTCAGAGCCGAGAATCCTACCAATTAGACGACCCTCCAAAGGAGCGGGCACTCCCGACATTTGTGTCCTGCACGAATGGCGTAACTACCCGCATGTGAACACTTCCTCATCCGCACCAGGCGACGTGATACAAGTAGCGTCGGTTCTGCCTGTGTTACGACCACGAGTTGCTTACGACGGCCCGTGGCACCGTCAGTAGCCCGTGTGGGATTCGAACCCACGTCTTCCAGATTGAAAGTCTGGTATCCTAGACCACTAGACGAACAGGCCATGTGTTGCAAGCTGGAAAGCTGGGACTCGAACCCAGAACCACCCCGTTAACAGCGGGACACTCTACCAATTGAGCTACTCTCCAATGACACCCCGTGCGGGATTCGAACCCGCGACCTTCTGGCTGAGAACCAGACATCCTTGAACCACTAGACCAACGGGGCAAGATCACACCGCACTGCCCAAGCCTAGCTGCCTGCGCCGTAGCGCTGACGAACCGTACCTTGGGACTACCCTCGAACCACAATGCAGTGCTAGCAGGCGCGGAGGGATTCGAACCCCCAACCAACAGGTTTGGAATCTGTGACTCTACCATTGAGCTACGCGCCTAAGTTGGAACAGGGCCTTCTCAGGCCATACCCTGCTCCGCAGTTCTGCTTCGCCCGCAGGTACGAGTCCCTGGCCGGTTGCACTCGTTTGCGGCAGAGCCGGTATAGCGATCCTGAGGAGAACCTTTGAAACTTGAAGCAGTGGACGTGGCGGGAGTCGAACCCGCGTCCAGCCCAACGGCTACAACCAGACCTATCTAGCAGCTTCTTGGGGCAATATGTATGCCTCCACCAGGGCAGAGGACTTTCCCTCTCCGGGTCATGGGAGTTTCCTCCCCAGCCACTCAGTCTTTCCTGAGAGTCGGTCTATTGGTGCTGGCTAGACGGTGGCCAGGGACTCTGAGCGATCCGCGAGGAACGCCTCGATCTCGGCAATGCCGTTATCGATGTAGTCCGTGGAGACGATGTTGTCGTCTGCATGTGATTGCCCTGTCCAAGGCTTGGCACGGTAGGCCGTGACCCGCTGCGATCTCGTTGCCCTATCCGACTGTCGAAACCGGGCACGCCCAAGTGAGGAAGCCTTCTCCGTTATAGATCGATACTGACTTCCTCGAAGGAACGCAGGCTAGTCCACCTGAGGCGAAGCTTCACCGTTCCTATCAGCATGGCTGGACTTGAACCAGCGGCCTCCCCGTCCCCAACGGGGTACTCTGAACCAGACTGAGCTACATGCTGTCACTTACATCTGGATGGGAGGATTCGAACCTCCGACAACCCGAATCCGAATCGGGTACTCTGGCCAAACTGAGCTACATCCAGTAATCGGAGAGTGGTTGGCTACGCATTTCCCAGACAGGGGTTTCTTCACCAACTCGGTTTCATGTCCCACTCTCCTATCAGCGTGAGAGGATTCGAACCTCCGACCATCGGCTCCCAAAGCCGCGACTCTACCAAACTGAGCTACACGCTGTAGTATGGCTGTAACGGGCCATGCCCGTGAGATGGTTCCTGCGATCTCATGCGCAGACCCACACTTCTGGTCAAGGTTGGTGGGCGTACCCCGCTCAATCCGCGCTAGTAGCGCGAGTGGTGCCGGATACACCGGCAATCGAGTAAAAGAGGGTGAAAGTAGGACAGGGGTGAGATCACCCCACCACAAATGCGACTCACTACCCACAACCGAAGCTGAACGCAGATCAATGTCGTACTCGCGGCGAGCATCACCCACCACCTGTCCCGTTGTCAGGTGGCCTCACGCTCTACGCCATGTGACCGAAGCCGCACTGCGATGTCGAACGCTGTTATACACCTGAACTTTGTGTGGCGAGCGCGACCCAGTAGCCCGAAGGCACGAGGAAGTCCCGCCACAGTAGAGGGAGCTTCCCAATCAAACCCGCGCCCGAGGGCACCGACCTGGCAGAAGACTCCCATAGCGGATGATGGATTCGAACCACCGACCTACAGGTTATGAGCCTGTCGAGCTAACCACTGCTCCAATCCGCGACGTTGAGTCGGGAACAACCTTGGGGATCATCCCCGACTCGTAAAACTTGGTTCATTCGGCATCTGCCTCGGTTGCGATCCCCGTAGCAATGCTGCGCCAGATGGGCTACCCGAACTATGTGACCCTGCTCTCCGAAGAGAACCAGAGTGCCAGTAAACGAACACTGGTACTACTTCTAAAGCGATGTACCACACTTTGTAGTAGTCGCTCTTTGAACTTGTCCCAGAAGCTTACCATATGCTCCGGGAGGTACTCGAAACTTGTGCCCCGTATCCACGGGGCCACGGCCTGATCTTCTGTCAGAGCGGGCCTCAATCAGGTGTTGGCGGGCGCTCTGCCCCTTGAGCGGGGGTGCTTGATGCTGAGGATCACATCCTAGCACACCTATGGGGAGGTAGTCAACCCCTAGAGACCAAGAGCTTCAACGAGCTTGGTCTTCGGGAGTGCTCCGGTCGAGCGAGCCATCTCTTCTCGCTCTACAAGGTACACGATGGTTGGGATGGACGACACCCCGAACTCCTCGGTGATCTCACGCTCTTCATCGATGTTGACCTTGACGATAGGCAGCCCGTACTCTTCAGCCACCTTCTTCAAGACAGGCTCAACCGCGTGACACGGCCCACACCAGTCGGCGTAGAAGTCTACCAGCACCTTGCCGGTGACGATTGCCTTCTTCAGGTCTTCAGTCTGGCTAGACAACTTCGCACGCTCCTCCGAAGCAGGCAAGCTCACCAAGACGCTCGTCTACGTTGTCGCTGAAGTCGATGTTGCCGAAGTTGACATCAGACGGTACTCGCTTGACCCACTGGTAGAACTCGTGCTCCGAGATTTCCTCGAACGGAGCCTGAACGTAGTTCCCACCGTCGTAGGGTAGGAGACTGATGCCAGCCCACGACTCTACGTTGTCAACCATCCACTCGGTGATCTCTGCTTGCTCCTCGGGACGATACGACACCGTGAGCGACACGTTGTGAGGATTAGGGCCGTAGCCGTGACCGGGGACGATCCAGTTCTTGAAGATGTGCTTGGAACGTTCCATCAACGCAATAGCGGTTTCTTCACCGCGATAGATCGCTCCGTCCATCTTGACCGGGATCGTGACAATGATGTTCTCGGGAGCGAAGGCGTCTGACTCCACGAAGGAGCCAGACTCAGCCGCGCCTTCACCGTACGCCTCGATCAAGTGTTGCCCAAAGGCATCCTTGCGATCAACGCGAACCCTGCGGAGGTAGAAGGGAGAGTGAGCCGCGTGGATGCCGCTCGTAGTTCCCCACCACGCAGAAGTCGAACCCGAAGGCTTGGTCGTAGTCACGCGAGCAGCCGGATTGATCTCCAGCTTCTTGGCCCACGACACATTCACCCTACGAGCTACCTCTGCGCCCTCCCGTAGAACGTCAGGAGTCAGCAAGTCCCAAGCAGCCGCCTGGCCCGTGATGGACACACCCAGGAGAGCGTCACGGTCGCAGTTCTCCTTCCACTTCGGCTGGAGGTACTCGAAGTTCGTGTAGGCAGCCTGAAGCGTCCCGATAGCTGCTGCGGAAGCCACCGCTGAATAGAAGTCTGCTTCGTCCCGGCAAGCTGCCGCGTTGACTTCGGTCAAGTTACACATCTGGCCGTCACGGAGAGAGATCTCATGGCACGGGTTGAATCCGTACTCCCTATCGTTGGTCAGAGAGACACCAGGCTCGCCACAGTTGGACTCGAAGCACATGCGCAGGATATGGCGTAGCTTGGCCTCGAAATCTGGATCACTGCGTACCAAGACAGCCGAGATGTTGGCTCGTGCTCGCTGTGAGTTGTCGATCCACCACTCACCGTGCTTAGCCGTCAGCATGGACTCATCATCAGCATCGAAGAGAGCGATGGTAGCTGCTCGACGTACACCGCCGACTACAACCACGTCTGCAATGTGCGACATGATGTCGAAGCACTCCAGCGTAGTCAACTGGCGACCTTCTGCTCTAATGAGAATGGTTCTCACTTTCTCGTACATCTCTGACAACGACTCCGGGCCAGAAGCTGTGCCACCAGAAGAAATCGGGGCACCCTTGGGTCGGATCAAGTCAGTGATGATGCGAACGCGAGGATTGGAGAGGAGAGCCACGATACCATCGGCCCATCCTTCCTTGGAGTCAGGCACCGTGAAGGTCTGACCCTCGAATGAGTGAATGACCGGAAGCTGAGCCACATGATGACTCTGTACAGAGTATCCCGTCCCGACTCCGTTCATGAGCAGCCAGAACAAGTCCGCGAAGTCCTTCCACGAAGTCAAGGCCGCGAAGGCACAGTTGTAGGCCCTAGCGTTGCTCCTGAAGATGGGCATCCCACCAAACTGCATTGTCCGCATAGACGGTACTGCTCGTCCTGCGTAGACTTCCTCGAAGACTCCAGCGATCTCTTCTTCGTACCAAGGGAACATCGTCTGATGCATCCCACGTACTCTGTCAATGACTTGCTCGCGAGTCTCTTTCCTACCGTTGCTCTGTGTTTCTGCGTAGGTGCGATAATGCACCAGGTCTTGAAGAATCTGTCGGCTATCAGAGCCGATGGTGGTGCTTGGGGTCACTGTCTCCCTGGGCTTTCTGTGTGTGTTGGTACCTCTTCTGTCGGCGTTCCCAGAGGTAAGTGTGTATGACAGAATTGACAACTTACCATATTGCGATGACGGTACCCAGAGGCCCACTTTTATCGACCCACACGACCCCCTAAGGAGTGACCAAGGACACCATCGAGTGTCCACCAGACTCTTCAAAGGAGACGCCTATGACTTCAAAGACCAAGACCGTTCTGCTTCGATTCGTACGAAGTCTGGCAGCCCTAGTGGTTGCCGCAGTAGCAACTTGGGTGGTATCACCCTCTGCTCTGGATCTCGTACCGACGCAGTACCAGTCGTTCGTGTTCCTCCTCGTTGCCCCCGCACTTGTTGCACTTGACAAGTATCTCCGGTACGGCAGTGACTCAGGGGAAGATACCCCTCCTAGTCCGTAACCCCACGGTTGGCACCGATCTTGAAGAGGCTCCTCACGGGGCCTCTTCTCGTTTGTGAAGACTTTGTTAGGATGTCGTTCGTGACTAAAGTCTTTCACGGTGGCATACGATAAAGAAACCACCTGACCCGAAAGTTCTACATCTTCTAGAAGGTATTGGCACCCTGGACTACTTCTGAATCTTCAGAAGGTTATACGCGCCAAATGAGAATCGTTCTCAATAACAGCAAACCTCAGTGAATCCTGTGGAAGTGAGTACAAACGTTTCACGCCAACCCTACGGAACCTTTCGTAGCCCGGAAAGTGGCCCGTTTGCAGGACTTTCCTGGTCACCTACGAAACCTTTCACGCCACGGATGTACCTCCCGGAGTAGGTGGTAGACTTCGTGGCGATGTCTAGAGTCTTCCAGGAGTGCGCCCAGAATGCCGGATGGCAGGAGATCGAGGTACCGTCGTCCTCAGACGAGACGGTCTACTACCTGGTCACCCTACCGCCCTGGGATCGAACCGAGGACGAAGCGGTGTGTGAGTGTCCTGGCTACGAGTTCCGTGGCCGGTGTCGTCATCAGCGGGAAGCTCTTGGTATGGTCTGCAACTGGAGCGAGCTTGATGGAATCGACCAGACTGACGATCAGAGACAAGAACAGATTTGTCCCGAATGCGGAGGTAAGACACAAGTGGTGGTTCTAGGTGGCTAGGTTCAAGGAAGCTCCGGTCGAAGAGATCGAGGAAGAAGAGTTCGCCCTAGGCGGCGAAGAGCTAACGGCTCGCGACGAGCTATACGAGATCGCCGTCGTGTACGGTGATGCCGACCTGGCCGAGAAGGATGCCAAGAAGACGAAGGATGCCATCAAGGGGCCGATGCTCGAACTGATGTCCGAAGTCGTGCGCGAAGAGATCCCGCTTGCACGTCAAGTCATCACGGTCACTAACGAAGAAGCCGAGCCATTCGGGTACGACTACGAGAAGTGGTGCGCCAAAGAGTTCCCCGAGTGGCGAGTCGTGGCTATCCAGCCGTCCGAGGGTCAGGCTGAAGTCACCATCGAAGAGCGCGACGATCTGAAGAAGTTCGAGTTCGTGGTCGATGGGAAGAAGTACGGGCGCACGGTTGCCATGGTCGGAGCCGAGTTCGACGCCGCTGGATTCTGCACCTGGCTCGAAGTGTACTCGAAGGACGCAGGAATCAGTGAAGAAGCTTTCGAAGCCGCCTTCAACTCCGTCAAGGAAGAGATCGTGGTCACGTTCACTTTGGACGAAGACGCAGCCGAGCAAGTCATCGCTGACTATCCAGAGTTGCTGCCGATCTACCAGCAGCACAGTAACCCAGGCACACCCCAGGTGCGTCTGATTCCAATCAAAGCAGTCAAGGAGGAAGTGTGAGCAAGTTGGAGTTCCCAATCAGTATCGCCCTGGTGGGAGCACCGGGCAGCGGCAAGCAGGAGACGTATGAGCAGTTCAAGGCGATTGCCGATTCGTGGTTCGACGGCAACAAGAGCGTGCTCAACGTCATCCCAAACCCTGGTAATGTCATCGCTGACGATCTCGACACAGCAGTCGGGTTGTTCGGCGGCTGGAAGGAAGACCTTCGGGTGTTCTTCAGGCGGTACGAGCAGGAGCAGCAGCTTCAGGCCGAGAACAAGTCGTACATCACGCTAGGTAGTGCTTTGGAGAACCTGGCTCATTGTGGTGTCAACATGGAAAACATCATGCGCCAGATCCAGACCGAGCAGCAGCAGCAGGAGCTTCAGGTTCAGCAGATCACGATGACCACGCTGACGTACCTCTTCCTGAGCACGTTCCGGTACACGTTCGCGTTCTACCTCCCCAAGAACGAGAAGGCTATCGTGCTGCCGGGAGTAGATGACAATGAGGCGAACTACGACAAGCGTGTCGATGACGCCCTGAAGATGGTCTTCGCTAACTTCGGCATCCGCATGCAGGTACTCCAGGGGACGGTCGAAGAGAACGCTTCCAAGATGCTCAGCACCATCCGCGACATCTGGGAGAACGGCCCCGAAGAGTTGACTGGCGAAGCTCCGGGTCTTGTCGATGACGGAGTACCGTCAGAAGAGTCGGTTACACTATCTGAATGATCCCAGCCGACTTCCGAACAACGTTCAGCGACCCTCAGCTAGAGCAGATCCAGAGGCACCCCGGCTACATCGAGAAAGCCAAGTCCGGGAAGCAGTGCCCAGTCTGCCTAGGTGAGGGTCGTTTCGTCTACAAGGGTGAAGAGTACGAGTGCCCCGAAGGATCAGGCGGCGTCCACGTCGCTCTGCGGCTGGCTATGCTCTACTGGCTGCACAACATCCCACTGGGGTATCAGAACCTGGTCTGGGAAGAGTGGCCCGACGAAACTGAGAACCAGCGTGTAGCCAAGGCGTCGATGGATCTCTACGTCGAGAACTGGGATAGGCTGGCGCTCAACGGTGTAGGGTTGACGTTCTTCTCGACTGGACTGGGTACCGGCAAGACGTGGGGAGCTACCTCCACCCTCAAGCGTCTAGTCAAGCAGGGTGTCGATGGATGGTTCGCCCCGTTCTACGAAGTCAAAGGGTACTTCGAGATCGAGGACAAGAAGGAGCGCGATTTCCGCATCCGCCGCGTCAAGGAGTCGGGCCTACTCGTCCTGGACGAAGTGCGCGAGCCTACCTCCGTGGCCCAGAAGAACTTCTACGCCGACAAGCTCGAAGAACTGATCCGTCCCAGGACGGACAACAACTACCCCACCATCATCACGACCAACATGACCCCGGAGGCGATGGAGGATACGTACCCTCGTGTCTTCTCACTCATGTTCGCCAAGAATGTCACCATCGAATTGAACGGTGCCGACTACCGTCTAGGCGACGAGATCGACAT
>JBBAQX010000097.1:0-10376 GCA_040400085.1 Lysinibacter sp. | reverse complement strand
CCTGCCAGGTCTTGAGGTCGACCTCGGCACAGGCCGCCTCCCACTGGTTCATTTTGCGGATGGTCATCTCGCGCACGGTCACCTTGAGCGGCCTGGCGCCCACGACGAGGAGGCGAGATTCCTCGCGTGGCGCCAGGAATTCCATTACGTCAGCCATTACGATTGCACGTCGATGTAGCCGTAGGGGGCCGAGTTTCCGAGGTTATCGACGTAGCTGGCCACCGGAATGGCAGTGAGAGAGACAGGAGTCAAGATGTATTTGGATTCGGCGTAGTCGAATTCGGCGCGCCCCTTTGCCATCATCGCCGGCATGTAGTGCTTCACAAACTTACCGTTGTTCGGCCGCACGTGGTTGATCATGCAGTCCTGAGCGGTGAAGGCGAACATCTTGCCGGGGTAGATGCGCAAGGATGCGCCGTTATTGAAGCTGTATCCGATCCACCCGGTAGTGGCCCCGCCGGCGATGGCCGTCGCCAGGGAACTACCCGGGATGACAATGATTCGGCCGTTGGTAACGTAGCTTCCCGGCTCCACCAGGTAGTCAGTGTTGTTGACGTAGGTCGTCGTCGACCCATCAGGGCTCTTGACGACAGGGAGAGTGATGTTGCCGCCCTGCAGTTGGACGCCGATCCGACCGTCGGGCAAGGTGACCCAGTTGATGACGTGAGAGCCTCCTGTCGGAGGCCAGGCAATCGCCCCGGCCGCCACGTCGGTGAGTGATGCAGCATTGCCACCGAGAGCCGTCGCGATGGTGTTCGCACTGAACTCGGCAAAGTTTGCCTGCACCTCTTGAGAATACTTAATGACAGTCCGGCCGGCGAACTGGTTGGGACATCCAACCTCGAAGTCAAGAGTCTGCATATCATAGATGCACTTCAGGCCCTCCTTGAGGAACCCGGCATCCACGCCGCCCAGGACCATTTGTGCCAACCCGACGCTGGTTTTAGAGAAGTCGCCAGAGATACCCTGGCCGAATACGAAAGCCATCTTCGCCTCCTAGATTTGATTGGGCCGAGGCCCGGTTGAAATTAGCCGTTGAACATCCGTTGGAAGGCCAAGTCAAACTCGAACACCGAGGTGTAGGAGTCGTGTGGATGACCGGGTCGGAAGCTCGAGAGACCGACTTGAAATTGGTCGAGCCCGACGGCCAGGCCGGTGGCCATCAGCTGGTGCAGGGCAATCTTGAGCCCACGCAGGTTTTGGGTCGCAGCGTCTCGCCGATACCAAAGGGCAAAGAGGTCACGGCTGGCCTTGGGTTCAGGGGCCGTGCTCTTGAGCTGACACGAAAAGACGATCTGAGTGCCGAAGTGGGTTGCGCTGCCAATTCCCTGCAGGTTGTCGGGGACTGACTCTTCCCGGAAGAGTATTTGAAAGAGCGGAGAGTTCCCGGTTGCCTGAGTGGCCACTTGGGAATCAGTAACGGCCGTGAGACCCTCGCAGAGCGCCCCGGGCCCGGTAAGTGAGCTCACGTAGGCCAGGGCAGCGTCCTTGATGGCCTGGATCACGGCTTCGGATTGGGAGCAAGCACGAACTTGCCATCAGGATGAGGCGGGGCGTCCAGGAGGCGGCCTACAGTCGTGAGTTTCCACCCGCCCGTAGCGGGGTCGGCAAACTTGACGACCTCCTGGTCGACTGAGACCAGGGTCACGATGTGGCCTCGGCCCGAAGGGGAGAACTCGGGGCCATTGAGTCCGACGATAACAGGGTAGCCGGCGCGTAGGGTCGGAGCAACCTTAGCAGTCCATTTCTGCTTGTCGAGATTCCCCAGGTCCCTCCAGTCGTGGCAGGGGTCCTCGGTGCGCAGGGCGTCGATCAGGCCAAAGCCGTGCAGTCGGTTGACCCGGGTGTCATCCCAGGCCCCAGCGCCCATGGCCGTCAGGCACATGGCCACAGAGCACTGCCCGCATGATACGGGGGTGTGCTGGATTTGCGGGACGACCACCACGCGAGATGCCTTCGCCGGGAGACCCTTGAGGAAGAGAATGCGCTCTGCTTGGCGGCGGTCGACGAGGCCCGGCAGGACCTTTACACTACCGCCGTGGACCCACTTGCCGAACTCGGCTGCGGCGCCCGTCCAATCCCGACGGTTGACAAGCTTGAGTAGGGTCGAGGCGAAGAATGCCCCGGTCCCACAGTTGAACACGAACGAGACCAGGGCCCCGGCCTGGTTGGGAGTGAGCTGCACCTGCACCAGCCGGGCCACGGCGTCCATGGAGTCCTTGAGGTCCTCACGCAAGAAGGCCTCGGCCTGCTCGGCCGTGATCGTCTGCCCCAGATGCACCCCGGAGGTGTGACCATAGCCGATCGTCGGGATGCCGACAGGGTCGGAATAGGCTTTGAGACGACAACCCTCAAAGCGTTTGATAAGGTCGATAGCTTCTTGAGGAATATTCAACTGATGGGCCCTCCCTTGGGAATGTAGCGGGCGGTGAAGTCGGCCAGCGCCAGGCGGAGCTGCTCGCTCTCTGCTTGAGAGCGGGCCAGGGCTGCCTGGCAATTGGCCAGGGCCTCCCGGGTCTGCTGTAGCTCGTGTTGGAGATTGGATCTCTCTTCAATCCCTTTGCGCAAATCCTCACGCAGAGCCTCGATGTCCGAAAGAGCCTTCTCCTGGCGAGTCTCCAGGCTTGTGATGCGGCTCTCGCGTGACTTGAGCAGGTCGATAAAGTAGCGCAGCGCCGCGATGACGCAAGCTCCGACGGCCGCCGCTGTCCACGGTCCGGGTTCCTGGTTGTCCATGGTGGCCTCCGATAGATTCGTTGGGTCGGTTTGTCTCCCATGGGAGACACGGGCGGTAATCGTGTCGGTGTAGACGCCAGGGATCCGCGGGAACCCGGTCCCGTAGTTGTTGACGGCTACCATCCTTGCTGATTGGTCCTGACCCAGTGATTGTCGGGCATCTTAGGACCGTGGTGGCCAAGCATGTCGAGGCACCTGATCTGGCTCGACGGCACGCTCGTGATGTGAATCTGGGGAACCCGGCTCGATATCACCTCGGTGGTGGTGACGTCGCTCAGTTTGAGGGCACCCGAAACGATGTCGTCCAAGTCCTTCATGGCGTTGTCTTGCAAGTTCTTGGCGAAGGCAATAATCTCCGAATGCTCCGACCCGGAGAAGGTCGACATGATCGCCCTGGCCGCCGCAAGGTCTATGGCAACGGTTTTGACCATCGCAGGCACCGGGTCACCGAAGGGGACGCTGAACTTGCTCTGGAGCCTCCCGTCAATCCTGGCCTGCGCCGCGACAATGGCAGCCTCAACCTGGGCCGTAGCCTGGGGAGCGGCCGCCACCGCCGGAGCGCGGGCCAGGACGTCGGAATCGAGGCAGTAGGCCACTAGGCCACCGTGCCGTTGATAATCAGCTTCGGGAACGGAAGCGCCGGGATACCGTAGTAGCCAGCGTAGATTTGCAGTCCACCGTTGGGCTTAATGCTGGACTGGTCAAACTGACGGAGCCACGGTCCAGCCTGGGGAGTCATCAGTCCACCCTTGTTCGGGGTGGGAGCAAAACCGAACCATCCACGGGTCTGGTTGCGAGGGGCCTTGCCAATCATCAGGCATTGGGTATCGGCAATGAACGGCAGGAAGGTATAGGCTCCGGTGGTGCGATTGAGGGTCTTGTAACCCTGGTCATAGCACGTGGCACCCTCGATCCCGGTGAAGCTCTTGAGCAGGCTAGCAACACCCTGGTTGCTCATGATCTGCCCAACCGCTCCACCAGGTCCAATCATGTCCGCGAATCCGCTCTGCTTGGCCAGGTTGACGATAGCTGCGTTTTGCGCGAGGTATCCGCCAACACGAGCGTTGTAGAACAGGTGCGGCTCGTAGCCCTCACCGCGCAGCAAGAGAGCCATGCCGATGATGTCGGCGATCGGGTTGGCCTGAGTGAGGTTGCTCCACAGGTATCCACCGCCACCCGCAGACGACGTCGGGTTCCAGGTCTGCACCCCGTAAGAGTAAGGGGCACCGCTCCCGCCAAAGAGACTGGGGGTCAGGCTACCGCTGAGGGCTGCAATCGTATCCAGCTCGCGCTGGGTCCAGGTCGCGATAGCGCACTCCTCGGCGACGAGGGTCGCGGCCTGCTCAGGGTCGATCTCATCGAGGGCACCTAGAGCACGCTGGTTGACTGCGTCCGAGGGGTGCAATTCCTCGAGTCGGTCCTTGTAGAGAGGAGTCAGACTGATGATTCGGCGCTTGCGACCCGGTTGAGGCGCAGGAGTCGAGTCAAGAAAGCCATCATTGAGAGCGCCTTCCGGGGAGCCCGCCAGATCGAAGTTGATCGACGGGGTCTTGTATTCTCGCCCTGGAAACATTTGGCAAAAGAGGTATTCGTCCACGTTGGGGGACCACTCGTAGAAGACCTCCTGTAGTTCTAGAGGAGCCGGGGAGCCCTGCACGCTGGGCATGGTGTATCCGAAAGCCATTTTTCTTAAGTCCTTTCTCGAATAAAAAAGGACCCCTCGGGGCCCTTTCGGGTTTGGCTATGCTTGCCGGGCTACCAGCAAAGAATGTCGAGCTTGCTAACCTGTTGCTGCTGCATCGAGGAGAATAGGCCCACGAAGTAGCTGTCGGTTCCGGTCAGTTTGCTATACCAGAAGGTTCCACGGACATACATGGACGCAGAGGTGGCCACGTTTCCGTTGTTAGTCGTGTCTACGTTCTGGGCCAGCACCCCGACGGCATACTGGGTTCCATCGGCGGCAGCGTGAGAGTAGGGGAAAAACTGACCGCCTACGGTTTTTTGGGCCATCACTGTGCCCCGGACAAGGACTTGCCCGGCCCCAACAGTGACGGACTTCTTGACGCTGCCCTCTTCCGTTACGACGGGACTGGCCTGCGGGATGTAATCAACAACGACGGGTAGACTCATGATTTCTTACTTCCTTTCTGTGATGGAGCCGTTTCCGTCTCCGCTTGGGCAAGGATGGCTGCCTGCAGGTCCTGGAGGGCCTGATTGAAGTCTCCTGAGAGCTTCCGAGGGTCCCCCAGCACTGATGCTTGCTCCCTGAAGAGCCGGGCCTCCATCGTGTGGATCTCGTTGGGCTCCGATACCTGCGTCAGCACCTCTTGCCTGATTTTGCGTCGTATGCGGTTGTCCGCATTCATTGCGGATGCAGTTCTCAGCGCTGCCGAGAGGGCTTCCTCGGGGGTCATTTCGAGCCCCGGAGGACATCCTTGGCATACTGATCCGACTCCTGAGACAGGATTCTCTCGCGCTGAGTGGCGTGAGAGCCGGCTTGAGAGTATTTAATCAATAACTCACGTGCTCGGCTCTTGGCGTTAGCTGCGCTCTGTTGGTCGTTGGCGGCGAGAGGGTTTTGCTCCTCAGGGCGTCGGGTGTCAGCGCAACCATCGACCCCGTAGAGCACGACCTTGGGGGCCACGGCCATGCTTTGCTCGTAGATAGCAAGCTGCTCGTCGTCCAGGCTTGCCATAAATGCAGCGATGAAGGGCTTTTGGGCCGGACTGATCTTGCCCTCGCGGACAAGGGCCTCGGCCTTCTGCTCGCTCGCGAATTTACGCTCGATGGCCGCCTTCTCGGCCGCCGATTGAGCCTCGATCTGGCTCTTCTCAGTTTCCGCTTTCTGGCGGGCGGCCTTTTCGGCGGCCAGGTCGGCCTCCAGGGTGGCCGCGTGGAGGCGGAGTTCCTCCATGGTCTTTTCTTTGGCTAGTTTCTTGACGTCCGACATTGTCTTGGCGCTCCTTTTGTAGGTTTTGCAATCCGGCAGCGCCGGAAACGGGGTGAAAGCCATATGGTCATAGGCAACTTTGAAACTCTTGCAGTAATCGGCCCAGGACATGTCCTCTTCGGACTCTTCATCGCCCGATTCAGAGAACGGGTCGGTATCCTCATCCTCGTCGTCCTCTTCCGGGTCCTCAGGGTCATCATCCGGGTCGTAAGACATCGCGATCCCGGCCGATAAGGTGCGGAATTTGCCCTCTTTGACCGCCTTGATGGCGTCCTCGCCCACGACTCGCGCGATAATCTCGCTATTGCTGCCCACCGTTCGGACTGCCCGGAGGTGGCCAACCTTATCCCGATTGCTGTAAGAATGGTCACACATCAGGGGGATTTGGCCAAAAAGCTCTTCCGACGGGGCAGAAAACGAGTCTTCCAGCTGCTTGATGTGGTCCTGGCTGTAGACGAAACCCTTGTGCTCCCCGGCGTAAAATCCCAGGGCGCGAACGTCCATATATTGCACGCCATTGGGGGCGACTTTGACCGGATCAGACTCATCGAAGGTCAGGACCGACCTGGGTAAGCTAAAGTGCACGACTTTTGTGGCCATAGGGACTCCTTAGAACAGACTGAGTTGCTGAGAATATCTGGGTCGTCGAAGAAGTGTGCCCCTGTAGGGCCGAGAGAGGACTGACCGGGCCTGAGCCGGGGCGGGCTTGTCTTTTTCAGGGTTCTCGGCGGGCGGAACCTTCACATCGGCTTCTTCCTTGGGCAATTTCTTGCCAGGATTGGGTAAAACTTGAGGTTGAGAGTCGATTTGCTCCTGAGTTAGAGGCGCAAAACCGAGGCGATCTCGCATCGCGTTGAGGTCTTCGGCGATGCCAGGCTTGACAATGCCCGTATCCACCATGGCCGAGAAGGCCTCGGCCAGGAGTTTTTCGTCATCCTGTTGGAAGTCCTCAACCGAAAATCGTCCATAATCGTCCTGGGGCCCCCAGTTGGCGATGATGATTCGCTTGATGAACTGGTCAATGACCACCTCGCTCAACTGCTGGGCCTGCTCTTCGAGCATCAGCACGAACAAGTCGTAGTGTTTGGAGCCAAGAGCGTAGCTCCCGTTGCTCCCGTGGTCGCCCACCAGGCTCGGGATGAGGGCCCCGCGGTAGATCATCTTGTCCAGGTAGTCGATAAAGTTCCCGAAGTCGGCTCCCACGGCTTGCTTGGCCTGGTGTAGCTCGATTTTGATGTTCTCTGAGACCGCAATGGAACCGCTGGATGCCAGTTGGTCGAGCATCCTCGTCACGAAGTCCATAATGGGATACTCGCGGCCGGTTGTCGGGTCGTAGACCATTTCCTCCGGGTTAGCCACGGTGGCCACCGCGTGAGGACTTCCGTATCGGTCCAACACGACGGCCCAAGACGAGAGCATTTTCGTCTTAAGGAACCAGCTTCGCCAGCTGGCACGCAGCCGACTTTGGCCGTAGACGTTGCCGAAGGTCATGTCCTGGCTGAAAACGATAATCTTCTCGGCCGGTAGGTAGGACGAGTAGCTCCCAAATCGCCACTGGCGGGCCGCCTTGAGGTTGTTCTTCAGCGGTCCGTCGAGGTGAAGGTCATAGCTGATTGTGCTCGGGTGCAAGGTCTGGAGCTGCCTGGGGACGACGTGTTCCCCGTCGTAGTCGACAATAATCTCGGTCGTTGAGTGGCCGGCCCACGTGGCCGTCAGGATTTCCTTCAGAGCTCGCACCCAAGGGGTCTGCATGTTGGCCAGCCAACCATTGACTTTGTCCTGGATGACCCGATCCGAATGAATGAAGGGCCCGAACTTCGCCAGCGTGGCGAGTACGAGGAACTGCATCGCGCTTCGGCACGTCTCGTCGGAGGTATACATCTCCTCGTAGATGCTAGTCCCGATCGAGTCCGGGTTGAGGTAATAGTTGAGTCCCGACCGAGTCAGGTGCCAGAATTCGTTGTTGACCGTCCCTCGGAGGGGATACTTCGGGTCTTTGGGGTAGTTCACGCCCGACATTCCCAGGGACCCGTGCAGGCCACCGTATGGGTTCAGCGCTGCTTCCCGGTAAGGATTGGGCTTAGAGCTTCCGCCGTCAGTCTGTAATTCAGGTATCCAGGAGGCGGAACTGGCCATAAGTTTTCCGTCTCCTCATCTAAGTTTCGGCACCGTCACTGCCGCGTAGTCGTAGGCGGGGCTTGCCGGCGCTGCCGCCGATTTTCCGCCTGAATTCGGGTTGAGTCCGTTGACCGCGAAGACCAGGGCGTCAATCCGGTTTGGACTCTTCTTTGTCTCCGCCGGGACCCAGGAGGTCATCTCGTCCTCCAGGGCTGACAGCCTCCCGACGTGAGAGACCATTCCTATTTGATACAGAGCCTGCACCGGCTCGGCCCGGGTGCTCTTGTCCTGGGTTGACCGTAACTCCACGATCCTTGGCAGATGCGGAGTCCTCCCGGAGGCCTTGAAGGCATTGCGAATCGTCGCGGCTATCAGGTCGCCCCCGGCGTTGGTCTCCACCACCAGTTCGTTGACTTTGTGCAGCAGGCAGACCCGGACGATCTCGACGGCCCATTTGTCGGAGGTCGCACCCTTGGCCTTGTTCGATTGGGTGTAGTCCCCTAGGACATAGGTTCTGCCGTTGTGCGCCAGGCCGGCAACAACGATCCCCGTATCGTCGGCGTCCTTGCTGCAGGTCGTCGCAGGGTCGACCCCACAGACCACCTTGCGCAGGTTGGGCACCGGCTGTGGATTGCCGGCCTTGTCGTAATACTTGTGACGGTGCTCATCCAGGACTTCCTGCGTCCAAAGCGCTCCGTCAATGTCGCCCACCAGGTCCCCGTAGAGCTCCTGGCGCTCCTTGGAGGTGCCCTTGATCCTCAACAGGTTCGCCCGGATGTTCGGGTGCAGGTTGGCGATATTCTCGAACGTGCTCCCCTTCGTGAGTAGGGTCGAGTCTGACTCAATGAGTCTCTTCAGGAACGCTATTCGTCGCGGGGTCGTGGTGACGATCGTCCTGCACAGGCCCGAGGCGATGCGCAGGCCCATCTGCAGGTTGTCGTATGCTTCTTCCAGGTAGCGCCAGGTCGCGATTTCGTCACACCACGCGAAATCGTGCTCGGGGCCGCGTAGCGAGTCGGGCTTGTCGGCCGTGTAGTAGGTTGCGATTGCCCCGTTGGGCCAGGTCAATTGGCACTTCGACCGCTCGAATACTGGACGATTCCAGGGCGGGCAGACCGATATAATTCCGCCCGTGCCGCAAATCATCACCCGGGTGCAGTCCGCCGAGGTGCGGGCCACCAGGGCGATTCGTCTGCAACCGTGGACCTCGACGGCCCGTCTTACCGCCTCCGCCCCGAGGCGGGTCTTACCGAAACCGCGGCCGGCCAGGATGACCCAGGTGGTCCAGGCCCACAGCGTGTTGAGTTGCTGCTTGCGCCTACCCCAGAATTCCCAGTCATACTGCAGACGCTCCTTGGCATCCCGGTCGAGGTCTGCAAAGTCTACGCCAAAATGAGCCTTAAAGAGTTCCGGGTCTGCAGCGCAACGCTGAGCCAGCGATTCGCTAGCCCGGTTGTCGATGCTGTGACCCACTTACTCCTCGGGTTCAGTTTTGTCTGGCGCGATGTCTGGCGCGGACTCATCAGGGAAGAACTGTTCACGCAGCTTGGACATACGCTCCTTGAGGTCGGCGTCAATCTCAGCCTCGCTCACCTTGGGCGAGTTATCCGAGTGCTTGAGAGCCCACTCGATGATCTTGGCGGCGGCCAGGTCGCCGTTTTTCCACTTGATGCGGACGGAGAACCCGCCCTCATACTCCTTTTCAGAATATTCCGTGATGCACTGCCGGCACTCTTCGTCCAGCTCGTCCCAGGATTTGAACTTCCCGCTTTCGTCCTTCAGTCGCCCGGGGTCAAAGTCTCGGCTCCTCATCAGGAGCCGGAGGCTATCGGGGACTTCCCGCTTAATCATCGCGAGGTGGTCAGCACAGGCGGCGCTGATGTAGTCCTGCACGTGCTTATACTCGGGGAGCCTCCGGAGCTTCCATCCCGAGTCTCCGGGGTTTTGATATCCTGCCTCTCTGGCAGATTTGGTGGCGTTCCCGGTCCTTACGAATGCGTCAGCGAATGCTCGTTGCTGCCTTGATAGGGCCTTCGTCTC
This sequence comes from Lysinibacter sp., assembly GCA_040400085.1. Taxonomy (GTDB): domain Bacteria; phylum Actinomycetota; class Actinomycetes; order Actinomycetales; family Microbacteriaceae; genus HNR. The sequence goes on along the minus strand of JBBAQX010000097.1, from coordinate 532 downwards.
TGGTTTGCGAGCCAATTAGACGCCCCCAGTTCACGCCCGCAGCACCCCGCTGCTGGTTGGCTGGGCCGCCAGGTGCTCTATTTCAAATCCACACTCGCTGCGGGTGCGCTCGGCGAGCTGGCGACTCGTGAGTGCCGGATACTGCACCGAGGGTTTCCGTCCACGTCCGCGCCGGGTCTGCAGGAGTAAGTCCGCCAGGGCCTCGAGAGCTTTTGCGCGGACCCTCATTCGCTTCTGGCGGGTGAGTTGGTCCTCGCCTGCTCCGGGTGCGTAGAATGGGTTCCGGGTCATGTAGCCGACTAGACCGGCCTGGGCGGGCGTCAGATCCATCACACTCTCCTAAAACTTCTCCTATATACTATACAATTTCTCCGGGAATCCCTTATAGAATAAGGCTTCAAAAAGCACCCCTAGCGCCAGGGCTAACTTTTAAAAATTTCCCCACCCCACGATCGGTCGAAAAAGTTCTGTCCGTTGTCGTTTGGCGGGCATTAGACACCCTAGTTGGTGATCTTTGTGCCAGTTTGCGAGG
>JBBAQX010000096.1:0-10914 GCA_040400085.1 Lysinibacter sp. | reverse complement strand
ACTTCCTGGAATCCGTATTGGTTGGTGGGTGGCATTAAGAGGCTCTCCGAAGGGGGTTGCGAAACGCGGACTTCTTGTACATGGGCGGAGGCGCAATGTCCTCCGGCGGCTCTGGAATGTTCCCGGCATCAATTGCCATTCCTGTCATGGTGGTGACGGCTAAAACCCACTCTGACGGAGCGGCAAGATAGAGGTTCGTTCTCCGGTCCAGGCACAGGACAAACTCGACTCCTGTGGAGAGTTGCTTGTCCCCGACCACGTAGGCGACCTTGTCACGGGTGGTGCCGGAGTAGACTTGGATGTCCCCGCTACGGAACCGGCGGTTGAGTTCGGCCAGGGCTCCGACTTCGCGGGTGTCCAGTTTGATGGGATGGGTCAGGATCCGAATACCGGGTTGCAGGTCCAGGCGCGAGGCACGCGGGTTGGTAACGTGGAGCATTCGTTTAGTCACGCTCACCTCCCCGGGGATCGGGCTTAATGGTCGTGGTAGTGGAGGTGGTGGAGGTCTTGACCCCGCTGGTGCCCGCAGGGGGCACGAACGGCACAGTTTGGGGAGTCCCGTCCGTGTTATAGGTTTGGGAGAGACTCGCCACCACCATCGTCATCCCGCCCAGGACCGCATGGAGGAGCGCCATGGTCTCGGTCGACAGTTGCAGACCCGGGTAGGACACAAAGGCCTGACCAGCCTGGATAATGGCCTGGAGAAGGATGTGAGTGGTGCGAGTCATGGGGGATTAGTAACTCCTAAAACGCAGCGGCCAGACGCTTCGAAGCGCGACGGGCGCGACCGGCGATGGACGGGTAGGAAGACTTCAACTGGCGGGCCTTCATACTGTACTCGGCGCGGAGAGCGGCGGCGCGGTCCTTGTAAGCCGACCCGCCCATGGTGGACCAGAGAAGCAACCCCACCACGGCCACGGTCACCAGGGTGCCAGTCCCGCCATCGGTGGCGAAGGCCTTGGCCTGCTCGAAGTAACCGGAGATGTCGTCGGTGAGAGACCCCATGCCCTTACCGCAGCCGCCGCTCCCGCCACACCCGCATCCGCAGTCGCTGTGGGAGAGGCCAGTGCCCATGAGCCCCTTGCCCTGGTCGGGCATCACGCCCTGAGTCATGGCGCGGACGAGGGGGTTCTGGGGAACCACGAAGCTGGCACCCACGATCTCGCCCATGGAAGGCTGGTAGCGGGGGGAGGCCCCGGCCATCGGGTTTTGCGGCACGGCAAACCAGCCGGGGAGCATTTGGCCTAGGCCGGGAGCGGGATGAGTGGAGGTGTAAGCCATGGTGGTATCCTTTACTTCGAATTCGTTATCGTTTGTTGCCGAGGGCCAGGAGCCCGATGCCTGCAATCCCGACCCATACCCACATGGAGATGTCCCCGGGTCGCTTCTCGTCAGGGTCGCCCCCGGTGCCGCCAGCCGTTTCAGGATCCGGCACATTGATGTTGGCGAAGTAGTTCCGGAGCCAGTCAGCGGTCTTCTGGTTCGTGGCAGTCTGCAGGTCGTCCTGGTTAGGGGTGTTGTCGAGGGGGTTGGGGCTGGCGGGGCCGGGAGGTAGGCTCAGGCCCGGGGCAGCCCCGGCGGAAGCACGTCCAGCCAAGCGGGCGTTCACGTTATCCAGTTCCCGACGGTAATTGGCGCACCTGTCCGAGTAGTAGAACGGGTTGAGCACCGGCAGGATCCCCGCATAGGCGTAGAACCGTTTGTCACACTTCTGGACGTCGGCACCTAGACTTTCCACCGCCGACCGCAACCGATCCGCTGCCATGGAGGTGGCCCCGTCGAGAACATTCCCCATTCCCGCCATCCCGGGCAGGCGCGTGGGGCGCACTGTGGATTTGGCCGGACCACAGCCACAGCCGGAGATACCGGACAGGCCTGCCGGGTTGGAACCGCCACCGCCATAAACTTTTGCCGTGTTGAGAAGCATTACGCTACCACCTCCGCTTGGACATCAATGTAGTCGGACGAGAAGTCCTGCTTGGGTTTGCCCTTCTGGTTCAGGGGCTTCACCCGGCGGCGACCCCGGCCACCGGCCATGTTCCCGGTGTTGGCGTGAGGATCCGGCATGGGCTTACAGTTCACGAACTGGAACGGGTCGGCCATGGTCCCGAAGGTGGCGCGGCGCTTGGCCTCATCTTCGGCGCGGGCCTGGGCTTCGAGAGCCTGCTGCTGGGACTCGAGATGTTCCTGGAACCCTTTGACAGCGGTCTGGGCCAAGGATCCCAAGAAGGTGCCAGGGCCAAGGACCGAGGAAAACTGCGCGGCAATGAAGGGGACCGCCAACGGGGCCAGGGAACGGACCAGCGGGTCACGGTGAGTCGACGCCGCCTTCTCGAGCAGACGCGAAGCTACCACGTCGGCGCGGCCAACAGTGGCGGCGGGCTTTCGAGTTGTGGTATAGGCGGTCATACAGGGTTGATGGGTTATCGTTTCAAGGCGAATATGGCGACGGCGGCACCGGCTACAATGACGGCAATGTTGGGCACACCCTTGATCCATTGGGCTTCGGTCTTGGGGTGACCGGCAGTGCCAGCGGCTCTCCGTTGTTGGGCCTGGAGCAGGATCTGACCCGCATCCACTCCCGCCTGGAAGAGAGCGCACGGAGTGCCCGAGACGTAAGAGGCGTTAGGGTTGCACTTGGTGGGATCGAACGTGGGGGACGAGTTACCCGTCGTGGTAGGGGTAGTCCACACGATATCTTGGTCCCAGAAATCCTCTGTGGAACTTTCCACTCCGTAATCGTCGACCTCGCCCAGGTGGACTTGCATGACTACCGCTTCCCCTTGCCCATGGCGGCAAATACGAGAACGCTGGCCGCAGTTAGCCAGAACCACTTAACCGAGGGGCAGGCGCTCCCCCCGTTGGGGAGTTCAACTTCTTTGGTGCAGTTCGCTTTGGGCTTCCATCCGATGCAGTACATGTGGGTTCTCCTGTTTCCTTATTCCTAGGTGAGCCACGGGCTGTAGTTGCCCATGTCGCCCATGCCGCCGGAGTAGCCGGAGTAGCCGGACATCCCGAAAGTGGTTTCATTGTCCAGACCGGCAGCGGTGCGGCGCGTGAAGTATTCGGACATGCTCATGAGAGCATCCCGGTTGTCAGGATCGAATAGGTCGGCGGTCTGCTTCACGCCGGTCACCACGGTCGTGTAGTAGTTCCAGGCGTCGGCAGTGAGTTGCTTCCGGCCCGGTCCCAACAAGGTCGACAGACGCTGGCCCAAGTTGCCGGTGTAAGTGGTGCCGGTCGGGGCGGTAGGAGGCGGGGCGGTAGGAGGCGGGGCGGTAGGAGGCGGGGCGGTAGGAGGGTTCGCCGCCGGGGGAGTAGCCGCCGGAGGGGTGGCCCCAGTTACCGGAGGAGTTGCCCCCTTACCCGGCGCGGCAGTCTTCGCGCCGAACAACCCGTCCAGATACCCCTGGTCACGCACAAAGGTGTAAATCAGGTAGGCCCCGGCGGCGATGGCCACGTATTTGATGATGTCTTGCTTTTCCATGGGGTATCTCCTTTTCCTTTCCCTTGTTACTTGCGATTCACGAGCAGGGCCAGTCCAGCCAGGGCGATCAATGCCATCACCGGGTTCTGGTCAATCCAGATCGAGAACTGGCAGGCCGACGTATCGGTCGACACCGGGTTACTGGAAGGCCCAAAATTCACCGGGGCAGTGATCGACGGCAGCGGCGGCACGAGGTTGTAGGGGGTGATGGCGGGGAGTTGCGGGGGCGGTGCCGCCGGGTCCTCCAGGCCGTCATCATCCATGGATAGAGGCGGGGCCCACGGCATAACGGGAGCAGGAGGAATGGGTGTGCCGCAGCCGTTGCCACGCTCTTCCATAGCTTCGGTGAAGAACCGGCACGAGTCATCGGTACAGGGACGGGCTCCGGTGTAACCCATACGGGCGCACTCATAAAGATTGGCGATCCCGGCTTCGGCCTGGGTGATCCCCCCGCACATTACCGCTTCACAATATTCGGCGTCGATGGTTGGCATGGTTACTTTTTTCCTGACAAGAAGATGAGGGCCACCGCAGCCAGGGCCGCGACGGTCAAGAAGCTGTTGCTGCCGATGTCGGCAATTCCGGGAATACTGGAAGAGGTGGGCCCGGTTGCGGGAGCCGGGGGCCCGGTTGCGGGAGCCGGGGGACGGGTTGCGGGAGCCGGTGGCCGGGTCGTAATCTCCCCGGGCTGGGCGCGGGGTGGTACGGATTGGTTCGGGTTACCCGTCTGTTGGGAAGCCGTGTTCTGGGCCGAGGGAGCCGGAGCGGTCGGGGCCGGTGCCGGAGTTGTGATCCGGGGCGCGGTAACGGAAGGACAGGTCCAGGGCTCCGTGAGGCAAAGCCGTGCGCGGTTCTCCACCGCCAGACGCTGGTACTCACCGCTGGCGATCATGGCCTGGATCTTGGCTTGCTCGGTCTGGCCGGTGGTGATGGACTTGGCGCGAACTACGATGTCATTCCGGAGGCGCTCGACCCCGCCTGGAAGCAGGATTTGTTCCGACCCGTACTCAAAGCCCACGCCGGTTCCATCGTCCTCGATGTCGCACACGTTGGTGCCCCCACCGAAGGGGCCGGAGTAGGGTACGAACTTGCAAGTGGCGCGGATACCGGCGGCGGCGAGGCGGGCGGAAGCGTCTTCATTGACTCCGGCAAGTCCGCGTCTGTTTGTTGATAGCACCATATTACGAATCCCCTCCTACCATGGTCAAGAGCAGCAACAGCCCGATCCCTGCGCCGATATAAACCGTGGGGATTCCACTCACCATACCCGGCAGGGAGATCCCGCCAGGGAGTTCAATGTTACCCGTGGTCGCATCCGCACCCGGGGCCGGATTCGGCTTCACGCCGGGGTCGTTGGCGATGGGGTCGCGGTATCCAATGAACCAGTTCCAGCACTGTCCGTTGTCCTGCCACTTGCAAGCTCCAGCTTGCCGATCTGTAATGCAGGCCTTGCCGGGGTTGCCCATGGAGGGCTGGCCGCAGTTCTCGAGAACCCACTGCCACGCCCCATCAAAGTTGTTCAACGCCTGGGCCTGGGAGTCACGGGTTCGGGGGCCGGCCAGATAACCTTGGACGTTCTCTTTGAGCAGAGGCTCGATCTCTTCGACGATCTTGGTGGTGGCTACCTTCTGCTTCGGGCCTTTCCGGTTCAGCCACAGGGTCAGGGCAATTGTGACGCCAGCAACCACGGGACCGACGAAAGGGATCGCGGCGGTGGCCCAAGACGAGGAACCAGCAGCCGCCGCCGACGTGCCGATAGCAGTCACGGCTCCTCCTGCGATGGACGGGGCGCTTGTGATGATTTTCTTGAACTCGGTGGAGATCTCGCCCAGGCTCCCCAGGCCACTCACTCCCCTTATGGGGCCGGTCGTATACTTGACCTTTTGGTCCGGAGAGTTCAAGTAGGTGTTCGAATCGTACGGTCGGCTTTTTTCACCTGGCACCACCGCGTTGGGGATTCCGTAACCCACAGCCCAGCCAGGAATGACGGGGGCCACGGCGGGTGAGGCCGGAGCCATTGCAGGGCGGGCAAATACGGGGCGCGGAGCGGGGGGTGCGGCGGGTTGCTGGCGGGACTGCTGGTACTGGCGCAAGGTCGTAGTGGTGCCCATGATTACCCCGGGCATTGCCGGGGAGGTGCGCGTCGTACTGGTGTTGGGCAAGGGCATGGAGAGCAGAAACTACTTGCGCTTCTTGGCAGCGGACTTCTTCGCAGGCTTACGCTTCTTCGCCTTCGTGCCTTCCACGTATGGGGTCACATCCTTGCGCTGGACTGACCGCTGCAGCTTGCTCGAGTAGGACTGCCGCACCCCGGAGCGGATGGGGTGGAAGATGCCCATGGCATCCCGAAACCCAGCAATGTTCTTGGACCGGCCCACAGGGTTCTTCATGTACACCCGGTGCGCGGTCGCCAGCCAATCAATCACAACTTTGAACGCGGTATCCCAATCCTGGTCAACTTCAACCGCTGTGAACGGCGTAGAACTGAAAGTACCGCCACCGTAACTGAATTTGATGGGGGACGTGGGTCGTGACATGTCGACTTGGAGGATGAGGGCTCCAGGCTTGCCGTAGAGTCCTTTAAGGAAGGCAGGGGATTTGAAGTACCGCGTCTGCTCTTGCCTGCCGCCGCCGGTCGTCGTCATCTCATCGGGGTTCTTCTTTCCCTTCTCGCCAGCCCAAACCCAGTTAGGCAAGAACTGTCCGGTATTCCGCACACCTGACAGCCGAGCCGTCCCCAGCGTGCTCTTCGACCCCTGCGGTCTCACCACCTTCGTGATGTCCTCCTCTGCAACCACCTTCGGAGTCCCATGGGCCCCACCCATGTTCAATACCCAGCCACCGGGGCCGTACATGACAGCCTTGCCGGTGCGCGTGGTTCCCCAATCGTCGATGAAGGTGACCCGGTCACCCATGCGAATCTGGTCAATAATCTGTTTGGTTGGCATGATTTCTCTATCCTTCTACCGTCTTCCCTTCAACAACACCAATCCCACCACCAGCACCCCGCCAATTAGCAACATCGTAGTCGTGTTGGTACCGGTGGCGTTCGTGTTCAAGGTGGCGTCGAGGAAGGCAGTTGGGCTCTGGTTGGTGGATCGAATACTTCCGTCCGCGTTCCGCACGTAGGTTCCACCCCGGGGTAGCTGAGGAGCACCGTACCGATTGGCCACCACCTGGGCCCCGGCCTTGCCAAATCCTTCAGTGATGTTTTGGAGTACATCGCTCCAGTCCCCCAGGCTTCCCATCCCGCCCCCCATCCCCTGGCCCCTCTCCTGCACATCCAGCGGAGGTACTCCGGGGACTTGGTAATTCGGCATCGCGACAGCAAACATAACTCTCCTAGCTCCTCTTCCACTTTCTCGGCGTCAACCCCATGGCAGCTACCAGCGCGACAGTTCCCGCAAGCAGCCACTCACTAATTCCCCAACTCGCACCCCATTCCGCTTTCCGAAACGGGTTTGGCGCTTCCCACCCGGGTCGAGGACCATGGCTCGTATCCAGAGGCACCCGCGCACCTTCCGGGTAAGCCACGACATATACATGGCTGTACACTTCCGGGTCCTGCGCGTTCGCCGCCACCGTTGCAAACTTCCACGGGATCCCCGCAGCTTGGAGCAGACTCGCCGTATACATGGAGTAATCATCACAATCCCCTACCTTCCGCCCTTCCGGCAAGTTGGCCATATCCACCGGCCGAACCAGACTCTCCGCAATCACCCCATCACTCCCCAGGGCCCCCATGCTCCACACCGGGCCCGCGTTCACTTCATCTTTCTGGAACTTCAGCCGACCCTTCACCCACTGGAACACCCCTTCCACATAGGACTGGCCCGTCTCCCGCACCCTCGCCTGAATCTCCCGCATCTCCCGCTGGATCACCGGGGACGTCGCGTCTTCCCGAACCAGAGTGTGCATGCGCTCGATGGTCTGGGCAATCTGCGTATCGGGGTCCAGGGACAGGGGCTCAACCGTGAAACGGACGGGGCCGTACACCGGGTGGTCGAGGAATCCTGAATCTGTGGGGAGGCTGTGCGCCATGCAGGGGTAGGATGCAACGGATTAAATGGGCCCCGCAATATGGAATGTAGTAATAGATATAGGGAGTACGTCGGGTACGGGAAAACCCGTTTAATACCCGGGTACGGGTCAGGATTGGGGTAGGATGGAGGAGGAACCGGGGCGGAAAATCAACCATCACCCCACTTCCCAAACTACCGAGAGGCGAAAAGAATGAAAAAAGTGCTGGTGAAACCAGTCAAAAAGAAGCCGCCCCCCAAGTCCCCGTCTCCTTCCCCCCGTTTCGCGGTCGAAGTCGAGGATCCCACCACCATCAAAGGCCAGATGGGGATGTCGAGCGGGTTTGCCAACGTGGAGGACCCTGATGGAGAACCCGAACTGTCCGACTCACCCGAGGATTCCGGCAATGATTACTCACCCTCTAGCCCGGGCATCGGGGATCTGGACTACGAAGAACGGCAAACCCTCCTGGAATCCGACCCGTCCCTAGCCGACCCCGAATCTAACTCCAGGACGGAGCAGGACGACGACGATGCCCCACCAGACCCTGTAGCGGCAGGGGAAGCCAAACGCGGGCGCGGCAGGCCCCCCAAGCCCAAGGTGGAACCCATCAACGAGCGGCAGGCCAATAGCGGACAGCGGACGCCCGAAATGCCCCACTTTAACTACAAGTCAGGGGCAACACCAGGGAGACGGCCCAGTGATTTTTTCCGGTGGTGGGAGAAGCAGCCGGACTGGGTAAAGGATAGGCTGCTCGTGTACGTGTACCGGCGGTGGCCGGTCATTGACCTGAAGAACCGCAACCCGGATCCACTGGCCCCGACCCAGGACCCCAAGTACATCGACAAGCGGGGAGGGATGGATTGCATCACCAGCGTCGAACACCTTGTCAAGATCTGGGGTTCGGGGGACTACACCATCCGGATCAATGACACCGTGACCAAGAAGGGCACGATTGGCATGTGCTTGGTTGATGGCATTCGAAATCCCGACTACCCGCCCATTATTGAGGACCCCGGGACCATCGTCAAGGATGACCCGGCTAACAAACACTACATCGCACAACTACGGACGCGGGGGATCATCCTCCCTGGCGACGAACCAGAAACCAAGGGTCCGTCCCTTGAAGAACTCAGACAGAGGGAGGAAGAGATGGCAGCAGCCAGCATTGTAGAGCAGGTCACGGGCCAGAATGAGCGGCTGATGAACCGCATCCTGACCATGACCAACGATAAACCTGTGGAGCCGGAACGTAGGCCTTCCAGTGCCCAGGACGAGTCGGTCAAGCTGATGGCGGATACCGCCAAACAGACCATCGAGATGATTCGGAACAACCTGGGTAAGCCTTCCGAGCAGGTGGAAATGATCCTGGCGGCGGCGGAACGGATGCGTCCCCCGGCGGCACCCAATCCCATGGAGACCCTGTCCCCGTTCCTGGAGCGGATGATGGTCCAGGAGCAAACCCGGAGCGCTGAGATGGCCGCACTACGGGCCGAGATGAGTAATCAGCAGATGGAGATGCTCCGGGAGCAAATCAAAATGCTCACCGTGTCGACCGGACGGGCCGTCGTGGACCCGGTGACAGGCAACCTGATCCAGACAGCCATCCCCCCGGCTAACCCCGTTAGCAGCCTGCGGGAACAGATTGCGGACTACAAAGAGATGAAAGCCCTCTTCTCCGGCGATGACGAAGAAGGTGGCGGGAGTAAGGGGAGCGGTTCATGGACCGACCACATCCCGTTGATCCTGCAGGGCCTCACTATGCTGGGCGGGATCGTCGCCAGTTCTCTCCACAATATGGCCGTCGCCAAGAGTGGAGTCGGACAGCCGGTCCCCCCTCCCCCCACCCAACCGATGGCCAACCCTGGCCAAACCCCCGAACAACAGCAGCAACAGCAACAGGAGACCCAGAGCATGAACGAGTACTTCAAGTTCCTTGACACCATCAAAGACCCTCTTCTTTCCCACCTCAATAACCCCGAAAAGGACGGGGTCGACTTTGCGGAGTGGCTCATTGCCTCCCGCATGGACGGCTACACCTTCTACTGCGGGATTCGGGATCAGGCTGGTGCCCCGGGCATCATGGCTCTGTTTAAGTCCTACCCGCCCATCTGGGATGCGGTGAAGATGCAGGAAGAGCGGGTAACCCAGTTCGTACAGGAATTCGTGGAGCGGGATGCGCGGCTGGCCGAAGAGCACATGGAAGCGACTGGCGCTACCGAACCTCCTCCCCCTTCCCCAGTGCCTGTGCAACGCAAGAAAAAAGTGGTAATCTGAAAGAGCATCGGCAGGGGTGGGTATCACAGTCCCGCTGCCTGCCACTCCTCAACTCCTCCGGCAAAAACGCCGCCCAGGCCTGAAACCTGAGCGGCGTTTTTGTTTGCCGATTATGGATTGGGGTTGAGGGGTGGGTGCTATTTTTTCACGGGTTCCGGCACCGAAGGCGCAGTCGGATGCACCAGGGACGCGAAGAACTTGACGAGGGCTTTGTCCTTCATCTTGGCCTGGGACCAGTGAGAGACGGCACTCGCCACCACGGCCCCCATGGAGGGTTCCGTATGGTCAGGGGTCTGCGCCAACAGTTCCATCATTTTGATGATTTCCTTGGCCGTCTTGACCTTGTCCGGCTTGATGCGCTTGTCGGACTTGGCAGGGGCCTTGTCACCCTTAACAGCCTTGGAGTCATCCCCGTTGCTGTCCGGTGCGCCTGACGCCGCCTGGGCCGCTTCCGCCGCATCCCGTGCCGCCTGTCGACGCAAGGTCACGATCTCTCGAGCCGTGGGCAAGTCCGACTTCTCACCTTCAAAAAACTGCTTGAAGGCTTCGGGCCACTCCTCTTCCGGCAGCCGACAGATCTCCAGCATCGAGCTTTTGAGCTTACGGTTCTCGTACAGGAGCTTCTGGAGCTTCACTGGCAGGCGGGCTAACTTGGCATAGTCGCTGACGGCAGCGGGGCTCAGGCGCGTCAGGAGCGCAACCTGGGCCTGGGTCTTACCCGTGTTCACCAGGTTCTGGATGGCGAACCCGATATCCACAGGGGATAGGTCTTCCCGGTCCAGGTTTTCCCGCAGGTTGGCGGCGATGGCGGCTTCGTCGTCCATCGGCTTGACTTCAGCCTTGATGAGGAAGATGGGTTCCTGTTCCGCCAGCATGTGCCGGTTGATGTGGAGCGCGGCTAAGAGGCGTCGGTGCCCCTCGACCACGACCAGTTCATCGACCATGGGCCGCACGACGATGGGGGTGTCCTGACCATCGTTGTACATGGTGTCGGCCAGTGCCTCGATCCCGTCGATGAACCGGCGGTTGTTGAACCCCTCCTGGGTCTTGAGCTTGGAAGGGTCGATCTGGATGTAATTCTCTTTGAGGAGCACATAGTCGGTGCCCGCCGTCATGTTTTTCAGTTTCAA
>JBBAQX010000095.1:0-12216 GCA_040400085.1 Lysinibacter sp. | reverse complement strand
CGGGCGACGGCATCGCCAAGTTCTTTCTCGGGGCTGTCGGGCAAGGGTGGCAGCGCGCGGACATGCGAGTCATCGTGTGGGATGCTGCCCGTCTCGATCCACGAACGGATGCTCCGCTGAAACCACTCGTCGCTCCCGTCTACCGTCCACACGGTCGAGTATGGGGTTCCCATCTTGGTGAGCCCGGCATTGAGCCCCAGAAGGCCGACAAGCCCTGGCCACTCGCCTGCGAAGTTCGCGACGGTGAGGATGGGCCCGCGATGGCTGCGGAGCCCCGCAAGCACGTGGTGGCTGTATTGCCACACGGCCTCGGCCACGATCAGTGGTGCGTCGCCCGGGATGTCGCGGAACACTTCGAGGCCCATACGCTGGCTGCTGATGAAACCGTGTCCCGTTGCGGGGTCTGTCTTGTGTGCCCGTTGCACTCGCCAGCCATTGCCAGCGAAGGCGTCGCTCACGATCTGTTCGAGTTGTTGTTGGCTGGGCCAGCCAGCGAGGTTTGCGGATTCGCGGAGGTCTCCGCTCGCGATAAGGTAGGCGGTCTGCGGCTCTGCAGCGGTCTCGGGACGGGTGCGGGGAAGGGCGTAGCTCGTCATGATTATGGGTTGCTCCTCTGTTGGATGTGTGCCAGTGCGTGGCTGAGATGTGTGGTTGCTGGGTATGCTTCGCGGTAGAGGCCCCACAGCGTGTTGTAGAAGTCTCGGTTTTCCAGCCTGGGTGAGCGGATCTCCCTCGGCGGATTCCACAGGGTGATATCAACGTCGCCAACAATTCCGGCTGCGAGAAATGCTGATCCGTAGCTCGCCCCGATCGTATGCTCCGGTATTACCTGCTCCAGTCCTGTGATGTCTGAGACGATGCTCGTCCACAGTCTGCTCTGCGCGCCGCCGCCTACCGCTACGATTCTGCGGATTGTGGCACCAGCATCACGGATCGCCTCAATATTGTGCCGTACCCCGAACGCCGTTGCTTCGAGGGCGGCCCGGTACAGGTCCCCGCGGGTGTGGTTCAGCGTGAGCCCGGCGATCAGCCCGCGGGCTAGGGGATCGGCGATGGGGGTGCGTTCCCCCGCAAAGTAGGGGAGCATCAGCAAGCCGTTCGCCCCCGGCGGTGAATCTGAGGCCTCGGCAGTGAGCGTGTCGTAGTCTATGCCGCCGTAGAGGTCGCGCAGCCAGCTGGTGATCGCGCCTGATGTTGCAATGCCGCCCGCGAGGTTGCGGGTTCCTCGGAGTGCCCCGACGGTAGACCAGAGCGTCGGATTGCGGATGAAGCTATCGGTGGTGCAGATCAGAAACATCGTCGTTCCGTACATCAGCATCAGGTCGCCAGGATTCTGGGCCCCGACACTGACGGCCTCGGCCCAGGCGTCGATGGTGCCGCAGATCACCGGGGTTCGATGGGGGATGCCGGTTGCCGCTGCCGCCTCTTGAGTAACCGTTCCAGCTCGGTCACCCGCCCACGCGAGTGCCGGAAGCTCAATCGCTGGTGCGATGTGTTCGCTCCAGGGGGAGTACCATTTTTGGGCCACGCTATCGTAGAGCGGCGTGCACTGGCTGGCCGAGTGGTGATCAAGAATGTATGCGCCTGTGAGCTGCCTCACGAGCCATGAACTGGGCATATAGAATCGCCTACTTCGGGACCATATTTCTGGCTCGTTGTGGGCGACCCAGAGTAGTTTGGGTCCGACTGCTTGCGTGGATAGGGCAGAACCTCCGCGCTGGATGATGGTTTCTGCTCCGAGCTCGCGGGTAAGTTGGTCTATTTGGGTTGTCGCGCGAGTATCGATGCCGTAGAGGATCGCGGGCCGCAGTGGCGTGTCTTCGCCGTCTGTGAGTAGGACGCACGGACCCATCCCGCTGACACCGACGGACACGATTTCGCAGTTAGGCGTGGAGGCAATCAGCTCACGGCTAATCTCGCAGAACTCTCTCCACCAGATGTCTGAATCCATCTCGGCCCAGCCCGTCTGGGGCCGTGACACCGTGTGTTCCCGCTGGGTAGACGCGTGAATTGCCCCGTCGAGGCCAACGAGCGCACCCTTGCTGCTTGACGTTCCGATGTCTATGCCCAGTGTTACCCGGTTGGCCATCCGGCTCTCCTTTGATGCGGTTGATGGTTATCACACACTATATGAAATCGATTTCAAGATCAATCTGAGATACCACCTGATGCCTGCGGCCGATCGATTTTGTGAGCGGGTATAGTGAGACACGATCGGACGGGCTCGGCTCAGCGCAGAGAAACGGGGAGCAACGCAGAGAAAGGCAGAGAAACGGGGAGCAATGGCAACAATTTACGAGGTAGCCACTCGCGCGGGGGTTTCCCCCGCCACTGTCTCGCGAGTTTTTAATGGGGTAAACGTTTCGCAGGAAAAAACCGAACGCGTCCTCCGGGCCGCCTCTGACCTTGAATTTACTCCTAACCGAGCGGCCAGGGCTCTCCGTGCGCAACGCTCAGAGGTTATTGCCCTGATCATCCCGGATATTGAGAATCCCTTTTTTACCGCACTTGCGCGAGGAGTCGGCGATATCGCAGAGTCCGAAGGCTATTCTGTCGTCTTGTGCAATACCGACGGAGACCCTCGGAAGGAAGCTAAATTTCTAGACATCGCCTACAGCGATAACGTGGCAGGAGTCATCATCGCCGCCTCGGGCGATAGCACTGATTTCAGCGCTCTCGTTCGAAAAGGGCGCTCCATTGTCGCGGTAGATAGGGAAATTATCGGGCAAAATATTGATGCGGTTCTTGTGAATAATCGTGCGGGAGGCGAGGCCGCAACTCGCGCACTTGTGGATCAGGGCGCAAACCGGATCGCGTGTATCACGGGGCCGCGTCACGTTGAAACCGCTCAGCAACGGGTCGAGGGATGGCAATCTGCAGTTAAATCCTTGACGAACGATTTCGGTGACGTTTGCACGTCAGCCGACTACCTTCGTTACGCGGATTATCGGGTTGCAGGAGGTTACGAGGCCATGTTGGGCCTGCTCGCGTTGCCAGACCCTCCAGACGCCGTTTTCGTGGCGAACAACCTTATGGGGGTTGGTGTGTTAACGGCCCTTGCCGAGGTGGGAAAAACGCCGCCTGACATTCTGGTCTCTGTCTTCGGAGATTTGCCGTTTGCTGAGTTTATCCCCACCGCTATTACGGTTATCCATGTGCCAGCGCGGCAGCTCGGATCTACAGCAGCCAAGATGCTTTTCGAGCGCATCCATGGTTACTCAGCACCGGCGCGGACCGCGATTCTGGACCATAATCCTAGAACCGTTCGTGCTATCGCCGCTAACGGGTCTTAGGAGACCAAATCCCTGGAAAATTGTGGGTACAGGCGTTTCCGAGAACCCACCTCAATTAGCGAGGTCGCGGTGCCCGTACCCGGTTGGGGTCAATGCCTTTGGGGATGCCAACAGGGTTGCTCTGCAGCGAGCTGAGACGATTTGTCACGGCCTGCACCTCTTGACGCGTCAGAGTTGACTTAACCTTACGCAGTTCGCGAACCAGCTTCCAGAGCTGCACGGCGTCTTCGTCGGGACCGACGATGATATGGGTGATGGCGACCGATGGAAGTATGCGGCGAACCTTGCGTTCCTCATCGCTCAGCATTCGCTGTACGCGGCTCTTAGGCCCCTCAGCAATCAGAACGACACCGCCCTTGCCCGTGACGCGGTAAACGGCATCCTTCGTTCGCGGGCTAATGGCAACAGGAACTTCGCTTCCCCGCCAGGAGCCGCGGAGCCCATTCTTGATAACGGCGCCCACCGCCCCCGGTTCTCCCTCGATTTGGGAATAGGCGGCGCGTTCCGCTCGACGGCCCAACACGATAAGTACCAGAAGGATGCCGAGAAGAACCCCTGCAATCACCCACAAAATACCGCTGAGAACACCGCCCCCCAGAATAAAGGTGAGGGCAACACCGACAAGCACCGGTACAAGGAAGCAAATCAGTAGGGTGAGCGTGATGTTCTTGTCGTAACGACGAGTCATCTGAAACACCTGCCACATTTGTTTGATGCGGCTCGGTTTCTTCACCTTCTTGGGTTTGGGAGTGTCGTCTGCGGATTTAGCCATAACTCCAAGGATACCGTGGTTTGCCCTCGTCGGTGGCACTCGAACGATCTCCCCAGGCATCAGTTACTCACAAAATGCCCAATTTGGCCGATTAGTGAGTTGCAGATGATGAAAAAGTCGCAGTATCGATTCATGAATCAGATCAACCTGAAGATGCCCGCACGCGATCGGGCGAAGGCTCGAGATCTAGCCTATTACGGCAAATTTCGCCTGCTTGAGGGACTCGCAAGTACAGCCAAGAGCCACGTCTGGAGGGCGGTTGACCGCGACGGAGATCGAGAGGTTGTTCTCAAAATTCTGCGCACCGCGAACGGCTCGACGTTGAACACTTTTGGTGAGTGTTTTGATGCAGCCCTGCCTTGCCTGCCGAGAGTATTCGACTCTCATTCTTCCAATCGATTTGGGGATGCTCTGCTCATGGAATCCCTCACGACCAGGTCGTTGACCGGCCTCGTTCACGAGCGTAAGGTGGGACTGCGCAGCGCACATGCAGCTGTGTTCGTCACTGACCTGGTTGGCGCCGCACGTGCTGCCTTCGCGAATGGACTCTGCTTGGGCAGTATTCCACTGGACAACATGGCAATTTCAAGCACAGGAAATCTCGTCCTGTTCGGGCAGCGCAATCTTCACCGTTCGTCGGCAATAGCCGGTGGACGTTCAGAACGATCATGCTGTTTGCTGGGGGTTGAGAGTCGTTCTCTGTTTAACCTGATCCAGGCAACCATGCCGGAGGGGTTTCGTCGCGCCAAGCTCGTCACAGAATTGCGCCAGATCGTGATGACACAAGAACAAACCTCAGAAGGGCAGAGCCTAGTTCACGACGCGATGCTCTTGGCGCTGGCCGACTCTGTAAGCGTGGCTTCCCGTTCCAGTGTTGCGAGCCTTGCTGAGATTCCTGCCGCAGGTGAAGTGCACGGAAGGGGCGTATCCTCTGCTCACGAGTCCACGTCGCGCCGGGCATCCATTCTCGATTTGATTCGGCAGGTTTCCTGGCTAAAGAGGATAGCGTTTCGAAAAGTATTTCTGGGACTTGGAATCAGTGCTGTGCTTGTAGCTCTCTGCTTCTGGCTTGTGCCGGGAAGCGATTTGCCAAGAGATAATCTTTCCTCCGGGGCAAGCGTACTTGAGGAACAAATACCCAAGGTTCAGAGTGCGTCACCTCCCGCCCCCACGGGGGATGAGCTAATTCCCGTGCCCGGTTCTGAGCAACCTTCGCTATCCGGAACGGAGCTGGAATATTCCGAAGTGAACGTGAACGATCAAGACAGCGATGATCCGATCATCGGTACGCGTTGGATCATTTCTCAGGTGCAGGCATGCAGCACCCAGAACGAAACCGATGAGTTTTCACAATGCGTTGACCATGTCTTCCTGGACCCAATTGCATCTGTGGAAAGGGAGATCGCCGATTTTGTGTTGCAGGGCGGGCCGAAAAGCTCCCCGTCCGAGGTGGAACTCATCGACTTTATGGGTGGCACCGCGTTGACCTCTGCGGTGTGGCGGGCAGCAGATGGTTCCGTAACGACAACGGCCTCGCTCCTGATTGTCAAGAGCGAGGCCGGTTGGCGGTTACGAGCTTTTTATTAGCCAGTAATTAACCCACGAGGGGACAGCATGTGGTGCTATATGCCGAGGTTGTTCTCGAAAGCTGCTTCCTCGAGACGTGCCTTGACCTGCGAGAGGAAACGGGCCGCATCCGCACCATCGACCACGCGGTGATCGTAGGACAGCGCGAGATACACGCTTGAGCGGATAGCGATTGCTTCGCCGCCGTCTGCCTTGATAACCATGGGCTTCTTGACCACGGCGCCGGTTCCGAGGATCGCTACCTGGGGGAGGAAGACCAGCGGGGTGTCGAACAGCGCGCCGCGGGAACCGGTGTTGGTCAGAGTGAAGGTTCCGCCTCCAAGCTCGTCGGGCTTGAGCTGGTTGTCACGTGTGCGAGCGGCCAAGTCGGCGATTTCAGCCGACAGCTGAGAGATGTTCTTGTCCCCGGCGTTACGAACAACGGGCGTCAGAAGACCACGCTCGGTGTCGACCGCAATACTAACGTTTTCGTGATCGGGGTACACGATAGTTTCGCCCTCGATCGTAGCGTTGATAATGGGGTAGGTACGAAGCGCCTCTGTCGCAGCTAGCAGGAAGAACGGCAGGAACGAAAGCTTGCTTCCGGTCTTTGCGAAGAACTCGTCTTTCTTGGCTGTGCGAAGAGCGGCAACCTTGGTGACATCCACCTCGACGATAGTCGTCAGCTGAGCGGAAGTCTGCAGCGAAGCAACAGCACGTTCAGCGATGACCTTGCGAAGTCGTGAGAACTTCTGAGTTGTCCCTCGCAGCTCAGAAACAACCACAGGGGCGGGGGCAGCAGATGCCGTCGGCGTAGCCGTTGAAGAGGCGGCTAGCACGTCTTCTTTGCGGATGCGGCCGCCAATTCCGGTGCCGATAACGCGGCTCAGGTCGACACCATTATCATTCGCAAGTTTGCGGACGATGGGCGTGACGTATCCGAGAACACCAGGTTCGCCGGCTGCCGCTGGAGTAGCCGGTGCCGAAACGATCGGTGCCGATACAACAGGTGCCGAGATGATCGGAGCGGAAACAATCGGTGCCGAAACGATCGGAATCGAGGGGGCAGCGGGAGCGGCAGGTGCAACTGGCGCAGCAGCCGCAGCCGCAACCGGCTCAGGAACCGCAACCGGCTCAGCCGCTGCGGGGGCGGCAGGAGCAGCAACAGCGCCGCTCCCATCACCAATCCTTGCAAGAACGGCTCCGACCTCTACGGTCTCGTCCTCCTGCACGAGTATTTCCTCCAGCACGCCGGCAACGGGCGACGGGATCTCGGTGTCAACCTTGTCTGTTGACACCTCAAGTAGGGGTTCGTCAACTTCAACTGTGTCGCCCACATTTTTTAACCAACGGGTGACAGTACCTTCGGTAACGCTTTCTCCCAGTGCTGGGAGGCTGACCGACTCGCTCATTATTTACTCCTTATCGTCACAAAACATCTGTTCTGCGACATGTGTCTAAAATTTCGTTAGATTGTGTGAAGCGGCTTACCGGAAAGGTAGAGCATCGCTTCGCCGATTGATTCGTTTTGGGTCGGATGCGCATGGATCAGGGGCGCAATATCCTCCGGGTGTGCTTCCCAGTTAACGATGAGCTGGGCTTCGCCGATGAGTTCACCGACGCGACTTCCGATCATGTGCACTCCAACAACAGGGCCGTCGTTCACCCGGACAACCTTTACTGTCCCTGAGGTTCCGATGATCTCGCTCTTTGCGTTTCCGGCGAGGTTGTACTCGTATGAGCTCACGGCATCGGCACCGTATTTTTCGGTTGCTTTAATCTCGCTCAAGCCGACCGAAGCTACCTCAGGGTCACAGTAGGTGATCTTGGGGATATTGATGTCCTCGACGATAACGGGGTTGAGGCCGGCGATTTCTTCTGCGACGAAGATTCCCTGTTGGTATCCACGGTGAGCAAGTTGCAGACCTGGAACGATGTCACCGACTGCATAGACGCCGGGTACATTCGTCTCCAGCCGATCGTTTGTCGGGACAAACCCGCGGTCTAGGTTGATACCGACCTCTTCGAAGCCCATTCCGCCGGTGACAGGACCGCGGCCGACTGCAACGAGAAGGACCTCGGCCTCAACCGTCTCCCCATTCTCGAGCGTGATGACCACGCTGGAGTCGTTCTGGGTGACAGACTTGAAGCGTTGTCCAAGCTTGTAATCAATACCACGCTTGCGGAATGCTCGCTCAAGCTGCTTGCTGACAGATTCTTCTTCGTTCGGAACGAGGTGGGGGAGACCCTCAATGATCGTGACCTCAGAACCAAAAGAACGCCACACGCTCGCAAATTCGACGCCAATCACGCCGCCGCCGAGAACGGCTACCTTCTGCGGAATAAAGTTGAGCTCGAGTGCGTGCTCGCTTGTGATTACACGCCCTCCAATCTCAATACCGGGAAGTGTCTTCGAGAAAGAACCAGTGGCAAGAACGACGTTTTTGCCGACATAGGTATCCCCACCTACCTGAACGGTGTTGGGAGCAACCAAACGGCCCTCGCCTGCGACGACCTCGACCTTACGGCCCTTCAAAAGTCCCTGGAGACCCTTGAACTTTTTCGCGACAATCCCCTCGCGATAGGCCGTAACTGCAGCGATGTCAACGCCGTTGAATGTGGTCGATACACCGTAGGCCGAGCTTTCACGGGCTACATCAGCTACCTCGGCGGAGTGAAGCAGCGCCTTGGTGGGTACGCATCCACGATGGAGGCACGTTCCACCTAGTTTGTCTTTTTCGATCACCACCGCTGAAAGTCCGAGTTCTGTGGCGCGAACGGCGGTTGCATAACCGGCGCTACCGCCACCCAATACGACAATGTCAAAGTTGTGTTCCGACAATTGGCTCTCTCCCTGTTGTGATGGGTCGTAGATTACATCGACGGGCCAGTGGCAGCCACATAGGCTGCCACTGGCGCGTCTTCAAGACTACTACTAAGTGTGCTGAGGTTTTACTAGCGGAGCCTAGAGGCTGCGCAGGTATTCGATGAGCGTTCGGACGGAAGCGCCTGTCGCTCCGCGATCCGTGAATCCGTATGCGCTTCCGGTGTTATCTGCCGGACCCGCGATATCTATGTGAGCCCACGGAATGGTTTGTTCGGGGTTGTCAGCTCGTGGCGTAGTGAAGTCGCGCAGGAATGCTGCCGCGATGAGCATCCCTCCAGCGGAATTCCCCGGCTTGATATTTGCGATATCAGCGATGTCTGATGCCAGGAGAGGGCGCAGTTCCTCCGGGATGGGCATCGGCCACACTGGCTCGCCGACTCGCTTGCTTGCGGAGTGGATTGTTTCTACAAGATCGTCGTCTCCCAGCAGGCCGGCGGTACGCGTACCGAGCGAGACGACCTGAGCACCGGTGAGCGTGGCAACATCGATGATTGCATCGGGCTGTTCCTCTCCAGCCGCGATGAGGGCGTCGGCGAGGACGAGTCGTCCCTCAGCATCAGTGTTGAGAACCTCAATGGTGGTTCCGCCGCGAGCTGTTAAGACGTCCCCCGGCCTAGTTGCTGTCCCTGAGGGCATGTTCTCGGCGAGGGGGAGCCACGAGGTTACGTGAACGGGTAGTTCCAGCTGGGCTGCTGCGCGGATGATTGCCATCACGGATGCCGCACCCGCCATATCAACTTTCATTCCGATCATCGACACTGGCGGTTTGAGCGAAAGTCCGCCAGTATCAAACGTGATTCCCTTGCCGACCAGAGCGATGTGTGCTTTGGCATTTGCCGGCTTGTAATCTAGGCGAAGTAGGCGGGGGAGCCGCTGAGATCCTTGGCCCACGCCTAGAATTCCACCGAATCCGCCTTCGGCGAGTTCCGTTTCGGTCCAGACAGTGTGTGTGATGGGAAGGTCAGCAACGCTGGAAAGTGACTTCTCAACGACGGATGCGGGGTAGATATCGTTTGCCGGAGCGTTAACCAGGTCTTTGACCAGGCCGACAGCATCCGCAATAATCGTTGCCTGTGCTGCGAGTTTGGTGTGGTCAACTCCCGAGAGTGCTGCGTCGGTGTGGATGATAACGCGTTTGACGGGCGCTTTGGCCTGTGCCTTCGAGGTCCCCTTGTAGCTATCGAAGGTGTAACCGCCGAGCGCGGCCCCCTCGACTATTGCGGCAAGTTCTTCCTCGTTCGTGGCGGGGATCGCGATCGCAACGGTTTCAACGCCCCGAAGCTTACGGATAACCGCGCCTACCGCGCTTCGGAGTGAGCTGGGGGTGGCGGATGAACCGATCCCGACGAGCGCCAAGATCTGGGGGCCGGTTGAACTTGGCGAAGGGATTCGCGAGAACGAATCGGCTGCTCCGGATACGCCAAGAGCGGAAAGGTCGAGGGAGCTAGTGTCAAAATGAGCACTGGAGTAGGGCAGCACAACGCTGTCTTTACCCTGTAAAACTCCAATCACGATTGTGTCGGCGGTTATTGTGGACGTGGATGTTGAGCTGAGATCCAGCTGAGGGGTAGTCGGCATATCACCAGCCTACGCCTAGACTCGAAACATGCGAAGTGACGAACCGCTCTTTGAGCTAATTGATGAAGCATACGAACACGTAAAGCCCGGCCTGCCTCTTGTGATTGCACTCACGGGTTTTGCGGATGCGGGTTCCGCGGTTTCCCAGTTTGAGAATTATCTTGTTGAGACTGTGAAACCCCAACCGATCGTTCTTTTTGATGCAGATGTGCTGCTTGACTATCGTTCGCGGCGCCCGACAATACTGTTTTCTGAGGACCGGCTTACTGATTACCATGCCCCGGAGCTCGGGCTCTATCTTGCACAGGACGAATTGGGGCAGCCTTTCCTTCTGCTCATGGGCTTTGAACCTGACTACATGTGGGAACGATTCGTGGCGAGCGTTTTTTATCTCATGGCTGATCTTCAGGTTTCTCAGACTGTCTGGGTCCACTCAATTCCGATGCCTGTTCCCCACACCCGTCCTATTGGGGTTACGGTGAGCGGAACTCGGGCCGATCTGATTGAATCGCTCTCGGTCTGGAAACCTAGCGCGCAGGTTTCCGCCACTGTTGGTCACCTCATTGAGTCTCGATTGCAGGATGCCGGCAAGCAGGTTGTCGGTTTTGTCCTGTTGATCTCCCATTACCTTGCCGATTCCGAGTATCCTGCCGCGTTGATTTCTTCGCTGGAGTGCATTAGCGCTGCGACGGACCTGATCTTTCCGACTGACTCCATTAGGGCAAAAGGTAGGGAGTTTATGGCAAAGATTTCGGAGCAGATCGCTTCTAGCCCGGAAACTCAAAGTCTGGTTGCCCAGCTTGAGGAACGCCACGACGCTTATATGCAGGGAACAAGCATCCGGTCGCCTTTGTTTAGGAACGATGGAACCTTACCGAGCGCAGATCAGATCGCGACCGAACTTGAACGCTTTTTGGCAACCCAACAAGATAATGACGAGGAGATCCCGGACCAATAATTTTTGAGTGCACTGTTTGCTCGTAGGTATTTTATCGAAAATATCGCCGAGCATGACGACAGACGCTCGCATATTTGCGGTAATAATTTCATCAGAGTTGGCTTTATGTGCTGGCTCGCATCAGAAACATGCAATAATTAAGTTTCAGACCCGTTCATGCTGTCCGAATAATCGCAAGATTTATCGTTCAGGACTTGACATGGGTCTTAGTAGTTTGACGATTAGACACAGTGCGGGCACGGTATTAGTTTGTCGTGGCTAAGAAGAGAGGCGGGTGCGTGGCTACTAAAACCACGACCACAAGTAAGAGCGCACAACCACATGCTTCCGAGAAAGAAGGTGCTGACGTGAACGCAACAGCGGCTTCACAAAAGGCAACGGGTGGAGCTGAGCTCACCCAAGATAAGACTGAGGTTCAGAAGGCTGGTACCAAAAAGCCCGTTGTGAAGAAAACAGCGACAACGAAGTCAAAGTCGGCAACCGCAGAGAAGACGGTAGAGGCGACAAAAGCCAAAAGAGCAGCGACGGCGAAAGCGTCTAAGCCCAAGACGGCCGCTGTCCCAAAGGCTGAGGACGACGAGGACGAGGAAGATGTCGAAGAGGTTGTTGTAGACCTGGATGTCGTAATCGTTGATGAAACTGACGAGGACGCTGAGCTTGACTCCGAAGGAACCGTCAAGAAGAAGGTCGTCAGCACCGAGCCTCTTCCTGCCGGTGCAATCGTTATCTCTGCAGCCGATGATGATGATGAGATCCCCGTGTTCTCAACAGCAATTACGGGAGCAACAGCCGATCCGGTTAAGGATTATCTGAAGCAGATCGGAAAGGTTGCGCTTCTTAACGCGGCCGAAGAGGTTGAGCTTGCGATGCGCATCGAGGCTGGCCTCTTTGCTGAGGATAAGCTTGCAAACAGCGAAGACATGCCTAAGCAACTGCAGCGAGAGCTGCGCTGGGTTGCGCGTGACGGTCAGCGCGCAAAAGCTCACCTTCTGGGGGCCAACTTGCGTCTGGTTGTTTCGCTTGCCAAGCGTTATACGGGTCGCGGTATGCAATTTCTCGACCTGATCCAAGAGGGAAACCTCGGATTGATTCGAGCCGTAGAGAAGTTTGACTACACTAAGGGCTTTAAGTTCTCGACTTATGCAACCTGGTGGATCAGCCA
>JBBAQX010000094.1:0-12313 GCA_040400085.1 Lysinibacter sp. | reverse complement strand
CGACTACTACCAGCGCTACACCGACACGTACGTCCACGACGCTGACTACGACTACGCTCTGCGTGCTGATGGTCTTCAGATCGCCCCCGAGACCAGCCCCCTCGCAAAGGGAGAGTCGTACTTCCAGGCCACCAGCTCTTGCTACGGAGAGGTTGATCTGGAGTGGGACGTTCCCTTCCTTCCCCGTACCGCGGGGGCTAGCGTCGGCCCCGTCCCCGAGATCACAGAGACGGTCATCGTGTACTCGGCTCTCGGTGAGCCCCAGACCCTGGCAGCAGGGGACATCCTCGTTGAGAGCAGCACGTACTTCACGTACAAGCACACCGTCCCTTCCGGCTCATGGGCGTATTACGCCATGTTCGCCCGCTACCAGTCCAGCGGGGGAGATGATTACTACGAGAGGGTCGCCACTCTCTCCGTGCTGGTCCCCACGGACTACGGCAGCACCCTCCAGTTGTGGAAGCGCATCCCGGAGTACTACAGGCTCCAGGACTCTGCCATCGGGACAGACGATTACCCCGCATGCATCGGCCAGGTAGACATCACCGGCAAGGTAGGCCCCCTCTTTAGGTACCTATCAATCGTAGGGTTTGACATGGATAGGATGAGGACAACCATCGACTACACGATGGGGGCCCGTGATCCTGACGTAGCTCACACCGAGATCCTCGACGCCCTGGCTGAGCAGATGGGCATCACCATGAGGTCAGACGACCTGGGTGCCGCCCGCCTCCGTAGAGTCCTCGGGGACATCGGGGAGTACCGCCGCCAGAAGGGTACAGCCGCAGCTCTGGAGTACCTCGGACAGTCCATCTCCGGTGGCGACGTTGAGGTCAACAAGAACACTGGCAACATCACGATCTTCTCGCAGAGGGTCAACTACGTCACCGACCCCAAGGACGGAACAGGCATCGTCGCCCACAGGCCAGCAGGCAACACCGAGATCTCTAACCCCGCCCCCTTCACGCCCAACATCTTCGCAGCAGCATCAGCTACGTACCTTGTCACTGGTACGCAGTACGCTCCCAACGCCCCCGGTGCCAGCGCAGGGGTCAACTGTGTCATGGTGCGTCTCACCAGTCCCATCTATGTCAAGAGCGGGGACCGTGTGTGCTTCAGTGTGCACAGCGGCATAGGCACCAACGCCATCAAGTGGGTACGCCTGTACGACGTCGCCACCGACACGATCCTGACCGACTCGGCAGGTGCCCCCCTCACTGATGAGTTCGGCATTCCGCTGACCACCACCGGGTGGATTCAGGGGTCCGGGATGTCGTCCACGCCTACCCTGGCAGATGGTGCCCGTGCCTTCGAGGTACCAGTGACTACTGCGTACCCAGGTGCCTGGGCTGCTGTGGGAGTCGAGTTCCTCATCGACCTCCGTGACGCCCCCAACGGGTTTGTACTGGAGAAGATGCTCCTGGAGCGCAACCGTCTCGACTTCTACTTCGACGGGTCCACCGTCAAGGGCGGCTGGCTCATCGACTCTGGATCTGTCAGCGACTACCGCTGGAGCGGCTCCGCCTTCTCGTCCCCCTCTATCTACGCCGATGACTACAAGAGAACCAACGGTGTACTCAACGCCATCCTCATTGATGAGGCCGTCCCCGTGAACGAGACCCCATCGTTCCAGATTGTTTCCTACAACGCCATCCCAGGAGCCTGATTATGCCCAGATTCGACACCACCTACTGGAGCAGCCTCGCTTCCTCCACCCTGATCGCCTCCAAGCTGGCCATCACTGACACGTTCAGCCGCATCACGTCCACCACCGTGGACGGTGCCATCGATGAGCTGAGCGTCGCCCTCTCCGCTACTGCCACCGGTAACGTCAGGCGTGTTGTCTGCACATCAGGCACCCGCCCAGTGTCCCCCGCTGAGGGAGTCACAATTTACGAGACCGACACGGACCTGGAGTACACGTGGGACAACGCCGCATGGGTACTCACGGGAGGCACGGCAGCTTGGGCCAGCTACACCCCGACGCTGACCCAGAGTGCCTCGGTGGCCTTCACGAACACCCGTGCCAAGTGGTCCCGCACGCCCCGCCGTGGGATCATCGGGGACTTCACGCTCACTGTGACTGGTACGGGCACCGCTGCCAACCAGGTGACGGTCACCCTCCCCGTCCCAGCGGTCACGACTGGTACCAACACCATCCTCGGTGAGGGCTACGTCTTCGACCAGTCGGCAGGGTTCTACTACTACGGCGTCCTCATGTACGCCACGGCGACGACTGCGAACTTCTTGCGTAGAGCTGAGGGTGCAGCCGCTTCGTACCTAGGTGTCACCGGATTCACCGCAGCTCTCGCAGTGAACGATGTGGTTGCTGGGAGTTTCCGCTACGAGGCAGCTACCTGATATTTCTGAGGTAATTGGTTGACAAGTCTCCTCCACGTGAGTAGTGTGCCCTCCACACGAACCACAAGGAGGCCCACATGGGACAGAAGACACACGCAATCATCGGCACCGGGGAGACTTCTCCGAAGGCCCTCGCTGAATCACTCGGAGAAGCCATCGATGAGGGCGACGCTGTCGCCATCGTCTGGGCTGGCCCCCCGAACTCCACTGTCGAAGCGGTGTATGACTACATCCTCGACAACGAGATGGAGTTCACCATGTTCTACTCGGACGACCACACCCCACCGAAGGTGTTCCGTACGGCCGACAACGGTGTGACACAGAAGTCACGCAATCCGATCGTCGCCGCAGCGAAGGCCGTTGCCGATGGCGGCAAGGTCCTCCTCCTGTGGAGCGATGACGAGCAGGACGACTACGTCAACGCAGCCGACGCCATCGATGGCGCTGTGCTCTTTCTGGAACTGTCCAACGGACTCGCCCCCATCTCCTTCGCAGAAGAGGACACCTCCGACTCCGATGATGTCGTGGGTCAGTTGATCGCTGAGGAGGAAGAGGCACAGGAGGAAGACGAAGCCTTCACCCGTGAGGAACTCCTCAACATGCCTGCCGCTGCTGTCAAGCGCTACGGCGTCAAGGCTGGGGCCAAGGCTGCCACCAAGGGTGGCATCATCGATGAGCTGTTCCCCGAAGACGAGGAGGAAGAGGAGCACGACGCTGATGTCGGCCACGCCCCTCCTCCCGCCGTCAAGGAGGCCCCCTCCTTCCCGAGGCACAGCAACGAAGAGGATCAGTGGGTGAAGCTGGAGCGCAGCCTCACCAACATCACTCCCGACGCTGCTGTCATCGAGAACATCGAGGAGCTGCGTGAGGCGTTCAAGTCCACGGGTGCTGCCCTCCTCGCCCTCTCCCCCTTCAGCCGTGAGCGTTCCCTCGCCATCACGAAGCTGGAAGAGGCTGTGATGTGGGCCATCAAGGGCCTCGTGCTCAGCTCGGAGGTGAAGTGATGAAGGGCTTCCTCGCAACGACGGCTGGAGTCATCCTCGCCATCTTCGTCACCCTCGCCCTTGTGGTGGGTCTGTTCTTCCTCGGTTTCTGGATCAAGGAGTACAGTACCAACCGCAACGCACAGATTCTGCAAGACACCTACGGTCGCCAGAACGCTCTCGTTGAGCAGATCCTGGACGACATCAGTGAGGCAGAAGGCGACATCCCACCCAACCAGCGGATCGCCGTCATCGACGGCATCTGTGACTCGGCAGCCAAGCTGACCGGGTCGATTCAACTTCCACTCAACGCACAACGATTCATCCAGGAGAACTGCTCATGAAAAAGACACTCATTGCCCTCGGCCTCACCGCCGCCATCATCCTCGGCTCCTCGTGTGGGTCGGACGACACGGGAGGGGGATCGACGGCGGAGGAGAAGGTGGGCGACGACCAGCTCGACCAGTACCTCCAGTCGCAGCCCCTCCCGTTCTTCACCTCCTCTCAGTTGCGGCAGAACCTGATCGACATCGAGACGGCTCAGGCCAATGCCACGGTGACGACATCGTTCTTCTTCAACGTGGGCGTGGTGGATCCCATCCACGAGTGTCCGTCGATCGGGTTTCCCATCCCCGGCTCGTGGCAGCTCTCCAACCCGGAGAAGATCATCACGAAGTACGAAGGGACGGTGACTCTTCCGCAGATCGAGCCGAACGGCTTGTACACGAACGACACCACCGGTACTACCGCCATCTGCGTGGATGAGAACGGTAGGGGCTACGCCTTCTACCACGAGGGCTTCATCTCCGCCGTCCCAGCTCCTGCCAAGTGGGATGCCACCACGAAGAGGGTCGTCCTGACCGGTTCCCCCACCGCTGAGTTCGACACTGGTGAGAAGTGATGGAGATCACCGTCAACAAGGACGCCCTGATGGAGGCGTTGCTCGACAACCGTGCTGAGCACGTAGACACCTTCCAGAAGGCCCCCAAGGTAACTGTCTACTGACAGGACTCGCAGCTTTCAGGGTTGGCGAGGCTGCAAGCAACAGCTTCGTCAACCTCGATGGGTGTATCGTCTTCAAAGGGGTCTAGTTCGATCTCGTCCATTCGGTCAATTCTACTACGTGAGGTGCACAACATGAATACTTCTCAACTCATCCAGTTCCTGGCAACCTTTCCAGCAGACATGCCGGTAGTCATGTCGTGCGACGGTGAGGGTAATTCGTTCTCCCCCTTCTCCGAGGCTTCCACTGAGTGGTACGTCTCTGAGAGCACGTGGAGTGGGTACATCGTGGATCCAGAAGAGGTAGAAGATAACGAACCGGAGGCTGTACTCACTCTTGTACTCTGGCCGGTGAACTGATGGTCGTCCTAGGAGCCGACCCCGACGCCCCCGTCAAGAACTGGGAAGAATACGCAGAGGTACAGAGGTTCAACCCTCGCACCGCAGGTCTCGTTCATCACTTCGGGTACCACCCGAACATGAAGATGACGCAGCGGTTCGATGACTTCGACAAGAAGATCCTGTCCGGTCACTTCTCGAAGATGCTTAAGCGTGGTTACAGCCAGCTCGCTCTCAAGGAGATGATCAACAAGTTCTGGCAGTCGTGGGGGGCTGAGTACGACACCCCCGCCACCGCCTTCGTCAGCACTGCCATGCAGGAGAAGCTGACCGCCGACGTGGAGATCAGCAGCACGGACATGTTCATGGAGTGGCTGGTGCAGGGCATGCCTGACGACGGACCGGTGGACGACCCGTCCCACATACGTCAGGCGATTGTGCTAGCCTCTACAGACCTCACGCACAGGTACCCTGACGTCGTGGCAGAGATCGCCAAGACCAACAGGGGCTACCAATTCACCCGTCGTCTGATCATCTCCTCCGATCAACTGATACGGTGGAACCTGGGTGAGGACATCCCTGACTTCGACGTCTACGACACCCTCGACCTGCTGGAACGTCTCGATCTCCCCCCAGAACTACGTACATCATCCAAGTCCCCCTCTCGCATCAGGAGAAAGTGGGACCGTCTGTCCCAAGCTGTAGCACACGTCCCGATTGCGAGGAAGAAGAATGAGACCCGAGCCTATTGATTGGCAGAGCGCAGCGTGGTGGCGCAACCTCCCCATGCTGGACCGCATGGGGTTCACCAAGATCCCGAAGAGAATCGCTGAGCAGGCAGCATCCCGCAACACTCAGCTCACTCACTCCTTGGAGTCCTTCGTAGTCAACTGGCAGCCCGGTGACAGTATCTACATCCAGGGCCCCTCGGGCTCAGGCAAGAGCACCCAGGCAGCCATGGCCCTCATCCGTCTCGTGGAGTCTCAGAAGGCATCCGGCAGGTGGGTAGACCCCGACCGCTACATCGACATGCTCAAGGACAGCTTCGACAACGACGGCCTCCTCCCCAGTGAGTACGGCAGCCCCTACACCGTGAAGAACATCAAGGCAGTGTTTGACGTCCTGGTCATCGACGGTCTGGGTGAGGAGCGCTTGACTGAGTTCGCCGCCCACGAGATCGGCAGCCTCATTCGCACCCGCTTCGACAACATGAGAACTACCATCATCACCTCCAGACTCAGCATGGATGACATCAAGAGGCGCTATAGTGAGCGACTCGCCACACCCATGGCTGAGTTCGATCTAGAAGTAATGAGGGCACGCTGATGGAAAAGGGCGATATCGGAATCACCATTCAGAAGCACGTGGCCTGCATGTTCGAAGGACTGCTGTGCACCGTCGCTGAGGACGCTGAGATCCCCAAGCGCAGGAAGTTCTGGAACCGTGACGAGGTCATCGTCAAGGACAAGGACATGGACAAGATCATCCGTTCGTGGTCCCCCAACGAGTTCCCCATCAAGTCCGTCATCCACCTCTCCAAGCAGCTTGGCATCGGGGTGGAGGTCTACACGTACTACCCCGAGGACTTCGTGGATCCCATCGAGAGGTGGCTGGGGCGCAAGGGGATCAGCGTGACTGTCAACCCCTACGACGACGTGATGCACCTCGCTGAGGACTTCAAGTACAACCGGGACGTGCAGGTGCTGTTCACCCCCAACGAGATGGACGCCCAGATGCTGGGACTCCGCTGCACCGTGGCCCTCCCTGACAGGACGTTCGGTATCTGACCGTGGCTGACATAGCGCATCTACTCATCAGCAAGATCATCGATGAGCAAACACTGAATGACACGGTTAAAGCGGGTATCAAGCCTGACTTCTTCCTGGGTGAATGGTCCGAGGTCTACCAGTGGATCCTGAAGTATCACACTGAGCACGGCGAGGTCCCCTCACCCAGAGCGTTCAGCAAGTCCTTCGGTGACGTAGAGATCCTCGACGTATCGGCTGACTCATTCAGCGCCCTGCACAGCGAGCTGCTGGACCTGTACAAGGAACGCACTGTAGCCAACGCCATGACCGAGGCTGTCCAGAAGATGGACAAGTCTGAGGACATCGAAGAGGCCATCAGGATCCTCCAGAGCGGCCTCAGAGCTGCCTCCGTGGACACCGTGCGTCTCCGTGACTTCAACATCGTGGAGACCTGGGAGGAGCGCTTCGCCAACTACGAGGAGATGCGGGCCCATCCCGAGAATCTCCTGGGTGTGGACACTGGGTTCGTAGGTCTCAACAGGATCACCCGAGGCTTCCGTGGGCAGCAGTTCATCTGTCTCGTGGGTGAGCCCAAGCGAGGCAAGTCCCTCTTCGAGCTGATCATGGCCTCCGCATGCCACCGCACAGGACGTGTGCCCATGTTCGTGTCGTTCGAGATGAGCGTGGACGAGCAGATGGCTCGCTACGACGCACTCAATGCGAAGATCCCCTACGAGGCCATCCTCTCTGGCAACATGACCCAGAAGGAGATGGACCGTCTCCAGCGTGTGCTCAGCCTGGGCAAGAACATGCACCCGTTCATCATGAGCGAGGACAGCACGTCCCTCACGACGCTGAGCGCCCTCTCCAACAAGGTGCAGGAGTACCGCCCCGACGCTCTGTACGTGGACGGTCTGTACCTCATGGACGACGAGGAGGGGGAGAAGCGTGGGTCCCCGCAGGCCCTCACCAACATCACCCGTGGCATCAAGCGCATGGCACAGAGGTACGACATCCCGATCATCGGGACGACACAGGTCCTCCCGTCGAAGATCAACAATCAGCGCACGAGGGCCATCACGGCCGACTCCATCGGCTACTCTTCCTCATTCATCCAGGACTCAGACCTGATCCTGGGCGTGGAGAGGCACCCTGACTTCGAGAACCGTGCGATCATCAGGGTGGTAGAAGGTAGATCGGTGGCCCGTGCAGAGGTGCACATCGATTGGGACTGGCAGACTATGGAGTTTTCGGAGGTGGACGAGCATGACGACAACGACGACAGAGGCGGAAGTTACGACTGACCTAGCCGGGGTCTTGCAGACCATCGGAGTAGACGTCAAGCGTCAGTCGGGTGACGAGATCTGTGCACGCTGCCCTGTGCACCACAAGGTCAAGGGCAGGGAGTCAGGTGGCTACACCTGGTACATGAATGCTGAGACGGGCCTGTGGCTCTGCTACACGTGCGGGGCCCGAGGGAACCTGTCCATGCTCCTCAGTGAGATGACAGACGATCCTGCGGCCCTGTGGAACGTCCAGAACATCGTCATCACTCAGGGCCTGAGGCGTCTGGAGGCTGACGAGGCTGTCTACGACGACCACGTGGACATCGACTGGAAGACCTACGGTCAGTTCTCCCCCCTCCCTACACGCATCCTGGAAGCCAGGAACCTGGAGGAGGACATGGCACGCCGCTTCGGTGTGCGCTGGGACAAGGAGGTCAAGGCCATCATCGTCCCCATCCTGTCCCCTCTGGGTGAGCTGCGTGGGTGGCAGGCCAAGAAGTCTGGGTGGGTAAGGAACCTTCCTGAAGGCGTGAACAAGGGCACCACCCTGTTCGGTATCGAGAGGGCCCATGCCCCCACTGCCATACTTGTGGAGAGCCCCCTCGATGTAGTACGGTTCCACGGTGTGTACGACGGTCTCGACTACTCATGCGTCTCCTCCTT
The DNA here is from genome assembly GCA_040400085.1 of Lysinibacter sp. GTDB lineage: Bacteria > Actinomycetota > Actinomycetes > Actinomycetales > Microbacteriaceae > HNR. Next base: position 3,931 of record JBBAQX010000094.1, on the reverse strand, counting down.
CGGAGCCAACATCTCCAAGGATCAGGCACGAATCCTGTCCAAGTTCCAGTACGTCGTGCTGGCCCTGGACAACGACGAGGCAGGGAGGGCTGAGATCAGGCGCATCGACAAGACTCAGCTCATCAAGACGAGGGTCAAGTACTGGAAGTACACGGACCGTGACCCCAAGGACATCGGTGAGATGACAGACGGGCAGATCATCACCGGACTACGAAGGATCAGTAGCATCAGATGAGCTGGCCCCCACCCACCACCCGTAGGTACGAGTGCCCTGACTGTTGGGATGGTAGGTTCTCGCACGCCATCAGGAAGTCTGTCACTAAGCGTCACTGGAGTGACAACTTCGCCCACGTAGTCCGTTACGAGAGATGTCCCAACAAAGGACTACTCAACGAGCACCGTGTCTGGAAGATCACATGACATTCAAGGGTAACCTCCGCCAGTACCAGCAGGAGGCAGTCGAGCGCATGGTTGACAGGGGGCAGATGCTCCTGGGCATCGTGATGGGTGGTGGCAAGACCGTCGTCACCCTGGCTGCCATTGAAGAGCTGTACCACGCAGGTGACGTTGACCGCTGCCTGGTCGTGGTCCCCGCCTCCCTCAAGTTCCAGTGGCTGGCAGAGATCGGCAAGTTCACCGACGCCAGGGCCACCGTCATCGACGGCACCAAGGCACAGAGGGACAAGCAGTGGCGTCTCTCCATCGGCTCCCGCTACATCATCGTGAACCCCGAGACCCTCATGAACGACACCGACAAGGTAGGTACGTTCCAGGCTCTCGTCATCGATGAGGCCACCATGATCAAGAACGTGAACAAGCGCTCCCGCATGCTCAAGAAGATCGGCAAGACCGTGCCGTTCAGGTACGCCCTCACTGGTCAGCCTATCGAGAACCGCCCCGAGGAACTGTTCTCCATCATGCAGTTCGTGGACAAGGACGTGCTAGGAGACTTCAAGGTGTTCGATCGTACGTTCATCGTACGTGACCACTGGGGCAAGCCGCAGCGCTATCGCAACCTGGACCGCATGTACAAGTCAATGAAGGAGTGCATGGTCCGTCTCACACGTGACGACATAGCTGACCAGCTCCCCGACATCATCCACCAGCTCATCCCCGTCCCCTTTGACTCACGTGGTGCCACGGTTTACCGTCGTATCACAGCAGACCTGGTCGGTCAGCTCTCGCAGGTGATGAAGAGTGGGGGCGGAGGGTTCAACCTGTTCGCTCACTACAACGGGAACGACGGCAACGAGGCACAGGGACAGATCATGGCCCGCCTCACCGTGCTCCGCATGCTCTGCGACAACCCCGCCCTGGTCAAGCAGTCTGCGCTAGACTTTGATGACGACACAGTATCCACCGGATCACAATACGCCCATGACATCATGCAGATGGGTTGGATGACCGGCGTTGATGACGCTCCCAAGCTGCGGGCATGTCTGGAGTACATCGAAGAGGTACTTGACGAGGACCCCAACAACAAGGTAGTCCTCTTTTCCTTCTTCAAGAAGAACCTGCGCCTCATCCAGGAGGCTACGAAAGGGATGACCAACAGTGTCCTCTTCATGGGGGGCATGTCCGCAGAAGACCGACAGAAGTCCAAGGAGACATTCGCCAGTGATCCCAGCACCAGACTGTTCCTGTCGTCGGACGCCGGGGGCTACGGCGTTGACCTTCCGATGGCCAACTACCTCATCTCTTATGACCTACCCTGGTCTTCGGGTAAGTTGGAACAGCGTGAAGCCAGGATCATTCGGCTCTCATCGGAGTTCCCCCACGTCACCATAGCGACGTTCGTGATGCAGGGCTCCATCGAGGAGCGTCAGTACGCTATGTTGCAACACAAAAAGAGCGTCAACGAGGCGTTCATCGATGGCAAGCACCACGACCAGGAGCAGGGCCTCTCCATCACGGTGGACACCCTCACCAAGTTCCTCAGCGAATCGCAAGTGTGAAGATCACGTCAAGTAGTTGACAGGTCACTAGTAGTAGGATAGGGTGAGCCCGAACCCCCTACCAAAGGAGCACAACATGAAGAGACTGATCATTGCAATCGCACTACTGGCTGGAGTCGTCTGGCTCTCACCGGGAGCCGTCATGGCTGCCAACAGCGGGACCGACGAGGTCTCCATCGACTACACCGACAACCCGCGCCAGTGCTTCAAGGAAGAGTTCTACCTGGAGCACCAGTACAAGCGCATCGAGACGACCCCGGCCGTCGAGGAGGTCAAGGTCACCGAGTACCGCTGGCCGATCGAGATCCGCACTGAGATCCTACAGGCTCAGATCAACAAGGAGACCCGCACGATCCTTCCGGTGAACCCGACCGTGTGGACGTCCTGGACCGACTGGCCCGCCGCAGGCCCAGTGTGGGATGACGGTCGAACTCGCGGTCCTGCCGCCCACAACAGCGTGACGCCCGGGACTGTGGGCTATCGCGAATACCGCTACGTCGAGACCGGCCTCACCCGCCTATACGTCCCGCCCCGCTACACGGCGTGGACGGGCGCTGGCTTCACAGCCTGGAGCGCGACCAACACGAAGCCCTCCGACACGGCGACCACACGGTACGGGAAGGTCGAAGAGTGGACCCGCATCACCCAGGAATACATCCCAGGCTTCGACACGGAGTTCTACTACACCGGTCTGGCAGAAGAGGGCATTGGCGGAAGCCCGTACGCTGCTGACGCCATCTGGATCGAGGAGAACCCGGGCGAGCCGTGGATGCAGTTCAACGAGCGTCAGTCGGTTCGTGCTCTCGAAGTCCCTTGTCCTCCGGTGACGACCGTTCCTGAGACCACTGTCCCTCCGACCACGACGCCAGAGACCACGGTCCCCGAGACGACGCCTCCTACGACCATCCCTGATGAGTGCTGGATCAACAGCGACCCGACCAGCGTCATCGCAGCAGGTGGGTTCGTCTTCTACAGCAACACCGCTGATGCCGGGGCCGTGGGTACCCACAGCCAGACGGGTATGCCTTGTGGACCTATCGTGGGAGACACTCCTGCGCCCCCTACAGCCACTACTCCCCCGACTGCACTCCCTGAGACGGGAAGTTCCTCAACATTCATTGCCATTCTGGCTGGACTTCTGCTCGCATTCGGTGCTAGCATGATCTATGTTTCACGACGAGGGAACGCAAACATCAACTGAGGTCGCGAGAGAGGTGGATCTTTCCCCCTGGAGCTGCATCACAAGTGTGGCTCTGGGGGGTTTGGTTTGGTCCCTCGCCTTACCTCATACTAAGGAGCAGCTAATGCCCGTATACCGCTACAAGTTCGAAGACGGAGTAGAGATCGACGTGGGTCAGCCCATCGACTCCGATCCCTTCGAGTACCTCACCCACCCTGACCTCCTCCATGCCATGCCGGTCAAACGGGTGCCCCAAGCAGTTGTCGCCAACTTCAAGGGCAGCGGATGGGCACGCAAGTGAACGTCGAGCGCCTTACCAAGGAGTACCTCTCCCACCTGGATCACCAGAAGAAGCTGGAGAAGATGACGGGTGAGTTGAAGGAGCTGCTGAAGAAGGCCATCGAGAAGGAGGGCGAGCCCGACGAGAGTGGTCACCGCTGGCTCCCCGCTGGCAGCTACCTCCTCAAGCTACAGAAGTCCCAGGGTCAACCCAAGCTGAGCCGAGAGGCCGCTGAGGGATGGGCCCGCACCAAGGGAATATGGGACAAGGTCTCCGAAACCATCGAAGTCCTGGACGAGGACAAGCTGATGGCATACATGTACGACCACCAGGCAGACGAGGAATTGGAAGAAGAGTTCCAAGAACTTTACATACGACCGGAACCGGTGTACTCTTTCATACGTCCAATAGAGCAAGAAGACATCCCCTACTGATGGAGGTAGTTACTATGTCAGTTCTCGAAGTGTACAAGGTCGGCGTCCTCGACTGGGAGATCTCCGTGCTGGATACCAACGG
>JBBAQX010000093.1:0-12483 GCA_040400085.1 Lysinibacter sp. | reverse complement strand
GTTGGCCCAGGGTTTCGTCATTGTCCGCAGTTGAGTGGGGCCGATGATAGGCCCCGCCCCGCCGGAGCTCACCACAGGGATGATGGTGCCGCAGAGCTGGGTGCTCGTCGAGTCATTGCCCACCCGGACCACGATACTCTGAGTTGAGGTCGTATCGTTCCAGCACCAGGCCGACGTATGGCTCAGGCTCGTGACGTCATTGCTGACCGTGAGGACCGAATTGGAGAGGGTCGTGACCTCATTGCCGCACGCCTGGAGGACTTGCTGGGTGCTGGTCGCCTCGCCCCATACCCTGATGGTGGCCAGGGCCGACGTCGCCTCACTCAGGGTCAGGGTCTCGGCCAGCACCTCTCGATAGTTGCGCCGGCCCGCCCCGGGGTTGGACAGGGTCTCGTGGATGGCGAGAGCCTCTGAAAACCGACAGACGTAGCGAGCCCCTGCGGAGAGAGACTCGCCTACGCTGACGGAGTCCACTACGTCTGGCTCTTACGATATTGGTCGATAGCTGGCGAGAGTGACATCGTATCTCCTTTTAACAACTAACCCAAGTCGTCCCGTTGTAAAAAACTGGCCCAACAACGGACCCTCCTCCTGTTGCTGCAGCCAGGTAGGCTGGCGACAGGAGGTCGGTGCAATAAGCCATCATCCCCACTGTCCCTGTTGGGAGACTAGACACCGTGTGGCCTCTCAGTAGCACCGGAGGGAGGTTGCCTAAAGGGATCGTGTCCAGTGGCAGAAACTCTTCGGGCCGGCCGTCCTCGTTCAGGTATAGCGGAATTTTTGAAACTGGAGCAGTGGCCGCAGAGTAAAGCGGAGGGGTGTTATTAGGGGTTGGAGCCGACAGCACGAGGCCAACGTTGATGAGTCGAAAATCTCGACCGCCCTGGACAAGCGAGACGTATTTGAGCTGGAGAGCCATAGGTTAGCCCTACCCTCGCAATGTCACTCTGATTTGCCAGTAGCGGTAGGCCCCGGACAACGAGGATCCGATGTCCCCACCGCGCGGCAAGGTGACCCACGATGGAGACACTGCTGAGTCAACAAACACGGAATTGCTGGCCCGGATCTCCACGTTGTAATAGTTGGGAGAGTCGCCCGTGTCGGTATCTATGCTGTGCGTTGCGTCCTCGCCAGCGACTCCAAGTTCTACCGCAGAAGCGTTAATGCTCGCTCCTGCGTCAATGACCTTCGTAGCCACGGTTCCGACGGTTTGGCCGACCGAAAGAATTGCGTATCCCGACCCGTCGAGTTCCGTGTTCACCAACACGCCTCCGGTCCACAGGGAAGAGTTAGTATTGTTGCTGATCGTGAGGGCCGGTTTTGGAATTCCTAGAGGAGTCCCACCCGGGCCCGCCGTTAGCAAATACGACGCAGGGTTGGGTCGGAGAGATCTGTTGGCATAGTCTCCTACGTCCGCTCTCCACACACGGTCGATGGAATTGATGTCTCTCGGGGCCGCGATGGACGCCTGCCATGCCGCAAGGGTCGTCTTGTTGACGGAGTTATAGACATTTTTGCCGTTTGCGAAGTCGTAGACATTCCAATCCATCCCGCCCACATAACCGTTATTCGCTGCGTTATGCGAAATCATGATGGGGCTACCGAACGTGTTATAGTAGATGTAGGCCTGCCCACCGGCAAAACTGTTGCATCCGTAAATATCCGTGCCGTTCCCATAAAACGCGCAATTGAGGATTTGGGTAAGGCCGGTGCCTGAACCAATTGCAGCCGTGAACTCGATCCCATAGATGGACAAATTGTAGAATCTGCAGCGCAAAATCGTCCAATTTTCCGACTCGTAGAGCCGCAACCCCCTGGGCATGTCGCGAAATATGCAGTCTACAAAGGAAATCGTCGTGTTGTAGGCGGGAGTAATTGCTCGGTCTGAAAACCCGGTAAACGTGATGTTGCGGTAACTTGTCCCCGTTATCGGAGCGACTCCAGCCGTCCCGTTCCCATTAAACTCACAGTATCCCAGGCCTATCCAATAGAGTTGCTTGGATACCGGGATCGTCTCCAGGAATCGGCCCTGGCAATAGATTGTGTCTCCGGCGCTGGCCGCCGAATTGGCCCCGGCCAGTGTTAGCTTGGCGAGGGCCATCGAAGCCCCCGAATTGGAGTTATTACCGCTCTGGCTGTTGACGTAGAGGATTGCCATTATTGCGCTACCAGGGGAAGCGTGTTGTTGGGCATGACTCCCGACAGTCTCAGGACAATAGCAGCGAGATTAAACTCGCGGGAACCGTAAGCCAGGGTTAGAGCGTTGAGGGTGAGATCGCGCGAACCCTCGACCAACTCCACTCCTTGGACAGCGAAGTTGCGGGACCCGATAACGATTTCCACGCCCTTGATCTGCAGTGCCATTTTATTACCCTCTCAGCGTTAGGCGGATTTGCCAGTAGCGGAATTTGTTGGTGGCCACGAATCCGCCAATCTCGGCCCCTCTCGGCATGGTGATCCATGCCGGCGATACGTCGCCCTTGAGGAACACGGTGTCGCTACCACGGATCTCCATTTGCAGGCCCGGGATAGCAGAGGAGTCCGTCGTGTTGGTCGAGCAGTAGGTTGTTGGGTAGACTTCGCCGGACGTGACCACGTTGACGTTGTAAAGCGTTGTCGAGGTCGTAAGGTCGACAACGTCACTCGCCCAGGTCCCAACCGTCTGTCCGGCGGACAAAACCAGGTAGCCAGATCCGTCGAGTTGAGTATTGGTGAATACCCCACCGGTCCACAATGACGCGTTGGTGTTGTTGGAGATTCCGATCGCCGGCTTGGGATTACCCATAGTGGGATTTAGGATGGGCGCTCCGGCCGTCAGAAGATACCCGGCTGGATTGGAGTGCAATAGCCTATTGGCGTAGTCTGCAACGTCGGCCCTCCATACCCGGTCGATTGAGTTGGATTCGGACCCAGGAGTCGTCCCTTGTGTGGACGCCTGCCAGGCTGCCAGTGTGGTCTTATCGACGGCGTTGGCGATGTTTTTCCCGTTGGTGAAGTCAAAAACGTTGTAATTGCCGTTGCACAGATTAGAGGCGTACTGGTTGTTAATCATGATGGGAGAGCCGAAACAACAGAATCGGCATGTCAGAGTGCCTCCACTGTATTGGTATAGGTCGACGGTGTTGGCGAAAAAGACGCAGCCTAGAAACGTGAAAAAGTTAGAGTTAAACGCGCAGGCGGCATAGGTGGTCAGGTTGTAAAACAGGCACCTAGAGAAAATGGCGGTCGCACCGGAACTCTGCCCTCCAGATAGAGCGCAGGGCATGTCTCGGAAAATGCAATCGTAAAACTGTATCCCCGCTGTAGTGACTAAACCTGTGCTGTTGTAATTCCCGTTTCCGAACGGGCCCTGGAGCCACCCCGTGAACGTAATATTGCGGAACGATGTGGATGCAGCAGGATTTGCTCCTGACCCACCATTTCCATTGAACTCGCAATATCCGAATCCGTTCCAGAATAACTGTTTCACGGGGATCGTCTCCAAAAATCTGCCGGTGCACACAATCGTGTCTCCGGCCGACGCAACCGCATTGGCCCCGGACAGCGTCTTTTTGGCCAATGCCCAACTGGCTCCCGAATTGGCGTCTGCGCCCGAAATTGCGTCCACGTAAAGAACTGACATCACCAAAGCCCTCTCAGTGTAACTCTCACCTGCCAGTAGCGGTAGGTGTTTGGAGACATGGCCGACGCCACTTCACTGTTGCGCGGGACCGTTGTCCACGCCGGGGACGCTGCCGACTTGGAGAATAAAGTGTTGCTACCACGCAACTCGACGGTCGTGTCAGAGTAAAAATTCGGGTAGGTCTCGCCGGACAGATTTAGTTCAAGAGCGTTTACCGATATAGCTGCTCCCAGGTCAATCACGTCTGTTGCAGCGGTCCCCGTGGTATAGCCAGCGAGAAGAGAAATCTTCCCGTAGCTGTCAATCACGGTCCCCGTGAAAACTCCGTTGGTCCACGGGGAGGAGTTGGCATTGTTACTTACCGTCAACCCGGGCGAGTAGAGCCCAATCGGAGAGTAACCAACTCCCGCCGTCTGTAGGTATCCCGCCGGCGTCGACCTCAGAGCCCTATTGGCGTAGTCTCCAACGTCGGCTCTCCACGTGCGATCGACGGAATTAACGTCCCACGGAGCCCCCTGGGAGGTCCTCCAGGCCGCCAACGTGGTCTTGTCTGTCCCGTTGTAGATGTTTTTGCCGTTAGTGAAGTCGTATGCGCACGAGTCGGAGAAAAACGGCACCGCCGAATAAGACTTGAGCATTACCGGAGACCCGAAGCTGCACCCGTAAAAGGACCACGGATATACGTTGAGCGAAACCATATAGGGGTAGATGTCGATGCCATTGGCGAAGAATTCGCAATTTGTTAAATGGGCGATGACACCATATCCACCAGCAGAGACAGTCACCCCATAACCAACCAGATTGTAAAATCTACAATTATGAAACCGGAACGCCGCAGTCGCTTGAATCTGAATCCCAATAGGAGAGTCTCGAAAAATACACCCGTAGAAACTCAATCCTGCGGTAGTCAGCATAGTGGCCAGAGATCCTCCAGCAAACGTGATCGTCGTGAAGGCGTTGGCAGTGCTGATGGTCAGATAAGACAATCCTCGAGCGTTGAACTCGCAGTATCCGTAGCCAATATAGTTGAGGACCTTGGCCGGAATCGCCTCATAAAAAATCCCTTGGCACACAATCGTGTCTCCGGCCGACGCGACCGCATTGGCCCCGGACAGCGTCTTTTTGGCCAATGCCCAACTGGCTCCCGAATTGGCGTCTGCGCCCGAGGCTGCATTCACATACCAGGTCGACACTATAGCCTCGCCTGCGCCACATCGCTGGGTGAGACAAATCGTCCCTCAACGTGCACGTCAGCCCAGGACCTGTCCACCTGCTCATGCGCCAGAGCCAGGAGCATATCGACAACCGGTCGAGTGAGAATATTGTTGGTAACGCAGGCGGACATCGTCTGCTCGATGACTGCCATCATTTGCGGCTCAGACGTGCTCAACCACTCCTGACGAATCAAAGCCTCATAGACGGTGAAACATAGGCCCTGCAGGGGTCCGGGAGTCTGCGCTCCCAGGCCCAGAGTAGGCCACAGGTTGGCCGCCATCACAATCCCTCGGGCAGTTGAGCATCGGGTGTCCACTAGCTTCACGGTGACGTAATCGGGGTCGACGGAATTCATCGCTGCCGAACACCCATCGTCCGAGAGATTGGCGAACTTGACGTCGCTGAGCGCCAATTTGATTGCGGAGATTTTCTCTTCCTCGGTCATGATGCTGCCCTACGCCTTCTTGCCGACGTAGATAATCGAGATCTCCATCTCGGTCGTAGATACGGCGGTGCCCACCCGCACCAGGTAGTTGCCGGAGCCTGGCACGCTCGAGGTGAGACCTCCCGCGGCCGCGCCGGAGAGCCAATACTCCGAGCCAATCGTAAGGCCACCGGTTTGGCCCGTGACAGTATCCCACTGGCCAGTGGTCGCGGTCAGGACCCCATCCGTCTGGATAACCCCAGCGGCGGATGAGGCAATAGTCGTGTCTGCGACTAATCCCAGGACGTTCTTTGTGCCACTCGCATTGGCCCGGGCCAGGTCAACCTGATCGGCCGTGGTTTTTGCATAGACGGGCTGACCGATTGCGATAGACCCGGCGTTGGCGTTGGTCAGACTGATAGAGTCCTTCGTGGTGACCACAGCGTCGAGAGAATCCGCCGAGGTCAGCTCTTCGGGTCGCCCATCTGAGCCCCAGACCAATGGTTTGCGTTGAGACATTCTCTACCTCCTACCGTAATTGTGGATCGCTATGAGTAAACGGGTCGCGGTGACCGCCCGGCCGACAACCTGCAAGGACCTCAACGCCCCCACGGGTGGAGATGTCTGTATCATCCCTGCCGTGTCGCTAAGGTAGTAGGTTGCCCCTGGAGTCAAGTTGGTGGTCCCGGCGACGGTGGACCAGTCAGCCAGGTCGATGATCCCGGCCGATCGGTAGTCACCAGAAAACGTGGCGCTCACGCTATGCAGTGCCAACGCAGAGACAGGCTTGGTATTGTCTACCGCGCTAGCGAGGTGGATTAGCCCGGACAGTATTGCAACCGGCTGGCCTGCCGCAATGTTGACGTATGCCTCTCCATCCCAGGTATCGCCCGCACTAACGCCACCCCCGCCGGCCCGGATCACCCTGGTGGCCAGACTCTCGGCCAGAGTCAGAGTTTCGTTGAAAACTCCGTAATGGACAGCTTTGACGCTCATTCACTAGGCCAGGGTGATGTCAAAGATTAGCTCGATTTGGTCGCCAACCTCCAGAGGACGTTGCACGAAGCCGACCACGTGCGACATGGTCCCGCCGGAGGCATCGGTGAATAGCGCAGCCTTCTGTGTGGCCTGGGCCGCTGTAGCACAGGTAAAGGTATGGGAAACGGTCGTCAACATCGAGCCACCCACGTGGGTCACGGTGCCCTGCGCCCTGGCCAGGCCATTGACGGTGATCTCGTTACTCAGGGTGGTGCTCGCTGATGTCTCCGTTACCGGGTCATTGGACACGGCCACGTAGTTGAGTCCGTTGGCGCTCAGGCCGGTGGTGCCCCAGCCCTGGTTGTGCAGCCAATCCAGACCCACGACTGTCACCAGGTTATGGATGACGTCCTCGTGTTTGAGGGCGCCCTTGGAATCAAAGTGGCGCACGGTTACCATTGCGCCTTCAAGGTGCAGCTTATCGCCGACGATTTTCACTGGCGTCCTCCTGTTGCATAAATGCCTTATCGGAATCGACTCGAGCGCGAGTACTCGCGCATTATTTGCAAAACTAAGCGGTGGTGCTACCCTCGATGCGCCAGGCGTATTGCACGTCATCGGCGGATGGGATACCGGGCTGGAGGGTCTGACGCACCCAGAATCCCTGGGCCGAGCCGTGGGTGAGCGTGTCGTTGAGTGCGTCAAGACGGATGACGATGCCGTTGGCGTAGCTGTTGGCCCGAGTAAATCCGGTGAGGCTGGTGGCCCGGCGGTTGGCGATTGTTGAGGTGTCGTCGAGTGACCCGATGCCAAGCAGACCGACCTCACTGGTCGCCCAGGACCAGGCGCCCCGGGGGGTGGATCCTGGGATGACGCCCAGGACCTCCGCCGTGGCGACATTGGACCCGCAGCGGATTTCAATGTCTCCAACCGCCGTTACTAGCACCCCACTGGTGGCGTCCACCAGTTTGACCCTCTCCACCCAGGCGACATTGGCCACGCCGTTGGTAGCATTAGAGGCCCCCACTCCGGTGGGCGTGTTGATTGACTCGGGAACGAGGATCCCGGCAGAGTTGACATCCCAGAACCGGAGTTGCTTGCCGGCGTCGGCAGCGTTCTTGAGCACGATGAAGATGGTGCCGGCGACGGCTGGTCGGATGAGTCCGTTCTTGAGCCAGATCCGTGCCTTGAGCAAGTCGCTTGCAGAGTTGGTGTTTTGCCAGAATGCCTTCTGAGTTTGCCTCTGGACGTCCACGTCGATGGTGCCAGTCTGGTTGCCCTGGAGTTGAGGGAAGATTTCCCCGGAGGCCGCCCCGGTGACGGGCGTGCTGCCCGGGCCGCCTCCGACGGTAGAGATGTCGTCTCCAGGATTGCTGGTCGCAGGCACCAGCACAAGTTCGGTTGCTCCGTTGATCATGGTGCTCCTTAAATCCTCAACTGGATTGAGGCCGTCCATTTGACGCTGCCGTTAATCTGGGCATAGGTCAGGCTGACGACAATCCCCACCCAGACCGTGCCTCGCTTATCGGTCACCGAGTAAGTGAATCCACGTTTCCAACAGGTGAGCAGGGTCGTGATGTCTGCGTCGGCCAGGCCGATGCCCTTGACGGTGATCGCCTGTTGAGGGGGCTTCAGGTCCTGGTCGATGACTGCGCCGTAGCCGTCCGCATCGGGCGGGACGCAGAACTTGCGCACGACCTCGTGTTGCCACTGGACTTCTGGGACCCATTCCCAGATGGCCCCGCCGGTACTGGGGACAGGAGGTGTAATGGCCATCAGTCTTTGGCCAGTCGGGCCCTGACAGCTGCGTCCTTTGCCTCCAAGAGTTTGCGAAGGGCAGTCGTCCTCTCAGGGTTACGCGGGAGGAGCTCTACTATTCTCTGAGCCAGGACCCCGAACGGGGAGGACACCTCTTGAAGATGAGGCGGGAGGTGGGAATACTCGAAGAACTGCATGATGTGATCGGTCATTACGCTACACTGTCCCTTGTCATTGATGGGGCCCCAGGCCCGACCCGCAAGGCTCTACGCGAGGCTTCCTCGCCCAGTAATCGCCCAACCTCCGCCAGGAGCTGTTGGGTAGAGGGCAGTGTAAATTGCGGGTTCATGTGGACGTTGTAAGTGTCGCCTCCCCCCTTGGAGGCGGCGGAGGCCGGCTTTTCGTAGCTCTGCTGCTGTTTAAAAACGCTGTTGAGCTTGTCCGGGAGCGTGTAGCTCTGGAAGTCGTCAAAGGCAGTATGGCGGGGGGCGAACTTTCCGAAGCCCTCGCCAAACCGCTTGAACCCGGAGAACTTAAGGCCAGAGAATGCGGCTCCTTCATCGAGCCCAACCAGGGGCGAGGCGGACCCGCCCACTCGGTCTTTATCGGCTTGCTTCTGAGCGTTTGTCTGGGCATCTTGTTCTGCCCGAAACTTCTCAGTTTCGCTCTCCCAGAGGCGCTTTTTCTTCAGGCTCGCTTCCTCGGCGGCCAGCACCTGGCCCTTGCCACCCTTGATAGCTGCCTGATACTCGTCGTCGATCGCCTTGAGTTCCGCCGACAGCAATTCCTTGGTCAGGCTTTCCTTCTTGTCCACGGCAAAGGCCCCACCCTCGCCACGGGCTACGGCACCGGCATACCGAGAGAGTCTCTCCTTGGCCAGGCTCACCTTCTGGGCGTCCACGGCCTTTTTCTGGGCTTCCATCTCGTTGGTGATGGTGCGCTCCATGCTGGTGCGGGCCTTGGTGAGGGTATTGAGTTGTTCGGTATGCTGCTTCTGAGAGATGAGGCCTTTTTCGTAGGCCGCATTGACCTCCTCAACCTCGGCCTTGTTGGCCTCGAGTCGGGCCCTGGTATTGAGGGCACCGGCCTCCCTGTCGACAAACCTGGTTTTTAGGTCCGTGAGATTCTCGGTCTGCATCTTGGACAGGATGTGGCCCTTGGAGACCTTGGTGGCGGCGGTGATTTTTTTGACCGCTTCGTCCAGGGAGTCATACTGAGCAATGATTGCTGCGTTCTCGCTCCTCCACTTGGCTGCTGCAGCGGCAATCTTGTTGTTGGCAGTGGTCAGTTGGGCGGCCGTGGTATCCCCCTGGGACTGCAGTTCCTTATACTGCTCCTCCAAGGGCTCTAGGGTGTTGCGCATGCTCTCTTCGGCCTTTTGCTTTTTGAGCCCGGCAAGGCTGCCGAGGAGCCTGTTATGAGTAGCGATGTCGTTCGACTGCCCCGTGAGCTTATCTCCATTACGCATCACCGAGAAGGACTTGTCGTCCTTGGCCATCGTCTTGGAGTCCCAGGACGAAGAGTCCCAGGCGGCTCCAAGGAGACTCTTATCCTTTCCCTTGAGGATGCCGAGCTGCTGCTCCACTGTGGCGATCTCGTCGGTCAGGGAGCTACGGCCCATTGACTTACGCAGTTCGATCTGCTCCTGTAACTGGGCGATGATGTTCTTGTTCGCTTCTTGCTTGGCCTTATCGGTGGCCTTTTCATCTGCCGCAATAGCCCTGGTCTCGTCGGCGATAGCCTTGTGTTGCATCAAGAGCTTCTTGGCCATCTCGACCTTGTCTTGGTTTTCGCTCTTTCCGATTGTTGTCAAGAGTCCGACATCTGAAGTATCGGAACCTGGGTAGAGTTTCTTGTAGGCCAGATCGTCCGCAGCCGAGGCCGATTTTGTTAGATCCCTGAGGCCAGTCATGTTGTGTTTACGGCGGTCTCCTGCCGCAGCAATATCTGTAACGTCGGCCTTCGTATATCTTTCCTTGGGTTCGGGTCGGTCCATTTCATTCAAGGCTCTAAAGGCATCGGTTACGTTCTTGATCCGGGTATCACGCTTCCCCATCTGGTCAAGGGTATCCGTTAGCTTGATGATGCCCTCGGCGGCGGCATTGGCTTGCCGAGACGCTAGCTCCATCTTTTCGTATTCCTTGTTAGCCTTGACCCAGTCTTGTTTTGCATCCGGGAGCGCATTGTTTGCAGCATCCATCATCGGCACAATCTGCTGTGCGGTCAGGCCAGAGTCCTTATATGACTCGAGTTTTGACTTGCGCTGCAGATCCTCATACCTGTTCTTTTTGGCCATGACGTCTTGCCTGGCTTGGCTCAAAAGCGCGTCGTTCTTCTGGGGCAGGCCTCGGGCCATAGAGTAGAGGGGGTTGATCTTGTCCTTTCGAGCATTCGGGTCCTCGAGGGCCTTTTTCATTTGCCAGTTAATGTCACCCGGAGCCATCTTGGCCAGTTGGCGACTTTGCAATTCGATGGCAGCCATCAACTGGAACTTATTGTCTGTCCCGTCCGCCCCGGGAGCTTGTCCAACCTTGGGGAATCCGGCCTTGGCGTTGGTGGCGGCCGTGATGGCATTGGCTAAAGCGTGGTAGTTGCGAGCCTGCTCGGCGATGCGATGCGAGTCCTTTTCGATTTCCTCGCCTGCCTTTTTCTGGGCATCGCCCCAGGCATCTATAGCCTGCTTCCCAAGTCCAGCAAGGGCCGTGATGGCAGCCATCGGAGCCGCAAGCTCAGCCATACCCTTGCCGATTGCACCTAGCATACCAAGCTCAGCCCCGGTCCACTTGCCCTTGAAAATCGAGGTGGCAATCTTTTGCAGGCCCTTGAGTTTGAACTCAGCCTCGACGGCGGCTTTTCCTGTTTCACCAAGTCCTCCAGCAAGGGTGTTGTTGCTGGCGGACAACGCGGCCTCAGCTGCCTCGGCTTGCGCCTTGGTAAGGTTCTTCAATTTGTCGGTCAACGAGCTAGCGCTGACCTCACATTGAACCCACTCCTTGGTTAATTTGGCTGCTCCGTCGGCAAGGGCGTGAGTCGGCTGGAGACCTGCAGTGAGAGTTGCGGCAACCTCTTTGGACGTCAGAGACACGCCCTTGAGAGAATCAGCGAGGCTGTGCCCACCGGCGGAGGCCGCCAATGTCCCCTCGCGGGCAGCTTTGATGGCCGCCAGGAAATTGGCATCAATGTCTGCGGCAATCTTATATGTAACGCCTGGTTGACCGCCTCCGAACAAGATGACCTCCTATCCCTGTAGCCTCTTGGCTATCTCGCGATGAACTCGCTTCATCAGGTTGTTTTGGATTGGCTCCCAGAAGACCGAAAGCTCTTCGCGGGTTGCGAGGACCACGGAATGCCGTAGATACTGCTGATGGTCCATTGCCCACTGTTGTAGGCGCGGGGCCGAGGCAAAGCTGACATACTCGTCAGGGTCTCCGACCCCCTTGGACCCGACCTTTTGGCGGTGCACAAAGAGACCCTCACGAGTCAGCTTAACGGCTGTCCCACCCTTCTCGATGGCCTGGACGACTCGAAAGTTGTAGGCGTTAGCGTAGAGCGGCGCGACCACCACGGCTACGCCCGTCGACTCGGCGTAGACGCTCACAGGATTGGCCACTGGTCGGGTACCGGGTATGCGGTCTTGGAGATTGGGCTTTGCAACGATCGGGATGGCTGCCCGCATCTCCACGTTAACGCCTCGGCTTGACTCCTGGATGGCCTTGACGACCGCACTGTAAAGCTGGGATTGCAATTGATTGAGGTGAGGGGTGATAGTATCGACGACCTCCACGTGACCTCCCTGGCCGTATCAGCTTTGGGCTGGCCCTACGCCGTGGCCTCGGCTGACACGCTTTACTCAACGCTCTCTGGGACGACCCTCTGAAATTTTCCCTCGCGCTCGAGTCGCTCGAACTCAGGCTTGTAGCGTTCGTTCCATTGCCGCATACGGGCATCGAGGGGCAATTCGGGATCGATGTCGATTCGATAGTGAAGTCCGAGCCAATCTGGCTCCTCGTGGTCGCATTTGATACCAGCAATCCCAAATCGCAGCCGATTCTCCCGCCACTCGTCCCTGTCGATAAACCGGCTCAACACCAGAGCCTTTCGAAGAGTCCAGGTCGCCTCGATGGTCTCAGGATCTAGGTGGTAGTGACTGGCGAGTCCGTGGCAGAGGGTGACGCACCAGAGACGTCTGAGGATGGACTGACCTCGGGGGCCGAGTTCGTCGCTCCCGTATCCTGACGCGCCTGGGCCTCGGCCAGAAATCTTTGGAACAGGCGCTCGGTTTCCCCCACGACATCGGACCTCCGATTGACTCGAGCTTGCATCGTGAAAAGCTCCCCGACGACCGAGAAAACCAGGTCTTCATACTCAGCCGGGGTCGGCTTATCGCCATCAAAGATGAGCATTGACGGCAGCACCGTAGCCCGTTCTCGATTTCGCAGTTCAAGCACGGCATCGTCAGAAAGTTTGTCTCGGATGGCCGCCTGCC
>JBBAQX010000092.1:8165-12922 GCA_040400085.1 Lysinibacter sp. | reverse complement strand
CAGCAGCAGCGCCGGAGGGGGACGTTTCCTCACCCTCAGGAGCGAATATATCTGCTACTTTTGCCATGTCTTAATTGTTTCAAGATCGTAGATATATGTCTATACGCGAAAGGTAATCTGTTGAAAAGTCGTGGATAACTCACCTGTGGAGGAGATACCAAACACCGCACGTGCAATTAGCACGAACTCACAGACGAGGTCCCACCCTCAACGATCCACAAGGACCCATACCGCGCCTAAACCGAGCTAAACACCGACCTACACAACACCGCGCGCAGCCCGGGACCGCCGAATCATATCGACGGCAATAACAACAACCGCCACCCACACCAATCCGAACCCCAACCAGCGGGCAGGCGGCATATCTTCCTGCAGGAAAAAGACGCCAAAAAGAAATTGCAGAATCGGGGCCAAAAACTGGGTCAACCCGATCTGAGTCATCGTGATTCGCCTCGCCCCAGCGGCAAAAAGCAGCAGCGGCACCGCAGTGATCACGCCGGACGCCATCAGCAGCGCGGTCAAAGTCCCAGACACCCCGATGATACTCAGGTGAACGAACTGCGACACGACCACCAGCTGAACAACTGCGATCGGCGTCAAAAGAGCGGTTTCCGCGGTAAGGCCCGCGACCGCCCCGACCGTCACGCCTGCCTTTTTCTTCACAAAACCGTAGAGGCCGAAGGAAGCGGCGAGGGTCAAGGAGATCCAGGGCAGGTGGCCGTAATTTGCAGTCAGGACCACGACGGCGAGAAGGGCGATGCCCATCGCGACCCACTGCATCCGCGTCAATTTCTCGCGAAGAAACAACACCCCGAGCAGCACCGAGACGAGGGGATTAATAAAGTAGCCGAGGCTGGCCTCCACAACGTGCCCGCTGAGCGCGGCAAACACGTAGACCTGCCAGTTGATATAGATCAGGATGCCAGCAATGGCAAACATAAAAACCGTTTTACGCGACCGAAAAATATCGCGCATCTGAGTCCAGCCGCGCGTCACCGTCAGCAGCAGAGCGCAAAAAGCGAGCGAAAACAGGATGCGCCACGGAACGATTTCGAACGGATTGGCCGCGCTAATCAAAATGAAGTAAACCGGAAGGATCCCCCACAGCAGATAGGCGCTGATCGCATAGATCAATCCGGAACGTTCATTCACTGTCTTATCCTACCTGCGCCGATTCAACCAGCACGGACGCATTAAAAAACTGGGCCCGGATCACAACGACCCGGGCCCAGCTATTACTAGTGAGTTCTAGCGAACTACCACTGCGAGAACGTCGCGTGCCGACAGCACGAGGAATTCCTCGCCGTCGTACTTGACCTCGGTTCCGCCGTACTTCGAGTAGATGACCTTGTCGCCTACTGCGATGTCGAGCGGAACGCGGTTTCCGTTGTCATCGATACGGCCGGGGCCTACCGAAACAACCTCGCCCTCCTGGGGCTTTTCCTTAGCGGTATCGGGGATGACCAGACCAGACGCAGTCGTCTGTTCTGCCTCAACCTGCTTGATAACGATGCGATCCTCGAGCGGCTTAATGGAGACCGACACAGTTGACCTCTTTCTTGAATAACTATAAAGACATGAGTTAGCAACCTCTGTGCGAGAGTGCTAACTAGAGTTTAGGACCCTTGTTGGCACTCACGCAAGGCGAGTGCCAATTCCTAACCAAAACGCTATACTTTTCGTACTCCCAAAAACCCGCCAGAGAGGCAGCCAGTGAACCGCGATGACGTGAAGTTCCTCACGAGTCCTGCGGGATCCTCACTCCTGGCAGAGCTTGGCACGAAGACCCCCGCTGATCCCCTCAAGATGGTCTCTTCGCTGAGAGCGCAAGGATTCACCCCCGACCAAGTATCAGCCGCGCTCGGCCAGGCCGCGCTGCGCACGCGCGCGATCACCAAGTTTGGACCGGATGCCGAGCGGCTGTTCTTCACGGAGGCTGGACTCGAGCAGGCCACGAGGAGGGTCGTCGCCGACTATCACGCAGCACGTTACGTTGCAGCGGGATTTACACACGTTGCCGATCTCGGCTGCGGAATCGGCGCGAATTCATTAGCCTTCCAACGCGCGGGGCTGCGTGTAACCGCGGTCGAGCTGGACCCGCTTACCGCCGAGCTCGCAGCGCTGAATCTTGGCGCTGGTGTAGATCGCGACGCTGATGCTGATACTGATACCCAGACCAATACCGCGGTCACGGCACTACCCGCCGCGACAGTGATCTGCTCCGACGCCGAGACGGCGGCAAGTGGATCGTCCCTCGGGGACGTAGACAGCTACTTCCTCGATCCCGCGAGACGAACATCCGGTCACTCGAACACGCAGCGAATCACAGATCCCAACGATTACTCCCCCTCGCTCACGTTCGCGTTCGGGCTGGCCGAAAAACGTCCGACCGGCATCAAGCTCGGCCCCGGGCAGGGGCGCGACCTGATCCCGGAGAATGCCGAAGCGCAGTGGGTCTCGGTCGGCGGACAGGTGGTAGAGATGGGGCTGTGGTTTGGGGAGCTGGCCAGGGCGGGCATCCGTCGATCGGCACTCCTCATGTCGGCGGACGGCCACACCTCGCATGAACTCTCGGCCCCCGAAGACTCCGAAGACGTCGACGCCCGTACCCTCTGTGAGTACATCTACGAACCAGACGGCGCGGTCATCCGGGCGAGGCTCATCGGCCTGCTGGCGGATCGATTAGGGGCCGGGATGCTCAGCCAGGGCATCGCCTATCTCACCTCGGACTCCCTCGAGCAGACCCCCTTCGCCCAGAAGTTTCGGGTACGCGAGGTGTTGCCATTCCACGAGCGCACACTGAAGCAGGCGATGCGGGAACGCGAGATCGGCACCCTCGAAATCAAGAAGAGAGGGGCCGACGTCGACCCTGCCGTGCTGCGAAAGAAACTGCAGTTGAGAGGCCCGAACCGGGCAACGCTCATCATCACGCGCGTGACGGATGCCGGCTCTGCCGGTTCCAGCTCGACGGACAAGCGCGTCGCAATCCTCGCCGATCGCGTGTGAGTCGTACACATCTGAACCTAACGAAAATCTGCTTACGGTTTATGTCGTGATTTCTCACAAATCGCCTTCATAACTCGTGAACAGATTCAGCAAAAGCTGAGGTGGCGTGCACTCTTCAGCACGTCAGTCCAGAAAGGAGAAAGCCTACTCCTTAGCTCCTGGAGCGCATCAGGATTTTTCCTCGAAATTCACAATATCCAGCGCGCAGCCCGCTGTGATCACAGTCAGATATGTCGACGCTAGCAATTCAACTGCTTTCGCAACCTCTACCATTCGTGAGAATTTGGACAACACCGAACAAGATTTATCGGATTATCACGAAAAACGCAAACATCTGCTGTCCACTTAAACCGTTACGGAACAATCAACATTCATCGCTTCGCAAGCGAAACCAAGATCGCCAACGCCCCACAGCAAGAGAGATAAAACCAACACGAAGACTTCAGCCTGTCCGCTGAATTTGAATTGACCGGGCAAGGCTTGCCCTGAGGTGACCTATTGGTTTAAAGTAACATTAGTTCCACCCCTTAACTATTTGGAGGTTTCCGTGGCTCCTCAAAGAATACGGAAACGTGTTTCTGTTCTCGGGTTAGCTATAGCATCCACTCTGCTTGCATGGTCTGTGGTCATCCCAGCATCTCCTGCGCAAGCGAGCGCCTCCAGCTGTGCGCCTCCGCCTGGTTTCACCAATTGCGTCAATTACTCTTTTTCGGGAGCAGATCAAAATTTCACGGTGCCGACCTCTGTGACCAGTATCCGTGCGGATGTTTTCGGTTCAGGCGGACAGAATACCTCGTTTGCAGGCAGTGGAGCTGCCGGTGCCGGAGGATTTGCTGGAGGGACGATTAACGGACTTACCGGAGGCACCGTTCTGGTATTGACGGTTGGTGGGACGAATGGATTCGGTGGCGGCGGCCTCGGCGGGACAGGTACCCGCGGTAGCGGCGCTAGAGGAGGAGGTTTTTCGGCTGTCTGGCAGAACCGTGGAACAAATACTCCCTTCCTTCTTGCGGGCGGCGGCGGCGGTGCCGCCGGTGCTAACGGACCGATCGCCCGGACAGGTGGTCTCGGTGGAGGAGCATCCGGCACTACTGGGCTTTCTGTTTCTGGTTCGACCGGTGGCGGCGGAGGAACCGCTGTTGCTGGTGGTGCAGGCGGTCCCACAGGAGGAACAGCTGGTAGCGCATTCACAGGAGGAGCTGGTTCGTCCGGTGCCGATGGTGGTGGCGGCGGCGGCGGCGGCCGCTTCGGCGGTGGCGGCGGCAGCGCTCAGGTACTCATCACAGATGCCGACAACGATGGCGGCGGTGGCGGCGGTTCCGGTTTCCTCGGTTCTGTGACCGGCGGTACGCTCACCGCAGGTGCGGGGTCTGCTGCGAACACGAATGGCTCTATTCGACTCGCTTGGAATGCCCCTGCTCCTGTGATTACTTCACCATTGAACGCTTCAGTGACTGGGCAGAACCCTCCTTTGAACGGAACTGCCGTCCCCGGTAACACGGTTACCATTTCTGATGGGGTCTCAAATATCTGCACAACTCTCGCTACCGGAGCAGGTACCTGGACCTGCCCGACTCCACCTTCTTTCACACCGGGGTCTTCTCATTCTCTCGTTGCGACTCAGACCGATGAACCGGCCAACCCCTTGCCACGTTTTCCTGTGAGTACAACAGTCTCGTTTTCGATCGCGGCCGCCGCCTCCGAAACAGGCTCCACCATCACCGCCTCCCCCACCACCATCACCGCCGACG
>JBBAQX010000092.1:0-8065 GCA_040400085.1 Lysinibacter sp. | reverse complement strand
ACCGGAAGCGGCACCGTCTCCTTCACCGTCAACGGCCCCACCGCCACCAACACCACCACCGTCCAATTCACCCCCGCCGCAGCCTCCGAAACAGGCTCCACCATCACCGCCTCCCCCACCACCATCACCGCCGACGGCACCTCCACCTCCACCATCACCGTCACCATCCGCGACACCAACGGAAACCTCCTCGGCACCGGCGGAGACACCATCACCATGTCCACCACCGCCGGAACACTCAGCACCCCACCCACCGACAACGCCGACGGAACCTACACCACCACACTCACCTCCCCCACCACCACCGGAAGCGGCACCGTCTCCTTCACCGTCAACGGCCCCACCGCCACCAACACCATTCTTCTAACCTTTGTTGCTGGCCCCGTGGCCGATACAGAACTCTTGATCACTGGAGTCGTGGTCAGCCCTAGTCTGCTTTTTCTCACTCTGCTTGTACTGATCGTGGGGATTGCGTTTCGAGTAAGACGTCGCGATCAGGGCTTGTAAAGTTTTCTGTGACCGAGATCCGCCGATACCCAGAGAACTACTGAAAATTTGGTTGTGTCCAAAATCGCAACACTTATCAGGGGTTGGGTATATGTTTAGGTGATTTTTGAGCTGATTGGTGCTTGCGTGAGGGCTTGGAAGGCCAGAGCTGTCGATCGCAGCTGTGACGTGGGTTGAGACTACCTACCGTCGGCATTGAAGAGAACGCAGTCTCAGGCGTTTTGCTCCCGTCAAATTCGATGCCCTTATGAATACGACAGTCGACCTGGCCGTGTGGCTACAAGCTGTCGCCTAAAGATGCCTCAGACTCACCGTCATTAATTTTATTGGTGCTTGCGTGAGGGCTTGGAAGGCCAGAGCTGTCGATCGCAGCTGTGACGTGGGTTGAGACTACCTACCGTCGGCATTGAAGAGAACGCAGTCTCAGGCGTTTTGCTCCCGTCAAATTCGATGCCCTTATGAATACGACAGTCGACCTGGCCGTGTGGCTACAAGCTGTCGCCTAAAGATGCCTCAGACTCACCGTCATTAATTTTAAAGGCATCTGGCGCACTCGCCCAGCACAACGATGCTTTAGGGTAGCAACTGTGGACAATGTGACCAACAGCTCTCAGCCTCAACAGACACAGCAACCAGGGCCAACTCCCATTGAGGCGTGGGAACGCCTCTGCGCTGCCTTCAGCGCCGACCCGGAGCTCTGGCTTGAGGTGCATCAGGCGATCAGTGATCCGGCCTCATATTTTGCGCGGCATCAACAGACCCTCGCTGAGTGGGACTGCTACTCCCCCGATCAGATATCACCGTGGTTGGCGCTTACTCAGTGGTTAGCAGCCAAAGATCACCTGGTCGAACTCAATAGCAGAGACAGCAGCGATGAGCTCTGGGCCGCATTTCAGGACATGCCGCAGGTTGCTCATTCAAGCGCCGATCTGACACCCGTCTACCAAGAACAGGTTCACCTGATACACGGTGTGATCCGAGCGAATCGCATACTCGCGCCGACGGGGTTGAGCATCCTGCGTCTCGATACCGGGGCAGACACATTCTCGCTCACCATCATCCCGTCGGCGTCAGTACCCGGCGTTATCGAACTTGCCGCGTCTCTCGGTTACAATGCAAGGCAATTTAGCAATGCTGATGCCTCCGCCGCTATACAGGCGGGGTGGCGAGGGTACAGCAACCAGTCTCTCAAGGGTCCTTGGTACCCCGCAGCAGGCACCATAGGTAAGCGTATCGGCGCACTCGCCATAGATGCCTTTGCGCTTGTTGCTATCATGAACCTCGCGGTTTTTGGGGGCATCGCGATCAACGGTGCAAATAACAACGAAAGCGGTGTCATTTTCGGCGTTCTCATTGCGGTGTCCCTGCTTTATATGTTCGCGTTGGCTGCAGTGTGCGGCCAGACCGGAGCCACTCTTGGAATGCTCGTTTTTGGCCTCAGAATCGTTCAGCACGATACCCTGGGGAAAGCCGGGTTCGGGCGATGCCTCGGTCGAGGCGCAATGATCTTTTTGGTAATCTTCTGGATCTGGGCGCTCGTTCTGCTCATAACTACCGCATCAGATAAATCCGGCCGGATCAGAGGAATACAGGACAGGGCATCAGGCACGAGTGTGCTCGATATCCGGCGGGGACTGAACCCGTTCACGACTAACTAATCAACTCTGTCAAGGACTAGTTGCTTCTTGCAGCGCGTGCCCCACCAGCCGCTCCAGTTGCGCATACCCGTCCCGCGAAAGCACCGACTCAAGGTGGCCCTGAATCGAGGCAAAACCGGGACCGCGCAGCGCGATCAGGTCACCAGCATTGCCGTAGGTCGAAGCCTCGACGCCATCGACGGGAGGCAGCCCGCGCGCCGTGAATGTATTGTAGAAACCGACAAGGGCAGGCTGCCCACAGACATCCACCTCGAGCTGCAGACCCTGGCGCGGGGAATCGAGCCTGTCAATCCTTGCCCCGAGCATCGATGCCAGAATCTGGTGACTCAGGCACACTGCGAGCAGCGGCAACCCGGAGGTGAGGCGGTCGCGGATGAGGGCGTGCATTCGGGCGATGCGGGGGTCCGTCAGCGAGGTCGGGTCGCCAGGGCCAGGGCCAGCCACGAGCAGATCGGCAGAAAGGTAGCGCTCAGGCGAGTCCATTGGGACGTGAGCCCACGAGACGATATCGACGGACATCCCCAATCGACGCAGCTGATGCGTGAGCATCGCGGTGAACTCATCCTCGGCATCGACGACGATAGCGCTGCGACCCAAGAATGGTTGGGAGTGCGCGGTGTTCTGCTCGTGCAGCCAGAAGCCCGCAAGCCGAGAGTTGCGTCCGGCGAGCGCCTCACTAATCGCGGGGTCCTTGGCCAGATTGACGCCACGGGCAGGAACCCGCGCAGGTCCCGCCCCGATCGCGGTCAGAATGCCCGCGGCTTTCGAGCGTGTCTCGGCGACCTCGCTCTCGGGATCGGAGTGACGCACGAGCGTGGCCCCGGCTGGCACCCTCACGTTGCCCGAACCGTCGATATAGGCCGTGCGAATCAGGATGGGTGCGTCGAGCCCGTACGTACCGTCGCCCGCGTCACTAAACAGCGCGAGCACCCCGGAATAATAGCCGCGAGCGCCCTCCTCGTGCCTGGCGATCACCGCGCACGCATTCTGCATGGGCGACCCGGTAACGGTTGGCGCGAACATTGTGAGGCGCAGCACCTCGCGCACATCTAGGTCGCTGTGCCCTTCAAGAAGATACTCGGTGTGGGTGAGGTGAGACATCTGCTTGAGGAACGGGCCGAGGATCCGGCCGCCCGACGAGCAGACCCGGCTCATCATCTTCATCTCCTCGTCCACTACCATGAAGAGTTCTTCGGTCTCCTTGGTGTCGCCCAAAAACTCGCGGAACGCGGCGGCCGAGACCCCGTTTGACGGATGCCTATAGGTTCCGCTGATCGGATTCATCGTCACAATCCGCTTCCGATCCCGTCCTGCGGCCCCGTCGACCCGCACCCCGACGTGCCGTTCCGGGGTCGCGCCCGCCAACGAGAGGCCCGGCGTGTGTACCGCAAAGGTCCAATAGGCCCCGATCTCGCCGACCAGCAGCGCACGTAACCATGTGAGCACGGCGTGAGCTGGCGCCGCCTGGGTCCGAGACTCAAATTCCCGGCGGATGACGAAGTTCGCGCCCTCGCCACGGCCGATCTCGTCCCGGATAACTCGGCGGACCGTCTCGGCATAGTCCTCGTCGGAGATGTCGAACTCGCCGCCGTCTAAGGGGGCGGTATCCGCTGGGAGGAGGGCTAGAGCATCCGTTAGCGAGACCGTCTCGAGCTCCGTAACCCGCAGACAACGAAGCGGAGCCCCATCATCCCGCGCGGGGAATCCCCTCTCACGGACCTGGCGAAACGGCACAATCGCGAGCACCTCGGTGAGAGCAGAGTTACTCGGCTCGGCGAGCGGTATCTCGGCGAGGGTGTCAACGTCGACAACGGTCCCCACACGGACCTCGAGGTCCGAGGAATCGTGGCGACGCACTATCGCGAATGGATGCTCGTCCGGGCTGTCCAGGATACGTTGCAGCAGTGATGTCATGTTTTCCTCGTTTGGTTGGTGCCGGCATAAGCCGGGCAGATGCCCAAACGGGAGAGATCACGGCGACGGTCTGCCCGAGTGGGCGGATCGCGTCAGGTGGATGTGGGTGCGCGCGAGTGCCGCCTAGGAGGCGGGCCACCAGCTGCGAACGCACGTTTTTTGCATGAGACCACAGTACCAGATAAGAACAATTTTAAAAATTGAGGATGCCTTTCTCAAGCAGGTCCATCGCCCTACCCATAACGACAGTCGGGTCCTCGTCGCTGTTTCCAGCCCACCAGACCAAAGCACTGAAACCTGCCGAGGCGATGACTTCGGCTATGAGTTGGGCGCGGAAGGAATCCGCGATGCTCGTATGCTGCAGCACGAATTCTGCAATACCCGTTCGAAGGTCGCCGAGCGACTCGAGCCCGAAGCTCAGGAGTGCGGGATTGTTTTGGATGATGAGCAACCGTTGCCGAGTGACCTCTACCTGCTCTGGTTCGAATGCCGCAGTCTGGACGAATGCGTCGCGAATCAGCTGGGCAGCATCCATGGATGAGCCCGTCTGCTGGACCCCACGATCTACGGTCCGATGAAAACGATCTGAGGCGTCCCCCACCCCTCCCCATACCAGGTGGCTCTTGGAGGGAAAATAACGAAAGATGCTCCGCCTGCTTGTCCCCGCTGCGGCAGCGATCTCGTCCATCGTGACGTTATCAAAACCGCGTTCCGTGAATAATTGCATAGCGGTAGCGGCGAGCAGCGCAGGATTAATTTCGGCGGGACGCCCTCGCCTGTCTCGTTCTCGTTTCTCGGCGGGGTTTGTTCGAGGGGGGTTTGCACGAGGGGGCTCCGCAGGTACTGAGGATGGAGGCATGTATTAACTGTATCCGGATACTATCAACGCTTCCTAAAGCATGACATCAAATTATGACACTGAGTGCTATTATAAATTTATGACCATACACACATCATCTCGCTTCGCAGGAAAAACCACTATCGTCACCGGCGCCGGATCCGGCATAGGAAAAGCCACCGCCACCCGCCTCGCCCACGAGGGAGCCAGAGTCATCGCAACGGATGTCGTCGCCGAACGGCTCGAACACCTCTCGGCGAAACTCGCTGAATACAACATCGTCACAGTCGTGGGTGACGTCACCGCCGAGGAAACAGCTCAGGCCCTCGTGACAGCGGCGGAAGGACGCGTCGACGTTCTCGCAAACGTCGCAGGCATCATGGATGGCTTCCGCCCCAACGCCGAAATCGACGATGCCACCTGGGAACGCGTCTTCTCGATAAACGTCACCGCGGTCATGCGCCTCACCCGTGCGGTGCTTCCCCTGATGATCGAGCAGGGCAGCGGGTCGATCGTTAACGTGGCCTCCGAAGCAGGCCTACGCGGGTCCGCCGCTGGGCTCGCCTACACGGCATCCAAACATGCCGTCGTTGGCATGACAAAAAACAACGCCGTGCTCTACGCCCCCAAGGGAATCCGCACCAACGCAGTCGCACCCGGCCCCGTCATCACCAATATCGAGGCGCCGTTCAAGTCCGCGTGGGCTGGTCAGGTACTTGGCCCGATCATGCAGGCGGTCGTTCCCACCCCGGTAGATGCAGAACGGCTAGCAGCAACCATCACCTGGCTCGCCAGCGATGACTCTGCCAATGTCAACGGCCAAATCCTTGCGAGCGACGGCGGATGGTCGGCGATCTAGCGAACCTGAATCTCCGTCACAGGCAGCGTCGAGTCTGCCCCAAACGACAAGCCAGACGGCCGGTGCCCGGCCATAATCAGCTGGGCCCCAAGCGCCGCAATCATCGCCCCATTATCCGTGCAGAGACTCAATGGGGGGATGCGCAACTCAACGCCAGCCGATGATGCCCGCCGCGCGGCCAGATCCCGAACCCTGGCATTAGCGACCACGCCGCCGCCGAGCAGCAGGCGCGGAACCCCCAGGTCGATGCACGCTGCGATTGCCTTCGCCGTGAGTACATCAGCGACTGCCTCGCGGAAGCTCGCGGCAACATCTCCGAGAGGAACCGGTTCACCGGCATCCTGCAATTTCTCGACGTGCCTTGCAACGGCCGTCTTCAGCCCCGAGAACGAGAAATCGTAGCGGTGCTTAGGCATATCCTTGGGAAGGCTGAGCCCACGCGGGAATCTGATCGCTTTGGGATCGCCCTCAGCGGCCACACGGTCGATATGCGGCCCGCCCGGATACGGCAAGCCCAGGATACGCGCGACCTTATCAAAGGCCTCGCCCGCGGCATCGTCAATCGTCTCGCCCAACAGCTCGACATCGCTCACCAGGTCACGCACCAACAGCAGCGAGGTGTGCCCGCCGGAAACCAGTAGCGCAATTGTCGGAAGCTCAAGTGGCTCGTGAGCGTTCAGAACATCTGCGCCAACGTGACCCACAAGATGGTTGACCGCGTACAGCGGCTTTCCCGTCGACACAGCGAGGGCCTTCGCCGCGCTCACACCGACCATGAGCGCGCCGGACAGTCCCGGGCCGCTCGTGACAGCGATGGCATCAAGTTCGTCATAGGTCACTCCCGCCTCGGCGAGCGCCTGATCAAGCGTGGGACGCAAAGCCTCTACGTGCGCCCGCGCGGCCACCTCGGGAACAACGCCGCCGTATCGGGCATGCTCGTCCATGCTCGAGGCGATCGCATTGGCTAGTAGCGTCGAGCCGCGCACGATGCCGATGCCCGTTTCATCGCAGCTTGTCTCGATACCGAGCACGAGGGGTTCGGGATTCGGCGCTGGCTCTGCATTCGGCGCTAGCTCTGCAGAGGGCTCCGTCTTGCTCAGGTCTAAACGCATCATCACGGCATCCACATTGTCTGGTTGATAATAGCCGGGGCGAATGCCCAGCCGTTCGAATCCGAAGCTCACGTACAACCCTTCCGCCACGGGATTATCCGCGCGAACCTCGAGGAAAATCTCGCGGGCGCCACGGTCACGCGCCTCGCTGAAGAGGGTTATAAGCATCCGTCTCGCGATGCCTTGCCCACGGTAGCTTGGAAGCACCGCAATCGTCTGGATGTCCCCCTCGCCGCTGCCGCGCGCACAGAGCAGACCGGCATAGCCGACGACGCCCCCCGCCGGATTGATGGCGACTAAGTAGCAGCGATGATCGGCGATGAGTTCCTGTCGCATCGACTCGCTCGACCAGGCCTCGTGGACAAAGGTGCTCGACTCGATCGCCATAATTGCTCCGAGATCGTCAAGCGTTGCGTCACGCAGCTGGGTTGGTTCCGCGCTCATGCCGTCACCCGCTTCGGGCCGTTCGACGGGGTCACGTCCGGTGAGCGCAGGTAAAGCGCGCCCCCGGTTTCGAATTCGAGCCCGTTTTCGCTCCCATTTTCGCGAATATACGCGGCAAGTTCGACCAGCGCGGTCGCGCGCAGACCTGTCACGTTGCCATCGATCGAGGGGATGCCCTCTGGTAGCAGGTCCGGCTTGGTTACCACCGGCCCGTGGATGCGCTTCCAACGGGGGTGGGTTCCCGTCATAGTTTCTGCTGCGTAGCGCGACCAATAAAGCTCGCGGCGGCGCGCATCGGTGTACACGACGAGCTCGCCGTTCGGGGTAACCGGATGATCCCACGCAATAGCATCGTGGCTGACAACACTGTCAAGCTGCACCTCTCGGCCAGCGGCAAAGGCGTGCGCGGCGGCGATCCCGACACGCAATCCGGTGTATGGGCCGGGGCCGACCCCGCAGACGACGCGATCAACGGCGGATGCGGTGCCCCCAGCATCCGCAATCGCGCGAACGATCAACTCACCTATCACCTCGGCGTGGGCCATCGGATCGGGGGAGGTCACGTCGAACGCTACGCCGGAGTCGGTGACGACGCCAACGCTGGTTCCAAGGGAAGTATCAATAGCAAGAAGCACCTTACAAGGGTACCGCGGGTCTCGCCCTGCGGACGTGCCATCCCCGGCAGTTTCTAGTGGTCAATGCAACACTCGTGAGTTGTGGGAGTGTTCGTTAT
>JBBAQX010000091.1:0-14658 GCA_040400085.1 Lysinibacter sp. | reverse complement strand
GATGCCGTCGCCCGGCAGCTCTTGCAAGACAAGGCCATCATCGGCGTCTTCGACGAGGGCTGCATGGGCATGTACAACGCAATCATCGACGACGAACTACTCAACCCCATCGGCATCTACAAGGAACGGCTCTCGCAGAGCGCGCTGTGGGCCGAAATGCAGACCGTGAGCAATCACGAAGCGGATGCCGTTGGCCGCTGGCTCCGCGAGGCCGGCATGCGTTTCAAACTCGGTACCGACGAGGCCACCGAGCTCACAGAGACCCAACTCCTCTGGCAATACAAGATGTACATCGCGGCGCTGCGGATCAGCGACGACTTCGGCCTCGACGCCGTCGGAATCCAATATCAGCAGGGGCTCAAGGATCTCTCCCCCGCGTCGGATCTGGTCGAGGGGCTGCTCAACAACGTCTCGCGCCCGCCCGTCACCAGCCGCGACGGCTCTCGGGTACTGTGGGACGGCCTCGCTCTTCCCCACTTCAACGAGGCCGACGAGGGCGTCGCCGTCGACGCGCTGCTCACGAATCGCATCTGGACAGCCATGGGCCTCGACCCCGCCACTACCCTGCACGACGTTCGCTGGGGCGAGCAATATGGCGACGACTTCGTCTGGGTCTACGAGATCTCGGGCTCGGTTCCGCCGTCGCACCTTGAGGACGGCTACGCAGGTGCCGAGGGCTGGCGACAGGGCAACGTATTCTTCCCGGCTGGCGGCAGCACGATCCGCGGCGTATCTAAGCCCGGCGAGATCGTCTGGTCGCGCGTGTACATCGCGAACGGATGCCTGAACCTCGATATCGGCCGGGCGAGCGTCGTCTCCCTCCCCGCCGAGGAAACCGAACGCCGTTGGGCGGCAACAAACCCCGAGTGGCCCATCGCCCACGTCGTACTACACGGGGTGAACCGCGACCAGTTCATGGCGCGCCACAAGGCCAATCACGTGCAGATCGCCTACGCGCCCGACGCGGAGACCGCCGATCGGGCGCTGACGGCGAAGGCCGCCGCGTTCGCCGGGCTGGGAGTTGCCGTGCATCTCTGTGGGGAGGTCGCGCTCTAGGTAGGGGCGTTCTAGCTAGAGCGCTACGCAATGATGAGCGCAGTCCCGGGAATCTTGTCGTGGAACGCGCGCTGATCGCTATCCCACACGATGGCAGGCAGAATAAGGCAGAGCAGCACGGTGCGAACGAAGGGCCGCCACACGCCGATCCATTTGCCGTTGAGGGCAACTACGCGCATCCCCATCAATCGATGCCCAATGCTGCCGCCAATCGTAGGGATAAAGACGACCTGCATCACCATGAATATCGCGCTATTCGCCAGGGCATTCGACGCGAAAAACGCGTAGGAGATAAGCATCGCGATACCCCAGTCGATAAGGAGCGCAACAACCCGGCGGCCTACTCTGGCAATAGAACCGCTCCCGGAGGCGGTGAGCCCCAGGCGCTCACCCGGCCATTTACTGGGCGCGGCTTCGCCAAAGGTTTGAGGGTTCTGTGATGAGTTCGACACGACAACAATTCTACGCGATGCTTCACTCGTTAACATGCCCGAAACATTATGCTAATGCTTGGGAAACTCCGTAGCCGTAGCGTTAAGGAGTTCAGACAACCGCCTGATACCCCCGATCCCTCCTGGAGCGTTTTTCACATGTTTAGTGACTCTTCCGAAGTACTGAAGTTCATCAAGGATACGGACGTGAAGTTCGTTGATATTCGATTCACCGACCTCCCGGGAGTGCAACAGCACTTCAACATCCCCGCATCAACCGTTGACGAAGAGTTCTTCTCAGTGGGCCAGCTCTTTGACGGGTCATCCATTCGCGGATTTGCGACGATCAACGAGTCAGACATGCAGCTGATCCCCGACGTGACAACGGCCTACGTTGACCCGTTCCGCACGCACCGCACCCTCGTGATCATCTTCGACATTTACAACCCCCGCACGGGCGAGATCTATGCGAAGGACCCACGCCAGGTTGCAAAAAAGGCCGAAAAATATCTCGCATCGACGGGTATCGCGGACACGGCTTTCTTCGCCCCCGAGGCAGAGTTCTACATCTTCGACGATGTGCGCTACGAGGTGAGCCAGCACCAGAGCTTCTACTCTGTGGACTCCAGCGAGGGCGCATGGAACTCTGGCCGCGATGAAGAGGGCGGCAACCTCGCGAACAAGACTCCATATAAGGGCGGATATTTCCCCGTTTCTCCCGTCGATCAGCACGCGGACCTGCGCGACGAAATCTGCCTCCACCTCGAAGCGGTCGGCCTTCAGCTAGAACGTTCGCACCACGAGGTCGGCACTGCTGGGCAGGGCGAGATCAACTACCGCTTCGACACCATGGTGTCGTCCGCTGACGACATCCTCAAGTTCAAATATGTCGTCAAGAACACCGCCAACGAGTGGGGCAAGACCGCGACCTTCATGCCCAAGCCGCTATTCGGCGATAACGGGTCCGGAATGCACGTGCACCAGTCCCTCTGGAGCAACGGAAAGCCCCTCTTCTACGATGAGTCAGGCTACGGCGGCCTGAGCGATATCGCGCGGTGGTACATCGGCGGCCTGCTCAAGCATGCGGATGCCGTGCTCGCTTTCACCAACCCCACCATCAACTCCTACCGTCGCCTCGTCAAAGGCTTCGAAGCCCCCGTCAACCTGGTGTACTCCGCCGGAAACCGCTCGGCAGCGATCCGCATCCCCATCACCGGAACCAATCCCAAGGCCAAGCGCATCGAGTTTCGCGTGCCGGATGCCTCGGGCAACCCCTACCTAGGATTCGCAGCTCAGCTGATGGCAGGCATCGACGGCATCAAGAACCGTATCGAGCCGCACGAGCCGATCGACAAGGACCTCTACGAGCTTCCCCCAGAGGAAGCGAAGAGCATCCCCCAGATCCCCGGCAGCCTAGAGGAGTCCCTCGTCGCGCTCGAGAACGACCACAACTTCCTGCTCGAGGGAGGCGTGTTCACCCCCGAGCTCATCGCAACGTGGATCGAGTACAAGCGTGAGCACGAGATCAAGCCGCTCGCGCAGCGCCCGCACCCGTACGAGTTCGAGCTCTACTACGGCGTCTAGGACGCGTTACCCGGTCTCGTTCGCCGCATATGACGTGTTTTTCGTCATTTTCTCGTCATACGCGGCGAACGATATCCGGAGACCGGCTGCCTCACGGCAACCAGCTTATTCCTCAGACGTGCCGTAAAAGTCGCGCTCAAAAACCGAGCGGGCCCGGCGCGTAGTCGCCAAGTACTGCTGCTCCAGATCGTTCGCCGATCCCGGAGGAAAGCCCACGATACGAGAGATGCCCTCAAGCTGATCGCGGTCCCGCGGCAAAACGTCTCCCGCCTTATTAGCCCAGAGGGTGATGGCGGAACGTACACGAGTCGCAAGGCTCCAGGCGGTTTCCAGGAGCGCGGCATCCGCACTATCGAGCAGATCAACCGCTGCCGCCACCCGCAACGCCTCAAGAGTAGAGGTGGTCCTCAATGAGGGGATGCTGTGCGCATGTTCCAGCTGGATCAGCTGTACCAGCCACTCGACATCGCTCAGCGACCCGCGCCCCAGCTTCAGATGACGCAGCGGATCTGCACCCTGGGGAAGGCGTTCGCCCTCAACCCTGGCCTTAATCCTGCGGATCTCCCTGACATCAAGTTCGCTTACGCCGCCACGATACCGCACGGAATCTGCCAGTTCAGTGAAGTCACGCTGCAGCGCTGCGTCACCGGCAACCGTACGCGCTCGAAGTAAAGCTTGCGCCTCCCAGGTAAGCGACCAACGCGCGTAATACGCGGTGTAGGAATCCAGCGACCGCGCCACAGGACCGTTCTTGCCCTCCGGCCGCAACCCCAGATCAATATCAAACGGTACCCAGGCGTCCTCCGTGAGCCGCTTGATCTCCGAGACAATCTTCTGCGCGATAGCCTGGGGCGCATCCACGGACTCGTCACGGGCTCGATACACGTACATGAGATCGGCATCAGAGCCGAAGCCCATCTCGGCTCCCCCGTAACGCCCCATCGCGACAACGGCAAACTCGATCCCCTCCGCGCCCGCTACAACGCCGTTCTCGCGAATTGCGGCTAAGATCCCCCCGAGCATGGCGGTGTTCGTGTCAGACAGCGATTCTGAAGTTTGCTCCCGGGAGGCCACCCCCACAAAAGACGCAATCGCGGCGCGGAGTACCTCCCTGCGCCGAATATGACGAATCGCTGGTGCAACCGTCTCGACGGTCTCATGCCTCGACACGATGGAACGAACCTCGGCGTTCAGCTCCTCAAGGCTCGGCGGTTGCAGGTGCTCGTCGCCCTCCAGCCACGCGACAGACTCGGGGATACGCTCCATGAGTTCACCAATGAACCGCGAGCCGGCCAGCACGGCGGTAAGCCGTTCGGCAGCGGACGTTGAGTCGCGCAGAAGCCTCAAATACCACGGCGAAGTGCCCAACGAATCGCTAATCCGTCGAAAAGCGAGCAGCCCGTAATCGGGGTTCGCCCCCTGCGAAAACCACTGCAAAAGCACGGGTAACAGGTGGCGCTGGATCACGGCTCGGCGGGTAACGCCGGAGCTCAGGGCCGCGATGTGCCGCAGGGCACCAGCCGGGTCAAGGAAGCCGATGGCCGATAGCCGGGCGGCGGCCTGAGCATCCGTTATTGAGGCGTCATCGACCGCGAGAGAGTCGGCAGAGGCCGCCGTGTTGAGCAACGGCCGGTAAAACAGCTTCAGGTGCAGGCTGCGCACGCTGCCCTTAATCGATTCCCAGAGCGTGACAAGATCCGCAGCATTGGTCGCTAGACCGGATGCTCGTGCCAGCCACCGCTGCCCGTCTTCGTCCCGCGGCATCAGCGCCGTTCGTGTCAACCGCCACAGTTGCAGGCGATGTTCGAGCAGCCGCAGCTGGCGATAAGCGGCAACGAATTGGGCTGCATCGTCGCGGCCAATGTAGCCGCCGCTGGCAAGCGCCTCGATCGCTGGAATCGTGCCCCTGACGCGGAGGCTCTCGTCCCCCTGCCCGTGAACGAGCTGGAGAAGCTGCACGGTGAACTCTATATCGCGTAAGCCCCCTGGACCGAGCTTGATCTGGTATGGAACGTCCTCAGAGGGGATGTTGTCGGTGACGCGCACCCGCATCTTCTGAACGGATTCGACGAAGTTATCTCGCGATGCGCTCGACCAGACCATCGGCCACAGCTCCGAAATATACGCAGCGCCCAGCTCGGGGTCGCCCGCGATAGGCCGTGCTTTGAGAAGCGCCTGAAACTCCCAGCCGTGCGCCCAGCGGTCATAGTAGGCGCGGTGCGACGAGAGCGTGCGCACCAGCGCGCCGTCCTTACCCTCAGGCCGCAGGTTAGGATCAACCTCCCAGAGCATAGGTTCGCTCGATAACGTGTGGATGCCCTTCATCGTCTCCAACGCGAGTCTCGTTGCGATCGTGATCGCCCTGTCCGTGCTGAGCTGAGTGGTTTCTGCCGCCTCAGCCACAAATATGACGTCGACATCGCTGACATAGTTCAGTTCGGATGCTCCGGCCTTGCCCATGGCGATGATGGCCAGGCGTGTCGCTTCGACATCGGAAGCTGTGAAGGTCTGCCCCATCGACGACGGATCTGCCACCGTTCGTCGGGCGACGGCAAGCGAAGCATCGAGAGCTGCAGAGGCAAGGTCGCTGAGAGCCAGAGCAACACGTTCGAACACGAGTGCCGGTTCCTCTGCTTCAAGGTCAAAACAGGCAAGAACAGCAACGTGTCGACGGTAACGAACCCGCAAAGCATCCCACACGCTTTCGCACGAAAAGGGACGATCCGAATCGTCAATCACAGAAACTGACTGAAGCAGAGATTCCGCATATCCCTCGCGTGACAGGGGCAAGGCCTCCCCCGCGCACAGCCACTCAAGTTCCTCCGGGTGTCGGTTGAAGAATTCACCCAACCCGATTGAGGCACCGAAAAGTCGCACGATTCGTTGCGGGCAGTGCCTGAGCGCATCCATCACTCGAACGTCTTCCGTTTCGAGCATTGCCAGGATCAGCCGAAGGGCGGAATCGGGATCTGCGCTCAGCGAAAAGAAATCAAGCCAATCTTCGCCCGGCCACAGATCATAGGCGTAGAGCTGCTCGAGCCCGTCACGTCCCCGACTCAATTCTGAGAATCCCGCCCGCGCTACCTTAGTCAGCGATGTTGTACGCCCCATCTAGAGAATGCCAAGGTTATGTTTAAGCTCAAACGGCGTAACCTCGGCCCGGTAGCCCTTCCACTCCTCACGCTTGTTCAGGATGGAGTAGTTGAATACCTGCTCGCCGAGTGTCTCCGCCACGAGCTCCGAGTTTTCCATCGCGGCAATCGCGTGGTCAAGGCTGGCTGGCAGCGGGTTAAAACCAAGTGCGCGCCGCTCCGAGTCGGTCAGCTGCCATACGTTGTCCTCTGCCTCTGGCGGCAGCTCATAGCCTTCCTCAATACCCTTAAGGCCTGCGGCTAGGAGCAGAGCAAAAGAAAGATAAGGGTTTGACGCCGAATCAATGCCGCGATACTCAACGCGCACGCTCTGACCCTTGTTGGGCTTATACATCGGTACGCGCACGAGCGCCGAGCGGTTGTTATGTCCCCAGCACACGAAACTCGGAGCCTCGCCGCCGCCCCAGAGTCGCTTATAAGAATTGACGAATTGATTGGTTACAGCGGTAATCTCGGGAGCGTGGTGCAGCAACCCCGCAATGAATTGCCGACCGGTCTTGGACAGGCGATACTGAGCGCCTGGCTCGTAGAAGGCGTTCTGGTCGCCCTCGAACAGGGACAAATGCGTGTGCATTCCGGATCCAGGTTGATTGCTCATCGGCTTGGGCATAAACGTCGCGTACACGCCCTGGCTGATCGCGACCTCTTTGATCACGGTACGAAAGGTCATGATGTTGTCGGCGGTGGCCAACGCATCCGCGTATCGAAGGTCGATCTCATTCTGCCCGTGACCGGCCTCGTGATGGCTGAACTCTACAGAGATACCAAGGTCTTCGAGCATCCGCACGCTTTCGCGCCGAAAATCGTGGGCTGTGCCCCCGGGGACGTTATCGAAGTAGCCAGCCTTGTCGACTGGTTTGGGGCCGTTTGGGCCGTATTCCGAGGATTTGAGAAGATAAAATTCGATTTCGGGATGCGTATAAAACGTAAATCCCTTATCGGAGGCTTTTTCCAGCATCCGCTTGAGCACGTTGCGCGGGTCAGCGACGGCGGGTTGCCCGTCCGGCGTCGTGATATCGCAGAACATGCGGGCAGTTGGGTCTACCCCTGAACGCCACGGAAGGACCTGGAACGTCGAGGGATCGGGAAACGCCAGGAGGTCCGACTCGAAGGACCGGGTAAGACCTTCGATCGCGGAACCGTCAAACCCAAGGCCCTCTACAAAGGCGCTCTCCACCTCTGCGGGAGCAATCGCTACAGATTTAAGAGTTCCGACTACATCGGTGAACCACAGCCGCACAAACTTGATGCCGCGCTCTTCGATCGTCCGTAGAACAAAATCCCTCTGCTTATCCACGTAGAACACCCTCCTCGCAGGCCACCGTCTATGACGCTACTTCAAGATTAGTGCAACCGTGTGACGCTACGAGTAACGACCTAGCGTTCTAGTCGTTGGCGGCGTCCTCCGCCGCCCATTTATCAGAACGCTCCTTGATGATTTCGGGCGCACGTGCGGCCTCGGCTGCAGTCGCAAACGGCCCGACCCGATCCAGGGCAAGGGACTGCGGACCGTTCTCAACCTCACCCGTGCGGGTGTTGTACCAAAAATGAAGATCCTGTTGCTGTGTCATGTCGTCCTTCTCGGCTCGTGCCATCCCTGCTGGCATTTGCCGCAGCAGACCGTTCTCTCCCCCTAGGATAGATCATATGCCAAAGGACACAAACGGCCACCTCATACCCGGCGTCATCAGCAGGGAACGCGCCGTGCCGCGATCGATCACCCGACCACCCTATATTGGGCGCAGCGAGCCGCCAACCTACACAGGCGACAACACGTATTCTGCCGACCAGATCGAGAAGATCCGCGCGGCAGGAAAAATCGCGGCGCAGGCGATCCAGGCTGTCGGCGAGGCCATAGCCCCCGGCGTGACCACAGAAGAACTCGACGCGATCGGCCACGAGTTTGTCGTGTCTCACGGCGCATACCCGAGCACGCTCGGCTACCGCGGCTACCCGAAGTCACTGTGCAGCTCTATCAACGAGGTCATCTGCCACGGTATCCCAGACGACACCGTGCTCGAGGAGGGCGATATCGTCAACATCGATATCACGGCCTATCTCGATGGTTTCCACGGCGACAGCAATGTCACGTTCCGGGTCGGCGAGGTCTCAGAAGAAGTCGACCTGCTCATTGAGCGCACCCACGAGGCCCTGATGCGCGGAATCAAAGCGGTAGCACCGGGACGCGAGGTAAACATCATTGGCCGCGCAATCGAGTCCTACGCAAAACGCTTCGGCTACGGCGTAGTGCGCGACTTCACCGGTCACGGCGTTGGCGAGGCATTCCACAGCGGCCTGATCATTCCTCACTACGACTCTGCGCCCCAGTTCAACGACGTGATCAAGCCGGGCATGGTCTTCACAATCGAGCCCATGCTCACACTAGGTACTCACGAGTGGGAGATGTGGTCGGACGACTGGACCGTGACAACAAAAGACAAAAGCATCACCGCACAATTCGAACACACCCTGGTTGTGACGGAGACCGGCACCGAGATTCTTACCCTTCCCTAGCTCAACTCGTGCGTATAGCATCCCCCATCGAACTCACAGAAAGACGTCACACCACACCATGACTGAATCGCAATTTGCTGTCGGAATTGATATCGGAGGAACAGGTATCAAGGGAGCACTGGTCAACCTGGATACTGGCGAACTCGTCAGCGACAGAGTCAAGATCCCCACTCCAGAAGGCGGGGAACCAGAAGCAATCGCCCAGACTGTCGTGGAGATCGTGAATCAGCTGCCCGGCGTGACCCCTGACGTCCCACTCGGAGTCTGTTTTCCCGCAATTGTAAAAAACGGTACGACTCACTCCGCGGCAAATGTTTCCCAGCGTTGGATCGGGTTCAGCGCCGAGAAGCTCTTCGAAGATGCCCTTGGTCGCCCTATCCGGTTTATCAATGATGCGGATGCCGCGGGTTACGCAGAAGTGCAATACGGCGCAGCCAGTGGTCACCACGGTTCGGTGCTCGTGACGACCCTTGGGACAGGGATCGGAAGCGCGTTTATCTACCGCGGCACGCTCATCCCAAATTTCGAGCTCGGACATCTGCCGTATAACGGCGATTCGTACGAGAAGTTTGCCGCGAACTCAGCCCGTGAACGCGAGGAACTGAGCTATCCGGTGTGGGCAGAACGCCTGCAACTTTTCTATAGCGAGCTGGAATTTTTGTTTTCACCCGACCTCTTTATCGTCGGGGGCGGGGTCTCAAAGAGCCACGAAAAGTTCTTACCCCTGCTGAAGCTCGAGACACCGATCATCGCAGCTCAACTTCGCAACAACGCCGGGATCATGGGTGCCGCCGCGCTAGCGAAACAATAAACGTTGCTCCGCCGGGGCGCAGGCTGGGAGTGAGTGGGTCGGCTATTACGCCGGGTTCTGTCCCCCGCAGCTTGCGCTGTCGGATGGACGGCCATCTATCTACGACGTACGTTACCGCACGCCTCTAGCGGTCTACCCGAGAACTTGGCGGGCCGCCTCAACGTTCTCTGTCTGACCTTGCTCCGGACGAGGTTTACCTAGCCGGTCATGTTGCCATGACCGCTGGTGGTCTCTTACACCACCGTTTCACCCTTACCGCTGCCCGTCGAAACGCGCAGCGGCGGTCTGCTTTCTGTTGCACTTTCTCGCGGGTTACCCCGGGCGGGTGTTACCCGCCGTCCTGCCCTGTGGAGCCCGGACGTTCCTCGGTGCCCATACGGGCAACGCGACCGTCTTGCCGGCCCACTCACTTAGTACATACTACCGGTCGCTGCGGTCGCTGCGTGCCTACAGCCCAGACTCGGCGGTGCGAACAAGGATCGCGCCGCTGTCCTTGTCGAAGATGATCTCGTCGGGCGCAGCCATTCGGATGGAAGAGAGGTCTGATTCTGTGAGCGCCATGTTGCTCGCTTCGGATACTCGACCGCGCAGCAGGGCAGCTCCGAGGCCGTAGCGCTGGCGAGTTTCTTCATAGAGATCAAAGAGTTCGGGATCGATATCCTTTTTGATTTCCTCGTGCTGAAGCGTGGCATGCTTGCGCTCGATGGAGAGCTCGGCCAGAGCATCCTCAATCTTCTTCTCCAGTTCAGCGCGCTGATCGTTCAGCGCGCCAAACTCAGCCTCAGCGACGGCGAGCGCGGCTTCCTCTGCCTCCAGGCGTTCCATGACGACCAGGGTAACCTCTTCAAGCTCGACCGTGCGGCGGGCGAGCGTTTCGAGTTCGCCTTCGAGGGTTACGGCTTCCTTCGACGACGTGCTGCTTGCCATGCGCTGCTCGTTTCGGGCAGCACGTGCGCGTACGGTTGCGACGTCGTCTTCGAGGCGGCGAACCTCAGCCTGGCTGAGTTCAACAACAGAGCGGGCCTCGACCATGACCGCTTTCGCGGAGGAGAGGCCGGCCTGCAGCTCGTCGAGGGTCTTGCGCTCTGGTAATGTGCGCGCACGATATGCGATGCGTCCGAGAAGCGTGTCCACGCCCTGAAGGTCGAGTAGTCTCTGCTGTTGCGCCGGAGAAGCTTTCACGAAAATTCCTAACAGTTTAAAAAGGGTGTGCGTGTCGGACCAATACTATCGGGGTTCGGGCATCCCCTCATTTCGCGGCCCGGGCGAGCCACAGCAAAATCGTGCCCTACTGAACGATCGTGAAGTCCCACACATCGGTGCGGATGTCGCTCACCGCGATCTCAACCTCCGGTAACAATTCGCGAAGGCTTGCGGCAGCTGCGTCAAGCCATAGCCATTCACTGGCCCAATGAGAGACATCGATCAACGCGGGTCCTGCCCCGCATGCCGCTTGCTCTCGAGATTCTGATGCCGGATGGTGGCGAAGATCTGAGGTCACATATACATCGGCCGCGAGCACTTCGGGGTGGGATAGCAGGCTGTCTCCTGCTCCCCCGCAGAGAGCGACCTCGCGAAGGGGATGCCCGTAGTCACCAGATACCCGCACCCCGCCCGCCGTGGCGGGCAGGACTCGGGCCACAAGCCGGGCGAATTCACCGAGAGTTGTGGGTTCAGCAAGAGTCCCTACCCGTCCGATGCCGGAGCCTGGATGTGCGCTCGGGTGAGTGCTGGGAACGATGGGACGGGCATCCGTCAAGCGAAATGCTTGTGCGATTCGGTCGGAGACCCCGTCCTCGGGAATATCCGCGTTGGTGTGAGCCGCGAGGAGTCCGCAATTCGCCCGGATCAGATCGGCGAGGAGGGCTCCTTTATAGCGGTCTTCCGCGACGGAGGTAACCCCACGAAGCAGTAACGGATGGTGTGTGATCAAGAGATCGACGCCAGAAGAGATCGCCTCGTCTACGGTCGCCCTTACGGGGTCGACCGCAAACAGTATCTTCCGCACGGTCGAGCTTTCAGAACCGCTGACCAGACCGACCCGATCCCAGTCCTCTGCGGTTTCCTCTGGCCACAGCTTCTGCAGGAGCTGTCGCACCCGTCCGAGAGTCACGCCGTCTGGGTTGCTGAGGTTATCTGCGCTCGTATCCTTCATACTTCGAGCGTAATACCTTGCGCAAGGATAGCGTGATTCGCACACGAAGCATTGCTGCGTTTCGTGGCATTGTGGGGGCAAGACCGAGTAGCATTGAGAGTGAACGGGGATGATACACACCCATTCGCCCCGTCGCAAAGCTCCATGAAAGGCGCTGACCATGACACATCATATTGTAATTGGTATTGATGGTTCGGAACCGAGCCGCTCCGCGATCGATTGGGGGATGCGGCGCGCACGCGCTACGCACTCAGACGTCCTTCTCCTCCACGTCGTGGATGACACGTTTCTCTCTGATAGCCCGGTCTTTATCGGCGAGGCACGCGAGGCGGGGGAACGCTTGATCGCTGAAGACAAGGCATATGCCGAGGGAGTCGAGCCCGACGTTAAGGTTCTGACTGAGATCATCATTGGCCACCCAGCTCATGAATTTGAGCGAGCCTCTAGCACCGCATCCCTCATTGTCTTAGGAACGCATAAGGGAAGCAAAGCGCCCGCAAGGTTCTTTGGCACCAAAGGCATCAAGGCAGCCGCTGTTGCTCACTCTCCGGTGGCGATCATTCCCGTTGAAGATAACTCGGCTCGGTCCGGAGTCGTGGTTGGAGTGGATACGTCTGAGGCCAGCGAGAAAGCAGTCGAATTCGCTGCGTCCGAGGCAGATCGCACAGGGCAGAAGCTCACAGCAGTCTATGCGTGGACTCCCCCGGTGACCCCGGGCCTGGAGTACCTGTGGAGCGAGCAGCTCCTTAGCAGCCAGAAGGAGTCAGCCGAAGAGGCCATGTCAATCGCGCTTGCGGGAATCTGTGAGAAGTACCCTGACCTGGTTCTTGAGAAAAAGGTCATCCAGTCACCCCCCGTGTCTGCCCTCGTGACAGAAGCTGAGCATGCTCAGCTTCTCGTTGTAGGAAATCGCGGCCGCTCGGGTTTGACGAGGCTGCTGCTCGGCTCGGTGAGCCATGGCGTGCTCAGCAACATCACAGCCCCAACCGTGATCGCGCGCACCAAGCAGAACTAGCCAGACCGCAACGCTGCGTATTCGTTCTGCCCCCGGCTCATTGCCGGGGGCAGAACGCTTTAACGTTGTTTTGGCGGGACTAACGGCAGATTCTAGAAGATTTTGGTCCGTTTTGTGGGTTCATGGGGCCTGCACCCACAACACGTAACAAAAACTTTCTAACCGCTCCCACTAACACCAAACTCTCGGTAATAGGGCCGAACACTTCAATAGGCTACCGTCATGCCCCCGAAACCATTCGACCAAGATCCCAGGTTCACCAGCGTCGAACAGAACCTAGATTCACGAGTACACGACTGGCTGTCGAGGCTCCCTCAACACGGGGCAACCCGCTTTTTCACCGGCCTGCTCATCTTCGCGATAAAGCAGGCGTGGGCTTGTATTTTTGGTGCTCTCCTACTGATCGCTATCGTGGCAACGCAGCTGT
This sequence comes from Lysinibacter sp., assembly GCA_040400085.1. Classification (GTDB taxonomy): domain Bacteria; phylum Actinomycetota; class Actinomycetes; order Actinomycetales; family Microbacteriaceae; genus HNR. The sequence goes on along the minus strand of JBBAQX010000091.1, from coordinate 1,513 downwards.
GGTATCCAGACGATGCCTGGCTTGCGCGCAATGACCTGCTCACGATCATCGCCGTTGCTATCCAAGCGACGCTCCTGCTCACAAAGCTCGAGACGGCCAAGGAGCTTAGGGTCGTGCTGATATTCCATGTCGTTGGCACGGGTATGGAACTCTTCAAAACGAATATGGGCTCCTGGAGCTACGAGCAGGAGGGCTTTCTTCACATAGGTGCGGTGCCACTCTTCACCGGCTTCATGTATGGGGCTGTTGGATCCTATATGGTGCGTGTGTATCGCCTTTTCGATCTGCGCTTCAGCCGCTACCCTCGGCAGTGGATCTGTGCCGTTATCGCCGGAGCCATTTATCTCAATTTTTTCACTCACCACTTCATCATCGATCTCAGATGGGTGCTATTGGGTGCGGTGTGCGTCACGTTTGGACGAAGCACCATGCATTATCGGGTTCATCAGACCTATTTTCGGATGCCGTTGCTCGTCTCATTCGGTCTTGTCGCGGTCTTTATTTGGATCGCAGAGAATGCAGCAACCTATGGCGGTGCCTGGCTGTATCCGAATCAGGAGGACGGCTGGGCCCTGGTATCGCCGCAAAAGATAGTGTCATGGTTTCTGCTGATGATCATCTCGGTTACGCTAGTCACCTGGATCTACCCACCAAAGCTAATGAGTCAGAACAATCTTCAACACGGCAACCAGAAGGGCAACGATAGCTAGGCTAACCCCGCTCAAGAAAGACCGCCACGAGCTGGGACTGTCTGTGAGAAAACTCAGGACAGATCCCAAAATCACGAAGCGAACAATGATGGATGCGTCGGCAATGATCAGGGCAAGAGTCGGCTCCGTCCACCCCAGCCAGGCAGTTACCAGGATGAGCGAAGGCAGCGCACCAGAGGACGCAATGGGTAGAGCATCCCGTAGTTCGTGGCGTAATGCGGTTTCCGAGCCCGGTTTCTGAACTCGTACCCTATCGCTCACCACCTCGGCAACCAGATGGGCAACGAACGTTGTTGCCGTGGTACCGATCACAAGAATGACTCCACGCCCCGACTCGATATTCTCCGGAGTGAGGGCAACAAGCGCTGCCAGCACCAAAATATTGCCATAGAGATATGCGCGGACTCGGTTAGCCGCCCGGTCCCTGTCAAGCTTTATTGTGCGGCGAATAAACGGCTGCCTAAGCCAAATTGCACGCTTATCCCACGAGCTAGCTGATCGCTTACGTTTATTACTCACTAAGGAATCTTAACGGCGGGCTTCTCAAAAACGAAGGGAGCCCTGAGCGTTGGCCCAATCTGACGCCAACGGATTCCGAATAGCACAAGAGCAATCGCCGCATAAACCGCCGACACGATGTAGCGCGCCTCCTGCCCGGTAAAGACAAAGGTCAGCGCAAAGAGAACGAAAAGTGCGCTTGCCCAGCGCCCAGAAAACCGGAGGGTCAACAGTATCCCAATCCCCAGCAAGGTCTGAGCCGCGGTTAGGACAAACTCCTCAACCTGGCGGGCATCCATCGGAAT
>JBBAQX010000090.1:0-15348 GCA_040400085.1 Lysinibacter sp. | reverse complement strand
GGTTTGACCCCGAAGCGCTGGCTCGCATCTACCAGCGAGGCGGGGCAGTGTGGGCCCGGGAGGTGCTATTGCGGGCCCTGGCAGAAGTGGAAGCCGGCGTGGTAGGATGCAAGAATGAATGATTCTCAACTAACGCCGTCCGAAGAAAAGTTTGTGGTCCTCCAGGCCCAGCTGGCCAAGATAGAGCACCACCTGGCCAGCCTCCGCGAACGGGCCGTCAGGATCTTCACTGAGCCCCAGGGGATCCAGGTCACCACCTACGACCACACGCCTCAACCGGCGATGAATCCCGTGGAGATTTCCTTTAACCTCATGCAGATGCAGCCGGGCCAGTTCACCGCGGCGGCGGCTCAGATGGAAGAACTTGTGAAAGAGGTCAAGGAGACCGCCCAGCGTTACGGGGAGCTGAGCATGGCCCTGAGCGAGCTGCGGCGGAAGGTTCAGGTCAGCGTCACGATAGAGTTTCCTAAAACACGTTCTTAGTGCGTCCGGTGGCGGGGTGCGGCCCTGTCGTGAGGAGCGACATAAGTCCCGTCCTTGCGGACGTAGCCCTTAACGTGGACCGGGCCACCGTGCTTGACCTCTGGTCGCGGAGCTGGCGCGCTTTTCGCAGGCTCCGGCGCCTTTGTAGGTGGTGCTGGCTTCGCGGCTGGGGGCGGCGGGGCTGGCTTGGGCGCGGGCTCTGGCTTGGGCGGGGGTGGCGGCGTCCCAATTGCGACCAGTCCTCTGTCGGGAAGGGATGTCGCCTTGAGATTCAGGCCGGACAGAAGCGCATTGACTGGGATCGATCGATGCCAACAAGATAGTCAGTCCGGTCAATGCCATTCTGATTCTATTCAAAGTTCTGTCCTTTCAAAAACCTTATGGTCTCGAACTGCCCGGGGTCGGGGTTCGCGAATCGTCATTGACTATGGTCTGTCCTTGACCAGATCGAAATATTCATTTGCAGAAAGAGTGCATTCCACCAATTCCTCAAATTCACGTGCCTTCAATCCAAATGCCTTGATGATACTATTCATGGTCCCTTTTGGAATATCGCCACGGTGTCGAGGAATTTGCGTTCGTCGGCTTTTTTTGTTGTTTGTTTGAATCACAACAGAATCGTGGTTTCCACCGTGCGTAATTTCGGCGCCCACTTTCTTGGCTGCCTTTTCACAATCGGCCCTGCTAAAAGTGTGCGCCACAAGCCTGCACGAGTTTCATCACACGTTTACATTGAAAGAGAAGAGGAGGAGCCAACGTGGCGGGCGGATTGTCGACCGCAAACTTGTGGAGATCAACTATGCTTGTCTTCAGATCACGTATCGCTTCTTCCTCAGACGATCCGTTGCCGTAAATACCCAGCTCAGGAATACGAGCGACAAATTCACTTGATTCCCATTCCTCCAAGATGGCCAGCAATGGGCAGACGAGCGTTAAGGACTCCTCAGGGAATAGGTCAAAAAACTGGACCGTTAATGCCGTCAGTGGCCGGTCGTCACAGGTTGGTTTTGATATGATTGGATCTGGCGTCATCTCCGTGTCCTCAGTAGATGAATTCGCAATCTGGCGAACAATCTCATTCGCCTCTTCTAAAATATTAAACTGAAGATTATCGGACTGTTCCTTCCTTAGCTCCTTCCCTACGACATCCAAGTAGAAGCTGTATGCAAATTGAACTAAATGAGGGTCGCTCCCCTCGTGACGAATAGGCGTCAATTGAGCATTGCATATAAACTCTGCCACAACGGTATCTCTTTGCTTTATCTCGATCTTGCTTGATAAAAGTACCTGAACGCCAACCTGGACCTTCATGTAAACAATCTTATTTTTCACATCGATGATGCCAGGTGTTTGCTCCCCTCCAATTTCGAATTCGTAGACGACCAGTAGCCCAATTCTGTCGAGCATGAATTTTACTTGCTTGTCGATGGGGGCTATAACCAAGCCGCTGGCAAGCACCTCGCTGGAGTTAAACAGGATAGGGCTAGCCTCTGCTGCAGGATGGGGTTGAGACTTGGACTGAGCCCGTCTCTGCTGGCGATTCAAGTTTACCATTACCTACGATCTCCTCTCTCAGGCTTTAGCTCCCCTTAGGTGGGCCCTCAGCCTACCACAGTCCACTCAACGCCGGCTAAACGCCGACGAGAAAAACCGGCCGAGCTTCGTGAAACTTCATTGAGTCCACGAAACCCGGACTCTACGCAGCAGTCTTGCTGCCTCATCGCTCCCCCGCGCGGCCCGGTGTCGCAGGGGGTTTAGATAGTGGCTGGGTTGCGCGCCCCCTTGTTCGCTTTCGCCTCGAGCCTGTCGATTTTCGCCTGCATATCGGCCAGGAGGGTCATGTATTTCTTGTCCGACCTGCGGTCTCGCAGCTCACGGTCCTCTCCGATTCGGTCGAGGGCGCGGACCAGGGCTTCGGTCAACCTGGAGGTGTCCTGGCGCTGCGCCTCGATGGTGGCCTGTTGGCCCTCCATTAAGGTCTGCTGACCCTCCATCAGGGCGGTTTGCCTATCCATGTTTTGCTGCTGACGGGTGAGCATTTGTAGCAGGATCCTCTGCGTGACCGGCTCTTCGAGGTCTAGGCCGCCGGGTTGGTCCTCTTCTCGATGGCTTCCATCCGGCGCTGGAGGTCCGAGATGATTGCCGGGTCTACCTGGTCCATCTGCTGTTCCACCAGGTCGAGCATCTTGCCCAGGCGCTCCTCCGTCAATCGGAGGCGGCCCGTGACCGTTCGGCTGTTCTCCAGGATGTCCGAGCGGATCGCCCGGTTGTCCTCCACTAGAGCCGACAATTCGTCCCTGACTGACTGGAGCCGCAGCTCCATCGTTGCGAACCCCTCGTCTATTTTGGTATCCAACTCTTCCTGGCGCTTCGCCATCAGGCTGATGTCCCGCCGATACTCCCGGCGAATCTGACCGAGCTGCTCCCTGAAACTCATCTTGCTCTCCTTCTCCAAAAAACCAACTGACGTTTCGTCCCAGTGTCGACGATATGGACGCAAGCCGTGAAAACTCTGGGCTCTTTGCCCCGCTCTCCCAGTTTATGACGGTGGTAGCCGAGACGCCCAGGGCCTCAGCAAGTTTTTCTTGGGAAAAACCCTTCGCTTTTCTGGCGGCTTTTATCCGTGAACCGAATGCTTTCTCAACCATAGGTTGAGTTGAGTGTATCAACATTTCAGACAGCAGTCCCTTAACCAGGGGTTGACACTCAACCAGGGGTTATGTATCATAAATCTCAACTGGAGGTTGCGGAATGAAAAAGCGTTTATGGCTACAGTCCGGCCGCGAAAACAAAGGGCTAACTCGCTCACAGCTTGCCAACGAACTCGGCGTGTCCATCCAAATCGTGGCAATGTGGGAGTCTGGCCAAAAGTCTCCATCCAGAGACGCCACCTTCCGACTCGCCGATCTCCTTGGGCCTCAAGTCCTGGAGATGTTTGCAGCAGAGGCTCGAGACCGGGCCCCTCAACAAAAGAGCGCCTAATATGACAGACCCATCCGAGGCCGCCGTATACGCGCACCTATACGCCGAGGAAGACCGGCTCCGCCGGTCCGTCACTCGCGCACGGTCAGAATTAGTCATGGCCGAGATGGAACTCCAGGCGTTTTTGAGCAAACACACATCGCAAACTTCATTGCCCGCCACTCCTGACCCTGTTGAGTCAAATTCAAGTAAGGAAACGGAATCCCGATGCAAATGAACTACCCCCCAGCAGAAAAGTGCGGCGGCTGCTCTCACTACGATTGCTCCCCATTGCTGCTCCATATCGCCGGACTGATTATCAATTCCGACAACCCGGAATCCATACGAGTATTGACACATACCGTTCGGGTCCGTATCATCTAACCAGACATCCTGGGTGATCCCGAAATGATCTACGACGCCAACTTCCTCGCCAAGTTTCGCCCGGCTAACGCCCAGACGCTCCGCCTTCAGAAGGCAATTCTCGACGACTTACGCCGCCGGACCGAGGCTCAGACCCCGGCCACCCCTGCCCCGCAAGAACCATCCAAGCAATAGAAAGAGGCACGAAATCGACATGACCGCCAAAGTCCTCCAAAAGAAGCGCGAGAAGCGCAAGGCCGGGCGCCGGGAGCGCCTTCGTGAGCGAGACATCAACTTCACAAACCTTTGCTACCACTACATTGCCAAGCAAAGAATCAATGATTTCCTGACAGCTCGACCGACGACGAGTGTTCCGCCAGTCAAATCCACGAGGAACCCGGCACAATGAGCGACTACCAACAGAAAGACCTTGGTTACGCACGAGTGCCAACCAGCGCTCAGATACACTTTGACTGTCCCGACGGCTCAACTTGGGCCGTCCCTGTGCAAGTCGTAGTCGATAGCCGCGACGAGAATTACCGCGAGGACGAGGAAGACACGATCCGATACATCCTTGAGGGAGGCCTCTCGGAATACGAAATCAACGACTGGGCTCGTAACAATATGGACTGGAAGGACGTCAAGCCCTACGCTCGTCGAGTCCACCCCCCTTCTGGCGACATCGTGGAACAGGGCTGGGTTGACTGTGACGGTGAGTGGAAGATTAAGGGGCTGCGATGACATACGAGAGAGCACGCGCCCTGATTCTCCTGGCCCTGGGACGGGGAGAGACTAAGACTCTCCAGGGATGGGCCGAACTTATCGGCGTCACCACCCCAGGAGCCGTTTCTTACCATCTTAAGGCCCTTGTCCGCAAGGGATTCCTCTTCCGCTCCAGGCCCGGACACCCGGAGCTCACGCCGGCCGGACAAGAAGTGGCCAATCTCCTGATGGCCCTTGACGAAGGTCAGAGTGTCTACCGCCGACTGATGCAGACCTACTTCGGTGGATACAGCTACCAGGCCGCCGCCACCGTCCAAACCCTGGTGGATCAGCAAGACGCTGAGTATGCACTTTGCCGGCAGGGCCTCCGTCGCCGTAACTCCGCCGGGTCCAAGGAACTTGAGCGGAAGGCCACCAGCCAGGCCTGCCTGGATGCCCTCAAGCAAAACTCCACAATGGAGGACGCCGCCCGCCAGGTCGGGATAGCCGGCGCCGCCCTGGGTGCCCGGGTCAAGCTCCTGTTCGAGCGAGCCCTCAAGGGAATGGCGGTGGCGTCATGAGGCAGCCGGAATTTCACGCCCGCGTCTGGCGATCAAGGATGGAAGGCTTGCCTTCGGCCAGTGGACTCGGGGAGATGGCTCTGGCCAACCTTGAGCGCCGGCTCGACGAGCTAATTTACTGCGTAATCCCTGCCAGGATGCTACTTGGCTTTACCTACGAGGTATCAACTCAGTTGACACTGTGGCGCCTGGGTTTGGAAGCCCCGACCCTCAAGAAGATTGCCCACGGCCACGCTCTCCTGCGCTATCTCGAATTGCTCCGCGAAGCCGATCGTCGGTTGACGATGTCCGAATGGGTCACAGTCGGAGAAGCCTGGGACAATATCAAGGCAGACCGACTACTGTGCTGGGAGCCACTTCCCCGGATCAACCTCTTCGGAGGTGAGAGATGAACGCCGTCATTCCTCAGGTCCAGCCTCTACCGACCCTCATAACTGTGCAGGAATTTGCCAAGGTGATGCACGTCACCCGCGCCGTCGCCTACGCAATAGTCGACAATATGCCCCCGGGAGTCAAGGTCAAGTTCGGAGGCCGTGTCCGGGTTAACCAGGATCGTCTCCGCGAGTGGATCGAGGCCGGCGCCGACTTCCAGGCGGGAGGCGCTAAATGATTCACGTTGTCATTGACCTCAAGGCTGGCATCGTCCGTCTCGAGACCGACCGCGAGCGATACTGGCGCATCTGGCAGCGACACCTGCGCCACGTGGCCTCGTCGTGCTTGCTCGACATCTTGACCGCCTGCGGATCCCTACTACTGGCTATCGGACTCTGGACCAAGGGAGGCAAGATATGAGCAGATCTCAACGGTTCGAGATTGTCGTTTGTCCATTTTGCGTGAGCAAGAAAACTCGCGTAAAACTCCACGAACGGAATGGCATCTGGGCTCTCAACTGCGAAAATTGCGGAGCCCGTGGACCTATTTGCTCTACACGGGTGGGCGCGATCCAGTATTGGAATCGCAGGAACGAAAACGAATGCCATTCCTGTGGAGACGACCACACCTACTACTGCCATCACTGCGGAGAAAACATTTCTCCCAAAATGGCTATTGATGGAAGAGAAATTTGGAAGCACGCGAGCGGTGAAATCGTTCTGAAGCGAGCGGCGCAATGACCCCTGAAGAATGGCGCATTGCATTCCTCTCCGGTTATGAGCACGGTTTCGACATGACCGGATTCCTGGCCCCGGGCGGACCATCGACAGACTCGCTCGAGGACCGCCTGGACGGCCTGGCCGATCAGACTTACGCCGAGTGGGTCGCCTGCGAAAAGGAAAATCCTGGTGACCGCAGCGCCTGGGCACTCCGCCGGATGTCAGTCGTTCCCGAGTCTCTGCGGTCCGCTTTCCGCCGGAAAGTTTCCGACGCCACCCAGGTCCTGGCTGAATTGATATCGCCAATGTTCGGCGGAGAGAAGGCGTAATGGTCAAGAAATGCATCTACTGCGAGAAGTCCACCCCGCCGGTGCCCCTCGGCTACACCGCTCACTCGACCTGTGCTCAGGCCTTCGGCCTCGACTACGACCCCATCAGCGAAGAGGACGCCGCTCGATTCCTTCGCCGCAACCTGCCCCGCCCGGAGCCTACCAAGTAATCCCCTTTTTTGTCCAATCGGTTGAATTTACCTCAAGGAGAAGGCCACGATGACAACGGAACTCGCAGTAATGGACGAGGAATCGCAGCTCTGCTCTGCGTTCTCTCGTCGCTCACTCACCCCAGTCGCCAACCGAGTCCTAAAGGACCAGGTCGCCAGAGACCTGTCCAACGACGAATACGAAGTGTTCCTGAGATTTTGTGAGTCCCGGGCCCTGAATCCCTGGACCAAGCAAATCTACGCCATCGTGCGCAATGGGGAGCGAGGCCGCCAGGTCGCCTATCAGACCTCGGTCGCGGGATACTATTCGATCGCGTCCCGCACAAACCACTGGGAGGGGCAGACCCCCGTCGAGTGGTGCGGCCCTGACGGGGTATGGACAGACGTTTGGCTCCACCAGGGCCAAAAGCCATCGGCCGCCCGTATCGGTATCTACCGCAAGGGTTTCCGGGCCCCCCTTTACGCAACGGCCATCTATTCTGAGTTCTCTCAGAACACCCCGCTATGGGGAAAGATGCCGGCTCACATGCTGGCCAAATGCGCCAAGACGATGGCCTTGCGCGAAGCTTTCCCGGAGGAGCTGGGGGACATCCACTGCGAGGGCGCCCCGCTGCCCGAGATGGCCGAGGCCTACCCGGAGAAAGTCAAGCCCACTGCTCCAGAGCCCAAGAGCCCAAAGGCTTATAAAGACTTCACCGACGCCGCAAAGAAGAAATTCCCCGGCACCGACGATGAGACACGGGCCTGCCTCAGGAGCTGGCTCGAGACTCAAGAGGTGACCCCGGCCGCCCTCCTGGCGATGGAAATCCCGGCCCTTAAACTCCTCACAACTCGCCTCAAAGAGTTCGGGGCCTTCGACATGGACAAAGCCCGGAAAGAATTCCACGCCAAGGTCACCGACCTCGGTGTCGATATCGCCAGTGTCTACCAGTATTGCGGTTGTCAACACAAGTGGGTCTGGTCCGAAGCCAAGGGCCGATTCTCCCTGACCGAGTCCTCCCCCGAGAGCATCACCAGCGCCCTGCAAGATCTGCAGTCCATCACCAAGGAGCAAGCTGCCAAGGTCTTTGATGGCTATGGAACTCAGCAATAGCGCTCAGTGGATGGTGAAAGGCGAATGGGTTTCGCTTTTCCACGTCTCCCCTGAGAACCGCTGGGTTGTTCACCGGTCCTGGCAGTGGGAGGCGTGCCAGCCAGAGCGCGCCATCCCCTCGGCCACCAAGAGGTGCCTCTACCAGGTGTCTCACGTTGAAACTGGCTACACCTGCTCACTACTCCGCCTGATCGACCTCGGCAAAGCCCGGCGCGTGGCCAACACGCTCTGCTCCATCTTCGCCGATGACTTCCCCTCACCGAGCTTTCTACCACCCAGTGAAGTCGAGTTCTTTTTTAAGACCCTTCGGGGAGTTGTCGCCGGCCAAATCATCGCCGACCCCATCCCCCCGGTGCAGCCCCGCGGCATCACGCGGGAGTCTATCCGACGATTGAGAGGCATCCGATGAAAGTCACCAAGATCCGAATCCTCATGTTTGCCGAAGGCCTGCTCTGCGGCCTCGTGCTCGTACTCCCCACCCTGATGTTTGAGGTGCTGAGATGAAGAAGCGTGGCAAACCACCCATGAAAAAACCAAAGACATGGGACATCCGGGCCAGCCAAACCGCCCGGGCCGTTCTGGTCTCCTCTCCGCTCTCCATAGAAGACATCGCCCGTGTCGGCCTGGTGGGCTCAGAGACGGTTGCCCGCATCATCGTGGGATTTGTCGTTAGAGAAAAGACTGCCAATCTCGCGATCGAGGCTGCCCGGCGGGCGAGGGGGCTCCGATGAATCACTGCGAATTCTGCCCCGACCAAGTCCCTGAGTTCTTCTTCTGCTACATGTGCGATCGAAGTTTTTGCGCCGAGTGCGGAGACCCAGAGCAAGAACTTTGCGGAGATTGCCTCCTTTTTGAAGAGGAGGATGACTGATGAGACCAATTCCGACAATGCCACCCCACAAGCCACAGGTCACCTATCCGTGTGATCGCTGCGGCCGGCACCTGAAGCACCCCAAGTCCAGAGAGATCGGCATGGGACCAGGATGCCTCAAGAAATGGCGGGCCAGCACTGGCCAGATGTTCCCGGTGAGTAAGGCCGAGCCCCGATGAGATGCTTTATCCCTCCTCTCCCAGCAGCTGTGGGCGATACCCTGCAGGCCCTCTACTCTTTCCGCTGCCCATTGTGCAATTGCGCTCACAAAGCCCGGCCCAGCCTGATGATGATACACAACCTCAACCGAGGAGGCGGGAGGTGCCTCGAGTGCAAGACACTTCTGCATCTCAAGATCGCCGACGACGGGACGAGGATGGAAGCTGAGGCCTATCAGGACGACCTTGAGCCCTTCGTAGGCGAGGACTACGCATCGTGAAGGCCCGGGAGCGCCAGGAGCCACAGTTTGACCAACGCAAAAGGCGCTCCCCCGGGTATTGGATCACGGAGGTGGCCCGCCGAGGCGGAGAGTTTTACCTCCACAACGGGGGCCTTCGCCTGCGTGGATGCACGCTCGACTTCAAGGAGGTCCAGGAAGTCCGCGAGCTTTCAAACGGCATCATCGACCAGCTGGACCACGTCAACCTCTGCGTCATCTGCAGCCAGGACCTGCCCTCCGTCAGAGTCTACGTCTGCGAGTCGTGCGGACACTATGGCTACCTGGACAGCCTTAAGCCCGGACTCCATAAGGTTGAGCCCCGGTTAGAGGTCTACGGCCTGAGAATACCTTTTGAGTCAGCCCCACTCTATCACTGGTGGAACCACGGTCAGTCCTCCGCTGAGACCCTTCGCGAGTTGGGCGCCAGTGAGGACGTCGTCAGTCGATATTACAACACGAACCCGGGACGCATTACTCGGGCAAAGGAAGGCGATATATGAGCATTACCACCGAAATCACCGCCATGACCTGGGAGGAAAACGTCGAGCTCGACTCCCACGAGGAGGTAATCCGCAAAGGCCTCGAGACGTTCCAGGCGGTGGGTGCCGCCCTGGTGGCCATCCGTGACGGACGGCTCTACCGGATTTCACACGCCACCTTTGAGACCTATTGCCAGGACCGCTGGTCAATCTCCCGGCCCCAGTCCTACCGGCTGATGGCGGCTAGCGAGGTTGCAGAGAATTTGTCTCCCTTGGGAGACACCGTCCCCCCACTGACCAACGAGCGCCAGGCCCGGGCCCTGTCCAAGCTGGAACCCGAGCAACAACGGGAGGCCTGGGTCGAGGCGGTGGCCACCGCCCCCAATGGAGTAGTGACGGCCGCGCACGTCCAGGAGGTTGTCGAGAAAAAGCATCCCAAGGAGCCCAAGTGGATTATAGACAATGGAAGAACGGTCAGATTTAGCGCTGATTCAGAATGCCTAAAGACCCTATCGAAATCCTTTGGTAAGCGCATCGACGCCTGGATTGTGAAGGGAGATTTGAAATGGTGGGGAGAGGTCAAAACTTTCCCCGGCGGCCCACTTAAGGATCTGCAGCTGGCCAAGCCGATACCGAAGGTCTCCATATGAGCTTCGTTGCGCTTTATAGGGTCAGGTGCGATGGGTGCCGAGAATTTTTCGCTTCGGAGTCTCCGTCCAAGGCGTCCCTCCAGGGCCGGTTTCACCCTGAGGATTCGCGATGATCGCCATATTCCTGGACATCGACGGCGTCCTCAATGACCACCAGTGCTGGCCCGATACCAAGTGCGGCCGCATCCGCCAGGAGAACATGGCGCACCTCAACACGATCCTGGGGGAGGTCCCGGAGGCTCAAATCGTGCTGTCGAGCGCCTGGCGCTACTGCTTTCCTGGTACCCGATCCATCGAGACGCTCCTGGCCAGTCATGGGTGCAACTGTATAGGCCGGGTCCACGGTCGCACTAAATTTGACCCAAGCAAAGACCTCCCAGCGTGGACCGACCGCGAGGCGTGGCACCGTCTGGGTTGCATCTGGAGACTCAAGCAAATCACCTGGTATGCCGCCCACCACAAGCTTACTCGGTGGGTCGTGCTCGATGATTTGCCCCTCAATATGAGCCAACTGGTCCAGACCGACCCGGACGTCGGCCTGACCGCCGGCCACGCCCATGAGGCGATAAAGATCCTGCGAGGTGGTCGGTGACCACTCTTTTTTTTGCCCATTCGGTTGAAGAATACTCAAGAGGATAGACGTGATCCCATTCACCAAAATTCCCAACGCCCTGTATGACGAGGTTTTATTCGATTTGCCACATCCAGAACTACTTCTGGTCCTGGCGCTCAATCGACTGGCCACCGGATATCATCGAGAGTGGGTATCCGTTTCCGAGACCCACCTGATGGGGATGACCCGCATGGCCAGGACTCCACTTTATCGAGCAAAGAGAGCATTGATCGCCAAAGGTCTCCTGGAGGTATCTTCAGAGACTGGCAAGGGATGCAGCTACCGATTAATTGAGACCAACATTCCCCCAATACCTCCAAAAAAAGCCCGGGGGGGTGCCTCCGTAGGCACGGGTGCCTGCACGGGCACGGGTGCCCAGCTAGGCACGGGGGGGGTGCCTGTGGGGGCACGGGGGGGGTGCCTGGGGAGGCACAAAAGGGGTGCCTGTGGGGGCACGGGTCCTATATTAAAGAAAGATCTAAAGAAAGACTATAAAGAAACATCATCACTACATGGCTTTAGCTATACTCCCGGAGGTGATGATGATGATGATTTTTTTGCATCTACGGTTTTAGAAGACGACCTCTCGAACAATGCCTCTGGCCAGCCGTCATCACCCGAGGATTTTGACCCTCGAAGCGAGATCGACGAAGTTCCTGCGGAAGCCGACTCAGGGAAAGTTCCGGGGCGGCCGCGAAAATCGCAGAACGGCGCAGGAGCCCCAGAGAGCCCCAGGACCGCCAGAGAATCTTCCGAGACTCAGAGTTCCTCGAGAGCCGCAGGAGTCGATTCTGAGTCCCCAGGAGAAGAATCCGGGGCATCTGCGGGGCGAGGCAAACCCCGTGAATCGAATTCAAATCTCCCGCCCGAATTTTGCGAGATGCTCGACATCGGGGTGTCTGAGCACGTGGCCCGCCAGTTCATCCGCGATTACCCTCTCGAGACGCTACGGGCCGGACTCAAAAGCGTGCTGGCCCGGGTGGCTGCCGGCGAGGTCCGAGACCCTGCCGCCTGGTTTGTCCGGGAGGTCAAGGCCGGGCTCTACGGTCCCCGCAAAGTTGATATCCTCGCGGCCCAACGGTCAAAGGCTGCCGAAAAGCGCCTGACCGAGCGCCAGGCCGACGAGCAACGACGAGAAGCAGAGGACCAACAATCCCGGTCCCGCCGGTCTGCCGTCGAGCAAAGTTGGTCGGCTGAGGAGCGTGCTGACCTGCTTCGCCAGGCCCGCCGCCAGATCGGGAGGTCCGACGCACCGGAAGACTTCCCGCTGGTGCGGGCCGTGATGTTCGACCTTTGGCAAGCCCGTCAGGCAACCTATCCGAGGAGCAGCAGTTGTGAAGTCTAGTTTCGTCCCGATCTACGCCCTTGACATCGAGTCGATCGCTCGACAGAGCCTCAACTCACAGCTCAACACCGTGCTCCTCCTGGTTGATGAGGTGGCAAACCCTCGGTTTGATCGCGATCGCCTTTGCTACGGGTGCGACAGCTGGAACAGCGAGGGCAAGCGCCAGGCGCTCCCCCGCCGTCCCGGAGCCTGGTGCGCAGCCAACAACTGCGTGGGCTGCGCATACGGTCAGCTCGATCAGGTGCGCCACCGGACCCCGATGGAGCAGGCCGAGCTCGCAGCCGAGGAGGACCAGGCCGAGGAGGAGGCTGACCTCGACCAGGGGGCGGATGCCACCCTGGCCGCCGACGCAAAGCGCGACTACAAGCGCAAGTATGAGCCGATCCACTTGCGTGACCAAAATCACCGGTGGTGCGTATGCCCCACCTGCGGAGGCCGTGGCACGGTCGAGGAATTTTGCTCCACGACTCCCGCCGGGGAGGCCTGGAAGCGAGTCTATCGCTGCCGGGCCCGACAGGCTTCATCTTGCAAGCCGGTGGTTGAGGTAATGGACGCACCACCGACCGACTGGATCCGCTCCCGGACCCGAGAGCTACGCCCTGAGCAAATCCGGTGGACCCGGGGCGGATTCCACCAGATTGACGATCAGGCCGGCGCCCGTCGCCGGTTGCACCAGCGCTACACGTCGATCCGCCTTGTGCCCGGGGTCTTCCGGGCCCTCTGGATCAAGTGCCAATACAACGCCCAGGAATTGCAAAGGCTCCTGGAGCCTAAGCCGATCGAGGAGTAGAAAAAATGACAGAAGGCCTATTAGATGCAGTCAAAGCCGCAAATCACAACATTCGACAAATAGCGCTGTAATGATGACGGTAGACAGACTTCAGGAAATCCGGAACGAACTGGACGACAAACACCTTTACTTCCTGGCCGATATTGGATTCGAGCTACTTCAAGAAGTCGAGCGACTCCGTGAGCTAGCTCAATACCCCCTCGTCTGTGTGAATGTTGTAGATGACCCAGAAAGATGGCCGATCATCCCGATCATCCCGCACGTGAACCTTCTCGCTTTTCTCAAGACCTGTGACACCTGTGGGTGCCAGAGCAGCCACTCTTACGTCTGCATTGACTGCGGGGCACCGATGTGCCCGACCTGCCAGGACGGCCACGACATTTGCGCTGCATGTCGACTGCGGGACATGCAGGGTGACGACGACGCTCACGAAATAGACAGTTAGAGCCCGAACAAAGAACAAAGCCCGCCTCCGAAGAGCCGAGCCCGCTGACACGGTCTGATTTCTCCTCGGAGCACCAAATCCTCTAGGAGACTTATGGCCAGCGGAAGCATCGACAAACGCGGCAATCAGGTATACCGTTGCCGGATCTCGTTCCCCAAGGAAAATGGGAAGAACCGAACGCCCATCGTCAAGACTGTCCACGGGAGCCTGCGCCAGGCGCAGCAAGTCCTGCGCGAAATGCTTGATGAGTTCGAGGAGACCGGGACGGTCAGGAAGCGGACGCTTCTGACGCTGGGGGAGTGGATGGCCACCTACCTCACAGACATTGCGGCCCTCACGCTGAAGCCCAAGAGCCTACAGACAAACCGTGAGCTTGTCGACCGATACCTCCCACCCCTACACAAGCTCATCCTCAGCAAGGTCACCACGCCGATTCTGCAGACGCACTACGGCGACATGATCAAAAGGGGCCTCTCGCCCAAGACGGTAAGCCTACTGCACGGGGTGCTGACCACCGCCTTCAAGGTGGCAGTGCAGCAAAGCCTGATCGGCTGCAACCCTGCCAGTCAAGTCACATTACCGAAAAACCGCGCGACAGAAATCTACCTTGGGCCACACTCGACCGAAGCCGACCTGGCCGGCGGAAAGGCCACGTCCTCGGACTCTGCAGGGAACCGCTCACTCACGCCGCCCGAGGGCCGACGCCTACTGGACGCATTGCTTACGCCCAAGGGCCTGTTCTTCGAGCTGCAGCTCCTGTCGGGTTGCCGACCTGGAGAGATCGCCGGCCTGCTGTGGGACTCGGTGGACTATGAAGACGGCGGTATCTTAATCCAACGCTCCCTGTCCTGGCTCAAAGGCGATCCACCCTGGCTCCTCACCAGTCCGAAGACCAAGAAGGGCGTGCGATTCATTCCACTTCCCCCACCTACAATGGAGAGGCTACGTGTCCACTTCGAGGAGCAGCGCCAGGCGAAGCACTTTATGGGTGAATCCTGGCAGGGCAAGCTTCCTTTCGTGTTCACAAATACCGTCGGAACCCCGGTAAATCTTTCCAACATGAAGAACCGAGTGTTATGGCCAGCCTTCGAAAAAGCTGGCCTGGACCCCCAGGAGTTCAGGGGGGCCTATAGCCTGCGCAAGAGCCTTGCTCAGTTTTTCCTGGAGATTGGCGTGCACATGAAATTAGTCTCTGAGCGCATGGGACACTCTTCCACCTCGTTCACCCAGGATGTCTACATGAGCTCTTCCGATCGTCTACAGCGTGACGCAACTGACCAGGTTGCTGAGCTTCTAGGCCCGGGCTTGAAAAAGCCTCAAGGACAGCTCTCGGACAGCTACAAGGCTGGACGGACCAGTATAAACTAGGATTTTATTCAATTTCCTATCGTTCCAACCCCCCTAGGAACACGATAAATAAAGACTCATCGGAACACTCGCGGAAAACTCAAAAAATCAAACCCGTTAACTCTTAACTAGTAGGTCCAAGGTTCGAGTCCTTGTTGGCGCACCACCTGGAAGCCCTGATTTATCGGGGCTTCTTTCGTTTTAAGGATATTCAAGAAAACCGTCAAAATTGGCCCTTGGACAGCCCTCGGACAGCGGCAATGTTTTTTTTGATGAAACTCAATGAAATAGGGCTTTTGCTCGTTTTGTGGTAAAATCGCAAAGATGCCGGATGGCGGAATCAGACGCGCCGGGCCTATGGTGTCCCTGATCAGGACGTGCAGGTGTGAAATCCTGCTCCGGCACCCTCTAAGAGGTCCCGTCAGCTCGACTGGTGGGACTTTTTGCTTTCAAAAAGTGAGCACTGATACACGTTTGCTCAATCTTTTTGAAAGCAAAATCTAGCGTGGTGCGGCTTTTTTGAAGGCTGGAGGGTCCCCCGGGTCGACGGTCCCCCCAAACGTCTCAAATTACCAGGGGGTCGACCTCTTTCGTGC
>JBBAQX010000089.1:0-15788 GCA_040400085.1 Lysinibacter sp. | reverse complement strand
TACCAAGAGTGCTCGCCCTGGATCGACACGTACGAAGTCTACGAGCTCTGGGACTGACCATGGCTATCAGGTACCTGCAGGTCAACCCGCACTCCAACACGACGTACATGTTCACAGGGGACAACAAGGTCATCTGCGGTCACTGCGGAGCATGGGCCCTTCGTCGGTCCAGCCACATCGAGTCATACATAGACGCCGAGACCGCCGTGGACTGTGACTGTTGCTACACGGCCGTCCACAAGGGCCGCAAGACGGTAGGCAAGTGCCGTGCGTGGAGCCCGGCAGGTTACCCCCACGAGACATGGGACTGAGATATGGCCGTCATCTACAGGCTCATTCCACGTGAGCGGGAGCCAAACCTCGAGACGTACTTCGTGTACAGCCGCTGTGGCTGGGTATGTGGTCACTGCTACGACGACATCACGGTGTCGGGTGTCAGGTGCCACACCTGCGGGCTCATGGTCCACGACTCGGAGGAGCACTGCAGGTGCCGACCCGAGTTCGAGACTGAGCTGAAGGACTGAGACATGGCTTTGCGTCTAATGGAGTACATAGAAGAGGGCGCTGTGAACGTCATGGGGCTGTACCTAGAGGATGGCCGGCTGCTCTGTGGACACTGCCATGCTGAGGGCGGCGACGAGAGCCTCAGCTGTTGCGAGTACTGCGGGATCGTGGTTCACGACGGCTGCACCAACTACGGCTACTGCGTGCCCACCAGTGCAGAGGGTCTCATGTACAGCGCACTCAAGGACTGACGAGGCCTGCATGGCGACCAAGTACAACACAGTGACCCTGCCCACGGGAGGTTCATTAGGGAGGGCCGGGGCATCCGCGTTCCAGCTCTCACGATCAGGCCCCTACAAGCAACGGTACATGTGCGCGCACTGTGGTGGAGCTTTCAGCGCCACGAGCACTGTGATGGCGTGCCGCGGCTGTGACTGCGCAGTGCACTGGGGTTGCCTTGGACAGCGCAGCAAGCACTGCCAAGTGTGGGGGAACATCGACGCACCGTATCTAGTCTGGGACTAACACATGCTGAAAGAATACCTCGAGTTCGAGAGCCAGGTCTGGCCCTCGATAAGGGACGACTACGCCTACAGGACGCCCCGGGACTACGTCAAACAACACGGCCGGCTGTATGAGAGTCAAGCGCTGACTGGCCCAGAGCTGGGGTATCTCGCCAGGCTCATCCACAGGGTCGGGCACGGGTTCCCCATCAGGCAGTGCTACGCCAACTCGCAGGAGCTCGTGCTGGCCAGCCTCAAGGTCAGGGACGACGAGCACCAGGTCAAGTACGTCGAGGGTATGACCAACGCGATCATCCCTATCGACCATGGCTGGCTGACCATCAATAGCAAGGTCGTCGATCCAACCCTGAGGTTCAGGGACTGTGATCCGGGCTGGACAGACAACGAACTGCTCCCTAGCAGGGTAGTGGGCCTGTTCCCCGAGCACCGTGAGTACCTGGGCGTCGAGTTCAGCGTTGACGATGTAAAGGCCTACGTCCGGCGGCTGAAGCAGTACGGGACGATGATCGACAACTACTGGGAAGCACACCCTCTCCTACGGAAGACTGCATGACTACGAAGACTGCTGAGACCAAGGTGACGGGCTACAAGGCCGAGTTCATCGAGAAGGAGCTCGTGCTGCCTACGACGTGCCCTGAGTGCAACGCTGACCTCAGCGAGCCAGGCACCATCCGTGAGTGGTACTGGTCGGACGAGCTCACCGACGGACACATCCACAAGGACGAGTGGACGTACGACAACGACGGCGACCACTCGCACGGCGACGAGAACTACCCGTTCTTGTTCATGTGCAAGGCGTGTGAGCACCACCTGGCGGAGGCCTGATGGCCAAAGGGTCCAAGCTCACAGGCATCCAAGTCAAGGTAGTCCACCTCGAAATCAAGAAGGTCGAGGAAGTCACGCTGCCACTGAACTGCCCGGCCTGCGACAGAAGCCTCCTGGAGCGTGAGTTCAGAGAGTACGGCTACAGCGAGTACGGGACGAAGTGTCGCGCTGACGACAAGGGTGAACTGGACTACCCAGACTGCACTGAATACGCCGGCGACTACGTCACCGGGTACGCATGTGTCTGTGGTCACGTACTGGCAGGGACCGATGGCTAAGAAAACCAAGAAGAAGGACATCTTCAACGACCTGGACCTGAGCCCAGCTACCAAGACGGTGCTTCGGCGCATCAAGAAGAGCGTCGACGCGACCTACGGCGAGGCCGTCACGCGTCAAGGCAAGCTGCTCAGCCGCGCACAGGGCTTCCTGCGGTCTCTCGAGTGGGCAAGGCTGGACGAGCATGACAACGCAACATGCTCGTTCTGCCTTGGAGAGCGTCCAGGCCGCACAAAGAAGGCCTACTACGTCGGGCACTACGACGACTGCAAGCTCAACAAGCTGCTCAACGACATCGACGCGCTCTAGGAGCTACGCCATGGGATGGAACACCACAGTGCTGGTGCTGAACGACGCACTGCACGAGATCGAGAACGACCCCTCGTTCGGCAAGAGGCTAGGGTTCGCGATCCAACAGAACCACATGCGGCCCGGAAGGATCGATGTCCCAGTGGGCTGCCATGCCAACCCGGTGACAGTGCTCGAGCAGCACCACGCTGACCAGGTCGCAATGCTGGCTGTCGGAGGCAACGACGGCAGGGTCCTCGGCCACGGTTTCTGGCAGGACTCGAACGAGCAGCTACTCAAGAGAGTGGCCGACGAGCTCGGCTATCGCCTGGTCAAGAAGCCCAAGAGGTAAGACACGATGGCCCACCCGAAGTGCCAGGAAGCCGGCTGCAACGCTACCGTGATGAGCCACACAGGCCACACGCTGTGCAGCCGTCACAGGCCGCGCATCAAGTACGAACGACCGCTGCTCACTGAGGACGAACGGCAGCGTCGCAAGGCCCGCAAGCAGCGCCAACGTGCTGCTGCAGGTCTGAGTGCGCAGTTCTTCTAGGACGACACCATGATCTGGGGATTACTGCTCAGGGCGGCACGAGGTGCGCTAGTACTTCCCCTCATCGGGGCAGGCTACCTGTTCATCCCACCTAAGTACTGGACAGCCATCAAGCCAAGGCTGCCCCGCAGGACGTTCTGCTGGGCAGGGATCCACGACACGGACCGCACCGACGAGTGCATCCATTGCGGCAAGTACGATCCTGTGGGGTACTAATGATCGCGTTGTTTTACGACCGTAAGAACAAGGCCACCGTCAGGTCTGACCAGCTGGTCCGAATCAACCTGGTAGCGGCGCTCGTCCAGGTCGAGGAGCAGGACTCCAAGAACCTCACGTGGGAGGAGCTCCACGAGGAGGAGGGCCGGCTGCACTTCATGCCCCACCAACTCGGTGAGGTCGGCTACAAGAGTGAAGACTGCGCGCCTTACCAGAACTGGGACAGGTTCTGCATGGTGTCTGATCTGGTGTTCATCGACCTCATCACGGAGTAGGCATGATCCTCATCGGTGTCGACGAGGAGTACGGTTACGACAGGGTCGTAGTCGAGTGGTACGGCACGCTCGAGGGTCTCATCGACGGCTGGAAGCCGGGACGCTGCCCTTCGTGAGGATTCCAGGGGACCGGCTAGGGCGCATCAACCGCGGCATCTTCAAGCATGCCAGGGTGTTCGAGGAGAAGGAGCACCCGCTCTGGAAGATGTGCGAGGACGCGGCGTCCAAGGCCAAGGACAGGTACGAGAAGCAGGGTGCCTGGACGGCCTGGAGGAAGGCCATTGGCGCGAGCATCACACTACACGAAGCCAGCGATACGGCCTTCTACGTGCACGGCGATGACGGTGTAAAGACGCGACTGGGCCTTTTCCATGTTGCGCCGTGGGTCAAAGCACACGGTATTCACCATCACCCGTGTCGTAAGTGCGCAAGCGGCGCTGGGATGGTGGCGGATTACGACAGCACGACTTGCAGGCTCTGCGAGTAGCTGACCTACGAAACGTAACAACCAGCTAAGCACCCTGCAAGGCGGAGCTATGCCCAGGTCACACAAACGAAAGCCTCCCGTATTCCCGAAGCACAAGGCTGAGCTCTCGAACTTAGAGAAGGCTCAGGCTATCGACGCCACCATCCACCCGTACAAGCTATGGGCCTATGCAGGCGGGTACGCACCGCAGCTCGAGGAGGATGGCTGGGTGGAAAGGAAGTGGGAGGACGTAATGGCGGATCTACTCGCCGACATGATGCACTGGTGCGCGGTCAACCAAGTCGACTTCGCTACGGCGCACCAACGCGCCGAAGACTACTTCGAGGGCGAGACCAGCGAGGTGTGAGGACCGGATTCTGGGCGACCTTGCTAAGTGGGCGACCTGACACTAGTATTTGACAGAGTGAAGAGCGAGATGCCCACCGCAGCTGTATACAGAAAACCCTACCCTCCTGAAATGCGGATGGCAGTAAGCCATGTGTGTTTCCAGGACGTTAGCGGCAACGGCCAGGTCGTCTCGGAGAAGGAACACTACGCTGTTGGAGCAGGAAAGCGGAGCAATACCCACGGCCGCACATTTTGTGGGTACATCTGTGTTCGGGAATCTCTGTTTTTGGCCCCCTACGCGTGCGCGCGAAAGCTCGTAACACTGCCCTTCAAGGCCTCAGGTAAGGGTATTGAGAGCGCCAAGAAGAATGGTTGCCTCGCGCGTAGGGAGGACAAAAACAGAGAATTAAGAACTATCACGCACCGGGAAAATGTGCGGACAGTAGGATTACACAGGATTCTTAGCAATACAGGGTTGAGTAGTTTTCAAAAGAGCGTGGTCGGTAACACGCTAACCAGCCTGAAATACAGCACCAAGAATCAAGTGTGCGTTTCAGGAGGGTAGGGTTTTCTGTAGACAGCTGCTGTAAGCCCCACACAGCCCAAGACCAACCCAGTCTGCTCCGCGGAATGGAGAAGTCCGTCTGCCGGAACAAGGGTATTGCTGCCCTATAACAATAAACAATCAATCTTGATCTATTGTTGTTGTTGTTGTTGTAGGTAGGTGTACGGTTAGTAGTGACCACATATGGGGGGGGCAGCACCGTCTTCCTCGACGCGCTGTTGGGGGTGGTGGGGGTACCGACCCCGCCAAAACGCCCGCACGCAGACCGCCCTGGCGCCTCGCTGGGCTGCGCTGGGCGCCTTGGGGCTGGGGCAGGGTGGTCCGGCGCCTCGAGCCTCTTAAACGGGCTCCTATTGCGTCTGCTAGCCTTCCCAGAAACCCATTGACTGCCTAACCGACATTTTTACGTTCAGGGTGTATGGAGACCACCACCCTGACTGAAGTGTCCGCTGTCACCACGGCCTCGGCTACCAGCCCTGAGGCTATCACCGCGCCTGTCACTACCGACGCTGTTGAGGCTGCGCTGCCTCGGAGCCGGAGCGAGAGCCTGAAGGCCTACTGGGCCGACCCGGCGCATCGCGACCAGCACGCTGAGAAGATGAAGGCGAACTGGGCCTCGAGCGAGAAGAACGTAGCGCTCGCCAAGAAGCGCTCTGTCCAGATTCGCGACCAGAACGGTGTTGAGTACGAGTCCGTCAACGATGCGGCTCGCAAGCTCAGCCTCCACGCCTCGAACATCCGGGCCCACCTCAAGGGCCGTGTGAAGCACGTCCGCGGCTTCACCTTCACGACTGTGACCCGTCCCGATGGCCACTAAGCCTGAAGTCCACCGTGTACACGTCCATCTCGGTATGGACGAGTACCTCCGCCTTGATGATATGCGTCATCGGCTCGCCCAGGCGTCACGCCGGCGGGTGACGATGCGTGAGATCGTCGCCTTGGCACTCCAGGAGTTCATGGAGCGTCACTCTGCCGTGGTTGCTGATACCCCTGAGGTTCCTGCTCCGTGAGGGAGTTCAGTCCACCACTTACCCCGGACCAGGAGCAGGCCGTTACCCGGCTTGTCGTGCAGAACCCGAACGTCCAGATGCTGCTGGAGCGGATGTCGGACCTTGAAGTGCTGGTCGCCAAGCAGCAGCAGCTCATCGACGACCTGCTTGCTGCGCCGGACGCCGGCAAGACAGCAGCCCAGGCTCGAGCCGAGCTCGGCGGGCCCCTCAGGACCACGCCGGTGGCTACACTGGCGAAGGTCGCTGAGGCTGCTCGTAAGTACATCGACGCTACCGGCAACGAGGGTCTGGCTGCTCGCAGGTTGAAGTCGGGTGACCTGCTCATCGACCTGGACAACCCTGAGCTGCACTCGTTCTTGCCGACCCAGTACAGCCCGGCGTTCCTGTACAGGGTGATCAAGCGTGCCAACGGCTACACGGCGCGGGTCACCCCTGACGACCGGCAGCTGATGGGCTGGGACCCGACCAGGAACCACAAGCACGCATTCGTGTATCTGTCGGCGTACGTCTAGCTGTTCCATGGAGCAGGGTGTTCCCTGCTGCTACCGATTTCCAACCCTAACCATGCGCCGTGCAGAACGAGAGAGCCTGTTTACGCTGTCACCCACTCGGGAATGGACGAAGCCCGAGGAGAACTACCTGTTGTTCCGTTGTGAGAAGTACACGGTCGAGGAGCTCGCCGACCGGCTGAACAGAACACCCAAGGACATCCGGGCCCGGCTGAAGCTGCTTGACCTGGAGGCTTCCTGCGGCGTGTACACCCTCAACAGGGCCAGCCAGACTACTGGCTATGACAAAGCCCAGCTCGAGCGTGCTCGAGTTGGCTTGGCCATGAGGTGGCGGGTGAACTCGAGTGGGTTCTTTGCCATCACGGAGGACCAGCTGAAGGATCTGTGTGACTACCTCCGGGACGAGGGCCGTGTACTAGCCGCTTGACACTGTCACCCATGAATCTACTAGGCAGTCAGGGGCTACCCCTGGCTGCCGTTTCATTTGTACCGACTTGATACGGAGCACTATGAACACCGAGCCGAGTTTGCACACCGAGCTGCGACAGTCGTTGTTGGATCAGCTCAGCGAGATCATGACCGAGCGCACCGCCAAGCAAGAGCTCGTGGGCCTGGCTGTACAGGTCTCTGATACGGGCCATCCTGTGTACCTGGTGGCCATAACCAGCCAGACCAGCGTCAAGGTTGTCTCGCCGTGGTTGCCTGTGTTCGTGAATGGCCACCCGGTGCATTACCTGACGAACAGCACATACCCGAAGCTCTGGACCAACTAGCCGTGTTGGTCATCCAGTCCACGGACGGCGACCGCTGGGCGTGGATTCGTGGCCTAGAGAAGTGCTGCTCCTGCTGTGTGCAGCCTTTTGACCTGACTGCCGACATCATCATCTGTTGCAAGTGCGGCGGGTATTTCCATGCGCCGGACCCGATGACTGGGCCCCGCGGGAAGCGCACCGGGCCCTGTAAGGGCGAATCCTATAACGGCCGCTGGGGCTGTAGAGCCTGCAGCGCCACTGACTAGCTGGAGATTCACACATGACCAAGAAGATCGCGACCAAGAAGGCTGCTCCCAAGAAGTCCGGCACGTGCGAGGGCTGCACTGACTGCAGCTGCGAGTCGGGTATCCCTGTGAACCAGGCCCAGGCCGTCGACGTCGTCCTCACGGCCTTCTCGGACATCTACACGCTGGCTGGTCCGCTGCTGCTGTCGGGCAAGCCCACCAAGAATCCGAACCAGGTGCTGGTGGACGCGAAGCTCTACCGGAAGCTCGCCAAGCTCGAGAAGCTGGCCGGGCGCGCGCTCGAGGACCTCAAGGCTACCCAGAGGGCCATGTGACCAGGAAGACTGTCTCCAAGAAGAAGCCGACCAAGAAGCGGCCTGCCCCGAAGCCGTTCGACGGGACCTGTCCGAAGTGTCACTGCGAGAACCTGACGTTGTCAGAGCAGGTCAACGCGGACGTGAACGTGCTGGGCTACGACCGGGAGCTCAAGCAGTTCATCGTCGACGATGAGGTCGAGTACGGGCAGGGCGATACCTATGAGCGCATGTGGTGCATCAACTGCGGGAAGTACTTCCCGATCCCCAAGGGCGTCGGCTACCGGTACAGGCAGGACGAGCCCGGAGGCTTCTGATGGCTAAGAAAAAGCAGCCTGATCTGGCTCTGCCAGCGTGGATGGTTGGGATGATCCAGGACCTCAAGCAGGCCGGCAGCTACGTAGAGGGGATGTCCCAGGACCAGGTTCGGGCTGCGCACGACAAGTTCCTGGCCAGCCAGGTGCCTGAGTGGCCGAGTGAGCCTGTGCTGCCAGCACAGCCTAGCCCGTTCAGTCTGGCCAGGGACGCCCGGGTACTGGCTGCTCGGGAGAAGCTGGCTGCTGACAGGGCTCTTCACAGTGAAAAGAAGGAGAGCCCTTACAAGGACCTCCCGCTCCTGGATATCACTGAGATCGAGGGGAGGTCCCTCGCTCAGTGGGAGCGCTGGGATGAGCAACACGAGGAGCTCGCTCGTAAAGCTCACGTTACTAGCAAGTCCGACAAGCTGTTCGTGTACGACTGCAAGCTGCCTGGCTGGGTCGTGTGGGCGCTGCGCAAGTGGCACGAGCAGGGCAGGCCCACCAAGAAGGCTCAACTCAAGCTCGAGTACTTGGCTCTCCAGAAGGCTGTGCAGGACAAGCAGAAGGACATCGCCAGGTCAGAGCAGGACGCTGAGAAGCTGGCCCCTGGTGCTGCCCTGAAGAAGCTCGAGCTCGCCCGCAAGCAGAAGGAGCGTCTGAACGAGCTCGAGGCTGAAGCGTCAGCGCTGTACCTGAAGCTCAGCAAGGCAGGTTAGCCATGCGGTCGAGCAAGTTCCAAGTCGGGAAGTACCTGGCTGACCCGACCTGCTGTCCGTTCTGCGGCGCCTACGACCAGATGGATGTGGATCCCTTCGAGGGTTACGGCCACGACAAGCGCCACCGTGATGTGAAGTGCAGTGCCTGCAAGAACACCTTCGTCGAGCAGTGGTCCCTGACCAGCATCGACCAGGGCAAGTCATGAACGAGTACGAGCGCGGCTACGAGGCCAGCCTGCGTCAGGTGCTCGAAGCCATCAACGACGCTGTGGACTCAGGTGTCCGGCCCGAGGACATGTTCGTGTACGTGGACACCTGGGTCCGCGGAAAGATCGTCAACAAGTACGGCGGCTACCGGGTGCCTCAGCACATCCGGCAGGAGCTGAACGCGTTCGTGCCGTGGATCAGCCCATCAGTGAACATGAATCAGTTCATCGGCAAGGTGTCTGACGTCGTGCTGAGCAACACCCCCGTGGAGCCGTACCAGGTGGGGACTCCGAACTACTGCCCGGCCACCTCGGACCACAAGCACGAGGATACCGGCGGGATGTTCTTCTTCAAGTGCAAGCATTGCAATTGGTCAGTGGACCCATGAACGGACTGGTTCGTTGGTGGAAGGACTTCATCAAGGTCGAGCAGACACACGTCTGGAAGGCTGTCGCTGAGACCACGATGTTCCCGTGGCATCGCGACTACAAGGTCATCACCCGGTACTTCTGCTCGGAGAAGCGAGCTCGAAAC
Organism: Lysinibacter sp.; assembly: GCA_040400085.1. Classification (GTDB taxonomy): domain Bacteria; phylum Actinomycetota; class Actinomycetes; order Actinomycetales; family Microbacteriaceae; genus HNR. The sequence goes on along the minus strand of JBBAQX010000089.1, from coordinate 6,362 downwards.
TGGGCGACCTGGACCATCGGCAGGTACGGCAAGGCGGACATCTACTTCAAGGTCCGTCGAGGGCGTGACCGGCCGCGCGGCATCACTGTTCACAAGCCGCGGGAAGACGACAGCCGTGTCGACGACTACGGGATGGCATGAGGCCTACATGAGCCGTTACAGAGCAGTCGTCTACACCCGGTGCTTCGGCAACGAGAACATCAAGTGGGAGCGGGAGTTCAAGTGGCTGTGGCTCGCTCGGCTCAGGGTCAAGCTGGCAGCCATGTACCTGGACCACTTCGTCATCCCGAAGCACTACGGCTGGCAGGAGGTCTGGGGCGGGCCGGACGTGTACGACCGGACGCCGTTGCCCATCGGTATCTACTGGGCCATCCACAGGGTGGAGAGAACATGACCGACGTTGAATTCATCGCCCAGGTGAAGACCATCACTGACCCGGTCGAGATGCTGGAAGCCCTGCTCAACAACGACATGTTCCTCGGGTACGACCCCTACTACGCAGACCTGAGGGCTGCGCTGCTGGACCAGGCTGAGCAGGTGGTCGAGGCGGCCCGCCTTGCCAGGGGTGCTGGCTCGGTTACTAGCACTGGATGAAGCCACAGACAGTCATCGTGTACAGGTCCCGCCAGGAGCAGCTCCAGGACGAGTTCTTGGCGGAGCATCCTGAGTACGGCCTCGTGCTGGTAGGAGGGCTAGTCCTGCTGTTCCTCATCTACGTGTTCAGTCACCGGAGATAGCCGTGTCCGAGAGCAGATTCACACTCATCAAAGAGCTGGTCGTTGATGCGTTCGACTGCACTGACCCGATCATCTACGAGAAGGACTGGGGCAGTGATTCGCCGAGTGACTCGTTGAAGACGCTGCACCGGGTGCTGGGCAAGATCAGCGCGCTTGCTGCAGAGGGGCGCGCCGGCGAGATCCTCCAAGAAGCCAACAAGAAGAGCCTGCACCCGTACTTGCCGGAGTGCACCGGGCCGATCATGTGCAGCTGCACAGACGGTAAGGCGACTCTGGAGAAGCCATGAGCGATGTTGCTAGGGCGATCATGTACGTAGAAGCGCTGGAGCTCGAGATCGAGCGCTGGCGGGATAACCAGGCTGGCAAGACCCGCGGTGGCCAGTCAGTCGGCTACATGGGTTACCAGTTCACACCGTCAACTGCCGTGATGCTCGAGTGGAACCTGCGCGAGATCCGCAAGGCCCTGACCGAGCCATGACCATCAAGCTGGAGCTCGAGAGGGGCCCTGAGCCGCCCTACGAGCGGTGCTGCTTCTGCAGGGCCAGCACTCCGTACTGGATAGCTGTGCTCGATGTCGCCTGTTGTCAGCCGTGCGCAAGGCGAGCGCACATCACGGATGTACCTACCAAGGCTGAGTGGATGCAGCGGGAGCGGATCGCTAACCATGCGATCCGCGATGAGAGCTGGCGCTCCAAGGGGAGGAAGCAGTCATGAATTTCGTGGACGAAACATACAGTGTCTTGCTGAAGGACCTGGAAGCCAGCAGGACTGACTACCGGCAGCTTCAGGCGGAGCTGGCCCGCCTCACAGCTGACCGTGACGGCCGCCGCGAGGACTTCCGGCTGTACGCCATCAACGCAGTGCAGCTTGCCCGAGCCGCAGACGCCCGCATCACTGAGCTCCAGGAGGCTCTCAAGGAGATCCTGGTGATGTACCGCCGGGCCCAGGAGATCGGCGGCGACGCGGACCAGGTGCTCAACAACATCGACGAAGTAGCCCGCACTGCGCTGAACGCGCCTTGGAAGGCTTCATGAGCGGCGACCTCGAACAGAACGAGTACCGGTGGGCAGCGCAGGTGGACGAGCTCCATAGGCAACTGCAGACTGCTGAGCAGGCCCGGGACGGGTGGAAGGCCCGGCGTGACGGTGCCATGAGCACCATCGAGGGGTTGCGCGCCGACAACGAGAGCATCGCTCGGGAGAATGCGTCTCTGGTGGTGCGCTCCGAGCAGGACCGCCAGCGCAGGAAGGCCGCCGAGGCTCGCTCGGAAAGGCTAGAGGCGGCGCTCAAGGAGATCCTGCGCCAGTTCGCCATCCACGGGTGGCCGCACGAACACAGCCCGTGGCACCTCGCTGCGGAGCGCGCCCTGGTCGATGAGCCCAGCGTCGACGAAGCCCCTACGCCCTGCGCCTGTGGGTTCTACGACTCCATCGACGCGGATGGTGCCCCTGGTCACTCACTCAAGTCCTGCCCGCCGCAGCCTGATGCGACGAGCGAGGGGATCCCCGAGAACTGCCCGGTATGTTGCTCGCCTGAGAAGTGGGCCGGGATGCCGCACTTGCCGGGCTGCGGCGGCATCGGCCGGGTCACGGGGGCTACCAATGGCTAAGAAAAACCCCAAGCACGGCACTGAAGCCTGGGAGAAGCTCGCCGGCGAGGTCGCCCGGTCATTCGCGCCGAGCATCTATCCCTGTGCGCACTGTGACTACCCAGTAGTGCGCGGCTACTGCTGCGGCAGCTGCGGGAGCAGCAACCCGTATCGAGAGGGAGAGGCATGAGCGACTACACCGAAGCGATGATCTCCTTGGCCGAGATGCTGCCGATGGAAGCCGGCGACCCTCGCATTCGGGCAATCGCCAATGAGGTGGCCCGTCTGGGTAAAGAGCTAGCAGAGCTCCAGGCTCTGGAGATGAATCACGAAGGCGCGTGTGTCCGGCTCAAGGACGAGGTTGCGCGGCTGACGATCCTTGCAGCCAAACAACTGGAGGCGCTCAATGCCATGGGCGACGACGGCTCGGAGGTGCTGCGCGAGGCCAACGAAGACGCGGCCTTTCGCCGGGGTACGGACGCTGTGCTCAGGGAGGCGCTCGGGGATGTGATGTTCTCGCGCCTCTGGGGGCCGGAGTTGGAATCGCTCGGGCGGCAGATGGACCGTCTGCGGTCGGAGCGGGATGCAGCTTTCACGGTACTTCGAGGGCTCGTTGGTCACGCCGACGTCGAGTACGCCGGCGACTACGCAAGTATCGAGGTTCGTACTGAGCACTGGCACGCGGTCCGCCGTGTCATGGCTGGAGAGACCAACCATGCTTGAGAGCGACTGGGAAGACTACATCACGTGCGCCAAGTGCGGCGCGTCGGACCACGACACTGTTGATTACTCAGCAGACCTGCGGAACGACGGTGACTCTGTAAAGTGGGAGTGCTCGAAGTGCGGCGCTACGGGGCTCGTGATGCTGTCGGTGTCCTGTGCGTACCTGACTCGGGTGGAGGAATCTGCGTGAACCGCACCGAGCGCATCGAGAAAGCCCTGCGGGACATCTGCGCTGAGATCCGCATCGAGAGCGCTGCCAAGGGTGGCACCAAGCGCAAGACGCTGGCTGTGCTGGAACTCGCAATGGTCAGGGCCGAGGAGGCTCTCGCGTTCAGGGACCCGCCACGCAAGGTAGGGCACCGTTGTACTGGCGAAGACGGCTGTGAAGGCTGCGCTGAGTTGTGGGAGCAGTGGGAAAAGGAATGCCAGAATGAAGACCTGTAAGACCTGTAAGACCTGTCACGGTGAGGTGCTGCTGGACGGCAAGGCGCCGACGCGGATCACTGAGCCTGCGGAGTTGGCTGCCCAGTCCCTGGAGGACGCCTACGACAAGGGTTACCGAGACGGCGAGTCCAGCGTGAAGTTCGACGCTGTCGCAGCTGCAGAGCGCAGCGCTGAACACGCCAAGGGGTACGCTGCTGGCGTGGACGCGGCTGCCAAGGAGCTCGAGTCTCGGCTCAGCATCACGGACCAGTCGGTGAAGTGGGCCATCCAGGAAGCGATAAAGCTCATCCGAGCACTGGAGACATGATGTTCATTTGGAGAACGGTACCGTCGGCTCAGGCTCGCTACGCAGCCAAGTTCGGTGGCGTGAAGCTCCGCGGGCTGTGTATCGGCCCGTGGTTCTTCGGGTGGGCCCGGTTCGACACGAAGTCGACTGTCGAGGCCAACCCCACGCCTGCACGAGAGGGTGACGTATGGGACTGAGCTCTGAGAACCTGGATCTCAAGTCCGGCAGGTCAGTGCATGTGTTCGCCGGCGTCCTGGGCATCGGCGCCAACGGCCAGGCTTTCCATGGCTACGACGGGTACCTCGAGCCGAACTACACGCAGGGGCCCCCCCTGGTGTTCACGGAAGCAGAGCGCCAGGAGATCGCGGAGCTGGCGATTCTGCGCTGGAAGGCCTGGGCAGCTACTGAGAGAACCACATGAACCCTGTGACCCGACACATCGACCGTGTGAACGACTACCTGCGCGTCTGCGCAAACTATCAGCGCGACTTCGAGCTGCACCTGGCGAAGCACAAGTACTGGACAGGGCACCGGTGGCTGGGCTGGCTGTACGACTACATGCCAGCCAGTCATCGTCGCCTGAAGAACATGCAGTACTGCAACACGATGGCTGAGCACTATCTGGCGCTGGCCCAGGGCCTGTTGGCGGACCTGGCTACCGCGCAGACCAACCAGGAGGCAGCGTGACGTTTCAGGAGTGGGTCAAGAAGTGGGACATCGGTCCGGGGATGAACGACCGGGTCGGCACCAAGAACTACTCGGGCTTCGACGGCTACGTCGGCGAGGGCTGGGTGAACGTGATTCTCGAGCCACTGGCTCAGGACCTGGTGGCGCTCGGCTGGGACCGGAAGCTCGACCAGGTGAAGGAGAAGTTCGGAACCTTACGGTTCTATATCGGTGCCGGCTCTGAGGAGATCCATGACCGGATCCGGCAGGCCGAGAAGCAGAGCTGTGTGACCTGCGAAGAGTGCGGTGCGCCTGGCGAAACCAACGGTCGTGGCTGGCTGGTCACCCTGTGTACTGCGTGCAGGAAGGCCTATGACACCCCTCGAGCTGGCTGAGCTGAAGGACCGGCTGGACCTCTTGGAGCTGTCCCTGGAGGCTGCGCTGGACGGCTGGCAGGAGGCTTCTCAGTACAAGGGCAAGTACCTCCAAGAGAAGCACGGCGACCTTGAGGAGATCCAGGCTCTCAGGGACGTCCTGGCCAACAAGCTCCCGGCTTAACACTGTCATCCTAGACAGGCTGGCGCGCTCGGTTACTAGCTGAGCATGGACCTGGCTAGCTACCTACTCGCACATCCTGAAATCCAGACCTGTGTCGCGGGCCTCTTCGCGATGCTGATCATCTGGCTGTTGCTGTACCTGGTTGGGCTGCTCACGCGGCCCTGGCAGCCTCGCTCTGCGTACATCGCCGTTGCGCTGGTAGCCGGGAACTTCCTCGGCAAACTCAGCGCGGCCGTGCCTGGCGCCCTCTACATCCTGTCCATGATGCTCACCATGCTGGGTGTGTTCGCGCTGGGTGACTGGCTTGTTGGCGAGCCCAAGTCAGACCCGGAACACATCCACTGAAAGGTAGACCGTGGTTCACATCGACAAGCTGCGCCTCGGGTTCGCCACGAACTCGAGCTCGACTCACAGCATCGTGCTGCTCCGGAAGCCGACAGCTGACCATGATGTTGGCGTCATCTTCGGCTGGGACTTCTTCACCGCGGGCGAAGAGCTCACGAAGCTCTTGTGGTTGTCCGCCAGCGTGCGGGGTGGCGCCGGCGACGACGTTGTCGCTCGGCTGATCCCCGAGGTGGCAGACCGTGCGCACGCCGAGGTCGACCACCAGTCGAAGCTGGTGGGCTTCCCGTGGACCTACGACGGCGCCGGCGTCAGCGAGGACTACATCAAGGGCCTGGTCGAGCTCTTCCGGCATCCACGGATCGCTGTGTTGGGTGGCAACGACAACACCGACGTCGAGCACCCGCTCATGCAGAAGGGCAGCAAGACCGTCGAGATCAAGGTCGACACCTACGGCATGGCGCGTGCTCGGTACGACAAGAAGTACGGCTTCTGGACGCTGTTCGAGGGTCACCGCGGTACCAAGCTGCGGCTCCGGCTGGACCCGGAGACCCTGGCGGTTCCCATCCAGAAGGCTACTGCGCCGGAGCTCGTGGACCTCAAGATCACGGACTTCTGTGACCGTGGCTGCGCGTTCTGCTACCAGGGCTCGAGCAAGGCTGGTAATCACGCGCCGCTGCACCGGATTGCGGCGCTCGCGAAGGCGCTGGCCAAGCTCGAGGTCTTCGAGGTCGCCATCGGCGGTGGCGAGCCGACCAGCCATCCGAACTTCATCGAGGTCCTGAAGGCGTTCCGTGACACTGGCATCGTCGCGAACTTCACGACGGCCAACCTGGAGTGGCTCGTCCAGAATCCGCTGTTGGACGACTCACTGTACGGCGGCATCGGGCTGTCTTTGCCGCAGGGCGCTGGTGTGGCCCAGTGGGATGCCCTGCTCGACAAGCTGCCGGCGACACTGTCTGACCACGGCCGGGTCACGCTGCATTACGTGATGGGGCTCGGTGACCGGGCCCAGTTC
>JBBAQX010000088.1:0-16342 GCA_040400085.1 Lysinibacter sp. | reverse complement strand
GTTGCGGGATGCCGACACGGGCCTCCTTCACCACTCCAGGAATCACCTTACCCGCAGGCAGGTGGAACCTGAACCCGGTCTTCTTGTGGGTGACTCCTACGATTCCGCTTCCGTCGTCAGAATCAATAACGAACGCTTCCGGGTTGTCGCGCATCATCTGCTGAATGATGCGATGCTTCGCTCCATACTGCTTCTTGTCGCTGTGCTCCTTAGCTCGTTTCAGTTCTGCGATGGCGCTCACTCTTGCGGAGTGTAGCAGGGAGGGGTAGGCGTAGCAAAAAAAAACAAACACACGGGAGGGGATCGGACCCTCCTGCGCATTCACTTTCTTTCGTGGATGGTCATTACGTCGTGGATTCTTTCCCACCGAGGGATGATTACATAGCCCACTTCCTTCCATTCCTCCTCAAGGCGTTGGTGGAATTCGTCGTCTGCCGTACAACCTCCCATTCCTTCGCCGATGTAGACGACGGTGTCGCCTTGAAAGGCTTTGAGGCAGTCGTGGGCGAACGATTTTTTGTAGCACGGCCAGCACAAGAACAATGTCTTCGCCGGATGCGTCTTCAACATTTCAGGCTCCCCGAACTGGATGGGAAACCACGGCTCCCGGTGTTTGAACGAATAGGAGTTCTCCACCCCGAGCCACTTGTCGAACGCCTCAATCTGACCGCCGGCTTCCGCAACGAGGCTCGCCCAGTAGCCGATGCCAGCGCCCATCTCAATGATGGGAGACAACTCGACCAGTTTCTGGATGGCCTCGTCGTTTGGGACGGCGAAGCCGTAATTGGCGATGCACTTCCTTCGGTCCTCTGCGTGACCGCGCGCCTCCCACTCTTCGATGTATGGATTATGCATCGGCCACCTCCTTCGGCTTGATCACCCGGAACTTCCTCGGCGGTATCTTGCCATCGGGCCCCGGGATCGGGTGCATGTATTCCCTGCGTCCCCGGAAGTTCACGTAGCGGTCCGACCTGTAAACCCTCCAGTGACCGTGGCGTCCCCTGAAGTTGTGCGCGAGGGCGGCCTCGCGGGCGTTCTCACGCTTCTTGGCTGCTTGCTGACGCGGCAGATACTCCACGATGAATCGCTTCGTCTTTGGGCGTCCCTTGAAGCCTGGCTTGCCGCCCTGCTTCTTGGTAGGAACCTCCGTAGTCACGCGGGGCGCAAAACCGTCAGACGACGCGAACAGCAAGACCTTGTAGGCCAGCAGGCCCATCTGACGCATCGCGTCTTCCTCCTGCTTCGTCAGGTCTTCGTTGTCGCGCTTGTCCGCGCGGTCGAATTCGTCGACCTCCTTCCCGGCAGCAAACGCATCCATGTCTTCGAAACTGAGACATGACGATGCAATGTCATCGTTGGAGGTGACCGCAATGATGGACACCAGCGGTGTGGATCCGTCCTCGCTATACCCGCCGCCGATTCGTATATCCGCAGTGGACCGAGCCCACTTCTGAAACTCCGCCAGCTGTTGCTTTCGGGAAGATTTCTGAAGCAGGAAGGTTGGCAGCAGCGGATCCTCGAAATACATCTCCAGTTTATCGTGGGGCCATGGTACTTCCTCGAACGCCTGGTCGTCAATGTGACTGCATATCAAGTCATCGCTGACCTCCTTGCTAATCCACATTTGCTGTCCCGCTTTGACGTGAGCCACCATGGCGGCAAATCTCCATATCACCGCGCTACCCAGAGCTCCGCTCTCGAGAGCGTCTCGCAGATTTTCCGGCTCCAGCATATCGCCAGAAGGAAATCGCATATCTTTTATAAATACTGCATTGTTTGTGTTCATCAATTTATGATGACACAAGAAGGCGCAAAATGCCTCTACAGATCAAGCATACCCTGTTGTGGCAGCATGGGTGCGGAAGGGGGTGCCTGAACGCGAGGGACCGGCGTTGCTTCGCTCGCCTTTCGCAACGCGAGGGATAGCGCCTGTGAGATTGTCAGAGGTCTGCCGGGAGATGCTTCTTGCAGCAGCTTGCTTCCTCGCAGCATAGCGGGCCATGCATCCGAAACGCCGGCGCCTCCGAAGCGCATTGTCTGCCTGATGAACCTATCCGCCCCATCCCGGTCACGCTTGGCTATTTCCTTGCCGCGCATAAGCAGCTTCAGGTCGTCGACGATACGAGGCCAGTTGGCCTGCTTCTCGGCATCCTCATCCTCGGTTTCTTTCTTCCGCCGCATACCACTAATCCATCCTCCAGCAGCACCTGACAGCGTGGAAGGCAGGACGCCAGCAGCGAGATACGTGGAGAGGGCCGCAACGAGCGGTGTCGTTTGTCCCGACGTCAAAGCTCCTCCTTTGTATTCATTCAGACCCTTCAGGCCGTAGTAGCTGGCTCCTGCTTCCGGGGCGATGGTGCCGAGCCCGCTGACCAAGCCTATGCCTGTGCCCAGCAGCGCGCCATTCAGCGTGCTTCCTGACGCCAATCCGGCGGCCATGGAGCCAACACCAGCCAGCGGAGCTATGGAATGACTGTATGGGTAAACGTAACGCTGCAGGAATTGCAGAACGCCCGGCGTGTTCTCGATCTTGGCATGTCCTGCCTCGTGCGCCAGTGTGCCGGCCGAGCTTTTACTGTCAGCTACGACCACGCCGTGCCCCATGATGCGGTTGATCAGCATGTGTCGCTCGTTGCTGCGGTTGCGTAGCGGTTGCAGCTCTTCCCTTGCCGCCGGCTCCTCGCGCTCCAAACCGGCCACATAATCCACAAGGTTGTTACTCTGGCGGTCTGACGTGGGCTTGGTGTAGAATGCGTTGCCGTTCATGTCGCCGCCATCGTAAACAGGAGGGGCCTTACCGGATATGGCGCGCACCAGCGGAGCCCACTCCACCTTGTCGAGTGGCTGGTTGTTGGCGTCCTCGTAGTGAGTCCAAGCGTTGGCAGCAGCGAGACCGCCGGTAGAGGCAAGGGCGGCTGCGAGGTAGAGGGGGATCGTAGGGGAGTTTTTTTGATCAGCGAAGCCGGCTTGTTTGCTTATCGGACATATACCGTAATTGCGGTAAAGGTGCCCCACCACATCAGTCAGCCTGTTTTGCAGTGGGCGCGACATGTCTTCGAACCCCTTGATGTTCTGCGTCATCTGCCCAAGTAGGCCCGGATGACTACTGTTCAGGCTTTGCATTAAGGCACTGGAGCGGAACCCGTCATTACCACGCATCTGCGATGCCTTAAATTCGGCCATGGCTTCAGAAGCGTTATCGCCCCACCCCAGACCAAAGGGGCTCCGCTGCCAGTCTTTGTAGAAAACAGGTTCCAATCTCTTCATCAACGCTTGGCTCAATGCGCCAGCTTGCGCCTGATTTTCGTAATGCCACCGATGCCCGCCTTCATGTGCCAATACGTTGTCTTCAACCTGCTTTATTTTGCCAACATCTGCCCCCGGGAGCTGGGTTGTGTGTAACGATATCTGATTCTTATTGGGATCAAATAACCCGTCCGTAGTAAACCCGTGCTCAGCGCCATTTGTGTAGCCTTTATTGAATAAACGAGGCCCTAGCTTTAGGTCTGCATCCGTCGTTCTTTGTATGAGGTCTGGTTCACGCGGTGGCAGCTTTAAACCGTCTTTCTCCGGCGTCCACCGCGTGGTAGGACTTTGGCGTGCAAGATTTTTTTTGACGGATGAAAGTCTTTCCACATCTTCTGGTTGCGCCGTGCGCATCTGGTAACTAACACGCTCACGTAGCGCGTCCTTGATCTCCGCATCACGCAAATCATGACCTGAACGCTTGAAGTCGCCGATTGAATCTCGTGCGGCGCTTCTCCACATGGATTTGGTCTGGCTGCCTCCCTTGGCAGGCGCCGTAAGGGCGGCGTCTCCCAATAAAGTCTTGGAAGCAGTGCCCAGCCCGCTAAGCATCTTCACATACTTGTTTTGTGCCTCCTTCTGAAGTCTGTCGGCGGATCGGTGATCAACCCAACTCGTCACCGGGAGTGCTAGTCCACCTGTCGCCAAGGTGAGAGCGTCGCCCGCTTCAGAGAGGTGGCCAATGTCCTGATACTTACGCTTGCGCATGGCCTCATAGGCACCGACAGCGCCCAGACGGGAGCTCCCGCCGATGCCGCCGAACATGTCCGTAGTGTCCAGCTCGCTGAGGCGTTTGCGGTCCTGCTCGTCGTAGTCTTCCTGAATGCTCTTCATCTCATGGCGACGCAGTAGCTGAGTCAGCAGGATGGGTAGTATGGTGGCGGCAGTGCGCGTGGGCGCCCCCATCCCTTTGGTGGCGACATTACCGACCGCGCCGATCCCCAGCGCGGCCAGCTGCGTCTTAATCGGATCCGATACTAAAAAAGAGGGATCACGCCCAATACGAGCAGCCATTACACGCGCCGCACCCGCTCTACGCGCACCAGACGGCATCAGTGGGACGTAGTCAGCCAACAACGGGCCGAGGCCTGTTCCTAGTGATTCTGGTTCGTCTGCCACGCAGGGAGTCTGACATGTGCGCGCCATTTGGGCAATCACGTAAAAAGAAAGACAAACACCAGCGGGGATCGGACCCGCTGGTGTTTGCCGCTTCAGCTCTGTACGTAGGCGCGGTCTTTCACGAACTTACGGTTGCGGGCCTCATTGTAGGTGAGGCCCACGAACTCCTCAGGAGAGAAGCTTATTTCGTCAGGGTAATACTCGAAGAGGAACTTCTCAGTTCCGTCGTCGAATGCAGCCGTCACCCGCGGCATCGGATCGAACAACGACTTCGGCATAGCCGATATAGTTGCCGATAATATTTTCGGTTGTTCTCCCATACTCAGTTGCGTCCTGTGCCGTGGCACATGTAACATTCAAAGTTCGTCCCGGGGCGGAATCCAGTCCCGTTACAGAACGTGCAGCGAGTAGCTGCGTATGATGCTGCGGCGGATGCCGCGAGGACTGCGATGATGATATATTTTTTCATTGTTTCGTTTTGGTTGTGCCCCATGACCGATGGGGCGGCGGCTGACCTTTCGGTCGAGAATGTGCAGGGGGTCGGACCCTGCTGGTTTTTTAGCATTCCTTCAGCAAGCTACAGAACATCATGATGATGATGATCGCAAAGATTATCTGAATGAAGCCGCGGGTATGCCGCTTGTTGTTTGTTGTTTGTTTTCATACTGGTTGGACTGGGAATTTATCCATGAATAGTGCAAGATTGCACAACGCCACGATCCCTTCCCGGGTGTTGTTGCCCATGGTGAAACCGTTGATATGACAGAACACACAACCGGCGACGCCAGTGGCGATCGACAGTTGCTCCGCGTCAAGACCCCACCACAGGCGCGGGAACTCGCAACGAACCGGCTGGAATTTTCCAGCATACACCTGGATGGTTTGAGCCCGCCAACTACCATCAAGCGCCGGGAACACCACGAACTTCAGATGCAATCCCTCGTCACTTCTAGTGACTCGCTCTTGCCAAGGTACGTAACGATCCAGCACCAGAATCTCGCCTTCGGCGCTCGCGATAGCCGCATCCACTATCTTCCTGGCGTTAAGATTGGACGCTTCGGAGAGTATGGCGCGGGCCAATATGCCTTGGGCGAACGACACAGCGTCGTCGAACTTAAGAGCGAAGTACTCTTCGCTCTGATCCTCGTCCCAGCGCGGGTTGAATGCACTGATGGCGGCTGGCAGCGAACCGGGGCCCGCTTTCGCGTAGCCGGTGTCGTGCGCGTCCAACACTTCCACCAGCGAGCGGGCGACCATGTCGCGCACCTCGCCCGCGATGGTGTATGTTGTCCCGCTCCCGAGCAGTGTATCGTAGCACGCTGTTTTACCGTAATTCTCCCACACCAACCCGAAGGCAGCGTAAGGAACACCATTATCCCGCTCGCCCGCACCTTGATGGTGGTCGTAAAGGTCGGCGCTTGGATTGTATTGACCGCCCACGTCGATGACGATGTTGGCGGCATTGATGGCCTTGCGGTCCCGTGTGCGGACGATGCGGACCATCTCCTCGCCTGTGAGCGGGTTGAATCGCGGCCCAACGCACAAGAGGACAGCAGCCACCGCGAACACATCATCAGCGTGAAACACGCCGTCGTGGGTAGCGATGGTGATGACATTTGCCGATGTTGTCCCAGCTGGTTTTGGTTGTTCTAATGTTTTCATATTTTAAATATCGGCCTTATGCCGATGCGATTAACGCCGCACCCACACCATCGAGGTGGGTGACGCCCTGAGCCCAAACGCCTCACACCCGTAGGTGCGCCAGATTGGTGGTCTGGTTTAACGACGCTCAGGCGTCGAAGCTGTGAGCGCTTACTCGACAATCTTTACCTTCAGGTTGACGTAACCGGGATGTGCGGACTTGATGTAGCGCAGCACCTGTGCTGCGACCTCGCGGTTCGGGGCCGAGTAGGCGTAATCTCTGGGTTCTGTCTCGTAATCCCAAGCAGGACTTTCTTCGTGTGCCCACCGAGGAAAATCCGGACATCCTCGACTAAACACGACCGATAAGTGCAGCTCAGAATCCGACGACAGAGTGATTAAAAATCGCCTAATCCGATGCGCAGAAGATTCTCCGCGTCGGATTAGGCGATGATTCGCCACCTCCCAACGACGAATAGACTCATCATTCAGGAAATCGCGGTCAATGACCACGCCCGCTGTGTGCAATACGCCCAGCAAGTCCTCATACCAGAAATCGTGTCTACCGTCCGAATATGACTGCTCACCCTTTAACAATACGGTGGTCAACCTGTTCAGGTCTATCGCTTTCTTCTTGATGTTTTTCATAAAACATGACCCCGTCCGTTCTTTTATTGGAGGTCAACGCTTCGTGCTTAATTTCTCACCTTGCGGCGCCGGATGGATGGTCCGGTTTAGCGTCGCACGAACGACGAAGCTGTGAGAGCTTACCCGATAGACGCCGCCAGTATGACAGACATCATGGTGATCTCCAGTGCTGTAGCCAAGTCCGGGAACATGGCGCAGGAACCGGCTGCGTTGCTGGCATGCGTTCGTCCATCTGCGCATATGAGCATCAGCCAGTCGGCGTCGCAGGCGGTTTTATGCCTGACGCTCAGACTGCCCACTACGCACTCCGAGCGGTGACCTACGGCAGATGATATGGTCACCTCCTCGTGTGACAGATCATACGCCGCTTGTAACGCAATGGAGGCGCGGACCAGCGCCACATGGAGCTCTTCTCCCGCTAATGGTTTCGTGGTCATTATAGGGGTTTCCAGCTGCAGAAAGGCAACTGGATGAACCAACGGTGAGCGACCACTTCCCCCGCTTTGCGCTGTTGCACAAAGGAGGTTTGGAAGACTCCGGCGTTGACACCTCCGAGCTGCTTGAACGATGAGTCACTGCGCACAAGCGCAACAACTGTCCCGTCCGCCTTTCGATGTTCGACAACCTCCTGTCGCACATCGAAACCACCGCGAGCGTCTTCGGTAGCCCACGGCGACAAGCCGTGCTGGGCCGCGACTACGATAACTGATATAAACACGCACAATAATACAATCGTTTTCATAATGGTTTCAGGCCCGCCGCATACGATGCGATTCGGGTAGTGTTTCAACCTTTTATGACACTATGAACGATCTTATTGCACTGTCTTGGCGTCGGTGACGTTCTGCTTATCGAAGCCTCCCATGTGCTTCTTGATGCCCCATGTGGCTCCGGGTAGGGCGGCGTAAGCGAGGTATGACGGGATGCCCGCGAATGCCATCAGCGCGCCCTTCCTACCGCTGCCCGCCTGACGCATCAAGCGGTAGCCTCTGCGTGACGCATCCAACTCGCTGGCGAGTGTTCCGAGCCCGGCTGCCGTCCCGACACCCGCTGCGACGGCTGACGTATCCTCGTGCGGCTGAAGCGCCGCTATGGTAGAGGCCAGACCAGTAATCCCCTTGCCGGCCATGTTAACGTTCATCAGCCCAGCACCTCCGTGGTGATGACCTAGCTCATGAGCCATAAACGCGGCCCCGGATTGATTCGGATGCATCAGAATCTCCTTAGTAGCCGGCACGTAGGACGTCCCTTGCGGACGAGGCCTGACTCCAGTCAGCTTGGTGATGATCTCCTCGAGTATTCCGGGGTTCTTGTTCACCCATCCCTCGGCATTGACCACCTTGGCCCCCGAGGCTTCTGCCTTCTGCTTGATTGCGTCTCGGAATACGGCGTCATCGATGCTGCCCTCCAGCGGGCGCCGGCTTTCGTGAGCGGCAATAGTGGCTGCGTTGGCTGTCTGCGCCAGCCCGATGGGCAGCTTGGCCAGCCCGGGACCGAGCAGGCCCCAGCGCCAGTCGTTGCTGCCGTCACCATCCCCCTGCGCCCATTCAGAGAAGCCCGCTTTCTTATTCATGCGACGGCGTTCGTCCTCAGTGGCCCACTTTTCTCCAAAAGTGACTATTAGGAGATGTTTCACATTGCGCGGTAGCTTCTTGATCATGGCTGCGTCTTCCTGGTCGCTGCTGTTGTTCGGTCTGCGCTTGGATGGATGCCACCAAGCGGCCTGCTTGCTGTGACTTTCCTCGGTCACCATTGCGCGCTGGCCGGTGGTAACGACGCGACGAAATCGCGTCTGCGGTTCTTCCACCCCGTGGCGTATTGTCCGTATTTGCCAGGGTTGACCTTGGCAAGGTGTTGGTGGCGGGCTTTCCAAGCGTCCACAATAGCGGCATTGGTTTGGCTAGGAGGAGCCGCATTGATGGCAGCTACACTCTGAGGTCCCAGCCGTCCGTCCACCTTGATACCTGCGGCGCGTTGCGCACTACGGACGGGCAGGGTCTCTCCGGCGTTCATTCCAGCCTCCATCATAGAGGCTCGCACGGCAGGATCAGCAATGCCTGAAAGCTTGTCGTAGCGCGTGGCGTAAAAGGCCCTCCGGTCATCGGGAGTCATCGCCATAATCTGCTTCTTGGTGAGGCCGCTGTTCTCTGAGATACCGTTGACGGTGTAACCGCCTGAGTCGTTGGTCACGCCGCCCTCGCGCTTCGAATACCCTTTATACCACTTGCCGAAATCGGAATGTAGCGCTTCCTCCCTCGTCTGTCCTGGGGCCTGTGTTGGCCTGACGACTACGGGACCGTCCGTCTTACCATACACCCCGGGTTGAGGCTTCAGCGGACCTTCTGGTGCGGGCCTGACGCCGCGAACCAGAACGGGCTGAGGTTTTTCGACCATTGGCGCTGGCTCGCCCAGACTGCCCGCGTAGGCTGCCAAACGATCAGCCATGCCACGCTGCGTCATGGGAGAGCCGTCAGGGGCCTTCTGCTGCACCACCTTGGACCCCTCGTCGCTGACCAGCTGCAAGGCCGCCTTGACCATCTGACCTTTGAACGGCTTCTTGTGATCGCCGTCCTTCAACCACTCCTTGAGTTGCTGCACGGTAGTGGTGCTTACGGGTCCGAGCTCCCAGCCTTTTTGGTAAGCGGAGAGATAGAGCTTCTCGGCTTGCTCTTGAGAGGTCACTGCCACGATGAATTTGGTCTCGTCGTATTTGCCGTCGATTATCTGATCGACTGCAACTACCATGTCACTCTCCAAGTCGTTACCAATGAAGACGTCCACTGCATCACCGTCTATTGCTTCGGTGCCCTTGAAGTAGCCATAATCTGCCGGTAAGCGCGACTCCCATTTCCTGCCCTTGTTGTCCGTGCCGCGTCGTATGCTGTCCTTGGGATTCTCAATCTTGATGGTGAGTCCTTTGAATTCGAACGTCCCCTTCGAGTAGTTGCCTGCCGAGCGTTGCTTCTCTGTGGGATGCTCGTGGGTGGCATTGCGGGCCTTGCGCAGGAGCGCTGCAGTAGATGCCTGCTTTATGAGGGATGCGATGCTCATTGTTGTGTAATGTCTTCGTGTAGAGCTAGAAATACGGGCGAATGCAGGGCTCCTGACGGCATGCGCTTTGCAGCCCTGACGCGAGCTGTGCGTCCTATGAAGTCTTCCGGTCGCGCATGCATAGCAGCCCTGGTCTCGTCGCTCAAGCCAGATCCCACCTCACCCACCACCGGACCTCCCGGTTCGTTCGAGTAGGCGAAGCCTCCAGAATGGCTACCGTGGTATTTGTTCTTACCGGGGAACAAGGATTGGATGATGACGTCGTGCTCGTCGGTATTCTTCACCTTGACAGGATCGCCTCCCTCCTTTGGGTAGAGCATGATGCCCTCGCTGGTCAGTGGGTGTTCGCCGCTGGCGATTCGCTGCTGGAGGTTGGTGATGTCATCCGGCGTCTCAGCCTGCTCAGGTAAAAAGAAGCGGTCGCTCTTGAGAGCTTCGACAATCTGTGCCAGCCGCTGATGCCGCTCCTGCGGCGTTCCCTTGAAGCCGACAATGTCGTATAGCATGGCCTTGAGCTGGATGTCCCTGTCCTTCTGGTCGATGATGGACTTGGCGATCGAGCTGTTAAGGAGGCCACCTAGTTCCTGCGGCGGTATGACGTAGGCGGATTTGTATAGGCGGGCTACTTTCTCCTGTCCCCTGAATCCCATTAGCTCGCCTCTTAGAATGGTCCCAACCAGTTCCTTCGGCACGGCTACGCGCTGTCCTCCAAATACCCGCTCCGTATGGATTAGGGGCCTGCCGTCTTTACCCGTCCTGTAGCTGAACGCTTCCACGCCCTTGGGGCCCAGGCGGAACACCTGCGACGCTCCGTCAGCTTTGGGCTGGGCCACGTAGTCTTCTAGGTGATGCTCCACATCGGGCCAGTTGCGTGACTTGTAATGCGGTTTCTCGACGCCACCCTTGAACTTCTCGGCGTCAGTTGGCGTGGTATTCACCATCAGCCAGTTCCTGCTGCCATCGTTGCGGATGAGCGATAGGTATTGAGGCTGCTTCTTGTGCGCGACCACCATGCTGATCTTACCGGGTTGAACGTCGGTCAGCAGCACCTTTCCGAGGTCCTTGGTGCTAACGCTTCCAGCTCCGTAACCTTCTGGGATGACACCAGAAAACGCCGCGTATTCCGGTGCGTGTATGGGTTGGTGAACTGCGAGGTGCTTCTGTCCCGGCTCTGGCATTCCCTTCCTGATCGCCCAGCTATGCAGCCCTCCCGCATCCTTATTTCCCACCCGGAAGTCCTCGTGCTCCCCCGCTCTACGGGCGATATGCTGCTGCCTGACCAAATCAAGCAAAGCTCCAATCTGGAGCTTCGACATGTCCCCGTAGTCGGAGCGGTCTGGTATGCCTATGACAGCCATGGGGTCATCTGGCCCCTCCGAAGTATGGTTTGGCATGACCTGCGGCAACAATGGTCTCCGCAAGATCCCGTCCGTCCGGCAGCGTGATCTTGCCGAGGTAGCGTCCGTATTTCTCCTTGGCATCCTTGAATGTCGTCAGGACCACCTTGGTGCCTGCGGGGACGAGAGAGGCCACGAATGCCTTGGCCTCCTTCCCTTCTGCCGTGGTCATCTCTGGCGCGTCAATTCCGTACACTCGAATCGGCTGACTCTTCGTCCAGTTTCCGAAACCGAGATCTACGTCCAGACGAAATGTGTCGGCATCGTAGTTGCTGACTGTGATGGCGTTGTATTGATACATTGTCGTATTTCGTATTATTGAACTATCTGGATGCATTCCTATCGTTGAAATTGTCCGCAGCGGCCACGGAACCGTGTATGCTGCCAGCTAGGGCAGCCAGACCTCCCGCCAAGCGGGATGAGCGGCTTCCCTCCCTCAGCAGCTTGGACGCTGCCAGGTTGCCTACAGCGGATCCGGCCAGCGCCTCTAGCGCCGACCTGCCACCAGAGCGAGCAGCCTGATCTAGTCCGCCAGCTTGGAAACCATGGACGGCAGGACCTACGCCCGGGATGTAGCCTGTGCCTGCCGCCGTCAGCAGATCCATATGCTTGGTCGCTGGGGAAGCCGGCACCTCTTGCTTTGGCGGCGGTTGCGGGGAAGCCTCATCTTTCTCGTCGCCTTTACCAATCTGAAGCATCTTTGCCGCGCCTCCGCCTACAGCGGCTCCCCCTACGCCGCCGACCAGCATGTTCTCCAGCGCCTTCCGCAACGATGGCTTTTCCTTCAGCAGCGTGTAGAGCAGACCGCCGCCAGCGCCGACTGCTCCACCGACGGCGGCACCATTCAACACGTCCTTTTGCTTACTGTCATCGTTGTTCGGCATGCGTGAAGCGTAGTCTTCTTAACAGGTTGTGGCAAGCCTGCGCTCGTGGTAGCTAAAAAATCCGGCCCGTTCTCAGGGCCGGAATGGTTGGTTTGTTTGTTATTCGGTCAAGCTGGAGGGCGCAACCAATGCAGTTGCTGCTTCGTCTGAGGTCTGCTCAATACTGTCGTGGTTATTTTCTGGTGTTTTGGTCATTTGGCGGAAAGTTTAGCTGGTGTGAGTGTCATGAGTCGTATCATCGCATCCCTCCATTGCCAGAATATCCCTGGCCCTTCTTCTACAAAAGGACGCACAGGCGGTACGAAGGTTGTCCGCGTGCTCGTCAAGCCATCCGGCGGGATCCTCCAGCGATGGCGCTAGGTCGAGGACATCACTCACTCCCCACTCAACAAAAACCGCCCGACCCGGACGGGTGGGCGGCTTGAAGGCAGACGCGACCGGCATGGCGCTCAGACCTTTGATGGTGGTCATTTTTCTGGCTCCTTCTCTGCTGCTACGGCGGTGTCAGCAACCGTCTTGCTGCGCTTAGGCATGAATCCTGCAATGGTTCCGTCGGTTTCGCGGGCAGCTACGATAGTGGCTCCCTCTGCGGTGGCCGACAGAATGGCATTCACGAGCTGCAAGGGTGAGAGTCCCTCCGTCGTGTGGTTTAGCAGACTCTCTACCCGGGGGTCGGAGTCGAGGAGATCGGTCAGTGTTTCCACGGCGATCGAGACTATTTTTTTGGATGTTCTGGTCACGGAGATAGGTGATACGATTGTAGGTGGGTTGGCAATCACTATTTCGGGCATGGAGGTATACCCATCATTCTTCGTTTGGATGCGACATTATCGTAACCAAGGCCGAGCTCCTGCGCGATCACCCTGTCGTGCGCGCGTCCAAGGCGCTCCAGCATAGCTTCAGTCCACTCGGTCTTTTGCTTGCTATGTTCGGCGGGCGGTATTCCGAGTTCACGCCTACGGAATGCTACCGCAGAAGGGGATATTCTCAGATTGTGCAGGCTGACAAACGCCTTGTCGGATACGGTCCCCAGCTGGTCTTCCAGCCACTCGGTCCACACGTGTTCCTTAGAAGACGGAATACCGAGCTGCTTGCGCTTCTTGCGCACCGCAGTCACGCTGATTCCTAAAGCGGCCGCCACCATACCGTCACCATCGGTGCCCAGCTGGCTGATCATTTCTTCGGTCCAGATAATCATCACGGTCAGTTGTCCCCTTCTTCCAAGTTGGATATTCTCCAGCACTCACGCACCCAAATCCACAGAACTGCAGGCAGGCAAACCACCATCAACAAGCAGAGCAACGCCGCAGAGATCATCACCATCGCCCCCACAAGGGCGGCAGCCATCATCCACCACGGATGGCCGGCCGGGTGCGCAGCCACTACGGGCAGGCACGCCGTGCATACGGCCAGCACGATGCCGGAAACAGGTATGTAAATGGCGTCCCACAGCATCGCTGTGAATTTCTTAAGGCGCAAAAACACGGCGCGTCGGTGCTGGCGCTTTCGGATCAATCGGATGTATGTATTCATTGGTTTGATTATCGATTTTAAGCTGACGCCGGGTAGCGTTCTCTTCCTTGGTCTTAGCTTTGTGGCACCCTTTGCAGAGGGCCACAAATCCGCTGCCCTCGCAATACAGGCGCGATATGAACAGGTCCCACGATACGAAGCCCTCGGGGCCTATCACTGGCTCTATGTGGTCAGCCTGCATGCCCGTGGCCGGAAACAGCTCGGAGCACGACGGGCAGCGGTGCAGCTTGCATTTACGCCCGGTCTTTGGGTTGATGCCGTCGCTGACGTAGGCCCGCTGGATACATTCGTATTTCTGAGGCCACCGCGCACCGCGCAGAGCACTCTTGATGAACGAGGTCATGCGGGCAGCCGTCCATTGCCCGCCGTTATAGGGCCGCGGAATATCCTCCCTGCGTTTGACCGTGCTCTTCTGTCCTGGTAGTCGTTTCGCCATGCGACCAGCCTAGTTTCGGGCGAGGGACGGTCAAGTGGTTATTTGCCCGTCACCTTTGTAACCGAGAGCCGCACGCAGGCGGCTGATGAGCGCAGGCACGCTCTCGTGCTCAAGCTCCACCAGGTCCTCTATCGTATCGAGCGCCGAGACGCATCGCATGGTGGCCGCGATCAGCCCATTATCACCCCAAAGATCAGATGATCGGTGCCCCATCAGAGCGCGACGAACCTCCCCGGCATGAACGTATTCCACGTCTTCCGGGTAAACCTGCTGCTCGGTCCACGTCGCTTCCGCCTCGTCTTCGCAATGGAGCTGCATCCAGATGACGAGAGGCGGCGCGGTCGGCTTGCTGTCTGATTTCTTATCGCTCATTTTATTTCGGTTCTGTTTGATTCTTCTCCATCACACCGCCACTCATGCGGAGCAATCGGTCGCTCTGGGTTAACGAGGTTAATGTCCGTGTAGCCGGCGCGAATGAGATCCTCTATTGTCATGTCGCCACGCAGGTGTATCGATTGCCCTTCTCGGTTGCGGAACGTGTAGTAGCGCTTAGCGCTACTAGGGTCGTCTTTTTTATGTCGCTCTCTCATTATGTTCGCCAATTCGAATCTGGTTTGGAAAAATATACTCCGAAGGCGTAGCCTCTACGGCCCCACCATAGTATGACGTAGCACGAATGCCTGGGATAGCCGTAGTGCTCGCCCATCCCGTCCTGCACCGTGACGTGCAATGTAGGCGCGTTGATTCTGTAGCGCGACGTCCACTGCTTTCTTCCCCACAAGACATGCGGCTCTGAAGGTGGTTGAAACCACCTGTGACCGTGCTCGTCGCGCAGGAATCCGGGAAGATCCACCAGCAGACTGCGAACGGACCTCACAGACTCCTTCGTGTGCCACCAAATGGCATGACACCACCAACGCCTTATACGGGCGGCGATACCAGCCCTATCGTCAATTTTTTCAGTCATTACGTTGTGTTGGAAAGAGAATCGACCTCGTGATTTTCCCACGATCCGTTCAGCCCGCACCGGGGACAATAGTGACGCCCGCCTTCGCGTGTCCAGCCATCCTTTCGGAGCGTAGGCCATTCGAGAGTCACCTTACCGCTGTCCAAGCGCAACCACTCTCCGCAACCGTCGCAGTGCAATTCCTTAGCCGTTAAGAAACTCATGGCGCGCCCCTCTCGACTGTATTACCTCGTATGGCGGCGTCAATCGCAGCTCGAATATCCTTCTGAGGCGCGTCCTGTTCGTTGACCACCCAGCCGTCGAAAACTGTTTTCCGAATATGACGGACGCGTGTTTCGGTCGTCTGTTCCCATTCGTCGTGCGTAACGCGCCACGCCGTTTTCTGGCCGGCTTGGAGCCAGTCGAGTCGCTCGGTATCTGAGATCGCAGAACAAGGTTGGCGCTCGGAACCGCTCGAAGGCGGCTCTTTCGCTGGCGACATCGAGCACTTCGGGCAGATGCTCCCGAGATACATCGGGGAGTGGCATATTGAGCATTTCATAATCATTGGCTTTTCACTTGTGCGGTCCGAGGACTCAATCGTTAGCCGGAATAACTACGCACGGGCGCGCATGCCGGGCGAACTGTGCCACTTCGCGGGATTCGGCACAAAGACGAATTTCTCGAATATCATCCACATCTAGGGTCAAAGTGGTGCAGTCGCTGTCCGCCCGCTCCAGGGACAGCACAAGCTGCCGGAATAAAGTTCGAGGCACTTTTCGTGTATTCATAAGACAAGAAGGCTAACAAGGCGGTGCTTGCAACAGAGACCCGCCTTGTAGTTGAGTTTTAGGGTTGTTCGGGTGGTTGATTTGCAGCGGGCCGGGGCGCTTGGGCGGCGCGGAACGGGCGGGCGAGGCGGTGAGCGCGTCGTCTGGGGTGTCGAGGTGGACGAGTGGGGTGGTTTGTTTTTTCATAAGAGGATGGTTGAGGGTGGAGCGGAATAAAACCGCGGGCGCGGTTGAATCAGTGGTTGGCCCGACGATTCCGGTAGGTCCGGCTGTCGAGCATGAGGGCATTCCACGCCGCCTGAGCTTGCCCCTCTGTCAGATATTGCGCCGAGAGGTGCATTGAGCATTCAGAGCATCTGACCGAGTGCGTGGTGTAGTAGGTGACTGACCGGAACCCCTCTTCGTGGCTGGTCACCATTGCCAGCCCCCCACAAAAGCAGGCCAACAAGTCGGTGGACTCGATCGGCTTCACGTATTCTGTCGGATTTTCCATTTTGATATTTCGGTTTGAGTGTTGGCGGCGCTGTCTCTCAGCCGACCGAGTCACCTATTGCGTTCTCCAAAGAAATAAGACTATGCCAGAAACCAAC
>JBBAQX010000087.1:12652-16431 GCA_040400085.1 Lysinibacter sp. | reverse complement strand
TCCGCTTCAAGAAGGTGCTCATGATGGATTCGGAACTCAGGTCAAGTGTTGCCCCGTCGCAGGTATCGCACGGACGGTCGGCGTCGGCTTCGTCGGCGGCGAGTTGCAGCTTGTCGATGGGCATGAGCACCCACCACGCTGTGCCGTCTGGATTCACGCTGAAGTGATCGCTCGGGATCACTGGGCGTCCCCTCTGGCGAGCCAGGCCAACAGTTCAGCAGCGTCCTTTGTCCACCCGAACTTGTCGGTTCGTACTCGATTCTTCGCTGGCGGAACGGGCAAGCATCCCAGTACCCGTTCGGCGATTCTCAATCGGCGTTGGAGTTCGGTGACGGTCATGTCCGGGTTGATGTCGAGACGTTCTGCAATCTCGTCGTCTTCACGGACACGCATCGCCATGAACCCGTCGTCCGCTACGAAAGTCAGCCACGGATTGAGTGCGTCCCGCACGGTCTGTTCGTTGCTCATGGTTCCTCCACGTTCTCAGGGGATGAGGGGGCATCACAGTCAGGGCATGTCACCTTCGTGAACATCATCCCCGCGATCCCGTAGTTGCGGAAGAAACGACCATTGGCGTAGAACCCGCCTGCTGTCGTTGGTGCCATGCGCGAATGCTCACCGCCGCACGTCAGGCATTTCTCCGTACCACCCAGAGAACAGTCCTTCTCTTGGCCGGTCATGACGCTACCTTCAGCTTGACGGCCCATAGTGAGTGTCTTTTTCATAGTAGTGCTCCTTTGGTTGGAGGTGCACACTACACAGGTGAGGGGGCCTTGTCAAACATTCTTCTTCATCGTCCACTGACTGAACTGGGGGCTCAAGCCTTGTGACTGCTTGGTGAGGTCCGCCGCCTCCTGGTTGTAGCGATGCACGTTGATCTTGCTGAACTCATCCCTGTCAGGAGATGGTGCGGCTGGGTTCGTGAGGCCGCTGTTATCAAGGGGAAGCTGGCGAGGCTGGTACTGAATAGCCTCGTGGATCTTGCCGGTCTCGATGACTGGGTTGTACCCCTTGTCTGCGAGGTACTTGTAGGCGGGGTGCGGCTCTCCCACCCGCTGTCCGATACCTAGTTTGACATCGGTAGACCACCTACGCACGTTCGCACGCTTCGTGCGATAGGAGATTGAACCTTCGTCCTCCACATCGTTCCGGTAGGGCACTGCGTAGCCTGTCTCTACAGCGTCCGTGGCCTTCTCGCTGATGTTGGCAGCGTCGTCGCTCCATGGGGAAGGGCTGCGAGTCTGTTCTGCCAGGGGGGTGGTCTGCTTCCCTTCGATGGTGTCGTAGGCACCGAACTGGGCACTGGAGTGGAACTTGACGGGGTGCGCCTGTGCTGCTGATGGATCCTTATTGTGGGAGACGCGATCGTACCCCGCCTTGACGGTACCGAAGTGCATACCAACCAGGGATCCGTCCTCACCAACGGCTCTTCCCTTGCTGTCACGGCTCTGGGGGCCCTTGCCCCTGAATACGTTGTCAGCCACTGGGAGGGCTCCCATGTTGGTGTGGTACGTCAGGATGTCCCCGGCCGCACGAGGGACTGGGTCCTGAGAGCCGCTGGTGCCCCCGAAGGCCATCTTCTCCTCATGACGAATGAGAGGAGTCGAGGCGTCCCCCTTCATCCAGTTCTCTGGAGAGAGCTTATGGGGGTCGCCAGTGTACTCGGGCTTGAACAGGCGACCCTGCGGGTTCTTCTCTGTTCCTGGGAACTGTCTGCCAAGCATGTGACAATTGTAACAGGCCCATAGGGGGTCTATCTGAGCAATCATCACGGCCCATGGAGGTCAAACACGGACCCAGCCCCCAATTCTACTTCAGTGGAGTCTTCGAGATGACCATCTTCTCGGGGATGTACGTCAAAGTGCCGTAGTACAGCTCGGATCCCCTCTCAAACCACGCATCAGCGAGCACGAGGTAGTGTTTCTTGTAGTTGGGGACGACCCACCCGACCGAATTGACGATCACGGCCTCATCCGTGGGCTCTGAGGACGCTTTCCAGGTCCCCTGACTGGTGAAACAGTCCCTCCAACGCACAAGAAGATGCTGAGTGGGGGCTTTGCTCACTCAGAGAGTCTATCACTCAGGAATGAGGGCTTCCAGATCGTCAATTCGGGCGTGCAGGACGGCATTCTGCTCATCCAGCGTCTTTGTCACCTCAATGAGGACCGCAATCTGGTCGATCAGTAGCTGAATCTCACGCTCGATGTTGACGTGCTGGTGATGGGATGTGGATGTGGAGTTGTAATCTTCCACATGGTGCTTGTGCCCCCCGTCTGGGGATACGTAGAGGACCTTCCTCCTAGCCCCCATCAGTAGCTCCTCAACCAGTCCTTGACCAGGAGGAGCCCCTGGATCTTGCCCTGTAGACGAGAGAACTCGTGGGCGGTGCCATCGTTCTGGAGGGCTTGTAGGTGTGTGATGCCCTGGTCGATGCGCCCCGTCAGTTCAACGATCAACTCGTCCTTGGTCATCGCTCCTCCTCGGTGTACTCGGGGACGAAGGACACCCAGTCCTCGGTCAGCGTGAAGTAGCCCGGAGACCACCCGTCTGCGCACTTGAGGCCGATCGGGCCGGTGACGTACCAGCCATCGCTCTCCGCGTCCTCCACCATCAGCTGAATGGCCTTCATGGCCTTCAGGATGGCTTCCAGTGTGAAGTCTGCCATTTCGTGCTTCTCTGCCATGTTGTGCTCCTTGTTGACGAGTGCGCTGTACTCCTGGTACATCTGCGCTGTTGCTGATAGGTCCATGGCAGGGAACCTACTGGACGCATAGCGTCTTGTCAAGCACTTTTTGGAAACCCGCCCCCCATTTTCAACAACAACCACCACACAAAGGGGTCTGGTTGCGTTTCTTGGGTTTAGATGTCCACACCCTTGAGGCGCTCCTTGGCCCCCGCCAATCTTTTGTCAGCAGACTTCCTGTCACTCGCCAGACGCACATCATGCTCAACGCCCCGAGAGCGGGAGCTAGTAGCAATGAACCTCGACTCAGGGTTGGAGTGCTCCACAGCCACATCCAGGTTCAGTTCAGCAGCCACAGCCACCCTGTGGTGCCCGTCCCATACCATGGTGCCACCCCTCTCGCCCTCGTGCGACACAGAGATAGGAGGACCATCGTACCCCTTGGCCATCATGGAGTCCCTGACACCAGTCCCATGCGTAGTGGTGTCGGCGTCGTCGTACCCGTAAGGCGCTCGGTACTCAGTACCAGCAGGCAGAGCAGCCTCCTTCGACTTCCTGGCCCACATCTGGTCCATGGTCTCGCGCCCCTCCAGGTCATCAGACTGCTGAACACGAGCCTTCAGTGCCCTCGCAGGCATGAACATGCCCAATTGCTCATGCTGAAGGTTGTCAGACGCAGACATCAGGCAGGCCGAGTGTAGGTGAACTGCGAAGAACTCTTGATAGACATGTGACAAGTGTAGCACCATTCCTGAGGCGTAGCCTCGGGGGCCATATCCCGAAGTTACATGCGGCATGGGCCTACTTCACGGGCCAGTCCGGGAGTCTAACGAAGTCTAGGGGTTTATAGGAAAGCCTTAAGGTTGGGCGTGATGGTCTGTGGTTCTGGGGGCCTATTCACTACGGTTCAACGGTCTTTGGGCTCGGTGGGGGCCTATGGATCGTTGGTTTTCTGGTTACTGGCGGGTGTATCCTACCGCGGCCCCATGTACACATGTTCGATTAACGGTGGGGGGGTCGAACACGTGTGCGTGTGACACATGTCACGCTGGTGTGGGTGTGACTCTTGTCACATGGGCACTGGTGTTCGTGGGCG
>JBBAQX010000087.1:11055-12552 GCA_040400085.1 Lysinibacter sp. | reverse complement strand
CACACCTCATGGGGAGGTCAGGGAGTTGCTACCCCACGGTCTGGAGAGGTACTTCCTCACGCTGTCGAGTACTGGTGTCGAGTCCCCCATGGTCACACGTACCCACACACTCGGTCGATCTACCCACGTTCGGGGTAGGTCCTCTCTCTCTCCCTGTGTCTTCTGGTTCACGGGGGCCGGGGGCCTCCCCATATCGCCCCCGTTGCTCTACGGGCCACACAGGGGCCCTAGACGGGTCTGCTGCTGCTGGCTCGACTGCTCGATTGATACCGGTTCAAACCTCAGGGGGCCAGATCCACACCTCTTACCCTTACGTGCGAGGGTGTGACAAGTGTCACAAGATCTGAGTGGACGGGGAGAACGGGGTGGGGGTAGCTTGTTGTTGTTCCCCTTCCGAGGGGGGCCCGAGTCGGAGCCACACAGGCTCCGCTCCCTCCGGGGGGCGGGGGCCGGAGTTCATGGGCGAGACTACGGAGCGAGGCCCACGGGCCAGGATCGCTCCGGCCGAGTCCACGGGCCACCGTGGAGCGATCGCCGCCTGGGCAGGATCAACGCATCCGACCGGGAACGGCTAGAACGCTCCACACCTGCGCCGGGGAACGGTCCTCGTCATCGACTTGGGGCAGCATCGTTACAGGCCAAGCGGGCGGGGGGATTCACACCAGCAACAGTGCTGAGCGAACAGTGCTCACCACGTCAACTCCCTGAGTGTGAATCGACCGGGGGACGCTGCATAGTTCATGGCCACGTACACCAGCGCCTGAGCGATCCCCCGGAGCACCTGCACAAGGTGCGCCTAGAGCCTCCCCCGTCCGGCAATGATACGGGTAGCGGGGGGAGGTTCTAGGGGCAGCTTGTGCCCACCACACCTACAACCTGAAAGGGGCCACCATGGCCACGGTCATCACAGAGGTTCTCACCTCACCCGCTGGGGAGTTCTCCGGCGTGCGGGTCTTCCCGCTCCCCAACACCTCACCCATCGCTCAGCTCTTTGAAGCGTCGGCAGCGATCACCACAATCACGGTCACCTTCGACAACGGATCTGTCGAGACATTCACGAAGAACGTGGAGGTCTGAGCATGTTCGCCATCCTTGCCGTCCGTACCCTTCGCCATCGCTCAGGCGGTGTCGAGTGGGTCCGGCACGAGCAGCTCCCCACGTTCTACTTGGACCGCAAGGTGCAAGGCTTCACGACAGAGGCGGGGGCGGCAGAGATCGCCCGCCGCATTCTCGACCCATTCGGGGAGATCGCAGACGGCGACCTCACGATCACGGCGGTGGAGATGTGATCTTCGCACCGTTCATTGCACTCGCTCTCATCTACGCCTTGGTCGTCCTCAGGGACGCAGGGCGCAACATGTAGCGACAGGCTGGCGAGCCGAGAATACGCATCACGCCACACCCCGGTCGGGGTGTCGATACGTTCGCACGGGGGGTTCGACTCCCCCTGGTGGCACTGTGAGCACTCCCGCTCACTCGACAAGAAAGGGGCACACA
>JBBAQX010000087.1:0-10955 GCA_040400085.1 Lysinibacter sp. | reverse complement strand
TGGTGGCGTCATGACCCGCCCGCTCACTCCTGGCAACGTGGAGCGCTTCTCCGCAGTCATGGGTGCCTGTGGCACCATGTGGTCGTGGTGGTTGGACGTGGAGTACCACGACGGGGGGGACTTCGATCGCCCCACCGACATCACCTTCACCGTCGAGAACCCGTACCTCATCGACGGCCCGGACATCGTCAAGAGGGTCACACCACGTGAGATCCTGCATGCGCTCCGAACGGCCTGCGAGACCGTCCCTGCCATGGAAGGCATCGACCCGTACGACGAAGACCTGGATCTCGACGCAAGCACCGCTGACTGCGTGCTCCAGATCGCAGTCCTGGGGGAGGTAGTCTACGGCTGACAGAATGGCGGGTGCGCCAGGAACGACTCAGACCACACACTCTGAGTTCGGGGGTTCGACTCCCCCGGCACCCACGATCAGCACACCGTGTGCTGACAGACAATGAAAGGGGCACACAGTGCTCGATATCATCATGAAGGCCGAGACCGAAGGTCTCGACACCGAGGAAGAGGTGGTGGAGTACGCCATCGCCATCATCGACAGCAAGCTGTATCGCAGCTCTGGCCACTTCGGACGGTTCCTGGCCAACCTCCAGGAGACCGAACTGTGGGCCGAGGTGGAGGCGCACTACGCATGATCGTGTACCGACTCACCGACTCCGGCGTGGAACGCCTGGAGGTCGCCTACGTGGTCCCTGGACTGGTTCACCAGTCCGGCGAGACCATCACCCACCCTGACGGCACGCTTGTCGTCCCCTCCCGTCACCCTTCGATCCCCCGCCCAGAGGGGGACGATTGGTACGGTCGATTCCCCAACACTGAAAGAGGTTCATGATGCCCACCGCATTCGCACGACAGACCGAGCGGGCCATGCTGGCACTGCTCGACTACGAAGAGGACGACGCCTTCACGGTGTCGTTCGGCAGCGATGCCACCATGCGTGAGTACCGACTCACGCACCAGTCCCGGCGCAACACCCGGAAGATGCTCAGAGAGGATGCACGATGAGCGCACCACGCACGTACAAGCAGGCATCGTTCATCGAGTCCCTGCTCTCCGAGCGCCTGGTCACCCTGGGCGCTGAGACACTCGCTGAGGCCACGCAGAAGGTCCACCTGGATGCCCTGAGCGTGGCCGATGCGAAGACCATCATCACCCGCCTCATGGCGATGCCCCGTGACCCTGACACCACGATGCCCACGGTGGTTGCTCAGTCACCACGCAGTGGTGTGAATGACCGACCGGGTGCCTGCGATGCCTGCAAGGGCTTTGTGGATGCCCGCCAGGGCTTCTTTTACAAGCTGTCCAGCGGGGGCTGGGGCGTCCACCACAAGGTGGGCGAGTGTGGCGAACCCACACCCGATGCCCTGCCCCTCGCACAGATCAACGAGGGCTTCTACGTCATCGACAAGGGCAACGGGCTCGACCCCGATGATCTTGAAGAGGTGGACGTGTACAAGTTGTATTTCCCACGCAACGGCCACCTGGCAGCGAAGATCCTTCAGGGCACGAGCTGGGTGTACCGAACCGGTGGTGTCAGCGTGGTGCGAGCCATGGCGACTGTTGGCAAGGCACGTGCACTCACGCACGAAGAGGCCGCAGCCTTCGGCAAGATCACGGGCACGTGCATCGCATGCGCTCTGACTCTCACCGATGAGCGGTCACTGGATGTGGGCTACGGGCCCGTGTGTGCGAAGAGGTGGGACTGGCCATGGGGCTGATCGCTGAGGTGGACCCCCTGCTCTCCAGCTTTGGCTGGTTCCTGGTCATCGCAGTCCCACTCGTGCTCTTCTGCTACGTGTGCTTCATGGCCCTCATGTGGGTCATGAGGCCCACGTTCAACCAGGCACGCAACGAGTTCGGACGTGACCATGGTCACATCACCCAATTCAAGGCAGACAGCCTGACCGAGAAGCAAGCCCGTAGGATCTACGGCGACGCTGAGACTGACCGGTTCCTCAAGCATGGGGACTACAACGAACACCTGCGTCGGATCACCTACGATCCGATGTACGACGACGAACTCGACTGAAACGGAGAACATCATGAGTGCATTCGATGACCTGCTTGCAGGCATCTCCAACCCGGCGATCACGGCTGACAAGCTGGGGATCGACACGGCCCCCATCGTCAAGGTGGCAACGGCCCTGCCCCTTCTGGACTTTCAGGAAGAGGCAGTGGACCACGTGCTCCGAGACGTGGCCAACCACGGCTACGCCTACATCGGGCTGGACATGGGACTGGGCAAGACTCCGGTTGGTCTGGCCACGGCTGCATCGGTGGTGGCATCGGGAGCACGGCCAGTGCTCATCGTGGTCCCTCCCTCGCTCCGCACGAACTGGGTGCGGGAGGTGGCCAAGTTCACCCCGTGGCTCACGGTGGATGTCATCCAGGGCAGCAAGCCTGGTGACGCCCCCAAGATCCCCGACACCGACGTCATCATCATCGGTGACTCTTCGATCGCAGGATGGGCTGAGGCCCTGACTGGCAAGGTCGCAGCAGTGGTCGTGGACGAGGCCCACCGCTTCAAGAACAAGAGCAAGCGGTCGAAGGGCCTGGTGGACCTCGCAGCGTCCGTACCGAGCGTACGGGTGCTCATGAGTGGCACACCAACACCCAACGGTCGCCACGTCGAACTGGTCAATCAGATCGACATCCTGGGTCCCGGCGCATGGCGGGACATCGGAGGCAAGGGGCAGTTCTACAACTACTACGCCCCGAAGGTGGACGAGTACGCACGTGAGAACCGGCACGGCGATGAGCTGTTCCGGGCCATGAGCGGATCGTGGTTCCACCGCAAGCTGAAGGGTGAGGTTCTCGACCTCCCGAACAAGGGGCGCACTGACCTCCACGTGGAGGCCATGGGTCCGGCAGTGAAGGAGTACAAGCAGGTCGAAGAGGATCTCATCGCATGGCTCGCAGGCAGGCAGGGGGGCAAGGTCACCGCAGCCCAAATGCGTGCTGAGGCCCTCATCCGCCTGGGTACGCTCCGCCGCCTGGCTGGCGAGTGCAAGGTCAAGGGCATCGTGGAGCACGTCAAGGAACTGCTGGAAGAGCAGCCTGGTGGTGTGTTCATCGTGGCTGAGAACCGCAGGGTCATGGAGGACATCGCCCTCGCTCTCGGCAAGTACAACCCCACCATGGTGCGGGGTGGTATGAGCGATGCCCAGAAGGCAGCCGAGGTGGACCTCTTCTGCTCCGGCAAGAGCAGGGTCATGGTCGGCCAGATCACGGCCGCTGGTGTGGGGCTCACGCTCCACGGCAACGGGATCAACCACAAGGTGGTCATCGCTCAGCTCCCCTGGACTCCTGCTGAACTCAAGCAGGCTGAGGACAGGCTCCACCGCATCGGGCAGACGCACGACGTGGACGTGGAGGTGGCACTGTGTGCCATGGAGGGACACTGGACCATTGACGAACGCCTGTGGGGCATGCTGGAGACGAAGAACTTCGACAGCACTCAGATCACAGACGGTCTCGGTGAGTACCTGCTCTCCGAGGTTCGAGAGGGACTGCTCGACAGCTACCGGTAACATCACGGGGGGGGGGGGGGGGGCAACCCCTCCCCTCACACTCCCTGAGAGGAAGACATGAAAGAGCTGACAGAGGCTGACAAGGCCATGATCAAGGCACTGGCTGAGGTGGTCGTGAATGACCGCCTGGCGAGGGCCATGGAGGTGGGTGCCACGAAGAAGGGCAGAATGATCGTGGAGTTCACTGGACAAGCGACCGAGGCTGAACTAGCTTGGGAACGACTCAAGGAGGAACTGAATGCAGCACAGTGACAGCAAGGGTGACCGCAAGCGCCGCTGGCGTGAGGTCGAGAAGCAGGAGTGGCACCGCTACCACGAGGCCAAAGGCAAGTACCTGCGGGACGACGAGATTGGCCCCGACTACACCAAGACCCTCTACCGATCATGGGAGAGGGGGGTGGACACAACCGTGTTCCGCCACGACAAGAGCAAGGAGCGCAAATGAAGACCTACGCATACGAAGGGGGCATCCCTTACGAAGTGGAGGTGCCCGCCGTGGGCATCCCCACCTGGTTCCTGGAGAGCATGCCCTGCACATGCAGGGGCGAGGCCCACGACGAGTGTCGACCGTGTGACTACTGCGATGACGAGATCACCGACTGGGACAACGTGGACGAAGACAGCGAGGGCACGGTGTGGCACCCCGAGTGCCGACAGGAGCAGCTCGACAACGAGCGGTTCGATGCCGAAGAGGCTGAGAAGGAAGCAATGGTGAACCTGCAACGCTGGGTTCAAGAGGATGAATGGGAGGTGCAGGGATGAGCAACCGAGTAGCACGCACGATGCCATGGGGCGACTACATCCTCCTGGTGCTGGCCAGCATCCTGGTGATCGCAGTGACCATCGGCCTGGCCACGGCTGGAGTCTTCGACTCCGAGGTGACATGCCCCAACTACGGAGAGGTGCCCGCACTCATCGACGGTGGGTACGAGTGCATCGAGTGGGGGCAGCCATGAGCGGATGGCTCTACGAAGACAAGCCACACGACTCCAGGTGTGAGTGCGACGCCTGCGATGGACACGTGTTCATCGAACGCCACGTGCCTGACGACTGTCTCTTCGATGACGAAGACAGGCACCACCGCTACCGTGACAACGCCAAGCAGAGGCGCTGACCGTGAGCACCCGCAGCAACCTTCTCCTGCGCCGCAATAGGCACTGGAAGAGCTACACGAAGGCACAACGGGCTGTGATGGAGTGGCAACGCAAGGCTGACCGCTCCTACGCACAGTGGGCCAAGGCAGACGACGAGCTGTACGACTACGACAAGGAGAACTCATGATCTGTGGCTGTAACAATCCCAAGATTCAGCACCCGATGGAGACGGGGCACCGCCCCGACTACACGTCAGGGTTCGCTTGCACCCCTGGTCCGTTCCGCATCTACCGCAACGTCAATAAGAGATGCTGGTCGGTGCAGGGCAAGACCCCGAAGGGCTGGAGGCTCATCGACCACCGACGTGCTCTCATCGTGGACAACGTCACCTTCAAGGTGTACGAGACAGGCAGGCAGCGGGTGCTCCGAGAGGGGCGCAAGAACGTCCACGCCTATATCTGCACCCCCGAGATCCTGGCCACCGAAGTGGTACTTGAAACCTGGACGGAGATCGTCTACCATCCGTATTCATCAGGCATGTTCGCCACACTCGACGGGCAGCCAATCAGCAAGGCAAGGGCAGTAGCCCTGACATTCAACGGGCGAGCATTCGCCCACCAACCATCCTGAAAGAGGTACACCACATGATTCCACACAAGAGCGACAGCACGATCACCATCGGGGGCGTGGACAACGCCACGCAGTTCTCCATCGCCACCAGTGGCAAGGCGTTCAAGATCCTGATTGACGGCCTGTACTCCGACAAGGTGCTCGCACCTGTCCGCGAGCTGATCACCAACGCAGTGGACGCCCACGTGGCAGCGGGCAACCCCGACGTGCCCTTCAAGGTCACGGTGCCCACCAACATCGACCCGACCTTCGGTGTGCGTGACTACGGCACCGGCATGGACCACGAGACCATCGTGGGTCTCTACACCACCCTCTTCGCATCATCGAAGGACACGACCAACGACCAGACCGGCATGCTGGGGCTGGGCAGCAAGAGCCCCTTCGCATACACCGATGCCTTCACGGTGGAGGCGTTTGACGGGGTATCGAAGCGGGTGTACATGGCGTACACCGAGGACGACGTGCCGAGCCTCAGCCTGGTGGGTGAGGTCGAGACTGACGAGCCCCGTGGGATCTCGGTTCAGTTCCCGGTGCAGATCAACCATCGGGTGGAGTTCACCGAGGCCATCTTCAAGGTGCTCGCTGGACTGGATGTCATCCCTGAGCTGGATGGCGTGGAGATCGAAGAGATCGACCTCCCCACCGTGGTGATGGAGGGATCCTTCCTCTACCAGGGCAACTACAACGGGTGGCGCTTGGTCAAGAGCCCCCACCTGGACACCGGCACCACCTTCCTCCGACAGGGTGGAGTCATCTACCCTCTGTCTCGGAGCGTCATCTCCGGCACCGTCCTACCGCTCACCTACAGCTCCAGATCATCGCTGGTCATCGACGCACCGATCGGCACGGCCGAGGTCACACCGAGCCGTGAGTCCCTGTCGTACGACGCCCAGACGACCGCCAACATCAAGGCGCTCTGCGAACTGGTGTGGGCAAACATCCAGAAGGTTGTCGATGAGTCCTTCAAGAAGTGCACCTCGCAGTACGAGTACGTGCAGTGGGCCGAGGCCACGCCGAAGTTCATCACCGATGCTCAGGAGCTGAAGGACCGCTACCCCTCGCTCATACTGCGGGGTCGCTACGACCTCATGCCTTCGCACTTCAAGATGCAGCAGCAGTGGACCGGTGAGGAGATGAAGCAGCAGCAGGATGACTTCAAGCACCTCTACCCCACGAAGATCAAGAACGGTGACATGATGCATCAGATCGACGGGGACGATGCTCCGCACCTCCTGTTCGTGCTGGATGACGGGGTGTCCCCCCGTCGTCGCAGCCGCATGCTGGACTGGGCAGCCAGTGGGTACCACGGTCGTCGCCTGATGATCGCCGCTGGACCCGAGCAGCAGGCAGTCGTGAAGCGCCTCAAGGCTCTCATGCACCTGACCGATGAGCAGTTCATCCCGGTGGCTGACATCGATGATCCGGGGCCGAAGAGTGTGGCACCTCGCAGCACCACGAAGAAGTCCGAGCTGGTCACCCTGCTGGAGTCCGGTGTCCTCTGGGCTGAGCGTGACCGGGTGGAGATCAAACTCCGCCGTTCGGATGGGGGCCTCTTCTGGGACGGGCGACTGGACAACAAGTCGTACGACTTCCCGACCGAGACGTTCGGTGACGTGCTGTTCCTCACCCCTCACCAGATCAAGACCCTGGCCCCCTCCTGGGATCAGAGCCTGGCGAAGCGGGTGCTGGAGATGGCGTGGGAGATCCTCCCGCAAATGACCTCCTCCACCCACTCGTGGAACGTGCAGAGCACCCTGAACGACGCGGCGTGCTCCTACTCGCAAGAGCTGGCCAAGCACCTGGGCTACTTCACCCAGAACATCGAGGCAACGCCCCCCGTGACCCGAGTGGCACGACAGGCTGTCCCTCAGTTCACCAACTACGCCATGCTGGTGGAGACGTGCAAGAAGAAGTACCCGGCCCTCTTCCCTCAAAAGCTTGACGCAGACGGCCTCAAGGACTATCTTGACATGCAAGACGAAGACCCGACCAACGAAAACATCTACGCCTAGGAGGCAGACATGAGCATTCCCTACACCATCACCGACCTGACCTGCACCGTCTACCTGGACGGCAAGCCCTTCACCGTGGACCGCACGACCCAGACCTTCAAGCGTCTCGTGGAGGCGTTCAACGCCCTCGCTGATGCGGATGACATCCGCCGCATCCTCTCCTCCTATCAAGGTGAGCTGGACGCTCGCCTGGAGAAGAACAAGGGGCGGGTCGTCCTGACCCGCACGTCGGTCACGTACGACGGCCAGCCCGTGGTCCCCTCCCTGGCCCGCCGCATCATGGACATCGCTGCGGCTGGCCTCCCGGTCGATCCCTGGATCGCCCTGGTGGAGAACCTGTACCTCAACGAGGCCGACTACGTGACCGAGGAGTTCTACGACTGGATGGAGCACTCCGATCTGCCCATCACGGACGACGGGTGCTTCCTCGCCTACAAGAAGGTGCGGGCTGACTTCATGGACTGCCACACCGGCACTTTCGACAACTCTCCCGGCAAGACCGTGGTCATGCCTGGTGGTCGTCCGGCTGTGGACCCCATCCGCACCAACCTCTGCTCCACCGGCCTGCACTTCTGCTCGAAGAGCTACCTGTCCGGCTTCTCAGGAGACAAGGTCGTGCTCCTCAAGATCAACCCGGCTGATGTCGTGTCGATCCCTGATGAGTACGGGCACGCCAAGGGTCGCACCTGGAAGTACGAGGTGCTCCGCGAGGTGGAGGACTACACCACGCAGACGTGGGCCCCCGTCGTGGCCAACGATGGAACCGAGTGGTTCAACTTCGACCCCCGTGGCAACGAGATCGTGGAGGACGAGGACGAATGGGAGCAGTGGTACTCCGAAGCGGACGACGAAGAGGTGCTGCTGGAGGACGACATCGGGGAGTACACCCTGGGTGTCTACCCAGAGGATGTCGAGGCCCACCTGGTCAAGAGCAACCGCCTGCGGACCGGTGGGCTGAGTATCCTCTACCCCAAGCAGGTCGGGGACGCCGTCCGGCTCTACACCGATGGTGGCTCGTGGGACTTTGATGAGGAATGAGCACGAGATCCGCATCCGCTCCCATGAGTACGTGGGGGCGGGTGCCGAGGTGCACGAGAAGTTCGTGGTGTCCTGCAACTGCGGGCACTACGAGAAGGTGGAGAACGATGACTTCCCCACCCACGCCGGTCGCAAGCGGGCGGCAATGTTTGCAGCAATGAACCACAACACCCAACGCCACGCATATGGCTACAAGATCAAGGAGACATCATGAACAGAGAAAAGCTGAAGGTACTGGCAGACGCCATCGAGAACGCCGACGAACAGACGTTCGACATGTCGGCGTGGTTCACCCCCGCTAGCGGCGAGGAGTCCATGGTGTGGAGCGACACGTTCGTGGCGGGGGGCATCAACGCCCACTGCGGCACGGCTGGCTGCATCGCTGGCTGGGCGTGCAACATCTTTCTCCCACCGGGCGAGGAGGTGGCAGAGGACCTGGTCGAACGCAAGGCCATGGAGCTGCTGGAGGTGGACGGCTACGACACCGCGGAGTGGCACGACATGGACAGGCTCTTCTCCGACTCAGACTTCTGGGGGGTCGATGACCTCAGCAGCATCACCAAGGAGATGGCAGTCACCGAGCTGCGACGCATCGCCAACGAGGTGCCGTCGTGAGTGAGCCCACGCTCAAGGTGAGGTACGACCTCAGCGGCTACAGCACGATCGGGATGAGTTGTGACCGAGTGGCAGATGCCATCCTCCGGGGCAATTACCCACTGGCCATCACTATGGATTCCAAGTGGGGTCGCCCCGTGGACAAGTGGAGGGCAGAGGGACTGGGATGGGGCGAGCCTGTCCCCCCCGTCAAGCTGACAGAGTGGCAGAAGGGGTACATCGATGCCCTGTCCCCCGCAACACCACGTGAGGAAGAACTCCTCAGGATCATCGAGGGGCTCACCCCCATAACGTTGTGACTCTCGTCACATTCAAGAAGAAACAAGAGGGAGGTCCTTGACGGGGCCTCCCTCTTTCATGTAGACATTTACATACCACGTCAAACAAGGAGGCCACTATGGCAAGCACGCAAGCACTGAAGCAGAACATGAAGGTCAGCATCACGACCGGGCAGTACGCAGGCCACACGGCCACCGTGCTCGACCCCGAGGTGCGCCCCAACGACGATCTCGTCAACCGCCGCAAGGTGCTGGTCGAGGTGGACGGGATCTTCATGACCAACGAGGAGGGGGACGAGATCCCCTTCCAGACGTACATCCTCCCCCGCCTGCTCGACACGCACACGGAGCAGACGATCCCCACGGCAGCCACCACGACGGTCATCCCGCAGGAGTCGATCGTGACCGTCACGCACAACAACCACAGCCAGTACGGCGCGGCCACCGCCATCGCTCAGGCCACGAAGATCACCGATCCCATGGATCCCGCACTCGACCGCTTCCGCCCCGACGTGGGTGTCGTCAACCGCTACATCAGCCGCACCGTGCCGGGTGGTCTGTCGGACATCGACTACTTCCTGGGTCTGCGTGAGCAGCGGGACGTGCGGGGCTTCTCCCCCAACGTGGCCCTGGTGGGCGACACGCAGTCCGGCAAGACCATGCTGGTCGAGGTGCTAGCTGTCGTCGCAGCAGAGCGCGACGGGCTCCCCAAGCCGTACCCGATCTTCACCATCTCCGGGAGCGGGGGCGTGACCAACTACGACATCTACGGCCAGACCACGGCCGTGATCGTCAACGGCCAGGAGGTCCTGGTGTGGATGGAGGGCATGGCCCCCATCGCAGCCGCCTGTGGCTTCCTGTACCTGGACGAGTGGAACGCAGTGTCCCCCTCGCAGGCCGTCGCCATCCACCCACTGCTCGACCACCGTCGTGCCTTCATCAACTACCAGAAGGCAGTCCCGGACGGCCACGGTGGGTACTCCCCCGAGGTCGTGGAGGCCAACCCGAAGTACTTCTGGGCGATCTCCACGATCAACCCGGACTACAAGGGCACGCAGCAGATGGCCGAGGCTTCGACCAACCGCTTCCGCTGGTTCCCCTGGGACTACGACGACGCCACCGAGGCGAAGCTGATCCCGTCGAAGACGATCCTGTCCTTCGGCGCTCTGCTCCGTGAGGCGTACCACATCCGTGCGATCACGGTGCCGGTCGGTACGAGCGCCCTGGAGCGCCTGTGCCACGACTGCGCCACCTTCGGGGTGGAGTGCGCCCTCTGGTCATTCGAGGGCATGTTTCCGCTCAAGGAGCGCCCCCGTGTACGCGGCTTCATCGAGGAGAAGGGTATCGACGTGGCACTCCAGCAGGAGTACCCGACCCCGTCCTTCAACCCGAGCAACGGCATGGAAGAGGCAGAGGTGTTGGCAACATGAGCAACAAGAATTACTGGCTGACCATAGCGGGAACGGTGATGATGTTGTATGCCCTGAACCTCTCGTTCTGGGGGGGCATGCTGTTCCTGATCGGCCTGTTCTTCGTGCAGGAAGGGGACAGGCAGTGAGCGCCAGCGACTGGGAGGTGCACACCAGCAACCCAGACCCAGAGAGGGACTCCCTGTATCTCCTCCACCTTGAGGAGACGGGGGCCCTGGCTGAGGCTGAACGCCTGTTCGACGCCATCGAAGCAGGCGAGGACATGGGACCGGCCTTGACGGTGGACGAAGTCCTCGCTAGGGTGGACGAA
>JBBAQX010000086.1:0-16569 GCA_040400085.1 Lysinibacter sp. | reverse complement strand
AAGAACACATCAATTTGTGAGTGAGTGACTCAACACAGCTTGACAATTACCGTTTAGTCACTATTTGGGGCAAACGAGACCGGGATTTGGTCGCGAGTAGGGATTTGGTCGCTAGTTGGGATGCCCGTTGCGAGTCCGCGCTGGCCGCTAGCGCGCCGGGGCATCGATAAGCCGCAGCGCAAGCAGGCAGGTAGCCTGAGCATCCACTGTCGAAAGGTCCACGCGCAGAAGCGATTCGATTTTGCGGATGCGGTAGCTCAGCGTATTGCGGTGAATAAAAAGTTCCTCGCAGGTGCGCGTGACCTGAGCATCGTTCCCCAGGTAAGCGCGGAGCGTGGGAAGTAGGGTGCTGGATGAGAGCGGGGCGAGAAACCGTTCCGCGATTCGGCGGGCCCCGCGCCCCGCGGTCGCCGCGACAACCGCGCCAAGGCCCAGCTCAGGTGCAAGAACAGGGTTTTTGACGCGGCACACCAGGTCCTCCGCATGAACGACGGCGAGCCGAAGCTCTTCGGGCGACAACGTTTGCGCCCCCAAAACCACGGGTTGGGCTGAATCGATGCCGAGCACACGGTCGGCGATATCCTCGTCGTTTTCGCGCGGGTCTTGGCATAGGGCGTATAGACGCGCGTCATACTCGGCAAGGCATACGTTGCTGAAAGCCTCGTGAAGGGCGACCCTGATCCTCCACGAGTTTGATTGAAGTTCCCCGCTCATATCGGCGACGAAGACGTAGGTCGAGGTAGCGCGGTTCAACCCGAGCTTGTCGCAGGAGCGTTCTATATCGGAGAGGCTAGCTCCTTCCCAGTTGCCGCATTGACTCACTAGTTGCCGGATTTGCCGGGTGCGATCCGCGTCGATAGCGATCGAGCGCCCCAGCTGGAGCGCGACAATTGATGCCACCGGGCCGAGCAGCGTCTTGAGCGGTTCTCCCTGTTCGGTCTCCCGCACGGCCAGGTGACACGGCCGGTTGACCCCCATTGGCAGGGGGATCTGGCTGACCCCGGCGACGGGTTTTAGCAGTGGTGCAGATCCCGGAGATTCTGCCCAGGTCACGAATTCCGGATACTGGGATATGACGCTCCCAAACGCATCATAGACCGCGACGGGCGCCCCTGTCGCCTCGAAGATCGCTGCGAGAAGGGTCGAGACTTCCGCGCCGTGGTTGGCGAGTCGTGCGCATTCGTCTGCGAGAACCCATCCGCGATTGACGATCTCGAATCGTTCGGCCTGAAGCACGCTCTCGACGTGCCGGTCAACCTGAAGCGGCGGAACGGTCGAGGGAACTTCAAGCAGCGGCATCCCGTGGCTCCGGCAGGCGGCTACGAGTCCGCCCGGAAGTATGCGATGCGCAGGCCCCGACGCGAAGGCGATTGCAGAGACCGGAACGCGCGCGAGCCGTTCGACATAGGCATCCCAGGTTTTTGCCTCCTGGAAATTGAGTCCGATGCCGCTGGTAACCAACAGGGTGTTGGGTCTCAGGAACGGGGTGGGGTCCATCATCTCTGTTGGCGCGCACGAGGTGACCTCGTGTCTCAGGCGTTCGGCTGTAGAGGGCGTCTGCAGGCGCAATTGAAGCGAGTGTTCCGCGAGGAGGTCTGCCACGATCATCCGTAATACACCTTTGTTTGGGCAATTTGCACAGTTCTTCTGAGAAGTTTAGGGCATGTGCCCAGTGCGAAGGATGCGATTGGTCACGTAACGTGTGTGTATGCATGGCGCACGTTCAACGAAGATCACTATCAACTCCGACATGGGAGAGGCCCTCGGCCTGCACTCCTTTGGCAACGATGAAGCCCTCATGGAGATAATCGACGTGGCCAATGTGGCCTGCGGTTTTCATGCGGGCGACCCGGGCGTGATGGATTCCACCGTCGCGCTTGCTCAGCAGCACGGCGTACTCGTCGGCGCGCATCCCGGCCTGCCTGATCTGGTCGGTTTCGGTCGGCGCGAGATGAAGCTCACCCCCGACGAGGTCGAATCCCTCATTCGCTATCAGGTTGGTGCCCTCATCGGCTTCCTGACTAAGTACGATCTACCGCTTAACCACATCAAGCCGCACGGTTCGCTGTACGGGATGCTCGCCCGCGACGAATCCCTCATGGAGGCTGCTACCAGGGTCGCGCGCTCCTACGACGTCCCACTGTTTGGGCTG
Organism: Lysinibacter sp.; assembly: GCA_040400085.1. GTDB lineage: Bacteria > Actinomycetota > Actinomycetes > Actinomycetales > Microbacteriaceae > HNR. Next base: position 14,417 of record JBBAQX010000086.1, on the reverse strand, counting down.
GCGGGCACCGCGCACGAGACTGTGGCTGCCCAACAGGGCGTTTGCTTCGTCGGCGAGCTCTACGTGGATCTCAACTACAACGCGGAGGGCGGGCTGATCATCGTGCGGCAGCCGGAACGCACGGATCCCGAACTCGCGGCAGAACGAGTCCGACGGGTTCTCGCCGACGGAACCGTGGCTGCCGAAGACGGAACCCCGCTCAACATGAATTTCACCAGCATTTGCGTCCACTCCGATACGGCGGAGTCGCGGCACGTGGCCCAGGCAGTTCGTGACGTGCTGAACGAGCTGGCTTAGCATCCCCAATCGAAACAAACCCATTGAAACCATAACGAAGGAAAATAACCATGAGTCAAGAAATCGTTTCGCCGCTTCCCGGAATTTTTTACCGCAAGCCGGGGCCGGATAAGGATCCGTTTGTTGAGGCGGGAGATGTCGTCGAGGCAGGCCAGACGATAGGGCTGATCGAGATTATGAAGCAATTCACCGAGGTCCGCGCTGAGTCTGCCGGAACCTTGGTTGAGTTTCGGGTCGACGATTACGGAATGATCAGCCCGGGAGAGGTCATCGCCGTGGTTGCACCCGAGATGATCACCGACTCAGCCGATTAGCATCCCGCGAGTTACTCTACGAGACACCCAACAAGAAAAGGTCCCGCAGCAATGAAAAAACTCCTGATCGCCAATCGCGGCGAGATTGCCGTGCGCATTATTCGAACTGCCCGTGAGATGGGCATCCACACCGTCGCCGTCGTGAGCGAGGCGGACAAAGGCTCATATGCGGCAGAGCTCGCCGACGAAGCTGTCGTTATTGGCCCGGCCCCCGCTGGGCTGAGCTACTTGAACCACTCTGCCGTACTGAAGGCAGCGGCCGATACTGGCGCCGACGCGATTCACCCTGGCTATGGTTTCCTCTCCGAAAACGCCGAATTTGCGCGGGCAGTACGTGCTGCCGGGCTTATCTGGGTTGGCCCCTCACCCGAATCGATCGAGCTCATGGGGAACAAGTCGCGCGCCCGCAAGGCGGCGATTGACTCCGGGGTGCCAACGCTGGCCGGTACCGAGGGCGCGCTCGGGCCCGATGACGATGCAGCAGCTATCGCCGCCGAGATCGGCTACCCGCTCGTGGTTAAGGCTTCTGCTGGAGGCGGCGGGAGGGGCATCCGTCTGGTGACAGACCCCGCGGACCTGGTATCCACTGTCGAGATCGCGCAGGCTGAGGCGCTTGCCGCGTTCAACAGTTCAGACGTCTATTTCGAACGTTTCGTCACGCGGGCCAGGCACGTAGAGGTGCAGGTGCTGGGTGACGGCGAGAACTACGTGCACCTGGGCGACCGCGATTGTTCCATGCAGCGCCGACAACAGAAGGTGCTCGAGGAGGCTCCAGCCCCCAATATTGCGGATGCCGCGCGCGCCATCATGAGAGATTCTTCCGTGGCGCTGGCGAGGGCAAGTCGCTACGTTGGTGTCGGAACCGTCGAGTTCCTCTACGATCCGGCGACTCACGAGATCGCGTTTATCGAGATGAATACGCGGCTCCAGGTGGAGCATCCGATCACCGAGGCCATTACCGGAATTGACCTGGTGCGCGAGCAGCTGCGGATCGCATCGGGGGAGAAGCTCGGATTCGGCCAAGACGAGGTGTCGTTTAGCGGTCACGCCTTCGAGTTCCGCATCAACGCGGAGGATCCCGCTAACAACTTCATGCCGAGCCCCGGTATCATCGCGCGGCTCGAGCTCTCGGGCGGCCCCGGCGTGCGCGCCGACTTCGGTATCACCGTTGGCCGGGACGTTGCGCCCTTCTATGATTCGCTGCTGGGCAAGCTGATTGTGTGGGCGCCGACGCGCGAGCTCGCGATTGCGCGGGCCGAGCGCGTCCTGGGCGAGATCGTGATCGAGGGCGTCAACACCACGGCCGGACTGCTCCGCACGCTGGTGTCGCTCCCCGATTTCCGCGACGTGAGCCATCACACCACGTACCTCGAAACCGTTCCCGACCTGTTGGGGGTGTCGGCATGAGCGAGAGCGCAAGCACAACCGCCCACGCGACAACGACTGCCCGCTACACCTGGGGAGGCGACGAATTTCTCTTCGTCGAGATTACCGAGGAAATGTCGCTCGAGTCCAACTTCATCTCGAACTCGATAGCGGCCGCGCTGGAGGCCCGCGAGATCCTGGGCATTGTCGATATCTGCCCGGCGAACGCGTCGCTCCTGATCCGCTTCAACCCCGATGTGCTCGAGCACGCCGAGCTGGAGCAGACGGTGCGCGGGCTGGAGAGTGAGGTGCGAGCATCCGCCAATCGAGTGCTTCAGACCCGCATCATCGAGATCCCGGTCTGGTACAACGATCCCTACACGAACGAGACGCAGGCGCGGTTCCGTGAGGGGTATCACCAGCGGCCGGAGGGAAACGATCTCGACTATGCGGCTGAGATCAATGGTCTGCGCGATGCCGAGGAGTTCATCCGTCGGCACCACGAATCGCCGTGGCTGGTCTCGATGGTGGGTTTCGTGGCTGGCCTGCCCTTCATGTTCCAGCTGGTGGAGCGGGAACACCAGCTCGAGGTGCCCAAGTACCTGAGCCCGCGCACGGACACCCCCGCGCTCACCGTCGGGCACGGCGGCTGCTTCGCATGCATCTATTCGGTGCGGGGCGCGGGCGGGTACCAGATGTTCGGGATCGCTGCCGCACCAATCTACGACCCGGAACAGAAGCTGGCCGACCTGTCTGATTTCATGGTGTTCTTCAGGCCGGGAGACCTGGTCAAGTTTCGTCCCGTATCCGAGAACGAATATCACCAGATCCGTGCCGAAGTCGACGCGGGAACATACGTTTACCGTCAGGCCGATATCACCTTCGACCTGGGCAAGGCGCTCGCCGACCCTGCCGCTTATAACGCGCAACTCTTGGAGGCACTCGATGGCGCTTGAGATTCTTGAACCCGGGCTGTCCAGCACCATCCAGGACAGGGGACGCATCGGCTACTATCGCTACGGCATCCCGCAGTGCGGCTCGATGGACCAGTATTCCGCCAGTTTGGCGAATCGTCTGGTGGGCAATACCCAGGCGGAGGCCGTGATCGAGTGCACCTACATGGGCCCCGCGATCATCACGAATGAGGATGCCGTGGTCGCCATCACCGGAGCCCCGGTAGACGTTCTCGTCAATGGCGAGCCGCGCGAGCAATACACCCGCATCGCGCTCTCCGCCGGTGACGAGCTTCGCTTCGGCATTATCCGAGGCGGCACCAGGTATTACATCGCGATTCAGGGCGGCATTGACGTTCCCGTGGTGCTGGGCTCGCGGTCGACGTATCCGATCGGACGGATCGGCGGGGTGGATGGTCGGGCGCTCGCCGCCGGTGACATCCTCCCCATCGGTAAACCGATTGCGACGGGCCTCGGCGAGTTGCCTTCGATTGCGGATGCCCTGCGTCCCGTCTACGAGAAATCAGCTTCCGTCCGCGTTCTCCTTGGCTTGTATGACCACAATCTCTCTGCGGATGGTGTGCGGAGCTTGCTGGACTCTGAGTGGACGCTTACTCCGGTGGCCGACAGAATGGGCCTGCGTTACGACGGCCCCGGGGTGGAGTGGCGCGAGCGCGAGCAGCCCTTCGGGGCGGGGCAGGATCCGTCAAACATTGTCGATGCGGGATACGCCGTTGGTTCGATCCAGATCCCGGGTGGTACGCAGCCGATCGTGCTGCACCGGGATGCCGTTTCCGGCGGTGGTTACGCCATGGTCGCCACGGTCATCAGCGCGGATATGGACTTGGTGGCGCGCAGCGCTCCCGGCACGAAGACGCGTTTCGTGGAGGTCTCGATGGAAGAGGCACTGGATGCTCGGCGCGAGCAAGCCGCGACACTTGCGGGTGTCTGGGGGTAGCCGGCCTGCGCTGGCTCGCCTACCCCCTGGGTAGCTTGTGGCTAGTTGCGGCCGGCCATAACGCCGCCGTCGACGTCCCAGACGGCTCCCGTTACCCATCCGGCTGCGTCCGATAGCAGGAAGGCCACGACCTCGGCAACGTCTTCAGGCGTTCCTACGCGGCCGATCGGGTGGAATCCGTCGAAACTGGTGATCGCTGCATCCACGTCTTCCGGTGCAATGAATCCCTCGTAGATGGGGGTGCGCACGACGGCTGGGGCAACCGCGTTCACGCGGATGCCAGCTGGGGCCAGTTCCATGCCGAGGTGCTGTGTGAGCGAGTGCAGTCCAGCCTTTGCCATTGAGTAGGCAGAGGACGGGGTGGCCGCGATTGCCTGGTGGGCCCACATTGAACCGATGTTGACGATTGAGCCCTTGATCGCGTTGGCGGTCATGTTTCCGGCTACGGTCTGGGTGATGAAGAAGGTGGACTTGTTGAGGTCGAGGTAACGGTCGTAGTCGACATCGGTCATCTCGAGGAAAGGTTTCGGCGCGAATACCCCGGCAGCGTTGACCAGGTAGTCTGCATCAGCATGCTCGTTGGAGAGCTCGACACGAAGCCCTGCCACAGCCGCTGAATCGTTCAGGTCGGCTTGAATCGCGTGCACGGTCGTGTGCGTAGCCAGTTGTGCCGCCGCGACGTTCAACTTGTCAGCATTTCTCCCGACAAGAACGATTTCGTTGCCGAGGTAGGCCATGTGCTCGGCGATCGCGTACCCCATGCCGCTCGTTCCGCCGATGACGATGAGTTTTTTACTGTTCTGTGCATTCATTATGTGATTTTCTCCATTGTTTTGTTGGTGTGTGGGCCTGGGAGGTGCTGCAATCTCAGGCAGATAACGTTGCGAGGGAATCTTCAACGACGCGATCAAATTTTTCGGGTATGCCGAGTGATCGAGCCATGACTGCTGCGCCCTGTAGCGACGATAGGTAGTCGAGAGCAAAGTCTTCCGGGATAATGGTGCTTCTTATTTCTCCGATGAGTTGTCCTGAACTCACCTGGGTTGCGATCCAGCTGAGCTGGTCGCGAAAAAAGCGTTGCACTTCGACTTGAACAACTTCTGGTACAGCGTCTGCCTCGGTTGCGAGCGTCGCGCAGAGGCAGAGTTCGCCCCGTTGAAGGCCTTCGCTATAGAGCCCGGAGTAGGCGCGAAGCGTTCGGATCGGTGTACGTTCCGCCTCCGTGATCTTCTCAAGTTTTTCCCGCATATCTTTGGAGTAGGCCAGAACTATGTTGACGCCTAAGTCTGCCTTGTTGGGGAAATGATGGTGGATGCTCGGCTTACGAATTCCAACCGTTTCTGCCAGATGGGCGAAGCTGAAGCTCGCATATCCGCGCTGGCGGGTCAGGCTGGTTGCTTCGCTGAGGATACGGGTTCGTGTTTCTGACATACAGTTAACCTACCTATCAATAGGTAGGTTTGCAAGGTTGACTGATACGTTAACACGAGGTTCCCAGGAACTCGACGTTTCTCGCCTAGCCGACTCCGGCGTTCCATATCGCGTCTCGCCCAACGGTCGCAAGGATGTACCAGGCGGTTGCGGCGACGGATTTGCCCGTGCCTATGCCATAGGTCGGATCTGCGGTTGTGGCATATCTGAATGAACCGTCTGTCTGCTGTCCGCGCAGCAGGCTGCTTGTCAGGGATTGGTAATCGGTGCCCTTTCCTGCCCGATATTGGGCAAGTAGAACGCCAAACGAACCCTCGAACCAGACCGTCGGTATCGCGCCGGGGTAACCGCCCCCTGCAATAAATGGCGTGTATCCACTGACCCCACGATCTGTTATCCGAAATGCCGTAGTGTTTTTCAGGGCTGTGCGTGATTGAGTGATTTGCTGTGTCGCTTGGAGGTAGACCGAACCCCACGAATTTACGTCGAGAGGCTGCGCCTTATCGGGGCCGGACGAGCTGAGTCCCTGATAGAAACGGTTGTCGTTTTTGCTATAGAGCTTGCTGTTGATTGTTTTCTTGAGGGCGTCCGCCGATGCGGTGTAGGTGGCGTCGTGGAGCACGATAGCTGCCTTTTGGAGGGTATGCCAGATATCGAGGTTGTGCTCCGTGGAGGCCCAATCGATCGTGAAGGAGGGGTCGAATTCCTGCGTTACTATCTCTGGCGTCGTCGCATTGGTTTCGGTTGGTGTATCTATCTGTGCGGGGGAGTTTACGTTCGTGTACAGTCCGTATCCGCCCAAGTAAAGACCGCTGGTTAGCCCGTTCTTCGAGAGGGTGCCGTCAAGGAATCTCAGGCCGGCCAGGCTGGCCTGTCGATACGTATTGATGTCTGGGTCGTTGGGGTATGACTGGATGTAACTCAACAGGGCTTCGAGGGCTATCGCGTGTGCCCCTGACCGATAGTAGGGGGCGCCGTTCGGTGGGTTTAGCTGAGGTGCCATGAACACAAATCCGCCGTCGCGGGGACCGCCATGGGTTTGAAGAAGAAGGATGCCGTTTGCAAGAATTTTTGCACGCTGGTCCTTCTTCATCGCTAGGGCAGATATTAGCGCCAGGCCCTGATCGTAGACAAAAGTTTGCTGGCTGAGGGCAGTACCGTAACCTGTTTCGCCGGGTGCAAACGAGTACGAACGAATCAACCCGGTGAGGTCAACCTGCTCTGCCAGGATTGAGCCGGATGCCGTGTCAATAAGCCGAAACATTTTTGTGCCCGGCGCAGAGGTGTCAAACCAAAAGTTCCCGGATGAGGGTGCGGGCTGAGTAGACCACAGCTGTGCTGAGTCGGTCACGATGAGCTGCTGAAGTTCCAGGCCTTCATAGACTGGTTGTGCCGGCCAAAGGGCTCCAGAAGGCGCGTATCCGGCGGTCGCGTCGAGTAAGCCGATAAACCATTGCCCCGCTGATGTGATCGGAATTTCGGAGGTGTCCAAGGTGAATCCGCCCGTCGTGCCGTCAGCAAGGGCCTGGGCCGGAACCTGGACAGTCCCTGCCGCTGTGCGTTTATAAGCTTGCACTATCCAGCGATTAGGAGAGGGGGCAACGGTCACTGTTCCTGTGATGGTCCCGCGATAATCGTCGGGTAGGGCTGTGGGGAAGCTGACCCGCACGGTGTTAGGGTCCGTGATGTTGTACTGAGCGCCGACAAGTGCGAAGCTGCCCTGGATCGGGCCGGTATAGGTTGACGGGTAATCCAGTGCTGGTGTAATCGTGCTTTGTGTTGACAGCGGTGAACCGCTCGTAAGCATCCCTTCTAGCCAGGCGTCGGCTTTGCTCGCGGCTGTCGCCGCCGCGGGGGTCAAGTTGAGAGACGCATCTGCTGAAAGTGGTGCCAGCTGCTGTACCGAAAGAAGAGCAATTACGGCAGCACACGCAGCACACGCAACGATGAACGGTTGTTTGCGGCTGCCAACTTTGTTCTGGCGTTTCATGTGAAGCCCTTGTCGCCTCTCTGAGGGGTTAGCGGATGCTTCGTTGGTTTCTGTTTCGCTTATGGGATGCTTGTCCTCCTAATTATCGCCCTCCGTTCTCTTATTGTCACCCCCGTCTTGCGAGAGGAGTGGTGATGGCTGGGTGCTGTTGTCGGGGGAGCCGGAATGAGGGAAGATTAGGCTATGGAATCAGTCGACGTTAGTACCCAGCCCTCAGACCATGCGGAGCAAAGCCATCACGGATATATCGCGAATAAGGATGCCTACCTTAAGAGATTGCGTCGGATCGAGGGTCAGGCCCGGGGGCTACAGGGCATGGTTGAGGAGGAGAAATATTGCATTGATATTCTCACCCAGATTTCGGCGATCAATAGCGCGCTTAAGTCGGTTGCTCTTGGTCTGCTGAGTGAGCACATGAGTCATTGTGTGATTGATGCGGCGCAGAAGGGCGGCGCAGAGGCTGAGGCGAAATTGCAAGAGGCGACTGACGCGATCGCTCGTTTTGTGAAGTCGTAGGCCTGCGCTGGCAGCAGGACTGACGAACATCCTTGCTAATCGACTTGATAATCGTTATCAACAAGCGTACTATCGGTTCTAGCCACGACAGACGTGGCGGTACGTTTTTGAGACTTTAGACAAGGCACCACCACATGAAGCGATTTACGCCCGTTAGAACGGCATCCGTTCTCGCGATTGCGTTAGCGGCAACCCTCTCGATTGCGGGATGCACATCCTCCGCTACCCCGAACGCCACCCGTGACGCCAGCCAGCCCCTGCGGGTCGTGGCCACCACAACTCAGGTGGGTGACTTCACCCAGAACGTAGGCGGCGACCTCATCGACTTTACCCAGCTGCTCGCGCCAGGCGGAAGCGCCCATCACTTCGATCCCACCCCCGCAGATCTCGCAGCCCTTGGAGAGGCCGATGTGCTCGTGATCAATGGCGCGGGGCTTGAAGAGTTCCTCGATTCAGCGATCAAGGCCTCGGGATTCGCCGGGGTTAAGATCGACTCGAGCACGGGCATCCCCCTGAGCGATGAGGAGGCAGAAGGCGAATCGCATGAAAGTGAGGCGGCCAACGAGCACACCGGCGAGACAGCAGAAGAGCACGAAGGTCACGAACATTCCGGTGGCAACCCGCACATCTGGACCGACCCGGCAAACGCCAAGCTCATGGTCGACAACATCGAGGCAGGCCTGGCTGCGGCCGATTCCGCGAACGCAGAGACCTTCAAGAAGAATGCCGATGGCTACAACGCGAAACTCGACCAGCTCGATACCTGGATCAGCACAAACGTCGACAAAGTTCCCGCCGATCAACGCCTCGTCGTGAGCAACCACGACGCGTTCCACTACTTCCTCGAGGCATACGGAATCACATTTGTGGGCTCAATCATCCCCAGTTTCGAGGACAACGCGGAGCCCAGCGCGGCAGAGATCGACGCTCTCGTAGCCAAAATCAAGGATCTAGGAGTCAAGGCCATTTTCTCGGAGAGCTCCGTGAGCGATAAGACGGCGACATCGATCGCGAAGGCGGCTGGCGTCAAGGTCTATTCCGGTGAGGATGCGCTCTTCGGTGATTCGCTTGGGGCCAAGGGTTCGGGTGGCGAAACCTACATCAAGGCGACGATCCATAACACCACGGTTATCCTCGAGTCGTGGGGTGTCGTTCCGACGGATGTTCCCGCTGGCCTAAAGTAGATTCGTGAGCACCGCATCCGCAGCAATCGAACTCAAGAACGCCTCCTTCTCCTATGGCGGTGCCCCTCAGCTGAGCGACGTTACCGTGACGATCAAGAAGGGGGATGCCGTCGCTCTCATCGGTCCCAACGGTTCCGGCAAGTCCACCTTCCTCAAGGGAGTGCTCGGGCTGGTCGATCTGGCCGGGGGGCATCTCAGCGTGCTCGGGGGTTCTCCGCGCGATGCCCTTTCGCGAGTCGGATACCTTTCGCAGCTCACCGAGGTCGACCGCGAATTCCCTGTTAGCCTTCGTCAGGTCGTGATGATGGGGCGGTATCGTTCGCTGGGACTGATGCGTTGGCCGAGCCGCCGCGACAAGAAATTGGTTGCGGATGCACTCGACAAGGTGGGACTCACTGAGCAGGCAGAAAAACCGTTCGGCGAGCTGTCCGGAGGCCAGCAGCAACGCGGTCTTCTGGCCCGCGCGCTCACCGTCGAACCTCAGCTTCTGCTTCTCGACGAGCCCTTCAACGGCCTCGACCAGGCCAATCGCACCGCGCTTCTGCAGACCCTCAACATGTTGCGCACCGAGGGGGTCACGATCGTTACCTCCACGCATGACCTCCAGCTGGCGCGCGACGTGTGCAACCGGGTGATGCTGCTCAACCACACCCTTATCGCCTACGGTCCGGTTGAGGAGACGCTGCGTATTTCTCTGGTCGAGAAGACCTTCGAACACAGCATCGCACACGTCGGTAATCACGCGGTCGTTCCTGCCGCGCACGAGCACGATCACGATCACGATCACGAATAGGCGGATGCTCGTGGATCTCAGCTTCTTTACCGACCCGTTCGTCTACCCCTTCATGTCCCGTGCGCTCATCACGGTGCTGGTACTCGCGGTTGCCAGTGGAGTGGTCGGGCTGTTCATCAACTTGCGCAACCTGGAGTTCATCAGCGACGGGCTGGTGCACGCCGTTTTTCCGGGCCTGGTGGTTGGCTTCGTGATCAGCGGGACCGACGGCCTCCTGCCGGGGGCGCTCATCGCCGGCGTCATCGCCGCCGTGATTCTCACAGTTGTCAGTCGCAGGGGGGTCGGGTCTGACGCCGCGATAGCAGTGGTGCTCGCCGGAAGTTTCAGCCTGGGTATCGTGATCGTGTCGCGAGAGACAAACTATGTGAGTCAGCTCGAACAGCTCCTCTTCGGTGGAGTCCTTACCGTCACCGAATCGCAGCTGTGGCAGATTATTGTCGTCGGGGCGTTGGCGGTGCTCATGGTTGGGCTGACCTGGCGGAGGCAGCTCTACCTGTCGTTTGATCCGAGTGGGTTCCGAGCATCCGGCTATCGAACCTTGCCAACGGAATTGCTCTTCAACTGTGCCATCGCTTTTTTGGTGGTGGCGGGTTCGCAGGCGCTCGGTAATCTGCTGGTGCTGGCGCTGTTGATTGTGCCCGCGGCCATTGCGCGCCTGGTAAGCAAACGAATCGGATGGCTCGTGCCCATCGCGACGATAGCCGCCGCGCTATCCGGGTGGCTGGGTCTCGTCACGAGCTTCCATACTTCTGTTTCGGCGGGGCTGACGCCGTCGCCCGGATCGCTTATCGTGATTATTCTTATTGCCCTCTATGCACTGACGTTGCTTGCGCATATTGTCGTGTCACGGCTGATTGTGCCGCGGCGTGCACTACCGCAACTGAGCGGGGGTGCCTGACCATGGGATTCTTCGAATTGGCCTTGATCGAGGCGACACTGCTCGGTGCGCTCAGCGGAATAGTTGGCACTCTTGTGGTGTTGCGGAAGCGTTCGTTCTTCACCGTTGCGTTGACCCACGCGACCTTCCCCGGCGGCGTTGTTGCGGCGATTCTTGGGCTGAACATTTTGTTTGGCGCCGCGGTATTTAGCGTGCTGCTTGTTGCAATCATGCTCGGCATTTCGCGGGTACGGCGACAGGGGAGCCAGGTCGCCTCCGGGGTGGTGCTCACGTTTGGGTTTGCGCTCGGTGCGCTGCTGCAATCGCTGAACCGAGATATGTCGATCCAGGTCGATACTTTCCTGATCGGCTCGATCCTTACCGTATCCCCGGGAGATATCGCGGTAACCGCGGCAGTGCTCCTGTGTGCTGTTATCGCAATCTTTGTCGCCGGAAAGCAGCTATTGTTCTCGAGCTTCGACCCCCTCGGTTACCGTGCCGCCGGGTTCAGCCCCTCACGAATTGATCTGCTTGCGTTGGGCCTCATCGCCGCTACTGTTGTCGTGGCAATGCCGGCCGTAGGGTCGATACTTGCCATAGCGCTTATTGCGGGTCCGGCTGTGAGTGCGAGGCTCATCCTCAATCGAATCGAATGGATGATTCCCCTCGCCGTCGTGTTCGGTATCCTGTCCGGAGTGGGAGGATTGTGGATCTCGCGCGCGTTCTCGATCGCAGCAGGGGGTTCGATCGCACTCACCGCGTGTGCGCTTTTTGTCGCCGCGGTGGCCTTCGACCGGGTTAGGCGCTACCTTGGGAGCAGGAGGAAAAGTGGCAGTAGTCAGACGCAACACGTGGCAGCGTGAGTCAGTTCGTGAGGCTCTCGACTTGGAGAGCGGTTTTGTGAGCGCGCAGACGCTGCATGCAACCCTGCGCGATGCTGGCTCGCCGATTGGGTTGGCCACGGTTTATCGGACTCTTGCAGACCTAGCCGCGGCGGGCGATGCCGATTCGCTGCAATCGCCGGAGGGCGAGAGTCTCTACCGCGCATGCAATTCAGCCTCGCATCATCATCACCTGATCTGTCGCAAGTGCGGCAAGACGGTGGAGATAGCTGCCGATGATGTTGAGGCTTGGGCCCAGCGGGTTGCCGCGGAGAATGGTTTTACCGACGCTCATCACATTGTCGATGTGTTCGGCCTGTGTGGTGCTTGTTCCGCTGCGGCTGCGCTCGGCTAGCCTCACGGAAGGAAATAGCGATGACTCCTACTGCAGGATTTTCACGGGCTGCTGACGGGAGCGCGGGCGACGCGGATTACTCGGTTATCGGCCGCGGATACGCTGCTTACCGGCAGCCGGAACCCCAATTCATGGCCTCGATAGAGGATGCTCTCGGTTCTGCCCGCACCGTTCTCAACGTTGGTGCCGGTGCCGGGTCGTACGAGCCGCGCGACCGGCAGGTCACTGCGGTGGAGCCCTCTGAGTCGATGCGAGCACAGCGCCCTACCTGGCTGGTGAAAGCCGTTGACGCTTTTGCCGAGGATCTTCCTTTCGCCGATGACTCATTCGATGCTGCTATGGCGACGTTCTCTGTTCACCAGTGGACAAACCTCGAGGCCGGGCTGCGAGAGATGCGGCGTGTTACCCGGGGTCCGGTTGTTATTCTTACGTGCGATCCGATGCTTCTCGACCGTTTTTGGCTGCACGAATACGCTCCCGAAACGATCGAGGTTGAGGCGGACCGGTATCCGTCTCCTTCCCGTATTGCTGAGATTTTAGGTGCAGACCCTGATGTATCGATCACGCATGTCCCGATCCCTCTCTTGTGCTCAGACGGTTTTGGCGAGGCCTATTACGGGCGCCCCGAACGGCTTCTCGAGCCGGGTGCGCGGCTGGCAAATTCGGCTTGGAGTTTTGTTGATCCGTCTGTCGCGGATCGCTTCGTTGCCAGGCTGAGTGCTGATCTGCAGTCTGGGGAGTGGGATCGGCGCTTTGGTCGCTTACGAGCGCAGCCACACTTCTACGGTTCGCTCGTGTTGGTAATCGCGAATTCTTAGGTTTAGCTAGTGAGTAAAACAAAACGGCCCGTTAGAAAGCCCTTTTTCGTAAGGAATTCAGGTGTTTTCTAACGGACCGATTGTTCGGATTACGTTTTCGCGTGTTAGTTAGCTGGGGAGTCAGTAACCGCGCGGTTGTTCAGCGGCTCGACGGGACGGTGGTTGTCCGCGTAGATCGCGGCAAATGCGTCGAGCTGAGCTTGTGAAACCTGGCCAGGTGTCTCGAATACGTTCCAGAGCACGCCTTCGGTGCAGGGAGGGGTCGTGAGCGAGCCGGTGTATTGGGCGATGTGAGAGTCTGCGGGGAGCAGATCCGCCGGGTTAATCGTGTTCTCGAGCTTCACCATGGTCTCTTCCGTGGTTTCCTTCTTCGGCATGTTGTCGAAGAGCTCGCTGAGGGTAGTGTTTGCTTTGCCCGGGTTCAGCAAGACTCCGATTACCGCGATCTTTCCGCTGTCGCTCTTGTTCACGAGGTGGAGTTCCATCGCGGCCGATGTTCCATTGATCTCGTGTTCGCTGGGGTTGTGCAGGTGGAACTGCTGTAGGTAGAAGACTTCGCCGTCAAGCGTGAGCGAGTTTGCTTTCAGATCGTTTGGAACGGCCTCGATGGTGTGACCGTTGTTCTCGACCTCGAACTCCGCAGCAGTGTAGTTGAATACGGGGGCTGTAGCGTGATCGGATGGGACGAGTGAGCTCTGCTCGATATCGATGGGAGACTGGATGCTCGTGGTCGTGATCGTGCACGTCTTGTTCGCCTCGTCCCAGTGGCTAGGTCCGTTCTCGCCAGCGTATGACCACTCCGCTGCCGCAGACGCGGTAGTAGTTGGCGAGGGTTTAGGCGAGTCGGCGTTGTTTGAAGCGGTGGAGCATCCTGTGAGGAAAAGTGCTATTGCCGCGGCAGATACAACAGTTGTTGATAATTTGTTCATGAGTGGATTCGATGACCTTCTCGTTGACGGTGCGGGCGGATGGCCGCGGGGCAGCGTTGACGGGCGGTCAGGCGAAGGCACCTGATTTTTTTATTGCTGGGAAACTATAAACCCAAGTTTTGTCTAGAACCAAATCGGTGTTGTCGTTCGGGTCGTTTGGTCGTATCTCACAGGGTAGGCGGAAGATGTTTTGGTGTGTCTCCTCCGGCCTGTAGACAGAGAGGCTCACGATGTCGGGTTTTGGTCTTTGCGTAATCCCCTGGTCAATAGAGGGCAGCCTCGAGAGGCATCTTGACCCAAAGTCGTGGGTCAACAGACTGGCCTCAGCTCAGCTCAGCTCAGCTCAGCTCAGCTCAGCTCAGCTCAGCTCAGTGCGACTTTATGCGGCTCGACCAGAGCGGGGGATGCCTCTCCCTGCTCTGGTCGATGAACAAGCGTGAGTTACGTGTCCGGAGTAACGGGCATCTCTTGTATGTGTATGTGTTCTGCGCCCTGATGCCCAGCGTTGCTGTCTGGCGAACCTTTTAGGTACGTCCTCATGTGTCGGTTCGCAGTAAATCGTTTGGACTCATGTTGTCTCTTCGGGCCCGGCCTGTCTGTTTCGGCTCATGTTCTGTGCTGGGCCGAGAACTACAAGCTGGACCGCGATTTGCTGAGTGGTCAGCTGTGTGTTTGGCGTTTGTGCGGTTAGGACGGTTAGTGTGTTGCGACACGCCCGGGGTGTGTTGTGGGTGGTGGTGGGTTTTGGTGCGGTTT
>JBBAQX010000085.1:0-16589 GCA_040400085.1 Lysinibacter sp. | reverse complement strand
GAGCATCTGACTACGGATCAGAAGGCCAGGGGTTCGAATCCCTTCGGGCGCACAATACCCCCGTTACCCTCACCGGTAGCGGGGGTTTCGTCATTTAAGCCCGTTTCGATCCACTCAACGGATACGCCCGTGATTTCGCAGAAGTCCCGCATGTCGCGATTACGTGGCCGGTTCCTCCCGTTTATCCACGCTGAGATTGAGTTTCTGCTTACCTCTAGTCGGTCTGCTATCTCATATGAAGTCATTCCGCTTGCTCGTAGCGCCTTGCGCATTCTGTCGGCCCAATCAAACTCTAGAAGTTGAGGGTTCGTTTTAGTTGTGGTTGTCATGTCTATAAGTATTACATAAAGTTGTGCAATGCGCGACACGCCGATCCAGTGTGTTTCCCAAACTCGTGCAATGCACGATAGTAGCCGTTATGGAAGATTTTATAACTACAGCCCAGCTGGCCGAGCTGCTAGAGGTTGACCGTAGTACGGTGATCCGCCGCATTCAACGCGGCCAGCTTGTGCCCGACTTTACGGCCCCGGGCAAGGTAGGCGTGCATCTTTTTGACCCCGAAAAACTCTTTGAGGATGACGAATCAAATTGACTACTAACCCAAACGCCGGGAAGCTAATCCGCGTCAAGCTCCCGTTCGAACGAGATTTTACGCAAGTTCCAAATAGCTGGATACGTGACCGCCGCCCCTCGTGGACGGCCCGCGCGATCCTCGTCTTTCTACTCTCACACACCGACGGTTTCGAGGTGACTATCGAGACCCTAGCCACCTACAGCGAAATGGGCGCTGACGGCGTGCGCACCGCCGTCAAGCAGCTAGAGCGATACGGCTACCTCAAGCGCTACCGCCGCCGCGAAAAAGGCCGCTTAGTCGGTGGCACGATCTGGCAGATATGTGACCCCCACGGCGACAAAGCCCCCGAGGACTGGACCCAAACCTTACCCGGCCTTGAAGAGATAAAACCCAGATCAGCACCTAAAGGGGATTTACCCAATCAGGCCGAGCCTAATCGGGTTCAACCTACGCAGGTTGAGCCAACGACTATAGAAGACCATTTACAAGAAGAACTTAACTTAACTAATCCTGAACCTAGCGTAAGTGAACGTGAGCGCCCGCGCGACCTCGTGGAGTCACTGCACTGCCCCGGAGCGCCCTACCGGAAACACAAGCTACTCAAGGACCATTGCCTGTGGTGTGGCTGGGACGTGGACACGCTCGCCACCCGAGCGCAGGTGGCCCGCTCGTGACTGACCCCGGCCTACCCATCTGGCAAGCGCCTGACAGCGCCGAAGAGCTACTAGCGCTCTGGCAATCCACTCCCGCGCCCGATTCTAAGCCTGCAAAGCCCAAACCTCCGTCTCTGCCCCCATGTAACCCCCGCAACCTAAAAGACAGCCACCGTTTCGATAGGCAAAACATATGCTTTAACTGTGGCTGGCCTAAAGATGAGCTAATAAAACGATCACAGGAAGAGAAAGAACAATGACCAAAACCACTCGCCCCACACACGCAACCATCAGCATAAGCAACGACCTCAACCGCCTCGCCCAAGACCTCCAACGCCGATCCGCAGCAGAGTACGCAACCCGCAAATACAGCCCCGAGGGTTACCTGTACCGCGCATTAGCCGCCGTCGTGAGCTTGCTTGCAAATACCGTCGACACTTCGTCTGATATCAATGTCCAAGACACTGCCGTCGATATCCTGCACGATCTACGCAAGATTCTAGCCACTGATATCTACCCCGCACGCCCCACCCCCGCACTATCGACAGAACGCCCAGCCACCTACGATCCCACTATTCTCTACATCTACCCAGGCCACCCTGACGCCGCGATAACGTGGGCCAATGCACACCCCGACGTACACCGCGTACTGTCATTTGATCGGCCCCCCACGCCGACGCTCAAGTATTGGCGCGGCCCGGTATCCCTAGTCACACCGCCCGACAGCCCGATAATCCTGACACCGAAAGAGGCGTCTCTCATGCGTCGGTGGCGCACCGCGATCTACGCACACAACCAGCGCCACGGCCACAAGATCGCAGGCGATCAATGACCGACTACATCGAACCAGCGCTAGGGCTACCCCTAGCCCTAGCGCTCTGGGCCACCTACGCCATCATCAGACACCGAGACACACGAAAGCCCGCCATGCCACCCAAGCTAGCCACTCCCGAAGAGTTCGCCGCATTCCTCAACGTGGACGTTGAGAAGATCGACTACTACCGTAAGAACAAGATCGGCCCCGCGCCGTTCAAGCTCGACCGCGTAACCTTCCGCTACCACTGGAAAGACATTTACGCATGGGTATCAACCCGCCGAGCGCAGGAGTCAACCAGTGGCTAGCAAACGCGGCGGACGCGCCTCAGCCGCACTAACCGCCCTCGTACTCGACACCTACGGCAGACAATGCCACCTACGCCTCAAAGGCTGTACAGGCATAGCCACAACTAAAGATCACATCATCCCCTACGCTAATGGCGGGTCTGACGTTCTCGAAAACTTCCGCCCAGCCTGTAAAAGATGCAACAGCAAACGACAGAACAAAGTCATCACCGGTTACGGCGCGTCCGTCGTCGTCATCATCGGACCACCCGCCGCCGGTAAGTCCCACTACGTCGAAGAGCACGCCGCGCCCAATGACCTCGTGATCGACATGGACAAGATCGCCCGCGCCCTCATGCCCCACACACCAGACCGAACGCACATCTACCCCGACCATGTGCGCAACGTCGCAATCAAAGCACGCTCAACAGCCATACACCACGCCACACGCCTACGCGAACGCGTAACAGTCTGGTTCATCAGCGCCATACCCAGGCCCGACGACCTAGCCGACTACAAGCGCCTAGGCTGGCAGGTCATCACCATAGACCCAGGCCGCGACATAGTAGAACCCCGATGCCGCCAACTCCGCCCACCTGAACAGCTCAAGCAAGTAGCCCGATGGTACGCCACATATGGACACGAAACCATCGACCCCGAACAACTCACAACGACACCGCAAAACGATGAACCCGATTGGTAAGAGCACTCACGTTTTTCTGACACGGCACCGGAGGAAGTCCCGCGTCCACCGTCCTTATCTCCCCAAAATTCCCCAAAAAAAGAAAAGCGAAATCAGCCCATGAGTGACGAAAACGGCCTAGAAAACTTTATGCAAAACCCCGGAACCCCCGCCTATTTCGGCCAAGGACTCACCGAATCGGAGACACGCGCCGCAATAGCAGAAATTGAAGCAGAAACGCCGCTCACCGGAGTTCAACGCACGATAAAACAGCTGTGCATCTCACTCGCAATGTCCATCGATAAGGGCAACATGAAAGGCCGCGCAATCGCTAACGAAGCATCCCAGCTATTCGCCATGATGACAGCCCTAGCCCCTCCTGCAGAAACCCAATCCGACGACTCACGCCTATCAACCGAAACGAAACGACTCCTTGACGTCTTTGAAGCTCCCGCCAAGTTTGACGCCGCCCCGGAAGGCGACGCCTCGTAACTACTCACGCGCCACCCACGGCCCCAAAGTAGCTGCCATAGCCGCCGAGATGGGCCAACCCCTGCTACCGTGGCAACGCTACGTCTGTGACGTGGCGCTAGAAGTCGATGCTTTCGGCATACTCGTCTATGACACCGTGCTCGTGACCGTGCAGCGCCAAGCCGGAAAGACCACCCTCGATCTAGCCGCCGCAACTCAAAACATGCTCATGGGCCGCAATCGCCGCGCATGGTACACCGCCCAATCAGGCGGGCACGCCACCGAGAAATTCCTCGAAATGGCTGACCTCTGGGAAGAATCGGCTATCAAGCATCTCGCCAAGAAGCCCCGCCGCTCAAATGGTTCCGCCGCCCTCGAATTCCTCAACGGTTCCAAGTTCCGCCCGTTCCCACCCCTCGCCGGTGCTCTCGACGGCAAACAGTCCGACCGAACAACCCTAGACGAAATGTGGTTCCACACCGCCGCGCAATACTCACTCATGCGACAGTCCTACGCGCCGACCCAAAACACCCGCCGCAAACGCACCGGCCAGCGCCCCCAAAACTGGATGCTCTCAACAGAGGGTACCGTGGAATCAACCGCCCTCAACATGCTCTTAGAAGAGGCTCGATCTAGCACGCCCGCGCAGGGAACCGCGTTCTTTGACTGGGGGATCGCCGATGATGTAGACCCTTTCGACCTCGAAGCCGTCTACGCAGCCCACCCCGGAGCAGGCCACCTATTCGACTTCTCCGACCTCGCCGGATTCCAAGCCCAGTTCTCCGACAGCCCCGGAGAGTTCGCACGCGGCTACGGCAACCGACGCACAGGCGCAACCGAGCGCATCATTCCCGCCGACGCCTGGAAAGCCGCAACCTGGGACACGACAGAACCCCCGCCGGGCCGCATCTGTTTCGGGGCCGTACATGGCGTAGACGGCATAGACACCAGCATTACCGCAACCCAGCTCTACCGAAACGGCGACACCCTGAGCGCCATAGTCCGAGACGGCCACGGCCCGGGCACCACATGGGCACTCACCCGGATGTTAGCCCTACACGAAAAATACCCGGATGCGGCGTTTGCAATAGACAGGTTTGGGCCGTCTGCGTCTCTCTGGGACTCAGCAACGCGCGCCAAACTGCCCCTAGTTGACATAACAACCGGGGATGTGATAGCAGCAACTCAAAACACGTTCGCTAACATCACCAACCCCCACGGCCCCACAATGCGATTCAAGCCACACGACGCGTTCACCAGCGCCGCCGAACTCGCCACCAAACGATATACCGGTGACGGCACATGGGTATTTGGACGCCGTGCGTCCGTCGGCTCTATCAGCGCGCTCGAATCTGCCAATCTCGGAGCCTACGGCATTCACCACATGCCCGAGGTTGTCGGGATGCAACTCGGATAATGCGAAACATCCCGAAACGCCCCCACGGTGCTCGACAGCCCCGGAGACGGTAACGAAACACGCACTAATCGAACCCGCGCCGCCAAGCTCGTAGTCATGTCACCAATCCGCAGCGTCCTGAACTGGCTAACGTCACCACTACGCACGGCAATAGCGCTCAACGCGGCCCCCGGAATCATGCCGCCCTCACGCGCCACTAACTCTAATCGTGTCACCCCGGAACGCGCCCTTACCCTCAGCACGGTATACCGTGGCATTCAAATTCACGCTACCGCCGGATGCCAACTATCACTAAGCGCCGAGCGCAACGGCGCAATTATCGACACGCCCGCACTGCTCACCCGCCCAGACCTCGCCCAGTCTCGAAGCGCCTTTCTCGAATACACAATCGTAAGCCTCTACATCGACGGTAACGCGTTCTGGCTCAAAACCCGCGCCCCCGAGAACTCACGCCGCCCCGGTGAAGTCATCAACCTAACCCCGCTGAACCCCAACGAAGTTGCCGTGAAAGTCACCCGCCGCGCCGCCGGTGACGACACCGTAACGTTTGCCTACCGTGGCCGTGACTACACACAAAACGAGATCAGCCACCTGCAGTTGCTCCGCGTCCCCGGGATGCACCGAGGACTAGGCCCGATCCAAGCCGCACAAATTGAGCTCAGCGGCGCTCTCGACGCCCGCGACTATGGCGCGCTCTGGCTCTCAGATTCCAACATGCCCGACGGCACCCTAACGACCGACCAGGTACTAGGCCAAGGCGACGCCGAAAAATATAAAAACGTATGGTACGGACGCAACGCCGACGGCACCCCCAAAGACACCCCCGCCGCCGCTCTCAACGAACGCCTACGCGTTCTCGGCCAAGGCCTCAAATACGAACCGCTCTTACTCAAACCCTCAGACGTTCAATTCCTCGAAACTCAACAATTCACCACAACACAAATCGCCCGGCTACTCGGAAACCCCGCCTCACTCCTACTCGCCGCCGTCGAAGGCAACTCACAAACCTATCAAAACGTAGAACAAGACTGGATAGGCTATGTCCGTTTTGCCCTCATGAAACCCCTCCGAGAAATGGAAGAGGCGCTGAGTGAAATTCTCCCCGGCCAACAAACAGCCCGGTTCAAGCTCGACGTACTCCTAAGGACCGACACCAAAACCCGCTACGAAGGCCACGCAATCGCACTCACAAACGGATGGATGACACCCGACGAAGTACGCGAGATCGAAGGCCTAGCCCCCCTCACCCCCGCACAAACCGAAACTATCGCTACCCGCGCCCCCGCAAAGGAAATCACAAAATGAAGCCCCTCAAATTTGAAGCTTACGCAACAGGACTCACATTCTCCGCCGAGAAACGAACCATCACCGGAATTATTACCACGTTCAACACGCCAAGCAGCGACTACCGCCGTATCGTCATGACTCCCGGCGCACTCCGCCCCCGCCTACCACTCTCACGCGTCAAGCTTTTACGGGACCATGACAGCAAAGACCCCGTGGGGTACATGCTCGCCCTTGACCCGCTCACTGCGGAAGCTAAGTTCAAAGTTCCCGAGGGTGAAAACGGCGACCGCGCCCTAGAAGAAGCAAGCCCAGATAAAAAACTCCGCGACGGCCTCAGCGTCGGAATACAGGCACTCAACGAAGACGGCGCATATGAGTACGACTCTGAAACCGACACCTACACCGTATATGCCGCCGAACTCGTAGAGGTATCTCTCTGCGCAATCCCTGCCTACCCAGATGCAGGCGTCACCAACGTACAAGCCACCCGCGAAACGCTTACCCTAACCCCCACCCCAACCCAGGAGAACAACACAGTGCCAACCCTCACTATCGAAGACCTTGATAAAGCCCTTGACTCCCAGCGCGTAGACCTCGAACGCGTCATGGATACGCGCCTAGCCGCTCACGCCGCACCCCCGGCCCCGAGCGGCCCGCAGTGGGACACGTTCGGCTCGTTCCTCAAAGACCTATCCGAGGGAAGCACCGAAGCCGCCGAGTTTCACAAGACACTCGCCTATTCCGGTGCTAAGACCAGCGACGACTACAACCGCAACGCCTGGGTAGCCGACGCGATCCACCTGATCGACCAGAACCGCAAGGTTATGAACTCGTTCACCGTTGAATCTCTCCCAGCTAAGGGAATGGTCCTCGAGTACGTCAAGCTCAAAACTAACTCAATGACCGTTGAGAAACAGGCAAGCGAGGGCGCAGACCTCTCGTTCGGAAAAATCCAACTCACTTCCGCCACGGCGAAAGTTGACACCTACGGCGGCTACACCGAACTATCCCGCCAGATCATCGACCGAGCCAACGCCGAATACCTGACAACCGCCGGAACCGCAATGGACCTTGAGTATGCACGCTCAACCGAAGCAGCTACCCGCGCCCTACTCGCCGCCGTTATCACCGAGCAGACAACCGCCGGTAACAAGCTCGACCTCGCCGCCGGAGCCGGAACCGATGAATGGCTAGATTTGATTGTGGACGCTATCGACACATTCGAGACGCGCGGCTACACCCTCAAGGGCACGAAGGTATCTAAAGACGTATTCAAGAAGCTTATGCGCCTTGAAGACACCGCCGGTAATCGCCTCATGCTCGTAAGCGGCCCCGGCGTGAATCAGGTAGGAGAAATTGACCTGTCTAGCCTGTCTGGACGACTCGGCCCCGTCCGGTTTGAGATCCTGCCCGACGCCGCCGCGAACACCGTTGCGTTCTATGACAAGCTCGCCATTACGACGTGGGAAAGCCCCGGCGCACCGTGGCAGCTCAACGCCGAGAACGTCGTGAACCTGACAGAGCAAACATCAAAGTTCGGCTACCTCGCCCAGGCGTCACAGCACCCTGACGCAATCCTGCCCGTCGAAATCGCGTAATCATGGCTGAACGTGATCTTGCGTGGTTCGTTGAAGCAGTCGGTGAGGAAGTCGCCTTCGCCACCGACTGCAAAGCGCAAGCCGAAGAGCTGGTTACACGGTTCATCGGTTCGCCGGACGCGGTACCCGAGCCGGTCAAGGAGCGCGCGATTCTCGAAGTCGGGGCAGACCTGTTCTATCGCAAGCAGTCACGTAACGGGGTCGTCGGGTTCGACGGCCCCGACGCCCTTCCCTTCCGACTCAACCGCGACCCAATGGCCGCCGCCTACCCCCTCCTTCGCCCATACATACAGTCAGGCCTCTAATGCCCGTCGAAGTCCACCCCCACCGCGTCACCTACGCCCGCGAACTCGCCGACCGCATGACCGCCGCACTTGATACCCCCGAGCTAGTCAACGTCCTAGTGACACTCGACGCCCTCAAAATACCCTCAGCCGCACGAAACGGAGTAATCCATATCGCGCCCCCGGGCCTACGATTCCCCACCTTCACACAAGTCGAATCGACCTTCGAAGTCACGATAATCTCAGGCCCACCCCAAGATGTCGTAACCGCGTGGGAACGCCTAGATCGCATCATTGACGCGCTCGTAACTGCCCGTCTCGACCTTGCCAGTGCCGAACCTGATTATTTCGTTACCAAAAACGGCACCGGCTACCCCGCCTATACCCTCACCCTCAACCCAGCCCTATTTACTCACGAACTCTAAGGATTAACCTTGTCTACTGTTCAAGCCCCAGCCGTTGGCCCTGGCACGCTCACTATCGGCGCAACCGCCGCCCTTATGAACTTCTCGAACCAATGCACCGCCGCTACCCTCGTGCCGTCCGTAGACAAGGGCGACCCGATTAACGTTCTGTCAGGTGCACAAGCCCCCGGCGAACGAACCGAAACGTTTGCGCTCAAAGTCACCCTGCAGGGTGACTTTGGAGTGTTGAACTCCACAACTGAATGGCTCTACGAGCACCGGGGAGAGGAACACCCATTTACCTACATTCCTAATGTGGCACTGGCTCGCAAGATTAGCGGAACCCTGGTTGTCGAACCTATCGACATTGGGGGAGAGGTCAAGACCAAGCCCGCTAACGATGTGGAGTTCGACCTCATCGGCGAACCGGTGTTCGCAAGTGTCTAAACCCGGCCTCTACCAGGTGGAAGGGGGTCGTAAACTGCGCGCCACCCTCCGCGCCGCCGGTGACGACCTCACAGACCTGAAAAACGCCCATCAGGATGTGGCTAACATCGCCGCCCGCGCTGCCAAGGCGCTAGCGCCCGTCGGGGAAACGCACAAGCTCCGCGACGGTATCCGAGGAAGCGGTACCAAAACCGCCGCGATTCTCAGAGGCGGAAACAACCGCAAGGGCAACAGTGGCGTACCGTATGCCGCCGTTCATCATTGGGGATGGCCCGCCCGAAAAATCCCCGCAACCCTGTTCCTTACCCGAGCAGCGCAGCAAACCGAACCCGCATGGGTTCGAGTGCTTGAAAAATACCTCATAACTGTCAACAACAAAATCGAAGGAAAATAACTGTGATCTCCTCACCCATACTTACCGCCACCCTTGCCGACGCCGACGGCGAAACCCGCAATTACACGGTACAGACCGACAACCGCAACATCGTTCATTTCGATATGAACCGCGCCCGACTGAACCTACCCGCGCAAAAAGACGCCCCGCAACTCTGGGTAACGTACCTCGTTTGGCACGCTCTCTCAATCGCCGGTCACCTGCCAGATAACCAGACGTTCGAAGCGTTCAACGGGCGCTGTCTCGACGTGTTCGCGTCGGACGAAACCGGTAACCGTCTCTCAAGCGAACAGATCGAGAGCCGTAACGCAACCCTGTTCCCTACCCAGCCGGATCACGCGTCCGGCTCCTAATCCACATTGCCTTAGCGACGGGCCTGTCTATGGAATGGCTCGAACAAGCCACTGATGAGGCTATCGCAACCATTGTTGAAATTCTCGAAACCCGAAAACGTTAGGAGCGCCGCATGTCATCCAAAACCGCGATTCTCGCCGTGCGGATCGTCACCGACGCCAAAGACGCCACCCAGGGATATAAGCAAGCCGAGACAAGCGCCGCCGCGTTTGAATCGTCACTCAACAAGGTTGCGATAGCATCCGCCGCCGCTCTCGCCGGTATAGTCGCAATGGCCGTTCAGGCAGGTAACGCCGCGTCGAATCTTCAACAGGCATCCGGCGCTGTCGAATCGGTATTCGGAGCGCAAGCCGCCGCCGTGGACAAGCTCGCCGATAACGCCGCCCGCGCCGTCGGATTGTCAGAACGCGCCTATAAAGAAACCGCCGCCGTACTTGGTGCACAACTCAAAAACATGGGAGTCTCGACAGATCAACTTGTCGGCCAAACCGACAGTCTGATAACCAAGGGTGCCGACCTGGCCGCCACGTTCGGCGGCTCCACTGCCGACGCGGTAAGCGCCCTCTCGTCACTCCTACGCGGCGAGCGTGACCCTATCGAACGCTACGGCGTCTCGATCAAGCAAGCCGACATCAATAGCCGGCTAGCCTCTCTGGGACTCACCGGCCTAACCGGAGACGCCGCACGCGCCGCCGAGACGCAAGCAACGCTAGCGCTCTTGACCGAGCAAACGGCAGACGCCACCGGAATGTTCGCCGCTGAATCGGACACCGCCGCCGGTTCCCAACAAATCGCAAACGCACTTTATGAAGAGGCGCTAGCAACACTGGGAGAAGGCCTGTTGCCGCTCATGGTGTGGGGGGCCGTTGTGGCGGGCGATCTCGCCGAAGGGTTCGCCCAAAACAGCGAGTTCCTAACCCCTCTCATTATCGCGTTTGGGGGATTTGTCGCGATCCTGGCATCAGGCATTCTTGCAATCAAGGCATACCGCGCTATCGCTGAAGTCGCAACCGCCGCGCAACTGCTGTGGAACGTAGCCATGACAGCCAACCCCATAGGACTAGTCATAATCGCCGTGGGCCTACTCATTGCGATTATCGTGCTGATGGTTACCCACTGGGAAGAAGTCGGAGCCGTAGCCCAGGACGTTATAGACAACATTGTTGGATGGATTGAAGGACTCATAGGGTGGATAACCGACGGAATCAACGGACTCGCCCGCCTGTTCGGAATGCAATCCGATCTAGTGAAATTCGACGGTTTCGGCGGGCAGATCGAGCACACCGGCGAACCCGGCTTCGCCGCCGCCGAAGTTGACCCCGGCACCGGAGGGTGGCCTACATGGGCCGCAACGCCCACCACGCCAAGCCCGCAAACACAAACCGGCGATACGTTCGTTTTCAACATTAGCGGCGCACTAGACGCGCAATCAACCGCACGTCAAATACGCGAGATCGTACAAGACGACCAGCGCCGCCGAGGAAGCCTAGCCGCAGGAGGACAATCAGCATGGTAACCCTAAAATACCCCCCAATCGTCATACTCAACGGGCGCACCCTGCCCGACGGATGGAACGAAGCAGACCTCTCAGCCCTCACCGGGCTAACATTCACCTGGGGCCGAACCGAACTACTCACCGAGGTGCCGCCCATCTCAGCACGCCTACAAGTCGTAGACCAAGACGGCACCCTCACCGGCGACGCAAAACTATTTCGCTCACTCCTTGAAGTGTCGACGGCTTTTGGAAAACTGTTTAGTGGCCGCGTAGATTCCGTATCATATCGCCCCGTCAAATGGTTCGACCGTGGCCTACAGCAGAACCGCGCCGCATGGCAAGTGACAGTCGCAGCGCAAGACAAAGGGGCAGAACTCCGCCGCCAATACATACAACCCCCACCCGTTCCCGCGTCCTACCTCCCCGAGGTTAAGGAGTGGATACAGCTAGCCTCCGCCATGCCCGCGTGGTTCGTGGACAACGGACAAAACAACACATTCAATTGGCGACTAGATCACGTCATGAACGCCGGAGCAAAAAGCATTGTTTCAGGTATTGATTATCCCGCATGGGGGGCAAACACCGTCAACGACCGCCCCGGCGATGACCTTGTAACCTCATGGCAAATCACCTCCGAAACTTACACAATTGACGAACTCGCATACCCCTATTACGACCCTGCTAGCAACCGTGTCCGCGTCACTGGCCCCGGCGATGAACTCACAACTACGCTCAAATACTCAGGCGGCACAATCGCTATGGCCGTCGGAACAGCAATAGACCGAACCCTACCCGCTGCCCTGCTAGAGATGACTGGAGACGGAACCATACATTCAGCGCTCCCCGACAGCATCAGTCACGTAACCCTCAACGGCTTTTTGCGCATCTACTCACGCCAAACCCTCGCATCCGGTCGTAGTTACGGATATTCCGCACCCACCCGCCGCGAGTCTGTCACGGCCTCAGTCGATATTGCTACCCAGACAGAGGCCCGTTCACAACTCGTGATTGATACACCGCTCAGCGTGAACGCCGATCAAGACGGTTACCCCCTGTGGGCCGGGGGCATGACTCAGAGTATGCAAGAACGAATCATCGACGCACTCAAGAAATTGCGGGGTAAGGTTGCGCCGCCGCCGGTCGTGTTCGATGTGCAGCGCGACGGCGATAAGGTATCCGCTACGGTGCTCGCCCAGATCATGCGCTGTACCCCGGGTAAGGTTTCGCTATTCCTCTCAGGCTCCCAGTATGCCCGCCTCAGCCCTGTCGCCTCAGTCGTCAACATCATCGGCGGCACCCTGACATTTGACCAGGGTTGGCGACACGAACTAACCTTCGCACCCACGCGCGGCGGCGGGCGCGGCGCGCTCACCTGGGGCCAAGTCGTCACCAACCGAACCCCAACCGCCGCCCAATTCGACCGCACTATAACTATCGGCGATCTCGCCCTAGCAACCCAAGGAGCAAGCTAATGCCCAATACGCCCAGTTGGAATATTCCCTACCCAGATTCCAGCACACTCGCCGCCGACCTACCCGCACGATTCAAAGACATGGCCGTCGGTTTTGATACTGCACTCACAACCGCAGCGCTCAAGCCGGTAACGAACCCGCAGCATGTTGTAGCAGCATCCGCCGCCGCTCGTGATGCCTATTGGGGCACGCCAGCCACCGAGCAGGCGCGCCTAGCCCTACAAGCAAAGGGCGCAATTACGACCCGCACCGATACAGGATGCGTTGAACGGTATTTTGCAACCTACAATGCAATATCAAATCCCGCGGGAACTACCCCCGCAGGATGGTACCCTGTCAGCGGCGCTCTCCCTTTCGGGCAGGTTCTCCGCGCGCCCGTGCCTGTCACTATCCGATACGGGCAATACGACAATATTTCATCCTCGTCATACTGGGCACCCGCGCGCCTACAAGGCGGCATGAGTGCTTTTGCGTCTGGCTGGAAGCCACCGATAGCGGGTGATTATCGGATCGAAGCTGAGCTACTGACAGCGGGAACCGGTCCCGTAGCTTTGCTAACTGGGTTCACTACCGGTGCTACAGCGCCCGCGCGCCCGACCGATCTTCTCGGAGGCCAGACACAATACGCTTTGCAGGGTTTTGTCCTGGCTAATCCTGGCCTCACGCGCCGCTTGACCCCCTCCGACACAATTCGATTGTGGGGATATTCGCAGGCCGCAGCGACCGAGTTACAGACCACCCCAGCCGCAGGCATGAGCATTAGCCTGCGGTACATTGGCCCCCCGGTAGGTGCCTAATGATGTCCTTGCAATGGCCGCTATCCCTGGATCGTCTCACGTCCGACTTTGGCCCCCGCGCGGCAGTCCCCGGCGTGACTGCCGCGTCGCATCATGACGGAATGGACTTTGCAGCGCGTGAAGGTGACCCTGTTCCCGCAGCGGGACCCGGAACGGTGACCCGCGCCCAGCGCGATCAGTTCGGCGGCATGTATGTATGTGTGGATCACGGCGGTGGTCTCACCTCGTGGTACTGGCACCTATCGACCTTTGCCGTCACCGTCGGCCAGCGCGTTACCGTCGGCCAGATCGTTGGCGGCGCGGGGGCTACCGGTCTCGCGTCCGGCGTTCACCTCCACTACGAAACCCGTGTCAACGGACGACCTGTCAACCCCCGCACCGTCACCACTACAACCACACTCGATTTAGGAGAGTACAGCATGATTCGCATTCAATCACCCGGGCGCGGTATCGCTTTGATCGGTCCCGGCTACTATCGGCACCTGACCACAGACGAGGAGGTCAAGCAGTCGGAGCAGATCATTACCCGACACGTTGACGGCAATGATCGGCAATTTGATCTATGGCATTCAATGGCGATAGGTGGCACCACTCGTGCGTAACCTCCTCCGCAGAATTGCGCACTTGATTGGCCTCTGCCCGCGCGAGCGCGCGGATCATCGCTGTAACGGCGCGCCGGGGCGGTGCGGATGGTAATCGATCAGCTCGACACAGCAATCTTAGGGATGCTCGTGGTAATCGTCGGTAGCCTTATCACCGGCTTTTTTACCACGCGCATTCACAAGCTGGAAGATCGAATCGTTCGGCTCGAATCGTCTGCGCGCGATGACTGGGACTACATCCGCAGTCTTATTGATTTTATCTACAGCGCCGGTCTCAAGCCACCTAAGAGAGAAGAGGGAAACTAAGAATGCCACCCACCGCCAGAAAATGGGCCTACAGCATCATGATTGCCGCCGGTGCCGTTGCTATACAGCATGGGGTAGCCACGACCGGCCAAGTTGACGCCTGGGTATCGCTAGGTGCTGCCCTTATCGCGTCGAATGGCCTAGCGCTCTGGAACGCCCCGCGCGGTAAGCATCGGAGTGATACCCATGCGTGAGCCTTTTTGGAAACGAACCATCAGCAGCCCCTACGGTGAACGCGTTCTACCCGGATCGACCCGCCGACAGTTTCATCTAGGGATTGATTACCGCGTACCGCAGGGGAGCGCCGTCCGCGCCCCCCTCGCCGGTGTGGTCACCGACCGACGCTATAGCCCGGCGAACGGCAACACGGTTACTGTGGACCACGGGAACGGATGGAAAACCAAATATTTCCACCTCCTCGACCCTGCCCTAGTCAAGGAACGTACCAAGGTAGCCGAGGGGCAAGTGATCGGCTTGGTAGGCGAAACCGGAACAAGCGCTGTCGGCCCACATCTACACTTTGAAACGTGGCATGAGGGCAGGCACCGCGACCCAGCAGAGTTTCTATCTCAAATAGACGGTCACAAGTAGACCTGCAGGGCCACATAGTAAAGCACCGCCATACCTGCATAGCGGTGCTTTGTGTTGTCTTACCCCATTGCCTTACGCAATGCGTCGTCAAATTCCCAGAGACCGTTACGAACCTCTTCCGGAAGGCCGTGAATAGCATCTGTATCGTTGCTAACTATCCACTGCCCCTTTATTGGTTCAGCGGCCCAATCGGTTAAGGTTGCATCCCCTAGTCGTTTGTCACGAATCAACCGCCCGTTCTTATCCCCAATCCATGCCTTATACGCTATCGCCCCGTTGTCTGTCGGCTCTACTCGATAAACGATGTAGGGCAAACGTCTTGCTATAGATTTTCTTCTCACCATAATGTAATGCTACACTGCGGCGGCTAGCAATGTCTTCCGTAGGTGTTCACGATCCACCGCTACATAGACTTGCGTGGTTGCCGGGGTCGAGTGCCCGAGTAGCTGCTGTACGGCCAGAAGATCGCGATCAATTCGATACGTTGCCGTGGCGAACTTGTGGCGTAGCTTGTGGAGCGTCCACTTGCCTTCGAGCGCCCCCGCGCCAATCTCCCCAACACGCCGGGGGGATAGGTGCCCGTCGTCTGCCCCCGGGAATGCGTGCCCCTCTGGTAGGTCTCGGAGTGCTTGAGCAATGCCCGGGGTAAGTGGAAGTACGCGCGTCTTGCCGCCCTTGCCCTTGACAATGAGCGACCAGCCTATGAGGTCTTCAACCAGGTGGTCACTGTGTACCTGGGCGATCTCGGACCGCCTCAGACCCTCTTCACTCGCGAGCCTGAGAATGAGCCGCGCCCGCGCATCGCTACGCATAACCGCTTCTTTGTAGACGCGTTCGGGGCAGGGCATGGGATTAGGCGCGGCGGCGCTTACCCGGGGCAGTGCCCCCGCTAAATTGCGCTCGATGAGGCCACGTTTACGCGCCCACTTAAAGAACCCCCGAAACGTGTTGTGCCGACCACGCCGCGTCTCTTGCGCCCACGTCTGCGACCCGAGCCATTCGGTAAGCTTCCGCTTGCGCAGGTCGGCAGGGTCACACTCGATACGTCGCATCATATGCCCGAGCCGCTGCCGTGTGCTCTCGATGCTCTGCTTGGTGTGACCGGATGCCCGACAGTGGGCGAGATACTGGGATAGTAGCGGTTCCCACGCGGTGGGAACAGTCGCTCTTGTAATTGTCATTGTCGTATGGTATTAAGAAGCGAAACCTTCTACTTTGTGGTATTGGGCCACGTCGTGGCGTTGACTAGTGACGACGCATCTTCGAGCTTGTCGGCATAGTGCATGAGCGCATCCCGCGTTGTCTCAGCGCTATTCGCACCATTGGCGTAATAGGTCGCGGTCGCGGTCAGATCGGCTATGATCGCGTTCATCATCTCGATTGCCTGAGTGTCTGGTGTGCTCATCGTGCAACCTCCCAGCCGCACTTACGGCAGTAGTTTCGAATCGGTTTCATATCGGACCCGAGTTCACACCCGGTTTCGATCCGGCCACACGACGGGCAACCCTCGTCAACGCATATGTTGAACGTAGTCATCGGACACCCCCGAGCACGTCGGTAGCCGCCCAAATGGTTAGCAGGTCATCGACCCCCGAGACTCCAGACCAGAAGGCCAGGGGTTCGAATCCCTTCGGGCGCACAACTAAACCCCCTCCAAGTT